>JAQZBN010000149.1 GCA_029238935.1 Herbinix sp.
TGCTAAAAATCCTTCACCATCTACAGATAATTCACAGTGTGCATAAGCAGTTTTATCATCATTTCTCACTTCAAATGTAATTTCTGCACCAAAAGCTTTACAATACATTTCTGCCGCTTCAAAACTATTTTTCACATAAACTTGAGTATAATTTTTCATATTTTCCCTCACAAACCCAATATAAATAATCTATAGTTCGCTTTAGATAACAATTTGGAATCAACTTACGACTAATCATGTAAGTAAATTACTTGAACTATCCCATCTACCTTATAAACATAATGGGAAGTTAGTTTCTTCGCTATTGTGAAAGAAAGTAAAGCAACATAACAGCACATTATTCTTACTTATTCGCTAAGTAAACTACATTATATAATATCAAGCTGTTCTAACACTGAATTACAAGCAAGGTCATCCAACATAGGCTTAGTTAACAATTCTTCAAGTTGCTTACGTGTTGCCCATAAAAAGTTTTTATGCTCATCAGAAAGAACAACCGTGTCAGTATCAGCATAACAAAGATAAATTAATGCAACTATTTGCCGTTGTGGGTTTACTAATCTGGACACAGCATATAAAAGCTTATCAATCCGAACTGTCAAGCCGACCTCTTCTTTTATTTCACGAGAAAGCCCATCCAGCAAATCTTCTCCAAACTTTAACCCACCTCCTGCAAATTCCCAATCGTTTTCGCCAACTCCACAATAATTTGAGCGTTGAATTATTAATGCTCGTTTGTTATATAAAATCAGTGCCTTTGTCGCAACCCTTATATCTGCCATACTTGTCTCCTTCATATTATAAAAATATGTCCAACTCACATTATCAATTAATTTTTCACTGCCTAGTAAACATAACGGGAAGTTCAACTACTGGGAAATTCACCTTCATATTTTTTCAATTCTCATCATAGAACCTACACATTTTCTCTTGTTTGGTCTTTATCTCCCCATGACAAAGGATCATCCGCATAACACATAGTGAAAAATGGCTCAGCTGATTGGATCTCTGAAGGTATGATCTTCCTTAATTCATATACTCTAATAGCAAAGCCTTCTTTGTCCGAGCTGTAGCTTGAATATGCAATTTTTAAACCCTCTTAAAAACCGCCCAAAGATAGTATGATCCAGGTTATGTTCATCAAAATTATGACGGATAATTGAAATCGTTTTGTTCATGTCCGATGAGACATGTTCTAAATCTAAAAGTAAATAGTCTTCTGGTCTTATGATAAATAATGCATCAAGAATCTCATTATATTCATTATCCGACATCAGGCCAACAACACTCAACAAGGCGGCACACGATAGCAGTTCTTCAGTCATGATGTTTCCTCCAAAATTATCACACTATCTTTAAATAAATTTTCTTATTTATTTTATGATTATTTGTATTCATAATTACTCATGTAATACCTACTATAATCTAATGGGAAGTTGGGTTGCATCGCAATAGTGAAAAACTGCAGACCAACTTAACTTTACATAATGCTTATTATCAGAGTGACATTCCAAATTCGGATAATAAACTATTTACCCTTTTATTATCAAGCTTCATTTCTGGGCTAGTAGGGTTATAGAAATAGAATTGCATAATATTGGCATCATTTATGACTTTTTCCAAATCCGAAATTTTCTCGTCTTTTCCGTCATAACCCCCTTGTATGGCGGTGCATATAAGGTTACCATTCCAAGATGTCGCACTTCATCTTTTCTCTTGTAAGTGTACAAATCGTGAAGCATTCCTGCCATAATCGCTAATTCAATGTCAACGCCTCTCTTTTTTGCAATTAAAGCACATGCTTGTGCTACGCCGTATAAATGGACATATGCCACTCTTCTATCTCTGTCATTATTTTTATTAAGTAGTCTATAACAATTGCTAATCAAATTGATTTTATAATAAACATAATGGGAAGTTCCTATAACTTTTGAATTTCTAATTCCATTCACTAATAAAAATTAATTATACTCATTTTGCACGCTCTTGAATACTTTTAATCGCATACTCTGCACTATAACGGATGTCATTGATTTTACTTTTAATATGTTTGTTTAGTGTTGGAATATCTTCAACTGAACCAATTTTCCCTAGTGATGCGTTTGCATATATAATTTCATACCTATATGTTTTTTCATCCGCTTGATTGATATAATGATAAAGTGCCTGCTTACTTTCTGACGTAGTAGATGAACAAAGCGCGCTAATAGCACTATGTCGAATAAGCCATTTTTCATTCATAGCGAGAGATCCTAATATTTTAGTAGATATATTGATTGGGATTATTATATCAGCCACTAAGTCCAACATAGATGATAGTATATACTTATCTGTTTCCACTTCCATCTGCTGCAAATAAAAATCAATGAATTCATTTATAGGAGTTTTTTTAAGGAGCTTTCCCATAATAAAATATGCTGCATTCCGATATTTTTTGTCCTTTGGCTTCGAATTTTGTAAAATCAAATTCTTTAGGATTGGATAAGATGATGTGTCCGTAAGAGTCTCGGCTTCACGATACGCTTTCCAACTTATCGATGAATCTGACGATTTAATCTCTTCTTTTATAATCATTCTTTGTATAAGTTCAGTTAAGTATTTTTCTTCCATACTACACTCTTTCTTTATAGGCAATATAAATATGTATGATTCATTTATAATCTCTTGGTTTACTATAAAATTGCATAATAAATATCGACTACTAATAAACAATGTGAAGTTGGATTTCTTCACAATTTATAAAAGAAAGTAAACTATTACTAATTATTTATCTAACTTTTTATTTTCCATAATTCATTACCTACAAAAAAGAAACTATCTCCTAAAGCATATTTATGAATAATATCTATTGATTTCGTCACAAAATCTTTGCCTTCATTCCCTGCTATACAAGCATATAGCTCAATATTTTTATTTGTAATTAATGCGCTTTTTATATAATTAAAAAGTTGGCTAACAGATTCCTTTCCTTTCTGTTCCTCTTCAATATCATCATTATCAATAGGTTCATATGTGCCATAATCAAAACCACAACCGCATCCAGTATGCGCTCCCGCATTATATAAATACTTTTTACTTAATACCTTTCTGGCTCCTTCATATCCAAAATCTTGTTCACCAAGCTTGTTAACATAAAAATTGACGAAATCTTTTTTATATGGAATAATTGGTAATTCTTTATCACTACTGAGGTAAACCATCATGCACATTTATTCATCTCCTCAACAATATAATTAATATAATCACATATTAAACAATTGCGAAACCACTTTTCTTTATGGACTTTCATCCTTCTAATAAATATAATTGGAAGTTCGACTACCTTACAACTTGGAATTGTCAGATTAAATCACATAATGAATTTTCAAATACATTTGGCAACAATTCATATATATTGCAGTTGCATAGTTCATCAAAATATTTCTTAGTTTGCATAAATGCTTTCCATTTATCAATAGTAAACGATGGCAATCAGTGTCTTAATGCAACATCTATCAGTCTCTTTTCCATAATACATGCACCATTAGGTAGCGATATTGCGTCGCATAGCTGAATTAATATATCATAATTGTCATATTGTACATTTGCTAAAAAGTTCTCTAAAAAATCATTTTGCGATGCTGTGCAATCATATTTTCCAAAAAACGTACTCACATCTTTGATAGGGAATGAATGTGTTAGGCAAATACGCGCAAGTTCTTCTTGACCGAGACTCATCATAAAATCATATCCATCAAAAATATGAAGAATTCCTTTAATTCCTGCTCTACGGCCAATATCATGCATTAGCCCCATTATATATGCCATGTCACTATCCATTTCAGGCACTCTTTCGGCAATTAACCTTGCATTTGTTCCTACTGAAATGCTATGTTGCCCCCATGCACCTGGTGTTAATTCAACTCCAATTTTTAAATAGTTTTCTGCTTCTATTATTGTCAGCATTATTATTATTTCCTCCTACAAATTCAAGTTTGCTTATGTGCTAGGCTAGGCTGTTTAAATATATTCATATGAAATGCATAAATCAGAAGCTAAAAATACTTGTATATAATTGCGTTGCTAAGAGTATTCCCAGCAATTATAATTGCAATTGCTATAATAACTGCTCCTATGATAATTTGATGTTCTTTTATAAATGGAATGGTTCTTCTCTATAAACGGCTTGACGTTGTTCAAGGTAAATACCGATGGCCAAGAAACAGCAAGGAGGCAAAAGCAATCACCTGGCAGCAATTCGACTGGCTTATGACGGGGCTTGAAATCGAGCAGCCGAAGGCGTTGAAAACTGCCTAAAACCCTTGATTTTACTAGCTTTTCCGCTCTTTTTTGTGGTATGCTATTTATAGTAAACTAAGGAGCAAAAACGTGGCGAACAGTAGTAAAGATATCCAACTCATAGAGCTTAAAGATATGATTTCACAACTAAATACTACGATAAAAGCACTTACGGAGACCCTGAATAAGCAGCAGGCTGAAAATGATAATCTCAAGGCTGAGTTGGCTTGGTTTCGTCAGAAGTATTTTGGTGCTTCCAGTGAACGCCGAGTGGATGATGTCGCAGGTCAGTTGAATCTTTTTGACAATCTTCCAGAGGATGAGAAGCCGTGGAACTGATTGAACCGGAAGTGGTTGCGGCTCAAAAGAAATCCCGTAAAAAGAAACCCACGTTAGCAGAACAATTCAAGGATATCCCTACCCGACAAGTGAAGGTAGATACACTGACCGAGGAAGAAAAAGCATGTCCTATCTGCGAAATCGTTTATACTCCTCCAAAACTGGAGCGTGTGGAATACATGGCAACCACGTATTCATGCCCAGAGGGAAACGGAGGAAACACCATTTGTAAAGGATAATGGAACGCCTGCCTTGATTCCCGAAAGTTATGTTTCGGAATCCCTGCTGGCATATATCATTTATCGGAAGTATGGAATGTACATTCCTCTTTATCGCCAGGAACAGGACTTCCTGCAGATGAA
>JAQZBN010000030.1 GCA_029238935.1 Herbinix sp.
GCGGCTACTATGGCAGGAGCCATAGCACTTGCCATTGGTATCGGACTTCAAAACTTCCCGGAAGGCGCTGCAGTATCTATACCTCTTAGAAGAGAGGGTTTATCAAGAACGAAAAGCTTTGTCTATGGGCAGGCATCCGGTATCGTGGAACCGATTGCAGGTGTTCTCGGTGCAGCTGCTGTCATAGCAATGAAACCAATTCTTCCTTATGCACTTTCCTTTGCGGCAGGAGCTATGATTTATGTTGTTGTGGAAGAGTTAATTCCGGAAGCTCAACAAGAAAAACATCATTCTAATGTAGGAACAATTGGTGCTATGATTGGTTTTGCAATTATGATGTTATTGGATGTAGCGTTGGGTTGATAAATAAAAGAAAAACAAAAAACAATAACGAATGGCTGCGTAGTAATGATACGCAGCCATTTCTAGTTAAATTGTTGTATCAATTTAAATCGATCGTAAGCTGTGAAGAGTTTCTGGTAATATTGTTTTTCATAGTCACACCACCTAATATTAATTTTCTACTTTGACTAAAACAAATATGAACTTTCATGTATATAAATCATACATCAAATAACATAATATTACAATTATATCAATCTAAACATTGATAGGTATTATAAGGCGTATAGATAATTGGAGTAATAATTCAATGCAATAATGATATTTAGCCAAAATAAGTTATATTTAGTCTTGACATTGATGAAACAGAGATGTATATTAACTTAATAAAATGAATAAATATACATATTGTAATGATTATTTAAAAAGGATAAGGATAATTGAATAGAAGAGTAATAACGAATTGTATATATGGATTGTAAAACGAATTACAAAGATGAACGATAAAAACAAATTGTAGTGATGAAGTGTAAAAACGAATTGCTTAGATGTACTGTAAACAAATTGTAATGATGAATAGCAAAACGAATTGTAAAACGAAAAGCAAAAATGAATGGTAAAACGAGTAGAAAGACGAATAGTAAAGGTGAGTAACAAAGATAAGTTATAATGAAAGGTTTGGTATCATATGAAAAAGAAAATATACGTTGACGGACAAACAGGCACAACAGGATTAAAAATACATGAACGATTGAGTCTATACCCTGAACTGGATATGATTACGATCGATTATGATAAAAGAAGGGATCCCCAGGAAAGAGCGAAATGCTTAAATGAAGCAGATATCGTTTTCCTGTGTCTTCCGGATGATGCGGCTAAAGAAGCAGTAGGTCTTATTACGAATGATACTACGAGAGTGATTGATGCCAGTACAGCGTATCGAACAGCAGCAGACTGGACCTATGGACTTCCGGAGTTATCGAAGGAGAATCGGGTAGCAATTAAAAACAGCAAAAGAGTAAGTAATCCCGGTTGCCATGCGACAGCATTTATACTATCCGTTTATCCGCTCATTGCAAAAGAAATAATGTCACCTTATTATCCGGTTAGTTGTCATAGCATCACTGGATACAGCGGTGGTGGCAAGGGATTGATCGATAAATATGAGCAGCTGGACGGAAAGAATGAATACACAAAAGCTCCTAGACCCTATGGTTTAAACTTAAATCATAAGCATCTTCCTGAGATGGCAATGCGTTCCGGGTTGATGGAAGCTCCGATCTTCGTACCGGTGGTAAGTAATTTTTATCAAGGATTGGCTGTATCAGTACCTATTCATACAAAACTTCTGAATAAGAAATTAAATGCTAAGGAGATTCACGAACTCCTCTGTGAGCATTACCAAGGAGAGAAGTTTGTTAAGGTAATGCCCTATGGAGATGATTCTGTATTGTTTGATGGAGCATTGGATATCACTGCGTGCAATAATACTAATTACGCTGAGATATTTGTATTTGGCAATGACTCAAAGGGCAGTGCGGTTATTATGACGAGGTTGGATAACCTTGGAAAAGGTGCATCGGGAGCAGCTATTCAGAATATGAATCTTATGCTTGGGTTTGATGAAGGTCTGCATCTGTAAATCAGGTTTCAGGGTTTGATGTTGATCAATGAGTCGTGATAAATAATGAATAAAGCTACAGAATAACTGTAAGAACTCCTTATTAATCTAAAATTTAGTGATAAACCAAAATGATTGATGTATAATAATGGTAGTAATTCACTATAGTTGGAAATGTAGAATTGATTCTGGAGGAATAAGATATGTTTAAAAAGATGCTTATCGTTACTTTAGTTTTATTACTTTTATCTGGGTGTAAAAAGAGTACTGAACTTATAGAACCGTATGAAATGACGAACCATAATATTGAAACTTTGAATAGTGCAGAAGAACAGGGAGTATATGAAATTTATAGTTTAAAAAAACAGTTAATTGTATATCGTGGAATTGATAATGGAGTTAAAACAATGACTTATTCAATTAATAATAATCAGTTAACAATCTTTTTTGAGACAGAGGAGTTAAGCCAACCAAAGGATTTCGCATATAAGATTAGTTCTACTTCCTCTTTTGACTCTATTCAAATTCAAATAGATGGGAAAGGAGAAGCTTTTCATACCATCTTTGCAGAATAGGATTTCCTATCTTATAACACTTTACTCTTTACGAACTATATTAATAATATTCGCTCATCTTCTTTCTATGGTGTTTTTAGGAATTATGTTGAAGAATTTACCAAGCGGAGTTATGATAATTATAAAGCTTTATATTAATTTTCATAGGGGGTTTCCCGGAAAGGCTTGGTAAGCATGGAGAAGAGCAAATATCAAACAAGCCGCGTAGAGCGGTTATCTTATGGAGGCTTTTTTCTTGGTCAAAATATTATTTATGTAATTCCATTCCAGTTTCTAACCTATTTCTACACCGAATATGTAGGTTTATCTCTTGCGGATACAACCCTTTTACTTCTGATTGCTAAGGTATGGGATGCAGTCAATGATCCAATCATGGGTGCTATCGTGGATAAATGTAATTTTAGAAAAGGGAAGTATCTTCCTTGGCTAAAATTTGTCACCTATGTTCTTCCCTTGTCTTTATTCTTCTTATTACTACCAATCCAAGGACCCTATCTACTTAAACTTTTGTATGCATACATAACGTATATCTTGTTTGATATGATCTATACAATTTCAGATTCCCCTTTGTTTTCTCTTGCTACTGTTATGAGTAGTTCCTCTTACGAGAGGAATATCTTAATGTCCCACGGAAGATTAGCTGCGGCCGTTGCTGCAATTACCAGTGCCGCATTTATGAGTATCAAAGCTAATGTTGGTTGGACATTGACAGTAGGAATCTATTGTCTGATTTCCTTTCTTGTTATGTTTCCCATGCAAATGAAAGCCAAAGAAAGAGTGAACTACATAAGAAGTGAAGATATTTCGTTTCTTAAGATCTTTCAACTACTTTTTCGTAATAAATATTTATTCATTTATTACATTGGGTATATGGCGATCGGAACGACAAATACATTGCAAATTATGGCTGTATATTTTGCTAAATCCAATCTGGGTGACGAAGCATTCGTCTCAGTCATTATGGCTGTCGTAATACTCCCGGTAATTATATTAGCCCCCTTTTTGCCCTACTTAATTAAATGGTTTGGAAAAAAGAAACTTACGGTGGTCTGTTCCATAGCTACCATATTATTATCGATAATACAGTATAAATCAGGATACGAAAATTTTATCCTTTTTCTGGTGATTGCTGCCATCCGCGTCGCTTTTATGCAAATACCTTTAATGCTGTATGGAATGTTTACAAGTGATTGCATTGAATACGGAGCAAGCAAAAATGGCGAGCGGACGGAAGGAATGGCATTTTCACTTCAAACCTTTGTCACGAAGCTTTCGGCAGCCTTATGTAACACGATTTGTCTTTTGCTGCTGGGGTTTTATGGTTATGTACAAAAAGCTCCAAGGCAGACAAATTCTACCTTGGAGGGAATATGGATCATTATGAGTTTGGTTCCGATCATCGGATACGTGATTATGATTTTTATAATGCACTTTTACAATCTGGATGAAGCTTCGGTTGCAAGGATGGCGGAGCAGAATAGAACTAAAATACAGAATTAGGCATAGTTAGCAGATCTTCTTGCTTTGCTTCGTCTGATTTGTGAGATAGAACTCCGAATACAACATAAAGTGTGGTAACTAGTATTGCAAAAAGGTTACGGCCCCATGCCGGTAGTTCCAGTTTGGTTAAATCTATCAGAAGATAAAGTAAACGTATTGTGACCTTACTGTAGATTGCAACTTTGAAAATCCGTGCAAATTTAAGATTTATATTACCGGCTGCAGAAACAATCAATCCAATTAAGGAATAGAATAATCCTGTGAGGAAATATGCACCTACATTAAATAAATAAAGGAACAATGCAATCAGCGCTACCATTAGATACAAAAAAGGCTGGAAAACGGCTAAAGAATCTTTGGTTAGATGTAATCCACCTAGTTGAGCAAAATCTATCTCTTGAATTCTTCCATAGGAACGATAAACAAAGGCATTTGTTTTACTAATTAAAATGGTTTCTGTATAGCTTTTGTCTATGTCATCATAAGTAAAATAGTCTATATCAGTATCAACTAATACATAGACATCTCCATCCATACCTTCATACCGTTCATCCACATGTAATTCACCATTTTTCAGTTCAAAGTCTGGAACGTCTTCTTCAATGATATTATAGATTCCATTTGGTCCTACGAAAATCAAGGTGATCGGTATCATAGCTATTACGGTAAGGAAGAGTGAAAATAAAAATACAAATCCTGTAAGCCTACCTCCACTCACTCTGGTTAATTTGAAGTATTTGTTTGGCTTTGTAATTGCATAAAAAATTTGAGTAAAAAAATTAGTCTTTGGTTGTAACATAAATCCTCCATTCTGCTATATCAGCATGTCAGGGAATAGTAATGTTATCTTACGTACCCTGTTTACAATATTCATAGTATATTTAAGGAGAGATTACTTGTCAATTGGTCTTTTATTTTATATGACGTTTATCCTATATCCGGGAGGTTATTTATGAAGAGTAAACTAAATATGAACAGCAAAGTGAAGGAAGTATATCAAAATCCCATTGGCCATGATATCTTACGAAAGCTCTTGGTTCAACTGGATAAAAGTGAAACACTTCTTACAAATCCTATCATAGGTAATTTATCATTAAAGAGAATAGCATATTTTACCAAAGGGATGTTAGACCAAGGTTTTTTTTCTACGCTGCTGGATTTACTTAATAGTGAAACCGATTATCCAAACAATTACCAGGGTGAGATCAAAAGAACCTGGTGGAAGGAAGCTGTAATATATCAGATCTACCCAAGAAGTTTTCAGGACTCGGACGGGGATGGGATTGGGGATCTGAAAGGAATTCAATCAAGGCTTGATTATCTTAAGGATTTAGGGGTTGACGCCCTATGGTTATCACCTATTTATGATTCTCCGAATGATGATAATGGTTATGATATCCGTAACTATTTCGATATTATGAAAGAGTTTGGGACGATGGAGGACTTTCAAGTTTTACTGAATGAAGTTCATCATAGAGGAATGAAATTAATTATGGATTTAGTGGTGAATCATACCTCGGATGAACATCCTTGGTTTCAATCTGCGCGAAACGACCCGGACTCTAAATACAAAAACTTTTATCATTTTAAAAAGTCAGAGGGTCATCCTCCGAATAACTGGACCTCCTTCTTTAGTGGCTCTGCTTGGAATTATTATGAGGAACAAAAGGAATGGGCACTCCATCTTTTCTCAAAAAAGCAGATGGATTTGAACTGGGAGAACGAAGAAGTAAGAAAAGAAATCCGGGAAATGATCCGTTGGTGGCTGCGAAGAGGTGTTGATGGATTCCGTCTCGATGTGATCAATTATATCTCCAAACAGGAGGGATTACCGGAAGGTAATGAGAGCATAGGAAAGTTAATGGGTTATTATGGGATTGAGCATTATTTTTATGGACCGAAGCTCCACGAATACTTAAAAGAATTAAAGGAAGCGGCCTTTGCCCCCTTTGATGCTTTCACCGTGGGGGAAACACCCGGGGTAGGCATGGAGATGAGTAAGCTCTTAACCGCTCAGGAGAGGAAGGAACTGGATATGGTGTTTTCCTTTGATCATTTGGAAACACCGGGGCATGTGAGATTTGAAGAGTATCAATATGATTTGAATTTTTTTAAAAGAACAATGATAGATTATATGGAACATTACGGTAGTTCCTGCTGGCTGTCCTTATTCTATGAAAATCATGATAATCCAAGAATGATATCGAAAATAAATGGGGATACCGCATACCGGCAGGTATTAGGGAAACTTCTGGCTATGATGCAGTTAACGCTAAGAGGAACACCGTTTCTTTTCCAAGGGCAGGAAATTGGTGCAGTCAACAGACAGTTTTCCTCGATCGAAGAGTTTAGAGATGTGGAGAGTATCAATCTCTTTCATGAACTGAAAGAAACCATAGGGGAGGAAGCGGCACTTAAGAAAGTAATCAGTGGTAGCAGGGATCATGCAAGGTCACCGATGCAATGGAGCGGAGAACAGGGTGCAGGATTTAGTAAAGGTATCCCATGGAGTTTTATGGATGCAGATTATCAAGAGTGGAATGTGGAAAATCAATTATGCGACAACAATTCCGTGCTGCGCTTTTATCAAGCTCTCATTCAGATAAGGAAGTTACATCGGCCTTTGATCTATGGAGAGTTTCGGGTAGTGAATCGAAACAGGAAAGATCTATTTACGTACTATAGAAAGTTGGACAGTGAAGAATTTTATGTAGAGTGTAATTTAAGCAGCCATCCTAAGAAGATAAGCAAAATACGGAAAGGATATCAATTAGTTTTATCAAATTATGAGACACAGTCGAAGCTATTAAGACCTTATGAAGCAAATCTATATCAAAAAATAAATTAATTAATTTGGGAGAATACAAAGATGCAAACAGAAGGGGAGGTACGGATGAATGACCAAGGAGCAGATAAGGTAGATATACTTGACAATGAAACACTGAGAAAAAAGCAAGTAAAAGAATTAGTACAACAAATGACCTTAGAAGAGAAGGCAGGGCTTTGCTCCGGTCAGGATTATTGGACTTTAAAATCAGTGGAACGACTGGGTTTACAGCCTATTATGATGGCAGATGGTCCACATGGAGTTCGCAAGCAAATTGAGACTAAGGATAATTTAGGGATTGGCGACAGTGAACCGGCGGTTTGTTTTCCTACTGCCAGTGCATTGGCCTGCAGCTTTGACAGAGAACTGCTGTATGAGGTGGGTGAAGCGATCGGTGAAGAATGTCTACAGGAAGGAGTTTCTGTAATTCTGGGTCCTGGTGTAAATCAGAAACGCAGCCCTTTGTGTGGGAGAAATTTTGAATACTTCAGTGAAGATCCATTGGTTTCGGGAGAGCTGGCTGCAGAGATGATCCAAGGGGTTCAAAGTAAGGGGATAGGGACGTCCCTGAAGCATTTTGCCGTTAACAATCAAGAAACCAGGAGAATGACCACCAGTGCGGTTGTGGACGAGAGAACCCTGAGGGAGACGTATCTGAAAGCCTTTGAAATCGCTGTAGCAAAGGGAAAGCCTTGGACGGTAATGTGTTCCTATAATCAATTGAATGGTACCTACTGTAGCGAACATGATTTTTTGTTATCTGATATCCTAAGAAAAGAATGGGGTTTTAAGGGCTTGGTAGTATCCGACTGGGGTGCGGTCAGTGACAGAGCAGCTGGGGTGAAAGCGGGTCTGGATCTTGAGATGCCTGGCAGTAATGGAAGCAATGATCGTAAGATTATAGATGCAGTTAAGAATGGTGATCTTTCTCTTGAAGCTCTTGATAAATCAGCTTGCCAGGTTACAGAATTGATTTTAAAAGGGATGGAAAACCGCAAGAGTAATTATCATTATGATGCAGAACAGCATCACCAACTGGCAATTTGTGCGGCGCAAGAGTCCGCTGTTTTATTAAAAAATAAGGACTGCATTCTTCCGGGAAAAACGAATCAAAGGGTGGCAGTCATTGGTACGCTAGCCAAGGAACCTAGGTATCAAGGAGCTGGAAGTTCAAAGATACATCCATTTCATATTGAGAATGCCTGGGACTCCTTTGTGCGTTATTCCATGGATGTCGAATATGCGGATGGTTATACGATCAATGGAAGAGTAAGTAAGATGACTCAGGAAGAGGATAAACTATTTCATGAAGCCCTAAAAATAGCTAGTGATAAGGAGGTAGTATATCTTTTTGCAGGTTTACCGGAAGGTTATGAAAGCGAAGGTTTTGACCGTACTGGTTTATCCCTTCCTATGAATCAGAATTGTTTGATTGAAGCCTTGGTACAGGTAAATCCCAACGTAGTGGTAATCTTACAGGGAGGAGCACCAATGGAGCTTCCATGGGCAGACAAGGTAAAGGGTATCTTACTATGCTATCTGGGGGGTGAAGGTGGTGGAGCAGCAGCGGTGAATCTACTGCTAGGTAAGGCTGTTCCCAGTGGCAAACTGGCAGAAACCTGGCCTTTGAAACTTTCCGATAATCCTAGTTATCTTTATTTTCCAGGAGAAAGGAATACCGTAGAATATCGGGAAAGTATTTATGTCGGATACCGCTATTATGAAGCGGCGAAAAAAACAGTTCGATATCCCTTTGGCTATGGGCTTTCCTATACATCCTTTTCATATAAAAATTTAATGATAAATCATAGCGAATACGATTATGGTGATGAAATTGTAATTTCCTTTGAACTAACCAATCATGGTACGGTAAAAGGGAAGGAAACGGTCATGGTATTTGTAGGACATCAGAGTGATCAGGTGTTTTTACCGATAAAAGAATTAAGAGAATTTCAAAAAATCAGTTTAGAACCGGGAGAGACAAAGAAGGTTACTGTGATATTGGATACGAAGACCTTTGGTTATTATAATACGATTCTAAAAGACTGGTATGCGCAACCGGGCGAATATCGGATTATGGTTTGCTCCTCAGTAGATGTCTGTCATTTGTCGGATACCATTACAATACATAATAAAGTTCAACCACAACCAAATTATGCACAGATATGTCCATCCTATTTTCACCTTTGCGAGGGTAATTTAAGGATACCAGATCAGGAATTTCAGAGTCTGTATGGAAGTGATTTGCCGGAGAGTAATTTGGTAACGAAGAGACCGTATGATAGAAATCATACCTTAGAAGATGTTAGACATACTATGATAGGACGAACGATATTACTCATCAGTAAGATCATAGCTAAGAAATATTCCTATGGAAGTATGGAAGAGGAAAAGATGATTCTCTCCTCAGTGATGGAAATACCTTTTCGTTCCTTACCCTCGATGAGTGGTGGAATGGTATCAGAAAAATTTTTGGAGGGACTACTCACTATAATGAATGGTCACTTTTTGAAAGGTATAGGGATAATGGTGAAAAAGGAGAAGGAAAAATAAGAGTATTTTCTTATGTCCTTTGGTTGCTACCGATGAACAATTAGAAGCAGGCTTTCAGATTTTAGAACAAGCAATTATTCTATGTACGTAGTAATAGAATACATAGTAGCATGGGTATAATGTAAAGTAAGAACGCTGATAGGTGGTATTCATGAATAAGAAGAAAATATCCCAAATTCAAAAACAATATCGGTTTGAAGCAGAGAATAATGCGTATTTAATTGAAGTTTTACTAGATGATTTTGATGATGTTTATGATGAATGGGATCCTGCTCCTTTTAAAAAAAGGTTTATTGAAGAAGAATTTAATGATTTTATTATAACCTCAGCGGAGGATATTCCTGCAAAACATAATATCATTATTGCTTTATATCTCCCGGAGAATAAAAAAGATTTAGAGAAGGAACAGGCTGTCGTGTCTGCATACCGAAATTTTTACGCATACGCCACAGCAAAAGAGAATAAAAGCAGTGTAAGTTTAAGGAAAAAAAATATATATTACTTTATCCTATCCATGTTTTTGCTTGGAATATCTTATCTGTATTTAAGTGAGACGGAAAATATTTTCTTAAATATCGTCAGGGAAGGTTTATTTATTGGTGGATGGGTATTTCTGTGGGAAGTGATCACAAATATTTTTATCATTAGCAGAGAAATTTCATCCAGAAGAAATCTGTATTTAAGGTTGTATGAGTCAGAGATTCGATTTGTCTATCAATCAGATAGGCAAAAGTAGGATGACATGAAATAACTAAAAATACGAAGTTATAATGAGAAGCAGTTTATTAAATAAGTTAAATATCACAACCAAAGTGAAGGAAGCACATCGATCCCCAGGTCAATCATCAGAAAAAGGGTCGATGTGTTTTTGATTCCAATATTTTTACTGAACATGGAATAAATGATTGACAAATGGAAAAATTATCATATAATAATACTGTAATACATAAGTATTACAGTAGCAAGGAGATTGTATGAAATTTCAAGATAATATACCGATCTATATACAAATAGCGAATGATATCAAAGATAAAATCATCAGTGGCGAATACCGAGAAGATGAGAAGCTTCCCTCCATTCGGGAATATTGCGCTATTTATGAGGTTACCTCCCTTACGATGCAGAGAGCCTTTCAACAATTAGAAGGAAATGAAGTCATTTGGACGAAAAAAGGGATTGGAAGCTTTGTGTCCAAGAATAGTAAGAATAAACTGCAAGAAGATATGATGCAGTCCCAGGTAACAGAGTTTGTGAAGCGGATGAAAAACATGGGATTAACCGAGGAAGGAATACTCGCACTGATTAAGGAGGCATTCAATCATGAATAGTATTGTAACAGCAGAAAATTTGACGAAACGATTTGGTAAGAAGCTGGTGTTGGATCGCGTTTCCTTTGATATTTTACCCGGAAGAATTGTAGGATTGATGGGTGAGAATGGAACCGGTAAGACCACCATTTTAAAGATTTTAGCAGATCAATATAAAGCGGATGAGGGTATGGTGCGGATAAATGGCATCCCCGTCTCTTCACAAACACATAAGCATGTATCCTATATGCTAAATGAAATTAATGTCTATCCTTGGATGAGGATAAGGAGTTTAATTAATTATTATACGGATATGTTTTCAGATTTTCAATCGGAGAAGGCTTATACGATCTGTGATCAATTAGAATTACATCCGAAGGATTATTTCTGGGAACTTTCGAAGGGAAATATGGAGAGAGTTTTGTTGATGTTATCAATTTCAAGAAAAGCCTCGTTATATCTTCTTGATGAGCCGATTTCCGGATTGGATCCCAGAATGAAAAATAGCATCATTAAGATGATTGTCTCTAATATGGAGGATAATGCTTCCATGATTATCGCTAGTCATATGCTCAGAGATTTGGAAGAAATATTTGATGATTTATTAATCTTACATCAACACCATATGATAAAAGCATCGTCAGAGGATATCAGGGAACAATATGGAAAATCGGTAGAGGAATATTTTTTGGAGGTGACTAATCATGCTTAAGGTCTTAAAGTGGGAATTTATCAGGAGGCTAAAAGATATCGCGGCTTTTTTGATTTTTTTATTAGGAGCAATCCTGTTATCAATTGTTGTTCCCTCCGGACAAGGAGAATTTAGCCAATTTATTGCAATGGTTAGTTCCGTATTGGGTGGTTTGATC
Organism: Herbinix sp.; assembly: GCA_029238935.1. Taxonomy (GTDB): domain Bacteria; phylum Bacillota; class Clostridia; order Lachnospirales; family Lachnospiraceae; genus Mobilitalea. Next base: position 11,595 of record JAQZBN010000030.1, read on the forward strand.
TTTGTGGTAAGTGGAATTTATTTAGTCGTTGTAACTACCTCTGATTTACGAAAGAGCAGTAATGTTTTAGATAAGAGCGTTGCAAAAAGTCCATGGGAAATTATTGGCGCTAAAATATTAAATAATTTTATTTACTTATCTCTAATTTATGGAGCAGTTCAGCTTCTTTCTGTTATTTTAAAAAGATTTGCCACTGAGAATACATCGTATCTTATCATTGAGATTGAGCCTGTGGCGATCTTAGTTATTGGTATTATCCTGCCATTGTCCATACTGTTTTTGTACTTGTTCTCCGTAAGTATCCTTCATATAAAGAAGTTACCCATTCTTTCTACGGTTATTTTATTAATTCTGATGTCGGAACTTATATCAAAAGTAACGGATCTTCCATTATTTCACATGGAGATAACCGGTCGTATTTGTTTGATCGTTTTTTATGTTATATTTACTTTGCTTTTGTATATCGGAGCTTGCCTAATCTATGAAAAGTATTATGAAGTATGATGGAAATGAAAGCTACAGGTTATTGGAAAGAAAAAGTTGATAACTTTTTCTTAAAGAGGATAAACTAACACTATATTTACTAAGAGAAAATAGCTGGATGAGGTGAACAATATGGATGAAATCGTTGCTCTTCTTGAGAAGCAAAGGACTTTTTTTCAAAAAGGAAAAACAAAAGAGTTACAATTTCGATTAACACAATTACAGAAATTAAAAAGAATAATACTAAAATACGAAAATGAAATCTTGGAGGCTTTGAAGAAGGATCTCAATAAAACAGAATTTGAAGCATATATGACTGAAATCGGTATGGTATTAGACGAAATCAGCTTTGTATCAAAAAATTTAAAGAATTGGGTTAAGCCGGAATACGTAAAAACACCTCTTGCTCAATTTTTGTCCAGCAGTAAGATTTATTCCGAACCTTATGGTGTAGTACTGATTCTGGCACCTTGGAATTATCCGTTTCAATTAGCAATTGAGCCACTAATTGGAGCAATTGCAGCAGGTAATTGTGCTATCATAAAGCCCTCGGAGGAATCATCCTATACTTCAAAGATAATTGAGCATATTATCAATGAGGCTTTTAAAACGGAGTATATATCGATCATTCAGGGTGGAAGAGAAGCCAGTGAGGTACTTCTGGAGCAAAAATTTGATTATATCTTTTTCACCGGCAGTGTTGCCGTAGGTAGGATTGTAATGGAAAAAGCATCAAAGCACCTTACACCGGTCAGTCTGGAGTTGGGAGGTAAGAGTCCATGTATCGTGGATGAAACGGCAAATCTTAGATTGGCTGCGAAGAGGATTATCTGGGGTAAATTCTTAAATGCGGGACAGACTTGTGTAGCACCGGATTATCTGTTCGTACATCGTGAAGTAAAGATGGAATTATTACTTCTCATGAAGCATTATATCAAGAAATTTTACGGTGCGGATCCAAGTAATAACACAAAGTTTCCAAAGATTATAAACCAAAAGCATTTTCACCGTCTTACCAATCTATTGGAAGGCAGTAATATTTTAATCGGTGGACAATCCAATGTGCAGTCAAATCAAATCGCTCCGACGATCTTAGATAAGGTAACCTGGGATAGCCCGGTGATGCAGGACGAAATATTTGGTCCAATTCTTCCGGTGCTCGAATTTGATCAGATACAAGAAGTAGTCACACAGATCAATCAACATCCCAAACCTTTAGCACTGTATTATTTTACTAATCATAAAAGCAGAGAAAGAAAACTGTTAAAACACACATCCTTTGGAGGAGGCTGTATCAATGATACTATAGTCCATCTGGCAACAGCCCACATGCCCTTTGGAGGAGTTGGTGACAGCGGAATGGGTGGTTATCATGGGAAAGCCAGTTTCGATACCTTTTCCCATAAGAAAAGTATCCTTAAAAAATCAAATCTACTGGATATTGGTCTTCGATATCCTCCCTACCAGAACGATCTGAAATGGCTAAAGGTATGGTTGAAATAGGGTGCCTGACCCCCTTAAGAATTTATGAATATTTTCTTACTTTTTTATAAAAAACCTTTCATTATAGGATAGAAGAATGGCAGTATAATCAACCGATTATACTGCCCTATTTTATTCTTTCTCTTCTTCGTAACTTAATTGCCATCCAATTCCAAACTTATCCACAACAAACCCATAACATTTGCTCCAGAAAGTCTCTTGCAGTTCCATTTGTACTTCGCCGCCTTCTTTTAGATGATCATAGATATTCTTGATTTCATCTATGCTAGGGCACTTAACAATCAAGCTGATATTATTCCCTTGCACCAGCGCCATTCCGGGAGGTGTATCAGAAAACATTACCTTACTGCCGCAAATGTTTAATTCGGTATGCATGATTAATGTTTTCGCTGTATCCGTTAAAGGAAATTCGGAATCCATTGGTGAATCACCAAATGTCATAAACATGGGTTCATCCGTTGTAAATACCTCCGCATAATATTCAACTGCCTCACGACAATTCCCATTAAAATTAATATATACTTCAACTGCCATTGTTTTATCTCCTTACGTTATTTGTATTATTATGACTCGGATTTGCAGGAATTATCAAAAGTTGATTTTATTTTTTCTGAAAAAAACTAGGGATGAACAAATTATTTGAAGCCAGTTTATTAAAAGTGTTATATTGACAAAATATATTGAGTAGGGTAATATGTACTAAATTAGTAAATTACTAAATTACTAGATAAGTAATTAAAATGGAGGTAATCAATGAAAATTCCAACCACATTAAAACACAAACCAGTCATTGTATCGGAAAATTATGAAAATGTTGACGGTAGATATGCATACAATACAGACGCCAAAGGGTTATCCCTAGGATTAGCCCAATGGAATGACAGAGGAAAGGTTGATATCTCAGCTAAAGTTTGGAGATATACCGGGGAGAAGTGGTCAAGACAGTCGGAGGAGCTGCCATTTCATAGGGTATTAGACTTAGCAATCCTAATCTGCAGAGCAAAGTTGCATTTTAGAGAAGCATATCGTTATGAAAATTTATATGACACAGAGAAACCAGTCATTGATCGGGTTGGGTTGCAAGGGGATGCCATGACAGTATCCGTTTGCACAGATAACGAGAAGATCAATGAAGATATTAAACTATTTCAACAAGCATTAAGCGATAATGATGAACTACTGAGCGAACGCTTACGAACATTATCAAAAATTTTGAAGGAAATGGGATATTAAGAGGAGTAAAAATGGATCGAAACAAGGAATTAAAATTACAATATTTACAAAGCAAACCGGATATGGGGGTATATATCATACGCTCCAATACAAAAAAGAAATGTATCATCGAGAAAACAAAGGATCTAAAGGGAACATTAAATGGCACCCTGTTTAAATTAAATTCTGGCTTTTACCCTAATAGAGAGTTGATTAAAGAATGGAAGGAATTTGGGGAAAGTGAATTCACGATTGAAGTATTGGAAAAATTAAAGCATAAAGAAGAGGATGCTATGATCGACTATTCCGAGGATTTGGAAATCATGCAGATGCTCTGGATCGATAAGTATAAAAATGAAAATTGGGAATTCTACAAAAGGTAATAATCGATACAAATTGATAAAAGTAAAAGAAAGAAATAGGAGCTTATTTATGAATAAAAACTGGAAGAAGAATATTCTTCTCTTTATGACCAGCCAAACCATATCTTTATTTGGTTCTTCCCTGGTTCAATATGCTATTATGTGGTATATCACACTTCGTACCCAATCCGGTGTGATGATGACGATTTCTATTATCTGTGGTTTTTTACCAACCTTCTTTCTAGCACCTTTTGCGGGTGTTTGGGCTGACCGGTATAATCGAAAAATACTCATTATGCTTTCGGATTCTATGATTGCGCTATCTACTCTGGTAGTGGCTATTATGTTTACAACAGGTTTTGATGAGATCTGGCTGTTATTTGTTGTATCTGCTGTTAGAGCCTTAGGACAGGGAATACAAACACCGGCAGTCAGTGCAATACTTCCGCAGATCGTTCCGGAAGAGAAACTTACCAAAGTGAGTGGCATTAATGGAAGTATTCAATCCATCGTTTTATTAGTTTCTCCAATGCTGAGTGGTGCTTTATTAACGGTTGCGTCCATTCATGTGATATTCTATATTGATGTAATTACTGCGGTCATTGCTGTGGTTGTATTATTGTTATTTTTACACATTCCATCTCATAAGAAGGCAGAGGCCAAACAGGAGATCAGTTATTTACATGATTTGAAAGAAGGCATTTCCTACATTAGACAGCATGAGTATGTGAAAAGATTTTTTGTTTTTATTGCGTTTTTTAATCTACTGGCTTCACCGGTAGCTTTTCTGACTCCATTGCAGGTAACAAGAAGTTATGGGGACGATGTTTGGAGACTTACCGCAATAGAGATTGCATTTTCGCTTGGTATGTCCATTGGTGGACTTATCATAGCAACCTGGGGAGGTTTTAAGAATAAGGTATACACCATGACATTATCCAGTGTGATGATGGGATTTTGTACCTTTATCTTTGGGTTCACTCCATTCTTTTTTGTATATTTGCTGCTCATGGGAGTTTTTGGTCTGACAATGCCATTTTTTATGACACCATCTACCGTATTATTTCAAGAAAAAGTGGATGGAGATTTTATGGGACGCGTATTTGGGGTGTTAAGCATGATATCAAGTATTATGATGCCTTTGGGTATGCTGGTGTTTGGTCCTTTGTCAGATACCATAAAGATTGAATGGTTGCTCTTAGGAACCGGAATATTAATGATGATTGAAGGAATAATTCTTCGTTTCAATAAGGTTTTGGTTGAGGCAGGTAAGCCAGTTGTGAAATGATATGAATAAAAGGATGATGAATAAAAGGATGATGAATAAAAATTAAGGATCCGAAGGAGATAGTGAATAGAATAAATGGAATAGATGAAGAGATAGAAGATACGGGTAGTTAGGTGTATCTTCTATCTCTATTTTGTTGGTTTTATGTCAATAGTTGGGGTGGTGGGTTTCTTCTGCATCACACTTTTTTGCTCATATCATGACTCTTTTTGTGCTGATCACCGTAAAACCTATTTTCAGGTATATTAAATAAAACTCATGCCACCGTTCAATTTTATCATTTAGAGCATTATATTATTCATCAAAGTTATGTGAAAAAATTCAAAATAACACTTGACAAATAAATGGTAATTGGATACAATTAAATTGCAAACAATACAATAGAATAAAATAAAAAAACATATAATATAAATGGAAGAGAAAACGTTAAAAGTTATCGTATACTTTGGTTACATAATAAAATATGGTTATAAATGCATGGAAAGGAATGAAATTATATGAGCAAAAATTTTAGAGAAGCAATTGAAAACAGAAGATCTTTTTATGTAATTAGCAAGGAATCACCCATTACTGATGATGAGATAAAGAATATTGTAGAACATGCAGTAAAATATGTACCATCTTCCTTTAACTCTCAGAGTGCTAGAGCTGTGGTGTTATTAGGTGAGCAGCATGATAAGCTTTGGGATATTACCAGAGAGACGTTAAGACCTATTGTACCAGAGGAAAGTTTTGGGTCAACAAATGAGAAGATGAATGCATTTCAGAATGGATATGGAACTGTTCTCTTTTTTGAAGATCAAGCGGTTGTAAGCGGGCTACAGGAGCAATTTTCTTTATATAAAGATAATTTTCCTGTATGGTCACTGCAATCATCCGGTATGTTGCAGTTTGTAGTATGGACGGCTTTAGAAGATGCTGGTTTAGGAGCATCCTTACAGCATTATAATCCATTAATTGATGATCAGGTGAAAGCACAATGGAACTTACCGGAGAATTGGAAACTGTTAGCACAAATGCCTTTCGGAAAACCTGTAGCGGATCCCAGTAAAAAAAGTTTTCTTCCATTGGAAGACCGTGTAAAGCTTGTAAAATAGTAGCCAACAAAAGGAGCAAAAAACTGAACATCAGGTCATGTAATCTTGCATTATAGTAATGGATATATATAGTATTATGATTATAAAGAAATGAGTTATAAACCAAAAAGTTTGTGACTCATTTCTTTTGCATTTTTCCTGCTTGATTATGAAAATAATCATATTTAATGAAAATAATCATATTTATAAGATCCTTTTTTCATATTAATAAGCCTTACTTCTAGATGAATTTTTTTCATAAAAACTTTGATAAAAACAGTATAAAAAACGTTTTTATGCTTGATAGAAAATCTAATCTGTATTATATTTACCTTATTATGAAATGGTAAATATTACAACATTTAGGAGGGGCACACATCATATGCCAAGTGCTATAGTTTTTCAGTCGGACTTTGGTCTTGTAGACGGTGCAGTATCAGCAATGCACGGAGTAGCATATTCACAGGATACAGAGATGAAAATTTATGATTTAACCCATGAAATTCCGCAATATGATATCTGGGAGGCGTCCTATCGTTTGATTCAAACCGTGGAATATTGGCCGGAAGGAACGGTATTTGTGTCAGTTGTAGATCCTGGAGTAGGTTCGTCAAGACGAAGTATTGCGGTTCGGACAAGCTCGGGTAGGTACATTATAACACCGGATAACGGAACCTTAACACATATTAAACGAATGCTTGGTATAGAGGAAGCAAGAATTATTAATGAATCATCAAATCATCTGCCTCATTCAGAGCTTTCTTATACTTTTCATGGTAGAGATGTGTATGCTTATGTAGGAGCACGTCTTGCAGCAAACCAAATCTCCTTTGAAGAAATTGGGGAAAAAGCAGAGGTTGATAGCATTATAGAGCTACCGGTAGTTGATCCGGTGTTTGAACATAACACGATTGAAGGGACTATTGATGTACTTGACGTAAGGTTCGGCAGTCTTTGGACGAATATCCCCCATGATTTATTTGCACAGCTTTCCATTGCACAGGGGGAACGGGTTGAGGTTAGCATTCGAAATGATACCCGTTTTGTATATCAAAATATTGTTACTTATGCCAAATCCTTTGCGGATGTCCGCGCGGGAGAAAGCCTTGTATATATTAATTCCTTACAGAATATGGCGGTAGCGATTAATCAGGGCTCTTTTGCAAAGGCTTATAACATTGGAACCGGCACAAGTTGGAGAATCAAACTAAAAAAGGCACCTCGTATTATATACGAGAATTAAAGGAGGAAAAATGTTATGAAGAAGAATGGTATTCGTTCCGTAGTTGCTATTGGTATAGGTACAGCACTATTCATCGTGCTTTCCTATGTATCTATTCCGGTTGGTTTTATTCCAAATACTGCGATCCAACCAAGAGTTGCACTACTTGCATTCTTAGCAGCAATCTTTGGACCAGTGGTAGGTGGAGCCGTTGGTTTACTGGGTCATGCGCTGGCAGATGCTGTACAATACGGTAGTGTTTGGTGGAGTTGGGTATTTCCTGAAGCTATAGCTGGTGTACTGGTTGGACTTCTTGCTTCCAAATACAAGATTGAAGTAGGCGGATTTAAATTAAAACAAATTGTTTTGTTTAATGTTGCACAGATTGTTGCGAATGCATTAGCTTGGGTATTAATAGCTCCGGTTTTAGATATCTTAATCTATGCCGAGCCATCCAATAAAGTATTTACACAAGGTGCTGTGGCATTTGTCGGCAATATCTTAACCATTGGTATTATTGGAAGCTTATTGGGAATTGCTTACTCTATGGTAAAATTCCAGTCCTCCAGTCTAATCAAAGAAAATTAAGAATAGAAATACTACAAAAAGAGTGTTGTTTCATCCATTGACGAAATGTATGTAATCATAGAAAATATTGTTAATCATGATTTGTCTCATGATAAGGTTGCCTGCGCAGGTAGTCGCAGGCATTCCTTCATTGAGTGAGATTGATTGGGTAAAGCAACACTTCAATCGTAATAACAGGATTTTGGATTAAGTCCACATATAAAATAAATTACGATACCAATGAAAACAGAAAGGTTTTTGTTATGAAAAATCCTATGATCGAGTTCAAAGACTTTACTTTTAAATATAGAACTCAAACAGAACCTACATTACAACATATTAATTTAACGATTTATGAAGGAGAAAAGGTTCTGATTGTTGGGCCTTCCGGTTCCGGTAAATCCACCTTGGCTCATTGCATCAATGGATTGGTTCCTTTTTCCTATACCGGAGATGTAACCGGTAGTCTTAAGATAAATGGAAAGGATCCGGCAGGCATGGGGATTTTTGGATTATCCAAGATCGTAGGGACAGTGCTTCAGGACCCGGATGGACAATTTATTGGACTTACGGTAGCGGAAGACATCGCATTTTCTATGGAAAATGACTGTATTCAACAACCTATCATGAAGCAGAAAGTCATGGAATGTGCAAAACTAGTTGGTGTAGATCAGTTTATCGAACATTCACCACAAGCTTTATCCGGAGGACAAAAGCAAAGAGTAGCAATCGCCGGCGTTATGACGAGTCCGGTCAATATCCTTTTGTTTGATGAACCTTTGGCAAATCTAGATCCTGCAACTGGAAAATATGCAATCGAATTAATTGATGAGATACATAATACTACCAAGGCTACTATTGTGATTATTGAACACCGTTTAGAAGATGTACTACATCGAGATGTAGACCGAATTGTTGTGGTAGATGATGGCCGGATTGTAGCAGACATGTTGCCGGATGAGTTATTGTCTACATCTATTTTAAAAGAAGTTGGTATCAGAGAACCTCTTTATATCTCTGCTTTAAAATACGCGGGATGTGAGATAAATGCAAATGATAAACCTTCTCATGTTGAAACAATGCGATTGGATCATAATAGACATAAGGTTCATGGATGGTATCAAGCTATGAAGCGTCCTGTGAAGGAATTACCTGCAGAGTCTATTTTATCTGTGGAAAAGTTATCGTTTTCTTATAAAGATCAGAATGAAGTTCTGCAGGATATTACATTTTCCATTCAAAAAGGCGAAATGATTAGTATTGTTGGAAAAAATGGTGCAGGTAAATCAACATTATCAAAGCTAATCTGTGGTTTTGAAGTTCCTACAACAGGAAGAATTCTCTATCAGGGAAATGATATGATTAAGGATTCGATTAAAAAGAGAGCTGAAAAAATAGGAATTGTTATGCAAAATCCAAACCAAATGATTTCGAAGGCTATGATTTTTGATGAAGTCGCTCTGGGTCTTCGTGCCAGAGGGGTTAAGGAAGACGAGATTAGAAAAAGAGTGGAAGATACTCTAAAAATCTGTGGGCTTTATCCTTTTCGTAATTGGCCTATATCAGCCCTTAGCTTTGGTCAAAAGAAACGGGTTACCATAGCATCTATCTTGGTATTAAATCCGCAAGTGCTTATCCTTGATGAGCCGACTGCAGGGCAAGATTTTAAGCATTACACTGATATCATGGAATTCCTAGAGATGATAAATAAAGAGTATGGTATAACCATAATTATGATTACTCACGATATGCATCTGATGCTAGAGTATTCAAAAAGGGCCATCGTTATATCGGACGGATTACAGATTGCGATTGATAGTGCAGCCGCAATACTAACCAACGAGTCGATTATAGACAAAGCCAGTTTAAAAGTAACATCCCTTTATGAATTGGCAATTCGCTGTGATATACCGGATCCGATTTCCTTTATAGAACGCTTTATAGATTTTGATAAGGAGGTGCGAACTCAATAGAACTCAATGTTCTGTTGATTTATTATGGCTCAATTATTATCCTATGCACATAAAGAAACATGGATTCATAGACTATGCGGATCTACGAAGATGATATTCTTTATTCTTTGGTCCGTTGCAGGTATGGTAACTTATGATACCAGAGTTCTCCTCTTTATGCTTTTTTTTAGTATTTGTATATTTCGAATGTCAAAGACGGAGTATAAACAAGTAGCCACGGTATTTAGAATCATTGGCTTATTCCTGACAATCAATGTAATTGCAATATTCTTTTTTTCTCCTTATGAAGGAGTTAAGATTTATGGAACCCGTACGGAGCTAGTTCATTTATTTGGAAATTACAGCTTTACTGTGGAACAATTGTTTTATGAATGCAATGTTGTTCTAAAGTATTTTACCGTAATACCGGTTGCCTTAATGTTTATCGTAACCACGAATCCCAGTGAATTCGCGGCCTCTCTGAATAAGCTAGGAGTTAAGTATTCGGTCGGCTACGCGATTGCGATTGCACTTCGCTATATCCCTGATGTCCAAAAGGATTTCCAAGAGATTAAGAGAGCTCAGGAAGCTAGGGGAATCGATATGTCCAAGAATGTAAATCTTGGATCAAGAATCAAAAGTATGACAGCAATCCTATTTCCTCTTATTTTTTCTAGTCTGGAACGAATAGATGTGATTAGCAATGCTATGGAATTAAGAGGTTTTGGTAAAAATAAAAAAAGAACTTGGTACTCCGAAAGGGCATTTCAGAAATCCGATTATTTTGCCATAGCATTTATCGTAATCTTCACAATTCTTTCGATGATTATTACGTTCTCCGACGGCAGTAGATTCTGGGTGCCTGACCCCATGAACAAATTATGAACAAAATAATCAAACGTTGTTCACAATTTGTTAACAGTGCCTGACCCCAATAAAAGAGGTGTAGAAATGAATGCATTTTTTTATGAAACAAGTATTGGAAAAGTGATGATAGTAGAAGATAATAATGCAATTGTAGAGGTATCTGTTATCCAGAAGGAAGATGGTATAAATTATGAATTGGAAGAAACAGAACTGATGAAAGAAGCATACCGGCAATTGAATGAGTACCTGGAGGGGAAGCGAACAGAGTTTAAAATAGCATTAAACCCCAAGGGAACAGTCTTTCAGAAGAAAGTTTGGGACGTATTACGGCAAATTCCTTACGGAGAAACCTGGAGTTATAAAAAGGTGGCTGAAGCAATTGGCAATCCCAATGCTTCCAGAGCCGTAGGAATGGCTAATCACTATAATCCGATTATGATAATGATCCCATGCCATAGAGTGATTGGTGCAAATGGCAGTATGGTTGGTTATGCCGGTGGATTAACTATGAAAGAAAAATTATTACAGATAGAACATAGGAAAGGAAGTAATGAAAATGAATAGTGAATGGTCTTTGGATGTGTTATACAAAGGATTTGATGACAAGAATTACGTGGAGGATAAGCAGGAATTATCGAAGTTATTAAAAGAGATCGATCAGTTTAGTGCGACACTTTCAAAAGAGGATGTAAACCTAGACGAAGAGGCAACTCTTTTAAAAGCAGTTGATTATTTAGAAAATTATCAGTTGCTTGCTAGAAAATTATTTACTTATGCTATGTTAAGACAATCAGTAAATACTACCGATTCTGAAATTATGAATCAGGTAAGTGCAATCGAGAAAATGCTCAGTGAATCCTCTAAGTCATCGGCTATTTTGCAAAAATATATTGCAAAGATTGAGAAACTCGAGGAATATATGGAGAAGTATCCAAAACTAAGAGCATATGAATTCATGTTATCAGAAATCAAAGAAGATGCAAAATATCTCTTAAGTGATGATGTAGAAGATGTAATCGCAAAATTAAATATCTCAGCCGGATCCGCTTGGGGTAGTATGCAAAGCTTTTTAACCTCTACTCTTGAAGTAGAATATCAAGGTTCTGTAGTAACCTTACCGGAGATCAGAAACCTAGCACACAGTGAGGATCCAAAAGTGCGTAAGGAAGCATATCAAGCAGAACTGAAAGCCTTAGAAAAGATCAAGGATGCCATCAGTTATTCCTTAAATAATATTAAGACTCAGGTAAATACCATCTGTGATTTAAGAGGATATGAATCACCCCTTGCGATGACCCTGCATCAATCCAAGATGAAAAAGGAAACTCTCGATGCGATGCTGGAGGCGATGAGAGAGTACTTCCCGGCATTCCATCGATATATGAAACATAAAGCAAAGTTACTTGGTCATGAAAGTGGTCTTCCTTGGTATGATATGTTTGCACCGATGGGAGAAAGTAATAGGAAATTTACTACGGAAGAAGCAAGAGATTATTTATTAAAATTATTCCGTGGTTTTTCCGATGATTTGGCTGATATGGTAGAGGAAGCGTTTGAGAATGAATGGATTGACTTTTTCTCGAAAAAAGGAAAAGTTGGCGGAGCATTCTGTGACAATATGCCCTTCGTAAAGCAAAGCCGTATTCTTACCAATTTTACAGGAACTTTTAATGATGTGGTTACCTTAGCTCATGAGCTTGGTCATGCATATCATGGCATGATGATTCAAGATCATTTACCATTAAATACAGACTATAGCATGCCAGTGGCAGAAACCGCTTCCACCTTCAACGAGGCAATTATCATGAATGCAGCGATTAAAGAAGCGGATAACGTTGAGAAGATGGCTTTGATCGAAGGGCAATTACAGGATGTTACTCAGATCATTTGTGATATTTATTCCAGATTTCTTTTTGAGAGTGAAGTATTTGAGAAGAGCAAAACCGGATTTTTATTTGCAGATGAACTAAATGACATTATGCTCCGTGCACAGAAGGAAGCGTATGGTGATGGTTTAGATCCGGAATATCTGCATCCTTATATGTGGGTTTTAAAGGGTCATTATTACTCAGACAGTTTAAGCTTTTATAACTTCCCTTATGCGTTTGGTGGTCTCTTTGCCAGAGGCTTATATGAGAAATATAAAACCGAAGGAGAAGAGTTTCTTCCGAAATATAGAGCCTTGTTAAATGCAACCACAGTGATGAGTGTTGAAGATGCAGCAAAAGAAGCAGAAATTAATCTGGAGGATCCGGAATTCTGGAGAACCAGCCTTCATTCTTATGAAGAGCTCATTGATGAATTTATCAGAATTTCATAATTAAGATGGATACCTTCACTAACTTTATGGAATAACAAAATAATGATTGTAAAATCGGGTGTTTTAAGTATAATGGTATACTTAGACGCCCGATTTGTATGTGACTAGTTATAAGAGGTAGAAAGGTTAAAAATTGACATGAATGTGACTCAAAATGAATGGAATGACAGAAGTATTATGACGAAAATAATCGATATTCTACAAGGTATTTTTATGCCCATCATTAATGTTATTATGGCATCAGCCATACTAAAGGGTATTCTCGCTTTACTGATCAGCCTGAATGTCCTCAGTAAAACGGATGGAGTCTATATAATATACTACGCGGTTGACGGTTTCTTTTATTTCTTACCGATTTTCTTAGCCTATACCGCTGCAAAGAAAATAAAAGCAGACCCGTTTACCTCTATGATGATTGCTGCAGCTCTACTGGCCCCTGACATCACAAAAATGTTAGAACAAGGGCAGTTGGATTGCTACACTTTGTGGAACGACCGCTGGAACGATATTTACCACAGATTTTAAAAGGGTTTTTAAAACCATTACTTTCCATTGTTATCGTATTACCGGTTACTTTTCTCGTATTTGGTCCGGTTGGTTCATTCATTGGTAATAGCCTTGCCAATGCTTATAGTTATGCCTATCATTTCAGCCCAATACTTGCGGGATTCTGCCTTGGACTTGCCATTCAGCCGATGGTGATCTTTGGACTTCAATGGGGTATCATGCCGGTGATTATCAGTAATTTTGCCCTGTATGGATTTGATACTATACTACCTTTTTATGGACCGCCGGTGATGGGACAGGCTGGTGCGGCATTTGCAGTCAGCCTACTAACAAAGAATAAAAGAATGAAATCCATAGCTACTTCAGGAGTTATTACTGCTTTTCTTGGGGCAACCGAACCAATTCTATTTGGAGTTACTGTTCCTCTAAAACGACCTCTTTTAGCGGCTTGTATTGCAGGAGGGATTGGAAGCGGTATCATAGGAACCTCCCACGCTACCGCTACTGCTTTTGCTTTTCCTGCAATTACTACCTTGGTTGTTTATTTTGGGGATGGCTTTTGGACTTATGTTATTGCAAATATATTGGCATTTATCATTGGTTTCATTCTTACATTGATTTTTAAATTTAAAGATATCGTAGATAAGGAACTAGAAATCGAAGGATGATAGGTTACATGAAGTATTTTTGTTTTTTAATCATATAAAAAAATAAAAAATATAACATGGAATAAGACAAAATTAGGAAGTTAAAAAATCACATAATAAAAACAAATAATCAGATAATAATCATGAATCCAATTTTAATATAGACAAAGAAAGGAGCATGTTTATGAGTCTGGTCAGCAATGATAGTCAATTACCAGTAGGTCTTGGGAGTTCAACTACTGGAATGGAAGCAAAATATCGTGTAACAGAAGTGGTAAGAGATCTTCATGATGGAGGATCCTTCCATTGATCGAACGGTACAAGTAGAAAGAAAATTAGTAGAAAGAAAATTAGAATTAAGAAAACGAGTATAAAGAGCAAAATATGGAGCATAGATAACATTGAAATGTTACTCTGCTCCATTTTATTTGTCGTTATCTTTGATTTCCCATAAAGAAGAGTGCTACCGTTCCTGGGCCGGAATGAGCTCCGATGGTAGGACTAACGTAGTTAATCAAGAAATTTTGAATACCAAAACGTTCTTTGATTAAGGAAGCCACGTATTCAGCATCTTCCAGACAATCACCATGGCTGATGAATACAATATCATTCTTAAAACCATTCATACGTTTTTCCATATTATCAACTAAATTGATTAAGGATTTTTTTCTTCCTCTTACATTTTCCAGCGGAATTAAGCGACCTTCGTCATCTACATGAAGAACTGGTTTTACATTAATTAGAGTACCAATGATGGCTGTAGTCTTAGAAACACGACCACCGCGATGCAGATGATGAAGATCATCCACTGTAAACATATGGCAGAAGTTCTTTTTGTTTTTTTCAATCCAATCAACAGTATCATTAATTGACTTGCCTTCTGCTTTTAACTGTACTGCTTTATGAACAAATAAACCTTCACCTAAAGAAGCGCAGAGAGAATCAATTACGATGATTTTTGCTTCGGGATTTTCTTCGCATAACTCTCTCGCCACTGTAGTTGCAACCGAACAGCTTCCACTCAGCGCAGAAGAGAAGGCGATATGCAAGATATCATATCCTTCCTTTAATAACCTGGTGAATAAAACCTTAGCATTATCCGGATTGGCAGCCATAGTTGTCGGCATTGCACCACCACGCATCTTGGAGTAGAACTCCTTTGGATCAAGATCCACCTGATCACCATAAACATTTCCGTTAAAAGTATAATATAAAGGAAGTAAACCAATTTTATTCTTCTCAAAATATTCTTTTGGTAAATCGCAGGTTGAATCCGTCGTAATGATAAATTCTTTCATAATCAGCACCAATCCTTTCAAGGGGGTTTTATTTTCCCTTATGTTTCATTTTATATTAAAAATAAATAATGTAGTATTTATAACGATATCATATATTATATCATACCGTACTCCATCGTTTCAATAGTATTTACCAGAAATGTTAATATATCGCATTTACTTATTAGTTATTGCAAAAAACTCTTTTCATATGCATATACTTGTGATATAATAGCAAAAAGTTAATAGATGCTAAGGAGGCAGAAAAATGAAGCATATCAAGACTTTAAATACTAGAAATCTGAAAGACACAATGAAAAAGGGCGGCTGCGGAGAATGCCAAACTTCTTGTCAATCAGCATGCAAAACATCCTGTACAGTAGGAAATCAGAGTTGTGAAAACAAATAATTGATTTAAGTACAGAAAGTACATAATTTTCGGTAAATAATTACTAATAAGCAAGACCTCACTTTTTGGTGGGGTCTTGTAAAAAGTTTGCCGATAGAATAACGAAGGGTTACATAGTATCGTATTTGCAAAACGAAAGTTAACTTATATATGGGGCTGCCTCAAGATATTTCTTCTGCGAATCATTCATTTGATCGGAAATGTATTTTGAGACAGTCCCATTCATGTTGGAATTGGAGGATTTTAAGTGGTTCATCAATATAAAAATAATGGTTTTAATATAGTTCTGGATGTAAACAGCGGTAATGTTCATGTTGTTGACGATTTGGCTTATGATATCATTGAGATGTATGAAACGAACAATCAAGAAAGCATCATAGTAGCTATGGTTGAAAAATATACACAGCCAGAATACATGAAGGCGTTAAACGGTCACGGCGTTGATTTTACGGATCACGTGGAATCTCTTGTTCGCCAAATTCTCGAGGTGCTTGAGGATATTGGTACGTTAAAAAAGGATGGAGTATTATTTACCCAAGATATATACGAAAGTTATATCAAAGACTTTAAGCAGCGTTCTACCGTTGTAAAAGCCTTATGTTTACATATTGCCCATGACTGTAATCTTGCTTGCAAATACTGCTTCGCTGAAGAAGGGGAATATTGCGGTGACCGTTCTTTGATGAGCTATGAGGTAGGTAAGCAGGCCCTTGATTTCTTAGTTGCTAATTCGGGAAATAGAAGAAATCTTGAAGTAGATTTCTTTGGAGGGGAACCTCTGATGAATTTCCAGGTAGTTAAGGATTTAGTGAAGTACGGAAGAGAACTGGAAAAATCTCATAATAAAAAGTTTCGTTTTACCCTTACCACCAACGGAGTTCTATTAAATGATGAAATCATGGAATTTGCAAATCAGGAGATGAGCAATGTTGTATTAAGTATTGACGGGCGTAAAGAAGTCAATGACCGGATGAGACCCAGCAGAAACGGAAAGGGTAGTTATGAATTAATTCTGCCTAAATTCCAAAAGCTCGCGGAAAGCAGAAATCAAACAAATTATTATGTACGTGGAACCTTTACTCATAATAACCTGGATTTTTCTGAGGATGTAAAGCATCTTGCTGATTTAGGTTTCAAGCAGATTTCAGTGGAACCGGTCGTAGCCCTACCGGAGGAGCCTTATGCAATTAAAGAAGAAGATCTGCCCTTCCTCTTTGAAGAATATGATAAATTGGCGAAATTCATGCTGGAACGGAAAAAAGAAGGAAAAGATTTTAATTTCTTCCACTTTATGATTGATTTATCCGGAGGACCTTGTGTAGCAAAAAGATTGTCTGGCTGTGGTTCAGGAACGGAATATCTGGCAGTTACTCCGTGGGGAGACTTCTACCCATGCCATCAGTTTGTAGGTCAACAGGAATTTCTTCTGGGAAATGTATTCGATGGTATAAAAGAGACTACCTTATGTGAAGAATTTAAACATTGTAATGTTTACTCAAAGGATAAGTGTAAGGATTGTTTTGCTAGATTCTATTGCAGCGGCGGTTGTGCAGCAAATTCATATAAATTTCATGGAAGTATCCATGATGCTTACGATATTGGCTGTGAGCTTCAGAAGAAACGGGTTGAATGTGCAATCATGTTAAAAGCGGCAGAAGCACAAGATGAGATTGATGAGTAATAGTAACACTATTTAGTTAAGGAGTGAAACATGAGGAAGGAAAAAGCGGATAATAAGAAGTCAAGGAAACAAAATTTTAGAACTATTCTTATACCCGTAGCGATCGGGATTATCATTGGTCTGGCTGCCAGTATATTAGCAAAAGATTTTTTGATTAATTATATCTATGATGACAATCTTTTGTTAGGATTGTTGAAAATATATGGATTAATCTTCTTAATGATAATTTTATACCTACTACAAATCATTCAGCATGAAGCAGGACATTTGATCTTTGGTTTATTAACCGGTTATTCCTTTGTTTCTTTTCGAGTTGGCTCCTTAACCTTCATTAAAGAAGATGGTAAATTAAAGCGGAAAAAGTTTAACATCCCCGGTACTGCGGGTCAGTGCTTGATGGCACCACCGGAGTGCGGAGATGAGAATTTTCCGTTTCAACTGTATAATTATGGAGGGGTGTTGATGAATTTTATCACATCCCTTCTTGCGATTCTATTCTTTATTTTCCTATCAAATATACCAGTAGTATTACAAGTCATGCTTGTATTCTATGGAGGATTAGGAATACTACTTGGTCTGATGAATGCAATTCCTATGAAGATTGGTGGGATCGCCAATGACGGGCTTAATATCAGCTATATGCGTAAAAATAAAACAGCGAGAAAAGCGTTTTATCTGCAGCTAAATGTTAATGCAATGCAAAGTAAAGGCATACGACTAAAGGATATGCCGGTAGAATGGTTTGAATTATCCGAAGAAGAGGATCTTACGAATACGTTAATTGCATTTGTAAAGATGATGGAGTATTATCGCTATTTGGATAAAATGGATTTTGATCGTGCAAAGGAAACTTTATCTGTATTTCTTCCGATAGAAAGTAGACTACCAAAGTTGTATCGATATATGATCATGGCAGAGCGAGCATTTTTTACCCTGATTCCGGAACGACATGTGTACCAGGCAAAAAGGGCTTTCACCAGGGAAGTATTAGCTATTATGAAAGCTGCAAGGTTTGATATTGGAATGAAACGCATTAAATACGCGTATTTATGCAGATATCTTTCCGATGGTAAAGGGGCAGAGAAGTGTTATCAGGAAGCCATAGGGTTATCGAAAGTCTACCCTATACGGGCTGAAGCGGAATCAAATCTCTTAATAATCGAGTACATCAAAGAATTAAATCAAAATGATTAGGTTTACAGAAGTTTAATAATAGATGAAAACAGGATGAATCCTTACGCATTATGATACTGTGATAGACTTTTTACGAATGAGGATCGTTCATAGCCGTACAAAAGAACTTATTGCTTTTGTATAGGACCTCAATAAAAAGTGAATTACTGGTAGCTATTGATAATGTTAAGAAAAAACTATAATATGTAAGTATCATAAGATACCTTGTTTTAAATGCATATTATAATTATTTGTTTTGGTCTATCATGATATGAATGTTACATATCTCATGAAACACATGTAAACACATGACATCAATACAAATAAAAAAACTGATAGCTCATTTAAAGGCACATTATGATATGGAGCAGAACATAAAGTAAATAGATCCATAGACTTCAGGTAGAGCAGGAGGGTGACATGGAAAACTGGGTAATAAAAAACAAAAAAGCTGATTTCGAACAATTAGTAAAGCAGTTTGGCATCAGTGAGGTGATCGCCCGTTGCTTGGTTAATAAAGGTTTGTTAGAGAAACAAGAGATAGAAAACTTTTTGCATCCAAAACTTTCAAGGCTGCATCATCCACTCCTTATGAAGGATATGCAAAAGGCATGTGAGATTTTAACTTCCTTTATAAATGATGGAAAAAAGATACGGATTATAGGCGATTATGATGTGGATGGGGTTATCTCTACTTATATTCTCTATACAACTTTACTTAAAATTGGAGCTAATGTCGATTATGAAATTCCGGATCGAGTGAAAGATGGTTACGGAATGAATATACAAATGGTAGAAGCATGTTATAAAGATAAGGTGGACTTAATACTTACCTGTGACAACGGAATATCCGCAATCGATCAGATAGCAAAAGCAAAAGAATATGGTATGACAGTGATTGTCACGGATCATCATGATTTAGTACATACAGATACGGGTGAAATCCTTCTTCCCGATGCGGATGCGTTACTTAATCCAAAACAGCCGGACTGCAAGTATCCTTATAAAGGGTTATGCGGTGCGGGAGTTGCTTATAAATTATTAATGGCGTTAATAGATTATATTACGAACAGAACAACCCTATACGAATTGCATGAACAAAAAGCTTCATTGGGACAAAAAGTTTCGGTAGTATTAGGACAGTCTTTTGAGTCTGAGTTACTCTCATATGTGGCGATCGCAACGGTATGTGATGTTATGGAACTATTGGACGAAAATAGAATCATTGTAAAACATGGTTTAAATTTACTAAAAAATACGAATAATTATGGTTTATTAGCATTAATGGATGCTAGCAATATTGATAAAGAACAGTTAAGTACTTTCCACTTAGGTTATGTGCTTGGTCCTTGTCTCAATGCGTCGGGACGGCTTAACACAGCAAAGAGAGGGCTTGAACTATTATTGTCTGATACTGCAGAGAAAGCAATTCCTCTTGCAGAGGAAGTCAGAGGACTCAACGAAGTAAGAAAAGATATGACAGCCCTTGGAGTTACCATGGCAATTGATCAGATCGAGAACAGCTCTTTAAAAATGGATAAGGTACTTGTTGTATACCTAAAAGATTGCCATGAAAGCTTAGCAGGGATTATAGCAGGAAGATTAAGGGAAAAATATTACAAACCAGCAATTGTATTAACCGATGCAGAAGATAGTAGTGTCAAAGGTTCTGCAAGATCAATAGAACTATATAATATTTATGAAGAATTATCAAAATGCAGAGATTTGTTACTTAAAATGGGAGGTCATCCAATGGCCGCAGGACTATCTCTGACAGAAGCAAACATAGAATCCTTACGATTAAGACTAAATTCTATGACAACTTTATCAGAGGAAATGCTGATACCGAAAGTAACTATTGATATTCATTTACCTCTTGGGTTTGTATCAGAAACCCTGGTAAATGAATTGAAGCAATTAGAGCCTTTTGGTAAAGGAAATGAGAAGCCTTTATTTGCTGAAAAGGATCTTCAGATTAAATCGGCTATGGTGATTGGTAAAAACAGCAGTGGTATTCGTTTTCGTTTGATTAATTCATATCAAAAGGAAATGGAAGCACTATACTTCGGTGATGTCGAGACTTTCTTTACTTATATTGCAGATCTCTATGGAACCGAAGAAGCAGAAAAACTTAGAATGGGAAGAAGCACAAAAATAAAACTGATGATTACTTACTTTCCAAGGATAAATGAATATAATGGTACCAAAACGGTTCAAATTCTCATTCAGAATTACAGGTAGTGGTATTTTTCGAGAATTTTTATGCATATTTTGCTAAGGCAGAGAGATTTAAGCTTTACGAAGTGTCGGCTATAGTGATATAATTACATTTTATAAGAGACGGAACAACAAAAAGAAGAATATAGAGGCAGAATCATGGACAAAAAAGTAGAATTGGAATTTGCATGATTCAGAAAGAGGAAAAAATGAAAAAAGTTGAAGAGTATGTAAGAAGCATACCAGATTTTCCGGAACCGGGAATTATATTTCGTGATGTAACCAGTGTATTACAGGATAAGGATGGTTTACGATTAGCGATTGACCAAATGCAAGATCTCCTTCAGGGATTGGAATTTGATGTTATCGTTGGACCCGAATCCAGAGGATTTATCTTTGGTGTACCGATTGCTTATAATTTAAATAAAGCTTTTATTCCGATCAGAAAGAAAGGAAAGCTTCCCTGCGAAACAATTTCAATGGACTATGATTTGGAATACGGCAAAGCAACCATAGAGATGCATAAGGATGCGATTAAACCAGGACAGAGAGTGGTTATCGTTGATGATCTGATTGCTACCGGTGGTACAATTGAAGCTATTACAAAGCTCATTGAAACCCTTGGTGGAGAAGTAATCAAAATCATCTTCTTAATGGAGCTCAAAGGGTTAAATGGACGTGATAAATTAAAAGGCTATAATGTGGATGCTGTAATACAATACGAAGGTAAATAGTGTAATCCAATAAAAATCTTATTTTGTATTAAATTAAAGGTTAAGTAGTATGACTGTTAACTTAGATGTAATTTACTTGAATAGGTGGTGATAACGTGGATTCAAATAAATCGAACTTGAATAGTGATAAGGTGGATGACCAGCTGATCTTTACCAAACCAGCTGATTTTACCGCACCGGAAGTGTTATACCAGGAATTAATAGATAAGATCCGTAGTTATCATCCTTCTGCAGATATCACGATGATAGAGAAAGCATATCATCTTGCGAACAATGCTCATAAGGATCAACATCGCAAATCAGGGGAGCCGTATATCATTCATCCCTTGTGTGTAGCGAATATTCTTGCTGAACTGGAATTAGATAAGGAGAGTATTGTTGCAGGTATCCTTCATGATGTTGTGGAAGACACGGTATTAACTTCAGAAGAGATCGCATCAAAATTCTCAGAAGAAATTGCACTCTTAGTGGATGGTGTAACTAAATTAACACAACTGAATTATTCCATGGATAAAGTGGAGATCCAAGCAGAGAATTTGCGGAAGATGTTTCTTGCCATGGCAAAAGACATCCGTGTTATTTTGATCAAACTGGCAGACCGGTTACACAATATGCGTACCTTAAAGTATATGGAACCGGAGAAGCAAAAAGAAAAAGCCCGAGAGACCATGGACATTTATGCTCCAATAGCGCAAAGACTCGGTATCTCTAAGATTAAGATAGAACTGGATGATTTATCATTAAAATATTTGGAGCCGGAAGTTTATAAAGATCTGGCAGAGAAGATTGCCACAAAGAAGAGTGAACGACAGGCTTATATTGATAGTATAGTAGATGAAGTAAAAACCCATATTGAGAATTCGGGAATTTCTGCCAAAACAGACGGTCGGATCAAACATTTCTTTAGTATTTATAAAAAGATGGTAAATCAGAACAAGACCTTGGATCAGATTTACGATCTATTTGCTGTACGTATTGTTGTTGATTCGATCAAAGACTGTTATGCTGCTCTTGGCGTGATTCATGAGATGTATAAACCAATACCAGGACGTTTCAAGGATTACATCGCTATGCCGAAACCGAACATGTACCAGTCCCTGCACACAACGCTTATTGGACCGAAGGGACAACCTTTTGAGATACAAATTCGTACCTACGAGATGCATCGTACAGCGGAATATGGTATTGCTGCACACTGGAAGTATAAAGAAGCACAGGATGGCAAAGATACCAACAAATCGGAAGAAGAGAAGCTTACTTGGCTTCGTCAGGTGCTGGAGTGGCAGAGAGATTTGTCCGATAACAAAGAATTCTTAAGCCTACTAAAAAATGATTTCGATTTATTTTCTGATAGTGTATACTGCTTTACTCCGACCGGAGATGTAAAAACTCTGCCGACCGGTTCTAATCCAATTGATTTTGCTTACAGTATTCACAGTGCCGTAGGTAATAAGATGGTAGGAGCCAGAGTAAACGGTAAACTGGAACCGATCGATTATGTCATCCAAAACGGTGATCGAATCGAAATTATTACTTCCCAGAACTCCAAAGGACCAAGTCGTGACTGGCTTTCCATTGTAAAGAGTACGCAGGCGAAGAATAAGATCAATCAGTGGTTTAAATCAGAGTTAAAAGATGATAATATCAATCGGGGTAAGGAATTAATTACTACCTATTGTAAAGCAAAAAGTATCGTTCTCAGTGATTTATTGAAACCGGATTATATGAATGCGGTTATGCGAAAATATGGATTCCGCGATTGGGAATCTGTCCTGGCAGCCATCGGACACGGTGGTATCAAGGAAGCACCTATCGTAAATAAGCTACAGGAAGAGTATAACAAAAAGCATAAGAAAGAAATCACGGATGAAAATATATTAGATAGTATTGCCGATTTTAGAGAAACACGCCCTCAGAAAAAATCCAAGAGCGGTATCGTCGTGGAAGGAATTCATGACGTTGCAGTTCGTTTTTCTAAATGCTGCAGCCCTGTTCCTGGAGATGAAATTGTTGGCTTTGTCACCAGAGGTAGAGGTGTGTCCATTCATAGAACGGATTGTATCAATGTGATCAATTTACCGGAAGATGATAGAGCTAGACTCATTGATGCAGAATGGAATGTTCCGGATGGCGGCAAGGAAGTAAACGGGGTATATTTAGCGGAGATAAAAATATACGCCAATAACAGAACAGGGGTATTGGTAGACATATCAAAAGTTTTAACTGAGAATAAAATCGATGTTACCTCAATGAATGTCAGAACCAGTAAGCAAGGGAAAGCTACCATCAGTATTGGTTTTGAAATTAATGGAAAACAACAATTAAACGAGATCATTGCTAAAATTCGCAATGTGGAGAGTATCATAGATATTGAACGTACCATGGGGTAAATGTTACACGGTATTGATGGAAAGGGATGAAAACATGAATGAATTACAGATCAAAACTATCGTTCTTGGGATGGTTCAGACTAATTGTTACATCATTCACCTTCAGGATAGTAAAGAAGCCATTGTTATAGATCCTGCTGATCATGCGGATACAATTATTTCTTATTTGAGTGGGAACGGCTTGGTATGCAAAGCTATTTTATTAACACATGGTCATTTTGACCATATCATGGGTGCAGCAGAGCTTAGCAATACATTGGGTGTCAAGATTTATGCAGGGGAGATGGAAGCCGATCTTCTGGAGGATCCTAATCTGAACTGCTCTGCTCAATTTCGTATGGAATACGGCATAACTGCCAATGCGTTATTACGGGATCAGGAAATTCTTGCACTAGCCGGAGTGTCAATCAAAGTAATTCATACCCCCGGTCATACCGGTGGTAGTGTATGTTACTATATTGTCGGTCAAAGTGTATTATTTAGCGGAGATACGCTATTTCGGGATGCAGTTGGTAGAACTGACCTGCCAACCGGTAACGGAAGAATGCTGGTAGAAGCGATACGAGAAAAGCTTATGATTTTAGATGACGAAATTAAAGTATATCCGGGGCATGGTCCATCCACAACGATCGGATATGAAAGAGATAATAATTACTTTATTTCCGGTAACGGAGATGCCTTAATATTATGATTACCTACTGAAAAGACACAATGGTTAGGAGAATAGATGTGATACAGATTATCCTATCAAATAAAGCATATGAAAATGATGTATACCCTTTAGCAAAAGCCTTTTACCCCGATGAAATCATTAAAGTGATAGCAAAAGATGATTATGATCAAGGGCATTTCGAGCTTAAAACTACAATAGATCATAATCCGATAGATCACAATACGATCTATCGGATGGAAGTTTCGAAGGATAACCTTGGGATGATCGATATCATAACCAAGGATACGGAGATTGTGATTACAGTAAGCTTTTTGAATGGGGAAGAGGTAAGAAGGAAAGAGTATGCGGACATTCTTATAAAAGCACAATATAAAAACAGCCTGAAAAGGCTGTTATATCATATACTTTCTGATATCACCCAGGTGCAGCTGCCCTGGGGAATTTTAACCGGAATCCGTCCGACAAAACTGGTGTATGAGATGCTGGATGAGGGAAGGAATGAGATAGATATTATCGCTCATATGAAGAGTGAATACCTCTGCAGCGATCAGAAGATATCGATGAGCTTACAGATTGCTAAGAGAGAACGAGAGCTATTATCTTCGATCGATTATCAGAATGAATATAGTCTATACATTGGAATTCCTTTTTGCCCAACAACTTGTCTGTATTGTTCCTTTACCTCCTACTCCGTAACGAAATATGCGGATTATGTGGAGGAATATTTGAAGGCACTGGAAAAAGAAATTGAATATGCTGCCACTTGTTTTCCGGATAAAAAACTGACAAGTGTTTACTTTGGAGGAGGAACCCCTACCACTTTGACAGAAAAGCAGCTTGACAGATTATTAAACAAAGTCAGAGAAGTGTTCGATTTTACCTATCTGCGGGAGTTCACAGTAGAAGCAGGAAGACCGGATAGCATTACCAGAGAAAAACTTGTGGTATTAAAAAGGTATGGGGTAGACCGAATCTCGATTAATCCTCAGAGTATGCAGCAGAAAACCTTAGATTTGATTGGTCGAAAGCATACAGTGGAACAAATAAAAGAAGCATTTCAGATGGCAAGGGAGACTGGCCATACTAACATAAATATGGATATCATCATAGGACTTCCTGGGGAAAACAATGAGGATGTTGCGGATACCCTAAGACAAATCAAAGAACTGAATCCTGACAGTTTAACGGTGCATACTCTGGCTGTAAAGAGAGCAGCGAGATTAAATCAGGAGAAAAACAATTATCAGGAATTAAAGGCCGAAGATGTACCTACGATGCTAGATACAACAATAAACTTTGCTAAGGACCAAGAATATCTGCCTTATTATCTGTACAGACAGAAGAATATGTCAGATAATCTTGAAAATATCGGGTATTCCAGATATGGCAAAGAAGGTATCTATAATATTTTGATTATGGAAGAAAAACAGACAATTCTAGCCTTAGGTGCAGGAGCTTTATCAAAGTTTGTGTTTCATAAGGAAAATAGAATTGAACGGGTAGATAATGTAAAAAGTATTTCAGACTACGTCAGTAGAATAGATGAAATGATTCAAAGAAAACAACAGTTTTTAAAGGATAATATAATTTAACTTTGCAGTAGGAGGGTTTTCGATGATTACACAAAGACCGAAGGGAACGCAGGACTGGTACGGCTTGAATATGCACAAACGTACCATTATAGAGGAGACAGCACGTAAACTATGTAAGGCATATAACATAAAAGAGGTAATTACCCCTGCCTTTGAGCATACGATTTTGTTTCAAAGAGGTGTAGGTGAAACAACAGACGTGGTTCAGAAGGAAATGTATACCTTCGATGATAAGGGGAATCGTAGCATTACCTTAAAACCGGAAGGAACTGCTGGTGCGGTACGAGCATATCTTGAGAATAGTTTGTATGCAGAAAGCCAACCAACAAAGCTGTTTTACGTGACTCAAGCATTCCGTTATGAAAATCCTCAGAGTGGCAGATTACGTCAGCATCACCAATTTGGTGTAGAGTTTTTAGGAGCAGCAGGACCCTTAGCTGAAGTGGAGCTCATTTCCCTTTTAACTAATTTTATGGAAGAACTAGGGATGAAGGAGGCTAAGCTGCATATTAACAGTATCGGTTGTAAAAGCTGCAGAAAAACCTACAATGAAGCGCTTTTGGAATACCTAAAGAAGCATGAAGATGCGCTATGTCCTACCTGTAGAGAGAGAATGCTTAAAAACCCGTTGAGAGTCATTGATTGTAAAGTTCCAAGCTGTAAAGTAATTGTTAAGGATGCACCTAGAACTGTAGAGTATTTAGATGATGAATGTAAGAATCACTTTGAAGAATTACAAGAACTTCTTACCACTATGAACATCCCCTTTGAAGTAGATACCGGAATAGTTCGAGGATTGGATTACTATACAAAAACCGTATTTGAATTTGTCAATGCAGAAGGCTTTACATTATGCGGTGGCGGACGTTATGATAATTTGATTCATGAGATTGATGAGAAACAGGATATTCCTGCTGTAGGCTTTGGTTTCGGTATTGAGCGTATTATCAATGAGTTAGCAACAGAGGGTGTAGAATTAACTTCGGAACCTGCAGTGGAAGTATATGTAGGAATTCTTGGTAAAGAGGCAAAAGCAGCAGCTTACCAGATCGTACAAAAGCTCCGGAAAGCCGAAATTATTGTAGAAACTGATTATATGGACCGCAGCGTAAAGGCACAGATGAAATATGCGAATAAAATTGGTGCAAAAAATACAGTCATTATCGGTGCAGATGAGCTGGCAAATAACACTGTTAGAGTAAAAAATATGGAGACTGGAGAACAAACGGAATGTTCTCTGGATAACCTTACAGAATTGTTTATAAAGTAAGTAATAAATTGGTACCAATGTGGATAAAGTCCTGGCTTACGCCAGGGCTTTTTTTGCACATACATGTTTTTAAGCATTAAAGTGAATGAATGATTTAAATTATTTATTAATCAGAATGCCTAATAATAGATAGAAAGAAGAACAGATTCGTGCTCTTCGTTTGTTTTCTCGTTGTGGTGTGCTTTTTTGACAGCTATATTCATTTATTGACAGTGTAAAAAATTACTATTATAATTAATGTACAAAGTAAGTGATTACTAATAAGAGGTGATAAAGCTATGGATGACATGATTTTGCATCGTAAGGAAAGATTGATCATTACTGCAATTGAAATTATTGATGAATTGGGTATACAGAGTCTTTCTACCAGAGAAATAGCAAAAAGGCAGGGAATATCGGAAGCGACTTTGTTTCGCCACTTCCTGAATAAGAATGAGCTACTAGCAGCTATCTTAAGGTTTTTTGCACAGTTTGATGATGATATCTATCAGACTACGAAGCTAAAACAGTTGAATCCGAAGGAAGCTTTTATGTTTTTTATGACTTCATATGCAGAGTATTATGAGAACTATCCTGCAATTACCTCTATTATGCAGATCTATGAGTTTTTACGTTATGAACCCGGACTGGAAGATGTGATACGGGATATTACAGAAAAACGATATCGATATGTTAGAAGTTTATTAGAAGACATGAAACAGGCAAATATAGTAAGAGTTCAAGCAGACATTGATATTATTACGGATTTAATTGTTGGCTATATGAGAGATATCTGCTTAAAATGGAGAATGAGCAAATTTGAATTTTCTGTTCGGCAAAAGATTATATCGACCATGGAATATCTCATTGAGTCAATGTAATACTTAGAACTCGGTAATACATAAACAATTCATGCTGAAAAGATTTGAGCTTTTATTTTATCATACAAGGCAGGTGCAATTGTGATCAATATTACACAGAAAGAGTTTAATCAATTAGCCTCTTATATAAAAGCTAATTATGGAATATATCTGAAGGATGAAAAACAAGCACTGGTAACAGGTCGCTTATATAACGTATTACTTCAGAATGGATTTAATGATTTCTCAGAATATTATCAATATATACTAACGGATAAAACTGGGGAAGCAGTAGCAACATTAATCAATAAGATTACAACAAATCATACCTTCTTTATGAGAGAGGCAGATCACTTTTTTTATTTTAGGGATAGGATTTTACCTAGTATTACAGGACAAAATCGTGATAAAGATTTACGTATTTGGAGTGCGGGCTGCTCTTCAGGTGAAGAACCCTATACTTTGGCAATGCTTTTGGATGAGTACTTAGGAAAAGAAAAAATATTGTGGGATTCAAAGATACTAGCAACTGACATTTCTACAAAAGTCTTGGAGGAAGCATCCAAGGGGATCTATAGCGGTGAGAAGATCGAAACACTACCGGAATACTGGAAATTGCATTATTTTAAAAAGGATTTAGAGGATAACTACATACTGACGGATCGGATTAAAAACGAAGTTATTTATCGTAAATTTAACTTAATGGAAGAGGTGTTTCCTTTTAAGCGAAAGTTTCATGTTATATTTTGCAGAAATGTCATGATATATTTTGATGCAGCTACCAAACGGGAATTGGTAAATCGTTTTTACGATTGTTTGGAGCATGGTGGATACTTATTTATTGGTCATTCTGAATCTTTAAATCGAGATGAGACAAGATTTAAATATATTATGCCCGCTGTATATCGGAAAGAATAAATTGGACGATAGGAGGAGTGTAGTTGGAACATAAGAGAAGGATTAAAGTTTTAGTTGTTGATGACAGTATTGTATATCGTGAAGTGTTATCGAGAGGAATATCATCCGATATTGATATTGAAGTTGTAGCAACTGCAACGGATCCCTTTGACGCGAGAGATAAGATCTTGGCATTTCAGCCGGATGTTATGACTTGTGATGTTGAAATGCCGAAAATGAATGGAATAGAATTCATCCGTCGTTTACTTCCACAGTATCCTCTACCGATTATTGTGGTAAGTTCTGAGAGCGGAGCAGTGTTTGATGCTATGAATGCAGGTGCAGTCGATTTTGTTGCAAAGCCTGATGTCAAATCAGCCTTTAGCGTAGAAAACTTTCTACGGGAGATGATTGCAAAAATAAAGATTGCAGCTAATGCGAAGGTCCTTCATGGGAAGGTAGAACAGAAAGCTGAATACTATGAAAAAGATCGAACGATAGATACACGTAAAATTATTGCTATTGGTGCTTCCACCGGAGGGACGGAGGCTATTTTTCATATCATCAGATCCCTTCCGGTACAAATTCCTGGGATCGTAATTGTACAACACATCCCCCCCAATTTCTCCAGAATGTTTGCAGAGAGGTTGAATTCTTCAACTGAATTTGAGGTAAAGGAAGCAAAAACAGGAGATATTATAGAGAAGGGAAAGATACTGGTTGCTCCAGGAGATCAGCATATGAGAATTAAGAAATTTGCTGATAAGTACCGAGTTGAATGCTTTGAAGGGGATAAAGTGAATGGACATTGCCCATCGGTAGATGTTTTGTTTGAATCCGTAGCAAAAGAAGCAGGCAATAAAGCAATCGGTGTAATACTTACCGGGATGGGTTATGACGGAGCGAAAGGTTTGCTAAATATGCGTAAGAATGGAGCAAGAACCATCGGCCAGGATGAAAAGTCCTGTGTGGTATATGGAATGCCTAAGGTTGCTTATAATATAGGTGCGGTAGAGAAACAGACGTCGTTAGGAAATATAGCACATCTTATCTACGGGATGTCGTGCTAGGAGGGGCTAATGGAAGAATATTTATTTCAGGAAGAAAACCATGATCTGGCAGCAGTTATTCTATCCTGTATTGGGGATGGGGTTATATCTACAGATTTAGACGGAACAATTATCTATACCAATCAGATTGCAAATCAGATCATTGGATTGGATGATAATTCCGTGATTGGCCTTCCCTTTGATCAAGTCTTTCGTTTTACCCGACTTGATACAAAAGATTTTCTTCCGAGTCCTATCCAACAAGTATTGTCTGCTGATTCAGTAAAAGGACTTGAAAATAATACAGTAATCGTTACAAAAGCAGGGCATATAAAGTTTGTAGCAGCCACCTGCTCTCCGGTGAAAAACAGTAATCATGTAACCATTGGAGTTGTGGTTATTCTTAGGGATATTACAAGGCTTAAGAAATTAGAAAATAAGCATAAAAATGAAAGAAGCAATCTGAAAGCCATCATAAATCAGGCCTCAGTAGGAATGCTTGTCATAAATCATCAATATAAAATAGTACAGGTAAATGAAGCGGCTCTTCAGCTATCAGGAAAAACAGCAGAACAGCTCTTCGGAGCGAGCTTGGAGGACACCATACTATGCATGGGCAGATTGAACTCGCAGAAAGGCTGCTCCCATGGTCCGGAATGTATGGATTGCGAATTGCATAAATCAGTTGCAAGTGCTATCAATAACGGTGAATCCTTTATGAACTTAGAAGTTAGTAAGACCGTTCTTGTTTATGGCGTTCCTCAGGAGATATGGTTAAAATACAGTATAACTCCTATCATAATTAACGAGAATAGAAATTGCGTAATTACCTTAATCGATATTACAGAAAATAAGAAAAAAGAATTATCCTTGATGAAATCCAGGGACTATTGCAGTAATATACTGGACCAAATTCCCACTTTAATATGGAAGACGGATGAGAAGTTTCGTTGTGACTATGTGAATAAAGTTTGGATAGATTATACAGGATATACTTTAGACAAAGCTATGAAAGATAACTGGTTGAGGTTTGTCCATCCAGAAGATCGAGAAGATTATTTAACTACTTGGCATGAAGCAATAACTAGTATGAAACCATTTCAAAGGGAACTTCGATTTCTTTGCGCAGATGGGAAATACAGATGGAATTTACTGATTGGAACTCCTTATTATGAAATTGATGATAGTTTTTCTGGATTTATCGGCTTCGCATATGATATCACGGACCAAAAGGAGGGTGAAACCTACTTAAAGAGATATCAATTGTTATCGGATAATGCCCATGATATCATCCTTTTTGTTCAGCCGGATGGATCTATACTGGATGGAAATCTTGCAGCCATTCATGCATATGGTTATTCTTATGAAGAATTATGTTCTTTAAATATGAAACAGATCAGAGAGGATTGGGGATTTAGTCAGGAAAAAATTGACCAGATGTATCAAAGAGGAATATTCTTTGAAGCGGTCCATAAAAGAAAGAATGGTAGTTATTTTGATGTAGAGGTAAATGTTCAGGGTACAGAAATTATGGAGAAAAGTATTTATGTATCCATTATTAGGGATATTACCGAACGGCGAAATTCTGAAAAACAAATTCGAGCTACTGAGATTTCATTAAAAGAAGCAAAAGAAACAGCGGAAGCAGCAAATAAAGCAAAGAGTGAATTCCTTGCTAATATGAGTCATGAAATTCGAACTCCGATTAACGGTATTGTAGGGATGTTAGATCTTACACTTTTGACTAAACTTTCCGAGGATCAAAGAGATAATATCATAAC
Source organism: Herbinix sp. (assembly GCA_029238935.1). Lineage (GTDB taxonomy): Bacteria > Bacillota > Clostridia > Lachnospirales > Lachnospiraceae > Mobilitalea. Next base: position 43,583 of record JAQZBN010000030.1, read on the forward strand.
TGCAAAGAACTGTGCAAATTCTCTCCTTAACATTATCAATGATATCTTGGATTTCTCTAAGATGGAAGCCGGAAAGATGACAATTCAAGCGATTCGTTTTAATATCAAAGATTTAATGAATGAGATAACAAAAATACATATGCCTAAAGTGGAAGAGAAAAAATTAGATTTAACTAGTACAATATCCGCGAAAGTACCGGATTATCTAGTCGGTGATCCTAACCGATTACGACAGATTATAAATAATTTAATTAGTAATGCAATTAAATTTACAGATCAGGGTGAGATAAATATTTCAACTAAGCGAATCACGCAAGCAGAGCAAGAAGTAGAATTAGAGTTTACCGTAACGGATACTGGAATTGGTATTTCAATTGAGGATAAAGAGCGGTTATTCAAAAGTTTTAGTCAGGTGGAAAGTCCATATACTAAAAAGCATGCAGGAACAGGACTTGGACTAGCTATATCAAAGCAGCTAGTAGAACGATTGGGTGGAAAGATTGATGTAACTAGTGAAAAAGGGGTCGGGAGCTCATTTCAATTTCAATTAAAGTTTCTGATTGGAAGCCAAGAAAAGGAAGTAAAGTCTTATTCATCAGTATCTCATGGATCTCATAAATCAAGACGAATTCTTTTGGTGGAAGACGATATTGTCAATCAGAAAGTCATAGGAAAGATGTTATTGGAACAGAAGCATAAAATAAAAACCGCTGCGAATGGGGAAGAGGCATTACAATTATTTATCAATGATGCATTTGATATCATACTGATGGACATACAGATGCCCGGTATGAATGGGATAGAAACTCTAACAAAAATTCGTGATTTAGAAAAACCTGGGCAGCATATTCCGGTCATTGCTATGACTGCATATGCACTGTTAGGAGATCGAGATCGATTTTTATCATATTCGTTTGATGAATATATAGCAAAACCAATCCAGATGAAAGAGTTATATCTTCTGATAGAACGTGTTATTTCGAAACAGAAAATGCAGAAAACACTACCTGATAAGATCATGCTTTCGGAAACCGGAGAAATAATATTTTCAAATTGTGAAACAATGGCTGTCAATCAGACTATAACAATGTTACAATTAGAGCAATTGAATGAAATATTATTACACCTTCAAACTGCATGGATGGATGAAAACCTCATACAATTGGAGCATTTTGCTCATGTAATAAAAGTAATCTCCAATGAGATGAATGCCATTGAGATCAAAGACTTGGCATTTAAGATGGAGTTAGCAGCCAGAAGGGGAACCATGGAAGGAGTACCGGCTTATATCGATCAAATGAAGATGATCATTGAGCAGCAAAAGAAACTGATTTAGACAGGAGGAAGCCACATGAGGATATTAATTGCGGAAGACGATTTAGCGAGTAGAACCTACTTATTTAAACTACTATCCCAAATAGGGGAATGTGATCTGGTAGTGGATGGGATGGAGGCATTGGATGCTTATCTGATTTCTATCAAGGAGAATAAACCTTATCACTTGATTTGTCTTGATATCATGATGCCAAAGGTAGACGGAGTGAAGGTATTAAAACATATCAAAGATTTTGATAAGCATAAGGGAATCTCGCCAAAGAAAAGTTCCAAAGTGATTATGACAACCGCATTGGCGGAAACCGCTTTGGTTCAAACTTCTTATGAATTAGGCTGTGATGCTTATATATCAAAACCAATCGATACGAAAAAACTGTTGGATATTGTTCGGGAATTAGGGTTTCATGAGGAAGTTGCGGGGATAGAGACAGATCAGTTGTCTTAAAGGTTAATCCAATTGGAAATGGAAATACTTTTATTATCAACTATTTGAAACGATAGAATGGAAAGGATGGGTAAGGATGGTTAGACATATTGTGGCATGGAGTTTTGGAGATGGATTTACAGCAGTAGAAAATGAGAGCAATGCAAAGAGAATCAAGCAGGAACTTGAAGCATTAAAGGACATAATTGAAGGAATTATATCGATTGAGGTGTTAGTAAATCCAATGGATACCTCTGATTCGGATCTGATGTTAGATAGCGTACTTGTTAGTGAGGAAGCTCTTAAAGCATATCAGGTGCATCCGGAACACGTAAAAGCAGCCGGATTTGTAAGAAGCGTTACAAAAAATCGGAAATGCTTGGATTTTGCTTTATAGCAGGGAGATGTACTGGTAATAGTAGAAAAAACTATGGACAGATACTATAAAATGGATTAAAATTAATGCATATGTTTCCGGGAAACCCAGGTAAATATATGCATTAAGTATATAATGACAGTTGATATAAAGGAGAGTAAACCATGGCTGAATCTATGAAAGGCTTGCACAGAAGCCACAGATGTACTGAAGTATCGAAGAATAATATCGGTGAAGTCGTTACTGTGATGGGTTGGGTACAAAAAAGTCGTAATAAAGGTGGAATTATCTTTGTTGATCTGAGAGATCGTTCCGGGTTACTTCAGATTATATTTGAAGAGGGCGATGTTGGCAGTGAAGGTTTTGCAAAAGCAGAACGCTTAAGAAGTGAGTTTGTAATTGCAGTAATCGGAAAGGTAGAAGCACGTTCCGGAGCAGTGAATGAAAACCTTGCTACCGGTGATATAGAAATCAGAGCAACGGATATCCGTATCTTATCAGAAGCAGATACCCCTCCATTCCAAATTGAAGAGGATTCTAAGACAAAGGAAGATTTAAGACTCAAATATCGTTATCTGGATTTAAGAAGACCGGATCTTCAGAAGAATTTAATCCTAAGAAGCAAGGTTGCAGTAATCACCCGTCAATTCTTAGCTGAAGAAGGTTTTTTAGAGATAGAAACCCCGATGTTGACCAAGAGTACCCCGGAAGGAGCCAGAGATTATCTGGTACCAAGCCGTGTACATCCTGGAAACTTTTATGCACTTCCCCAATCTCCACAGATCTTTAAGCAGCTATTGATGTGCTCCGGTTATGACCGTTATTTCCAAATCGTAAAATGCTTCCGTGATGAAGACCTTCGTGCTGACAGACAGCCGGAATTTACTCAAATTGATATGGAATTATCTTTCGTAGATGTGGATGATGTACTTGCAGTAAATGAGCGTTTACTCTACAGAATGTTTAAGGAAAGCATCGGAATAGAAGTTCCGCTTCCGATTCAAAGAATGACTTATGCGGAAGCAATGGATCGTTTTGGTTCTGATAAACCGGATATCCGCTTTGGATTGGAACTAAAGAATGTATCCGAGATAGTTAAAAGTTGTGGTTTTAGTGTATTTACCGGTGCTTTAGAGAAAGGCGGATCGGTTCGTGGTATCAATGTTACCGGACAAGCTGATATGCCAAGAAAGAAAATAGATGCATTGGTCGATTACGCAAAAGATTTTGGAGCAAAAGGCCTTGCATATCTAGCAATCGCAGAAGATGGATCCTTTAAGTCTTCCTTTGCTAAATTCATGACCGAAGAGGAATTACAAGCCTTAGTAGCCGCGATGGAAGGAAAATCCGGAGACTTATTATTATTTGCTGCGGATGAAGATGATGTAGTATTTGCAGTACTTGGTAATCTACGTCTTGAGATAGCAAGAAATCTTGGACTTTTAAAGAAGGATGAATATAAATTCCTCTGGGTAACAGAGTTCCCTCTTTTAGAATACTCCAAAGAAGAAGGAAGATATACAGCAAAGCATCATCCATTTACTATGCCAATGGATGAAGATCTTGCTTTATTAGAGACAGATCCTGGTAAAGTAAGAGCAAAAGCTTATGATATCGTATTAAACGGAACTGAAATCGGTGGAGGTTCTGTCAGAATCTATCAAAGTGATGTACAGGAGAAGATGTTTGAAGTACTTGGTTTTACGAAGGAAAGTGCTTACGAACGTTTTGGCTTCTTATTGAATGCATTCAAATACGGTGTTCCTCCTCATGCTGGTCTGGCATACGGTTTGGATCGTCTTTTAATGTTGATGGCAAAAGAGGATAGTATCCGTGATGTTATCGCATTCCCTAAGGTGAAAGATGCTTCCTGTTTAATGACAGAAGCACCCAATGTTGTGGAAGAGAAACAACTTAAGGAATTGGGAGTAGCAATCGCAATCGAAGAATAAGAATAAGTTGGAAAGGACATCTTGATGGAATACTTCATTTACCTCGCGCTTTTTTATATCATAATTGTAACGATAGCGGGTTTTACCTTCATGGGTGTCGATAAACAACGAGCAAGAAAGAATGGGTGGCGCATCTCTGAGCGCACCCTTCTTTTATTAGCTTTAATCGGCGGAGGTATAGGATCCTTCCTGGGTATGCGTTATTTTCACCACAAAACAAAACATACAAGATTCGTCATTCTCTTACCCTTGACTGCTATTATTGATATCGTACTTGTTATAAAATTGCTTAGCTACTTAGGAAATATCTTAGGATCATAAAGTATGTCATCCAAGCGAAAGCGTTATGTGAAGAAACGATATTCGGTTTTACGATAATGCAAATGATTATGTAAATAACGAATTATGTAAATAAAGAATGATACAAATAAAATTATGCATATAAATTATGCAAATAAATTATTCAAATAAATTATTCAAATAAAATTATGTACATAAAATTATGCATATAAAATTAAGCAAATTAGCGAAGCATAAATATTGAATTGATTTTACACTTTCAATAATTATGATAAGGTAACTATAAAAAATACACTTCAAATATCAGACAGAAAGTCTATATTTGAGGTGTATTTTTTTAATACCATCTTCTTCCACTCTTGACAAATTTATATTGATTTGATATCATTGCTTTAAAGCGCAAAGCTTTAAAGCGTCGAAGCTTTAATGCAATAAAGCAATAATAACAATCAAATGAAAAGAGAAAGCAGGGAAAATCTGTGGGAGGTAACTAAATGGTTGAAAAACTGGTGTTATTGGTCGTATTTTTTATTATTATGATCATGGTTGGAGTCTATGCCAGAAGACATGCGACAAATGTAGGAGATTTTGTTTTAGGGGGACGAAGTGTAGGTCCATGGCTGACAGCTTTTGCTTATGGAACCTCATATTTTTCTGCGGTTGTATTTGTAGGATATGCTGGTCAGTTTGGATGGAAATATGGAATTGCATCCACCTGGATTGGACTTGGTAATGCATTTATCGGAAGTCTACTTGCCTGGGTGGTTTTAGGTCGCCGTACCCGTGTTATGACCAATCATCTGAAATCGTCAACTATGCCTGATTTTTTTGGAAATAGATATCATAGTAAAGCTTTAAAGATTGTTGCTTCCGCAATTGCATTTGTGTTCTTGGTTCCTTATACAGCTTCTGTTTATAATGGTCTTTCCAGATTGTTTGGAATGGCGTTTGATATTCCATATTGGGTATGTGTTGTGGCGATGGCTGCCTTAACAGGAGTTTATGTAATTCTTGGTGGTTATATGGCAACAGCAATCAATGATTTTATTCAAGGTATCGTCATGTTATTCGGAATCATCGCTGTAATCGTTTCCATATTAAATGGCCAGGGAGGATTTACGGAAGCAATTGGTAATCTGGCACAGTTAGAAAGCGATATTCCTGTTACTATGGGACAACCGGGGGCTTTTACATCATTCTTTGGCCCTGACCCAATGAATCTTCTGGGTGTTGTTATCCTCACTTCATTGGGAACCTGGGGACTTCCTCAGATGGTACATAAATTCTATACAATTAATAACGAAAAATCTATAAAGACAGGTACGATAGTCTCCACTGTATTTGCTGTCATCATCTCAGGAGGATGCTATTTTCTTGGAGGTTTCGGTAGATTATTCGATAACCCAACCATTCATAAAGAGGGTGGAGCAGTCATGTTCGATGCCATTGTACCCTTCATGTTATCATCCCTTTCCGATCTTTTAATCGGAATAGTAGTAATATTAGTACTTTCTGCTTCCATGTCAACCTTATCCGCTTTAGTATTAACCTCCAGTTCCACACTGACGCTGGATTTCTTAAAAGATAATATTATCAAAAATATGAGTGAAAAGAAGCAGTTATTCATTATGAGAATTTTAATCGTATTCTTTATTGTTTTATCTGTTGTAATTGCTTTAGACCCTCCGACTTTTATTGCACAGCTGATGGGTATTTCCTGGGGTGCATTGGCAGGAGCTTTCTTAGCACCTTTCTTATACGGATTGTATTGGAAGGGAGTTACGAGGGCAGCAGTTTGGGCTAGCTTTATATTTGGAGTTGGCATTACGGTATCGAATATGTTCCTCAAATACATAGCATCGCCAATTAATGCGGGAGCACTGGCAATGATCACTGGACTCATTGTAGTACCGGTGGTAAGTTTCCTTAGTCCAAAACTGTCAAAGGAAAAAGTCAGAGAGATCTTTTCTTGTTACGATGAGACAGTGACTGTCCACAAAAAGAAGTCAATTCAGGAATAAGGAAGAGAGAATATAAGATATTCAAGTGAATCATGCAGAAATCAACTTTGATTTTCTTGTGCCATATTTGTTAGAAAATATGGCACTTGGCATGTCATAAATATTAAAAGTAAAGGAAGTTTAATCATTAAGTTCTTTTACAGTACAACATTTAAAGGGGGCAACCAAATTGATTTGGGCAAAAGAAGAAACATTATCCAGGAAAGAAATGGAGGAGCTTCAGTTAATAAGATTAAAGGAGACCGTTACGAGGATCTATGAAAAGGTTCCTGCTTATCGGGATAAAATGGACTTAGTGGGACTAAAGCCAGAGGATATCCAGAGTTTAAAGGATTTAGCACGGTTACCATTTACAAATAAACAAGATTTGAGGGATAATTACCCTTTTGGTTTATTTACCGTACCGAAAAAGGATTTGGTTCGTGTTCATGCATCCTCGGGAACTACGGGAAAACCTACCGTAGTCGGATATACAAAAAAGGACTTAAAGACCTGGACAGAATGTGTATCAAGAATTGCAGCAATGGGTGGTGCTACGGAGGAAGATGTAGCTCAGATTTGCTTTGGATACGGTATGTTTACCGGGGCTCTTGGACTTCATTATGGTCTAGAAAATTTAGGTGCCAGTGTCTGTCCCACCTCGTCCGGAAATACGCAAAAACAAATTATGTATATGCAAGATTTTGAAACCAGCTTACTGGTAGCTACACCTTCCTATGCGCTACATATTGGTGAAGTTGCAAAGCAAATGGGACTGGATCCGGCAACGGATTTGAAGGTTAAGATAGGATTGGTCGGCGGTGAAGGAATGACGGAACCGATGCGTCAGGAGATGTATAAAATCTGGGGTGAGGATTTTAAAGTTACACAGAATTACGGAATGAGTGAATTGATTGGCCCAGGTGTATCCGGTGAATGTCTTGAATTATGCGGAATGCACATCAACGAAGATCATTTTATTCCAGAAATCATCGATTCTGAGACAGGAGAAGTTCTTCCTCCCGGTGAAAAAGGAGAATTGGTTATTACCTGTATCACCAAGGAAGCGCTGCCCCTAATCCGTTACCGGACGAAGGACATCTCAAGGCTGATGTATGAACCCTGTAAATGTGGCAGAACTACAGTAAGAATGGAGAATCTCTCCGGTCGCTCCGATGATATGCTAATCATCCGTGGTGTAAATGTATTCCCATCTCAAATAGAAGAAGTATTACTAAAAGTTCCGGAGATAGGTGCTCATTATGAGATCTTGGTAGATCGGAAAAATCATTTAGATACTATGGAGATTAAAGTTGAGTTGGCAGATGAGTCCCTACTTGATTCTTATGCGAAACTTGGTGAACTGGAGAAGAAAATTAAAAACAGCTTAAGGGTTGTGCTTGGTATTGATGCTGTGATAAAATTGGTAACACCTAGAAGCTTACAGCGATTTGAAGGGAAAGCGAAGAGAGTAACCGACTTAAGAAAATTATAATAACAAATCAATCAACATACGTAAACTTTACGAAGAACGGAAGAATGAAAGGAGTTTTACATAGTGTCTAAGAGAGAAATTATGCTTGGTAACGAGGCTTTTGCCCGTGGTGCTTATGAAGCAGGCTGCAAATTATCAGCTGCCTATCCCGGTACACCCAGTACGGAAATAAGCGAGAATATTGTAAAATATGATGAGATTTATTCAGAATGGTCACCAAATGAGAAGGTTGCCATGGAAGTAGCCATCGGAGCATCGATCAGCGGTGTTAGAGCCCTGGCATCCATGAAACACGTAGGTTTAAATGTAGCATCTGATCCACTTTTTACGGTAGCTTATTCTGGAGTAAATGCAGGTCTGGTTATTATCGTGGCCGATGACCCGGGATTATATAGCTCACAGAATGAACAGGATACCAGAGCCGTTGCAAGAGCTGCGAAGGTTCCTGTAATAGAACCATCGGACAGCCAAGAAGCGAAGGAATTCGTTAAATATGCATTTGAATTAAGTGAAACCTATGATAAACCGGTTATTGTAAGAAGTACCACCCGTTTATCCCATTCCCAGGGTATGGTTGAATTAAATGATAGAAATGAAATCGAAGATAAACCCTACGTAAAAGACATCACTAAGAATGTTATGATGCCCGGAAATGCAAAGAACCGTCATGTAATCGTGGAGCAGAAAGAACTGGAGATCATCAGAGACAGCTACGATTTTCCGATTAATAAGGTAGAATATAAGGATTTAAAGATAGGTGTTATCACCTCCGGTATTCCTTATCAATATGTAAAAGAAGCTCTTCCGAATGCCTCTGTCTTAAAGTTGGGATTAATTAATCCACTTCCTAGAAAGCTAATCGAAGAGTTCGCTTCCAAGGTTGATACTTTATATATTGTGGAAGAGTTAGATCCAATTATTGAGGAGCAAGTAAAATCTTGGGGTATCAAAGTCATCGGTAAAGAGATTCTTACCATTCAGGGTGAATACTCAGCTAACTTACTAAGAAAAGCAATTTTAGGGGAGCAACTAGAATTAAAACCAGCAGCCGCAGCTCCGAACAGACCACCAATTCTATGTCCGGGATGTCCACATAGAAGTGTTTATTCTGTTTTGAATAAGCTTAAAATTCATGGTGCAGGTGATATCGGTTGCTATACACTGGGAGCAGTAGCACCACTAAGTGTAATAGATACTACAATTTGTATGGGAGCAAGTATTTCATCCCTTCATGGAATGGAAAAAGCGAAGGGGAAGGATTATATTAAGAACTGGGTTGCAGTTATTGGCGATTCTACCTTTATGCATACCGGTATCAACTCCTTGATTAATATGGTATATAACAAAGGTACTGGAACCGTGATGATTCTGGACAATTCTACTACCGGTATGACCGGTCATCAGGATCATGCAGCAACCGGCAAGACCTTAAAGGGAGAACCGACTTACTCTGTTGATATTGCAGAGCTTTGTAAAGCAGTTGGTGTCAAGCACGTTTATGTGGTGAACGCTTTTGATGTGAATACGTTAGAGAAAACGATTAAAGAAGCTACAGCTCTTGATGAAGTTGCAGTCATTATTGCTCAGTCTCCTTGTGTATTATTAAATAAAAAACAAGCAACAAAGCAATATCGTATAGAATTGGAAGCATGTAAAAAGTGTAATATGTGTATGAAACCGGGATGTCCTGCCATTACAAAGAAAGAAAATGGCGATATCGTAATCAATGATACCATGTGCAACGGCTGTGGACTGTGTGAAACTATGTGTAAGTCTCATGCAATTCAACCGGTTCAAGTAGGATAGGAGGATACCCATGGAGACAAAAAATATAATGATCGTTGGTGTTGGTGGACAGGGTACCCTGCTTACCAGCAGAATACTCGGAGGTTTGGCAATTCATGCTGGCTATGATGTGAAGCTCTCAGAGGTGCATGGAATGGCACAAAGAGGAGGTAGCGTTGTTACCTATGTTCGTTACGGTGATACTGTAAATGAACCAATTGTGGAAGAAGGTCAGGCGGATGTACTGATTGCCTTTGAACGACTGGAAGCGCTGCGTTATGCTCATTTCCTTAAGAAAGATGGAGTTATCATAGTAAATGATCAAAGAATTGATCCTATGCCTGTTGTTATTGGAGCAGTAAAATATCCTGAAAACATCTTGGAAAATTTAGAACTAAGCAATAAAATATATAAGGTGGATGCAATTGAGGAAGCAAAAAAATTAGGAAACAGCAGAGTATTTAATATCATCGTACTTGGCATTGCAGCGCAGCACATGGATTTTTCAGAAGAGGCATGGTTGACTGTAATAGAAAATACTGTTCCAGCAAAAACAATTGATATCAATAAGAAAGCATTCCAGGTGGGATATTATTTACACCAATAAGGATGAAATGACTGAATAAATTTATAGGTTAAGCGGCGATTCGTAAGTAATAAAACAAAGTTATATTGAGTTATTATTATCTTACAGTAACCTGGTTGACACATTAGGACTATTGCGGTTTTTAATTATAACCATTCGCTATACCTAAATATAGTAGAAAATTACATTTATATCATTATTTATATTACTGAAAGGGAGGTATTACTATGATTAAACAGCTTTCCGTATTTGTACAGAATGAAATAGGAAGCCTGGCAGGAGTTACAACAGTACTTAAGGAAAACAATATTAATTTAAGAGCTATTGCATCCTTTGATACACCGGAATTTGCAATTCTTCGAATGGTAGTGGATGATCCTGAAAAAGCAAAGAAGTATTTAACCGATAATGGTTTTGCTGTAAAGATGTCAGAAGCAGTCGCAGTTGAACTGGAAGATAGACCCGGAGAATTGGACCGGATGCTGCACACCATAGCAGATGCCAAGCTGGGTGTAAATTATATTTACTCGATTGTATTACGTAGTGGAAAAGTTCCTTTGATGATTGTAAATACGGAGGATCTCGTAAAAACAGCAGCAGTTCTAACGGAAAGCGGTTTTATAGTTGCAGAACAGGAGGATATGAAGTAATGATTTGGAATGAGACAAAAGAATGCATGAGCCGTGATGAAATACGGAATTTGCAGGGAGCCAGACTCAAAAAAATGGTCAGCCGTGTCTACCATAACGTGGAATTCTATCGCAAGAAGATGCAAGAGATGGGTTTAGAACCGGGTGATATTAACAGTATAGAGGATATAAAAAAACTTCCCTTTACAACAAAAAGTGATTTAAGGGATAGTTATCCCTTTGGCTTATTTGCAGTCCCTCAGTCTGAGGTTGTTCGCTTGCATGCATCCTCTGGTACTACCGGTAAAGCTACTGTTGTTGGTTATACCAGAAGGGATATAGAAAATTGGCAGGAATGTGTTGCCAGAGTACTTGCCATGGCTGGGATCGGAGCTCATGATAAAATCCAAGTTGCTTATGGATATGGATTATTTACCGGAGGATTAGGACTTCATTATGGTGCGGAAAACCTTGGTGCAACTGTAATCCCGATGTCGACTGGAAATACACAGAAACTGATTACGATGATGGAGGACTTTGGGGCCACTGCGATTGCTTGTACCCCTTCATACCTGTTACATATTGCAGAAACCTTAGAAGAGGCTGGACGTCTTGATAAAATACAATTAAAAGCTGCTATCTGCGGAGCTGAGCCTTGGACAGATAATATGAGAAATGAAATTGAGACCAAACTCAACTTAAAAGCTTATGACATTTATGGCCTTAGTGAGATTATGGGTCCAGGCGTTGCAGCAGACTGCGAGTATCATAGGGGACTTCATGTATATGAAGATCACTTTGTTCCGGAGATTATTAATCCTGAGACCTTGGAACCATGCAAAGAGGGTGAAATTGGTGAGTTGGTATTTACTACGATCACTAAGGAAGCACTGCCGTTATTCCGTTATCGTACCAGAGATTTAACCAGCATTACTTACGAAAAATGTGAATGTGGAAGAACCCATGCCCGTATCTCAAGATTTAAAGGTAGATCCGATGATATGTTAATTATACGAGGAGTTAATGTATTCCCATCCCAGGTTGAATCAGCTTTATTGGAAATGGGAGAGGTTAGTCCTCATTATATGCTAATCGTAGATCGTGTTAATAATTTAGACGTTTTAGAGGTTCAAGTAGAAGTAGAAGAGCGCTTCTTCTCCGATGAAATTAAAGAACTTGAAAATCTGACCAAGAAAATATCCCATGTTCTTCAGTCTGCATTAGGACTTGCAGTAAAAGTAAAACTTGTTGAGCCAAAGACGATACAGAGAAGTGAAGGGAAAGCGAAACGTGTTATAGACCGTAGAAAACTTGTCTAGTAATGACACGTATCGCTTTGCGAAACGTTATAGACCGTAGAAAACTTGTATAGTAGTGACAGGTATCGCGTTGCGAAACGTTTATAGAAGTGGATGATTGATCACAGAAGGCTATATTAAATGAAGTAAGATACAGCAACAATGATAGTGTAAGGAATTTGTTCTACTTTAAGAGTATGGAGTAGAGATAAAGTAAAATTGTAATAAAAGTAATGTATAGAAATCAATGCAATGAATAGCAATGAATGAAGGAACGTAATTATGTAATGAATTATAGTTTATTAGAAGGAGGGGCAGGATATGGTAATTAAGCAGTTGTCAGTATTTATTGAAAACAGAGAAGGCAGATTGGAACATGTTACAGAGATATTGAGCGATCATGGTATTAACATTGCATCTTTTAGTCTTGCGGATACGTCTGAATATGGTATGCTGCGCATGATTGTATCAGATCCGGAGAAAGGTAGGAACGTCCTAAAAGAGGAAGGATTTTCTGCAATGTTGACGGATGTTATCGCTGTTAAGATCGCTCAGAAGGTTGGAACCTTGCATGAAATTTTAAAAGTTTTATTTGATGCGAGTATTAGTGTAGAGTACATGTATACTTTAGCGACAGCCGGAAAAGATACTTCTATCATAATGAAACTGTCCAATTTAACGAAGGCATTACAGGTGTTAGAGGGCAATTCCTATGTGGTATGTGCTGCCGAGGAAGCGTATAATATTAATAATTGTGTCGATAAATAATGTTTGACAAGGGTTCAAAAGAATGTTATCATGAACTTATTGCTAAAGGATTTAGCAATGACAATATTTTATATTTTTTGGAGGAATTATACATGAACAAAGGTACAGTTAAGTGGTTTAATAACCAAAAAGGATTTGGATTTATCTCTGACGAAAAAGGCAATGACGTATTCGTTCATTACTCAGGTCTTAACATGGACGGCTTCAAGTCTTTAGAAGAAGGCCAAGAAGTACAGTTCGAAGTAGTTCAGGGAGCAAAAGGTCCTCAGGCAACTAACGTAACAAGATTATAATCAAATTTGGTTTACAGTGTACCTTTTTCTAAATTATAAATTTTATCTTTTTAGAAATAAGTTTATACAGAAAACGCTATATTGTTTGAAACGAAATTGATTAAAGGTTATCCTTAAGGTGAATTCCTTAAGGATAACCTTTTTTTAAGTACTTGTATGGAAGATAATGTATATGATTTAATCAAATGGATTTTGTAAGGGATCTCTTCTAGAATTTATGAATTGTAATAAACGGTTTAGTGGGGTAAATAAAACCAATGCAATTATAAAGTTTCCTATTCCGTGAGGAATATCAAAAGGAATTCCATTAAACCAATAAGCCAGTGCAGTTGGAAATCCTCCCATAAAGAAATAGGGGATGGAGCAAAGCGCCCCATAGGATAAACCATACATACCACTCACAACTGCCCAAAATACAGGAGAGCGTTCCTTTTTAAAGATCAGAGCAATAATAAATAGCACATCCCATACATAAAGGTAATTAATCCACCATAAATGAAATCCATAGATGAGCCCTTCCAATAAAACAAAGACATAAATGATATAGATGGTTTTCTTTCCGTATTGTATCGTAAATAATATGATTAATAAAGACACTAATTCAATATTTGGTAGAAATCCCAAAGCTACCTGTACACAAACTAACATTGCACTCATCATACTGATTAAGACAATATCTTTTATACGCATGGTACCTTCCAATCCTTATTCAATCTCCGTTAAAGTGATTTCAAAATGGTCACCATCGTTTACTGGGGTATCATCTACACCGGTTGTCAGCATTTCACCATTAAGTGTAAATGCCCACCATTCTTTTTCACTAGCAGTTACACCATTTACATCCGTAACAAAGAGACCATATTCACTCTCAGAACCTTTGATCAAGTCGATTTCCTCTAATGCTTCTCTTAAAAATAATGCATCTGTCTTAATGGTAAATTCTTTACTATCCTGTCCTGGAATAATTACTTCAGCTACTATCTCTTTTGAGCCTTTGGTGCCTTCCGGCTTAAATACCGTATAAACTACGGCAAGGATTGCTATAACGGCAACCAGAGCAGCTACCAAAATAACAATTTGTTTTGTACTTCTTTTTTGTTTCATTCTTTCTTTCTCCTTTTTGTTGTAATAAAAAAAATCCTTTACCCACAACAAGGAAAAAGGACAATAAAATAAGCTGCATAATGCAGTTACCTTTTTGTACCCTTGTCCAATCCTCGTGGCGCATTTGGTACCGTTTTAAGCAGGTCTTCTGACTTGTGGATCCTCATTACTTCTAGGTCTTCCCGGGGTAGCAACCAAGTAGTACTTTTGGCAGATATAACCCAGTGACATTGATTGTATCAATTATAGAAGTAACTCCCCACCTACAGCGGCGAGACCGTACAGGCTTTGAACCTGTTTCCCTATTATGTTATATAGACCTCTCTAAGTTTTTTTCTTAGAAATAGTATAGATAACCACTTAAAACGTAATGTACTTCTAAAGTATAACATTGGCTTATACCCTTGTCAATTGTTATTATCAGTTCTTATCGACGAGACCATAAGACTTAGCATTTGACTAGCATTACTGTTCCAAAAGAAAACAATGAATCACAGGAATAATGAATGTTAGTGAGGTTAAAATAAAATCGCATAAAAATACATCGGATTATTAGGAATAAGTTATGAACAAAGAAAAAATATTTGCTATTTTTTTGGGGTATGATATAATAGGTAGTTAGAACTAGAAATGGATAAAGTTTCATTTATACTACTAATGAGAGAGATATGATCAATAGGTAAGGAGATTAAGCATGAAAATTTCACAAAAATCATTTGGAAAAACAAAACGTGGGGAAGAAGCTACCCTATATACCATTACCAATAAGAATGGTATGAGTGTAAGCTTTACCGATTACGGTGCTAATATTGTCAGCATCATCGTTCCGGATTCAAAGGGCAACATGGGAGATGTTGTATTAGGCTATGATAAGATCGTAGGATATGAGGATAATGCACCTGGATTTGGATCTTTTATTGGAAGACATGCGAATAGAATTGGCGATGCTAAATTTGAATTAAATGGTAAAGTATACGAGCTAGAGAAAAATAATGGTAAGAACAATCTCCACGGTGGTTTTGTAGGATATAATAAATTTATATACGAAACAGAAGTATTTGAAGAAGAGGATTTAGCCGGGATTGAATTTACAAGACTCAGTCCCCATATGGAACAGGGATTTCCGGGAAACCTTGATATCAGCGTAACCTACAGCTTAACAGAAGCAAATGAACTTGTGATTGAATATTTAGCAGTATCCGATAAGGATACTCTGGTGAATTTAACGAATCATTCTTATTTTAACTTGGCTGGGCATGATTCTGGAACCATTTTAGATCAAAAGGTTTGGATCAATGCAAACCAGTTTACTCCTACCACAGACGATTTAATACCAACCGGTGAAATCAGAGATGTTACGGGTACACCAATGGATTTTAGAAATTTAAAGAAAATTGGACAAGAAATTGAGGCTGAGTATGAACCACTTCGTCAAGCTGGCGGTTATGATCATAATTACATTCTTGATATCAGCGGAAGTGATGTTGAAAAAGCAGCTATGTTAGTTGATGAGAAGAGCGGAAGAGTTATGGAGGTATTTACAAACAAGCCAGGTATCCAGGTTTATACCAGTAATATGTTAAGTCCTGTACAACATGGTAAGAATGGTGCTCCTTATCAAAAATGGGCTGGAATTTGCTTTGAGACACAATACTATCCAAACTCCTGCAATATTAGTGCGTTCCCTTCTTGCGTATTAAAAGCCGGAGCTGAATACGATTTTGTAACCATTTATAAATTTTCAACAAAATAAAGAATTTGAATTAATTAAATTTAAAAAGGCTGCTGCATCATTGATGCAGCAGCCTTTCCGCTTTATTTTGTTCCGTAAATTCTATCTCCAGCGTCTCCAAGGCCTGGTAAGATATAACCATTTTCATTTAATCTTTCATCTAGGTTACCAATGAAAACATCAACATCGGGATGTTCACGAGTTAATCGTTCTACACCTTCCGGAGCAGCGATTAAGCATAAGAAATGAATTTTTGAAATACCTCTCTTCTTTAAGAGGTTAATTGCTGCGACAGCGGAACCGCCGGTAGCAAGCATAGGGTCAACTACAAAAATTTCTCGGTCGGAAGCATCAGAAGGAAGCTTACAAAAATATTCCACTGGTTCCAAAGTCTCTTCATTTCTGTATAATCCAACATGTCCCACTTTTGCATTCGGTATCAGGTTTAAAATTCCATCAGCCATATGAAGGCCAGCTCTTAAAATAGGTACGATACAAAGTTTTTTCCCTTCGATTTCTTTGCAGATGGTTTTAACGAGAGGGGTTTCAACTTCTATGTCTGTAAGGGGAAGCTTTCTAGTTGCTTCGTAGCAAATTAGCATTGCTACTTCCGATACTAAATCCCTGAATTCCTTTGTTGATGTAGCCTTACGTCTCATTATACCTAACTTATGTTGAATTAAGGGGTGGTCCATGATTGTTACCGTTGCCATAATTCTACCTCCTGAATTTTGATCATTTTTTTTCCTAAATTTCATTATAACAAAAAATCTTATGATATAAAAGGATAAATTTAATTATTTTCTCGAATACTAATATTTACCAGAGAATTCTTGTAATTAATGTCGTAATTTGGTAAAATTTATTTATTAACGAATCTCCTGTTCCATAGAAAACAAAGTTATGAAGGAGGATAAGATATGATTGGGTATCATATGCCCGGAATAAAAGCATTGGTGGTCGATGATAATGAAGTCAATGCTTTAGTATTAGCAAATATGCTGGAATTATTTCATGTGGAAGTAGATGAAGTATATTCTGGAAAAGAAGCTGTAGATAAAGTAAAGAAAAATCAATACCAGATTATATTCATAGACCATATTATGACGGAAATGGATGGTGTAGAAACCACCAAAAAAGTACGAGCCATACAAAAAGATATGAAAGACACAATGATTTATGCTTTATCAGGTAATATAACGGAAGATATTAAGCAACGGTTCATATCTGCAGGTGCTAATGATATTTACTCAAAACCAATTGCTTTAACAGAAATGATTGCTATTTTACAGAATTGGATACCAAAAGAGGAGTTACTTCTAGAATCCTGGAAGATGAAGATAGAACCTATTACTACTGACGATGGATTTATTGAATCCATATTAACGAATATCCATGAGATAGATATTAATATCGGTCTAAAGTACGCTCTTGGAAACCCGATTCATTATATGAATATTCTTAAGGTATCCCTAAAAGATATTCAGACTTGTCTGGATCGAATTAATCGTAATTATAAAAAGGGATGCATGGAAGAGATAAAAAATGGTTTACATAATTTGAAAAGTGTCTTTGCCAATATAGGTGCAATTTCTTTATCGGAAGAAACAAGAAATCTTGAAATGATGATAATACAAGGGGATTTTGCTCAAGTTTATATGGAGTTGCTGAATAATGTTACTCGTATTAAGATATTTCGAATAAAATTATTGGAGTCAATTCGGATTTATGAAGATGAACATATTCATAATAATAAAGAGCAGGAAATCGGAAGTAATGCGATGAAGGATCAGGAATATGAACAGTATCTATCTGACATTATATATTATATCAGAAGATACGAGTATGATTCTATTATTCGGGAAATTGAACATTTAATTCGAGTAGGTATTCCTGAAATAAAATCGGAGTTAAAAAAAGCATTGAGTGAAATAAAAGAATTTCAATATGATAAAGTTTTAGGAAGGATTTTGGATTTAAAAGAGAGATTGAAAAGTAAGAATAGTAATTGACTATGCAGCGTTGTGATTAAGATAAAGTATTATTCTCTAGGAATAAACAGAGGAGAAGCCCGGTAGAGGGGGGAGGGTAGCTGCCGGGCTTATTTTATGAAAAAAATTATCTTGTAAGCATATTTAATTGTAGAACGATAGGTGTGTTTCATTTCTTATCTTATCTACGATTATAATAGACATATATGTTTATAGTATGGATATATTATGAACATTTTGTTAATAAATAAATTGAAATTTAAGCATCTTATGAACAAATGGATACAAGATATACAAATTATATAAAAATTTATCCTATATATGGTATCTGCCTAATGGACCAAAAAGTTCCTAACCTCATAATTTATTAGTATAATCGAAATTATTTTTGGGCAATACTAAAGTTTTTGATGATTTCTTCCGATTAAATTCATTTATAAGGTAAGAGTTACAGTAATTGCAGAGTTTTATTTTATGTCCCATGCGAATAATAGTATTAATGAAATGTATATAGAGCTGTTTGTTTTTAACCAAAATGGACCTAAGCAAGAAGGGCAGGTGATGGCAATGTCCAGTGTATTTAAAAAATTAATCAGCAAAGAATTGGGAGAATATAATTATCACCGTTACTTTTCTTTTGTAAAAAAGAATCTCGAAAATAAAAAAATTGACAGTCATATGATATTTAATGACATGTACGATAAGTTAAAGTATAGGGATTTGAAATCGATCACAAAAATGCATGACAGACTCAATGATACAATGCTTCTGGCTTTTCGTATTAGTAGAAATTATTTTGTATCCTTCCTTTTTTTCCTCGGAGCTGTAATATTTTTAATAGCCAAAGCGTTGCAGCCGGAAATTACTATCATAGCATTAATATTAATGAACGTTTGCTTTATCTATAAGACTTATGAATTTTTAGTAAATAAATTTTGCTATATTGATGCACAGATTGTATTGGTATATAAAGCTGTACTGGATCGGATCATTCTTGGAGAAAAATATAGTGAACGACAGTGAAACAAAATTATCGTTTTTTAGATTAAAAATAATGCCATTTGGTTAGGGAATTTGTCTCTAACGAAATGGCTTTTTTATTTATCTTTATCATTTTACTATTTATCTACAATTCCGTTTTTATGAGCATTATAAAGGGTTTTAAATTCGGATGGAGAACATTTCTTAGCCAAACGGAATGCTCGATTAAAGGTAGAAATACTACGAAAACCGGATTGAATGGATACATCTGTTATCGTTAGATTAGGATTTAGCAAAAGTACTTCAGCTTCTGCGATTCGTTTTACATTGATATATTCGTTGAGAGACATATTAGTTAGTTGTTGAAATAATCTCGAAAAATGGAATTTACTAAAGCCTGCCCGATCAGCAATCTCTTCCAGTGTAATATGCTCTGTAAAATTATTATTGATATAGGAAAAAACTTGAGTAAACTTTGCCAAATATTCCTGATGCTTATTGATGGTAGTATCCGGAAACTTATTTGAAAGCTTGGTATATTTGCGGGCTATTATTACATAAATCTGTAAAAGCTTAGAATAAATAGCAGCATTTTTAAAGGAGTTATTCGCTTCGTATTCTTTTTTTATGTCCATTAATAGATAAAGCATTTTTTCATGAGTATCAGAATCCTTGAGACTCGTTATGACTTTGATGGACTGAAAAAACGAATTAAATAGGTTAAAATCCTTCAAATTATGTATTAATGAAAAATTAAATTGCAAAACCATTCGTAAACCATCGGAGGGGGTTGCCATTTCATGAAGTTCTCCAGGGGTAATGAATAAAATATCATTCGTCTTTAAGTGGTAAAGGTGATTATTAATTTTAACCGAATACGATCCTTCCAAGGGTATAATAATCTCAGCCTCAGTATGCCAATGGGAAGGATATACTTCTATATTCTTACCAATGGAGACATTAATATATCCATCACCAAATTCCAATTGTTCAAAAGCGTTGTCTGTGATTTTCATTGTACCTATCATTGTACACCTCTTTCCTTGGATGATCAAAAAATGCTATTCCGAAAAGAAAAATATCTCTTTAAAATAAATTAAGGAGTCCATAAACACCTAAAAATCATGAATAATGAACATTATCATAGCACAATCATAAAAAAAGTAAACCGATTTTATGGAAGAGTTATTATAAAATAGCAATAATTGAGTGGTAAATCGCAATATATTGAGAGATGAAAAGGTGGAATTGATTTACTATAGTAAATAGAAGCACTTGTCTTTATTGATTTGTATCCATGTAATTTATTGTATAGAGAAGTGAATAATTAGTTAGAAGGAAACAGATGAAATCAAAGGGAGGTGGATATATGAGAATTGGAGGAGGAATTGAAAGACCGTATACTAATCCGGATGAATGGATTACCCATGTGAAGGATTTAAAATACAGCGCAGTTCTGGTTCCGATAGGATTTGATGCAACAAAGGAAGAGAAGAAAGACTACTTAAATTATATCAAAAAATATAATCTTATCCTAGGAGAAGTGGGAGCATGGAGAAATCCAATTTCAATCAATGAGCAGGAAAGGAAGCTTTCTCTTGACTATTGTAAGAAACAGCTAGCGTTGGCAGAAGAAATGGGAGCCAATTGCTGTGTGAATATTGCAGGAGCCAGAGGTGAAAAATGGGATGGCTTTTATCAGGATAATTACACGAAAGAAGTATATACACTGATTGTGGATACAGTTCGTGAAATCATTGATAGTGTAAATCCAAAGAATACCTTTTACACCATTGAACCAATGCCTTGGATGGTACCAGATTCGCCGGATGCTTATCTACAGCTATTAAAAGATGTAGATCGCAGTTCTTTCGCGGTTCATCTGGACTTTACGAATATGATAAATCATCCAAGAAAATATTTGTATAGTTCAGAATTTATCTCTGAGTGTTTTGATAAATTAGGACCTTATATAAAAAGTATTCACATCAAGGATGTGAATATGAAAGACACGTTTCCTTGCTGTATTGAGGAATGTATGCCGGGAAAAGGTACAATTGATTGTGGACACGTTCTGAGATGCTGTGAAGGTCTAGGAAAAGATACTACGGTTTTTGTGGAACATCTGAAAACCTATGAGGAATATAAGGAAGCAGTGTCTTATGTAAGAATAGTCGCTGAAAGAGAGAACATGACTATAATTTAAATAAATCATATGTGTGAAACAATTGCGATAGGTATGAAATCACATATATAAATGATAAAGGAGAGTAAGTATGAATGTAATCACAGAACGTCATAAGGATAGTGAAAAAAGAAATGTAATTAGCATTCTGGAAGTAGTT
This sequence comes from Herbinix sp., assembly GCA_029238935.1. GTDB lineage: Bacteria > Bacillota > Clostridia > Lachnospirales > Lachnospiraceae > Mobilitalea. The sequence continues at coordinate 64,977 of JAQZBN010000030.1, forward strand.
AATGTGGAAACAACAAGGGAAAGAACTATGTTAAAAGAGTTTGATGGGCTTATTGAAGCTCCAAATTGGTTAAAGGATGGAAAAACATTAATATATAATGCTGGTGGCGGTATCTATTCCTATGATATTAATTCAGGTAACAGTAAGTTAATCGATACCGGTATATGCAACCATTGCAATAATGATCATGTTCTTTCTCCGGATCATCAAAAGATAGCTGTCAGCCATCATACCTATGAGGACGGACAATCCAGAATTTACACATTACCGATTGAAGGTGGGACTCCGGTACTTGTTACTCCGATTGCACCTAGTTACCTACATGGTTGGTCTCCGGATGGATCGATGCTGGCATATTGTGCAGAAAGAAATGGTGAGTATGATATTTACACTATTCCGGTGGTAGGTGGTATAGAAACGAAACTCACTGACACGAAAGGTTTAAATGATGGACCAGAATATTCACCTTGTGGAAAATATATTTGGTTTAACTCGGTTCGAACCGGGCTGATGCAATTATGGAGAATGAAGTCTGACGGCAGCGAGCAGACACAGATGACCTTTGATGAAAGCAATAGCTGGTTTGCTCATTTGTCCCCGGATGGAAAACAGGTAGCGTACATTACCTACCAAAAGGGTGATGTTGCACCGGGAGATCATCCTGCTAATAAAAACGTTGAGATACGTCTGATGAATGCAGAAGGTGGAGAGTATATAACCCTAGTGAAACTCTTTGGCGGACAAGGTACATTAAACGTGAATTCTTGGGCACCGGACGGTAAAAAAATAGCTTTTGTCAGTTATCGTATCAATGAATAGAGTGAATTGCTTCTTGAGTCTAGAGAGATGAGATGATGAGACAATGAAACGTTTTGTTCATATAATAATTTTGATTGGGTAGTAGTTATTAAAATTATGTTATAAGAAACGGTTATTATGCAATATTATTTTACAATAAAATTTAATCATGAATAATGATTATTTATATCGAAGTATAGAAATGAAATTATATGATAATAATATTTATTACTAAATTCATATAGTCTCCTTTAAAAACTGGCGCTTCAAAACGATAAGTCCTTATAAACGGCTAAAGGTTTTGTGAGTGGCAGTTTTTATATTGATTTATAGTAATAATATTATAGGAATATAAGAAATCGATAATTATGTACTGTAGAATAATTATTCATGATCATAGTATGAATAATTATCAAATTTTTCTCTTGACAGCTCCCTGTCTCCTATCTTATAATACCCATATCAAACCTATGATGTGGAGATCAAACCGTAATGAGCACCTACAGAGAGCAGGAAGGCTGAGAACCTGCGGAGACGCTATACGGCAAATGGACCACGGAGGGCAAGGTGAACGAGATAGATCACATCTAGTAGCCGAGACGTAAGTTGGCGTTAACAACAGAGAATGTGTTGGCATTTTCGAGAAAGAGGATTATTTCAAGTACGAGATAATCAATTAAGGTGGCACCGCAGATTATTATCTGTCCTTAAATTTAAGGGCAGATTTTTTGATTCTTAGCAATCAATTATCTACTAAAAAGATAATAACAATTGCAAGCGGAAATCCCTCTCATCCACGCATCTCACTGGCGATACTTTATTAATTTAATTTATCAATAGGAGGATAAAAACATGAAGAAATTATTTGCATTATTACTGGTTATGACAATGGTTCTGGGAGCATTAACCGCTTGTTCAAGTAATAAGGAAACATCTGAAACAGGAAATAACACGGATACCACTGCCTCGGAAGGTGATGATGAGAATGCAACACCAACAGAAGGAGCTGAGGATACAACCGGAGCAGATACTGCTTCAACAGAGAAGTTTAAGATTGGAATCATTCAACCTATGGATCATCCATCTTTAAATCAAATCCGTGAGACAATAATCTCAGAACTAGATGCTTTGGGTCTTGGTGATAAAGTAGAGATTGATTTTCAAAATTCTAATGGGGACGCAACTTTACTACCTACCATTATGCAGGATATGATTGCAAATGAAGTTGATATGCTTGTTCCAATTGCAACCGGTACAGCACAAGCAGCGATGGCAGCTACCACAAACGTTCCGATTGTATTTTCAGCAGTCAGCAATCCAGTAGCAGCGGGTCTGGTAACGTCTTTTGAAGAAACCACTGGAAATATTACTGGTGTGTCAAACTCAATTCCGATCGAAGATATCTTTGCTCTGGCCTCAGAGTTAACCCCGGATGCAAAAGTATTCGGCTTTGTTTATAACAGCAGTGAAGTAAATTCAGCTTCCGGTATAGAAAGAGCTAAGGCTTATTGTGACGAACATGGAATTGAATACAAAGAAGCAACCATTACAGGTACTGCTGATCTCCAACAAGCCGCTGCTTCTTTAGTAGGAGAGGTAGATGCTTTCTTTACACCGAACGATAATACTGTAGCTTCTGCGATGCCTACTTATCTTCAAGTAGCTATGGATGCAAAACTTCCTATCTATGTTGGTGCTGATTCTATGGTAAATGACGGGGGTCTTGCAACAGTAGGAATCGACTATACCGTACTAGGAAAACAGACGGCAGCTATGATTGCCCGTATCATCGGTGGAGAAACCATCGCAGACAATCCGGTAGAACAGATTGCTGAATATGCAAAAATGATTAATATGAATTCCGCAAATCAATTAGGTTTCACTATATCGGACGAATTAATGAATGAGTTTGTAATACTTGGTGAATAAAAATAGCCAGTGATGTTATGTGATTACTGATAGCTTACGGAGCTACCTGATTGATACAAATCAATTATCTGTTGTTTGAATTCTTCTGAATAACGGATATACCGTTCTTGGACATTGATTAACACACACCTTTCTTGGAACTATTGTAATGTGTTAAACTTTTCGAGTCTACTGTTATATACTAACACCATAATGTTATGAGAGTACTCATCGTAAGTGATGTGTTATGTAAGTAATGTTATGAGAGTATTCATCGTAAGTGATGTGTTATGTAAGTAATGTTATGAGAGTATTCATCGTAAGTGATAGATAAAGTTATATAAGTTAAGGGGGAAATACTATGTTGATGCTTATGACCAGCTCCATCCAGCTTGGTTTACTTTATGCAATTATGGCAATGGGAATTTACACAACCTTTCGTATCCTGAATATTCCGGATTTAACGGTAGACGGTAGCTTTTCCTTAGGAATGGCGGTGGCAGCAGTATTAACGATGAATGGTCATCCGCTCTTGGCACTAATTGCAGCAATTATCGTAGGAGCCGCTGCAGGAAGTGTCACCGGATTTCTTCAGACAAAGGTAGGGATCCATCCAATCCTCTCAGGAATTCTCGTTATGACTGGCTTATATACTGTGAATCTCGCAGTCATGGGAGGAAAGTCCAACCTTTCCGTCGCAGGTAAAGTTACCTTATTTACTAAGATGGAAGAGCTGATTGTTTCAAAAACCGGAAACGGAAAAACCCTCTTAACTTTTATTTCAGCTATCCTTGTATTACTGATCCTTGCTATTTTTTATAAAACAAGACTTGGTTTAGCCATTCGTGCTACCGGAGATAATGAGGATATGGTGCGTTCCTCCTCCATTAACGCTAATTTAACAAAATGTATCGGTTTAGCAATTGGTAATGCTTGCGTTGCCCTTTCCGGGGCATTGGTAAGCCAGCATCAGATGTTTTCTGATGTTGGGTTTGGCAGTGGACTGGTAGTTATTGGACTCGCTTCTGTTATCATTGGAGAAGCTTTATTTGGACGAAGATCGGTTCTAGTTGGATTATTATCAGCTTTGGTAGGTTCGGTTGCATACCGAATCATCATAGCTTACGCCCTTAAATTTAATATATTCCCATCCTTTGCATTAAAATTGGTATCTGCTGTGATCGTTGCAATCGCGTTATCCGTTCCGACGATCGCTGCCAATATGAAACAGAATAAACTCAGGAGGGAGGCAAAGAACCAATAAAATCAGTGGTTCTAAGGTTATGTTAGAGATAAAGAATGTTAGTAAAACCTTTTTTCCAGGTACCGTGAATGAAAAGAAAGCATTAAAATCCCTTAACTTAAGACTGGAGCATGGAGATTTTGTAACGATAATTGGTTCCAACGGAGCCGGAAAATCAACCTTATTCAATGCCATTGGTGGTGCATTCTTTGTAGATCAAGGTACTATTCTGCTGGATCAGAAGAACATTACCGCACTTCCAGATTATAAGCGTTCTTATGATATTGGAAGACTGATGCAAGATCCAATGAAGGGAACTGCGCCATCTATGACTATTGAAGAAAATCTAGCCCTTGCCTATACAAGAAAAGCAAAGAAGAGTTTGTTTGCTTTAAATAAAAGAGATATGACACATTTTAGAGAATTGTTAAGTACTTTGGATCTGGGTCTTGAGGATCGTATGAAGACTAAGGTAGGTCATTTATCCGGTGGTCAACGACAAGCAGTAACCCTTCTCATGTGTACCATCGCTTCTCCGAAATTATTACTCCTAGATGAGCACACGGCGGCTCTAGATCCTGCCACTGCTCAGAAGATATTGAAGATAACAATGGACATCGTATCAGAAGGTCAAATCACTACTATGATGATTACTCATGATATCAAAGCAGCTCTTTCGTTGGGAAATCGTACTATTATGATGGACGATGGTGAAATTATCTTAGATATCAAGGGAGAGGAACGGCTCAAGATGACGGTAGAGGAGCTCCTCACCTATTATTCCAAGGAAAGAAAGAAACAGTTGACGAATGATCGAATGCTGTTTGCGTAAGTTGGTGAATAGGTATTTTTATTATGGAATTAGGTAATAAGCATTTTGACTGAAGTCTAATGGTAATTAGATCGTATTTCATAGTTTAGACTGGAACCTGTAGAAAAGAGAAATCTTATCTATAGGTTTTTTTGTTATAAATTAGAGGGTATGGATTAGAGATAGATAAAAAATGAATAGAATATTCCGTATTAGAGAGGAAATGATAGGAAGGTTTACATTGTGGTATCTAATTCCTTAGTATATAATTAGTGTTGCTAATAGATAGCACATTTTATCTAAAATATACCAATATGTTAAGGAAGGTGAACGAATGATTAGTATAAGGGAATTAAAGGACAAAGATATGATGCAAGCAATTCAGCTTAAACTTATTTGCTGGCCAGAAGAATTGGCGGGAATGTCAGATCATGAGCTTGATATAGAAAAAGAATATATTTTTTGGTTTGAATGGATGCATAATGGAATTGAAAATAATGATGTAAGGTCTTTGCTCGGCGCATTTGAGGGTGAAACATTAATTGGAGTGGTGTTTGCTAGTTTTGCAGAAAAAGATGAATCGGATAATGGAATCGAATTAAATGGATTATGGGTTCACCCCGAAACGCGAGGAAGAGGAATTTCGTTAGTATTAATGATTAAGATTCTAAATTATTATGAAAGTTTAGGATTAAAAGAGATTATTATCTATAACCTTCATAATTCACCTTCCAACTCATTTTACAAAAAATTTGGTGCGGCGGTATATAAGACTGAGTTTCAAATGAAGGAACGAGTTCCTACCGATGTTTTTAAATGTGATATTCATGCAATGAGAGAGCATATGAATAAAAGTGTATCGAACTATCTTATGAATTTTGTTGATGCATAGTTATATCGTTATGCTGAGAAACTGAGAAGGAGGGGGATCCCTCCTTCTCAGTATGACGTTTATAATATATTTATATATATATTGTGAATATCCACAATTATTATCAATGAAATATTCTACTTTCATTAAACAATAAGTGAAGAAACCCTATCGTTTACATATTATATCTACATATGCTCCGCCAAAGTAATGTGTTTACGAATGATAGCACAGGACTCATCAAATAATTTTTGTTCCTCTTCCGATAAATGCAATTTAATAATCTCTTCTATTCCGTTTTTTCCAATCGCTGCTGGTACTCCGGCATGTAAACCTTGTTGACCATATTCCCCATTTAATAATACAGATACCGGCAGGATACGATGCTCATTATGAAAGATGGCTTTTACCATATCCGCAAGTACAGTTCCAATACCAAATTCGGTTGATCCCTTACCAATCACAACATCCATTCCGATCATTCTGGTACGGTTAAGAACGTGATCAAGATTTAATTTACCATAAGTATCGGGTTTTTCTTTCATTAACTGCAAGAGTGGTTTACCACCGATTGTGATTGCTGAAAATGGAATCATACTGGAATCTCCGTGCTCGCCCATGGAGAAGCATTGAATACTTCGAGCATCCGCTCCGGTTTCTACCTGAAGAACTCTCTTTAGTCTGGCGGTATCTAGTGAGGTTCCGGTGCTAAATACCCTGTTGGAAGGCCAGCCGGTATGTTTTCTCATATAATCAGCAATAATATCTGCTGGATTTGAAATACAGATTAAGATACCTTCAAATCCGGAGGCTTTTAAGGGCTCCACGATTTGTTTCATTACCTGTATGGAATCTCCCATAGTATCCAGTCTCGTTTGACCAGGCTTTCTGGGAACCCCGGCGGCAAGTACTATAATATCAGCAGCTTTACAATCCGAATAATCCCCAAGTCTCACTACAGTAGGATGAGGAGCATAACAGCCTGCATCAGCAATATCCCATGCTTGAGCAGCTCCTTTTTTCTCGTCAATATCAATGAATATGATTTCATCGGCTTCCCCTTGCATTAATAAACTATAGCCACAATGGGAACCAACATGTCCAGCTCCAATAATTACGATTCTTCTTAATTTATCCTTCATTGTATGGTCCTCCTTACGTATCCTGGTTCAATTAATCTCCATTTAATAAAAGCATAATGATGCAATTAAGTTCGTTTCTATTATGGTACCACAATATGAATAAATTCTCAATGTTTCAGGAAATTCTTACGGACTTTTTCATATAATAAAAATGGTTCGAACGAATGTATTAGAAGGACCAGTGATCGAATAACATAATAAAGATATGGTATAATAAATATAGTTCTGCATTATTCTGTATAATTTCCTTATTTTTCTTGACAGAATAATAACCAGATGTTAAAATCTACCTATCTTTTTTAAGGAATGGGGTAATCCGATGATATTAACTATATGACTTTTCAGAAAACAACAACTCATCAATTTAATTTGTGTAAAACCATGCTAATTACATGGTTATTTGTTGTGGAAAGACATATAGTACGATAAGAATGCATCGAACCATTCATTAAGGTAAGGATAAAACCACTTAATTAAATTGTTCAACGGCATTAGCCGTTTCGAAGTATAGAATATGGTAATTATATAGAGTAAGAAGTGCCAGGAAACACACTACTTATTGAGCTATCAATAGCAATTGTATTGTTGGATTTAGTTTATGTACGGATGTGTTAGGCATTAAATCTTAGTTTGTATATTATTGCCAGGAAGGTGATATATGTAACAGAGGTTATTTCTGTAACCATGTTGCGATATGTTAATACCTTTGGCGTCCATTCTTTTCTTGTATTACTATGCCTTTTCCACGACGGAAGAGGCTTTTTTAGTTTATGATTGTAAAGGATGGTAAAGTATGACTTATAAAATCAGTAATGGATTAGTAAAGTATGGTGCAACTGTAATTCTTGATAATATTAATTTCGAGATTCGTGGCACAGAAAAAGTTGCAGTGATCGGAAGAAATGGATGTGGAAAAACGACACTGTTAAAATTGATATCGGGGATGATTACCCTCGATAATTTAGATAGTGATGAAGATAGTTATATAGTAACGGATGGAAAACCTTCCATTGGTTATTTACAGCAGATGAGTTTTAGTGATGAGACGATTACCGTAGAGGAGGAGATTATGAAGGTCTATGCACCGGTCATTGCTCTTACTCTAAAGTTAGAGGATTTATTAAAGCAAATGGAGACCGATTGCTCCGACAGGGTATTGAAAGAATATGCTGAAGCTCAAGAGAAGTTAGAACTGATGGGCGGATACGATTATAAGAAGGATATCGATATAATATTTACGAAGTTTGGGTTTGAGTTATTGGATTTACAACGCCCGATTAGTACGTTTTCCGGAGGACAAAAGACAAAGATTGCCTTTGTGAAATTGCTTCTTAGTAAACCCGATATTATGTTATTGGATGAGCCGACCAATCATTTGGATATGCCAACGATTGAATGGTTGGAGGGATATTTGAAGTTATATCCGAAAGCAGTTGTGATTGTGTCCCATGACCGAATGTTTTTAGATAAAGTAGTGGATGTCACCTATGAGATCGAATACAACAATATGAAACGCTATCCGGGAAATTATACAGCTTTCTTAGAACGGAAGAGGCTTAACTGGGAGAAACAGGCGAAGGATTATCTCGAGCAAAAAAGAGAAATTGAACGATTGACCACGATCGTGGAAAAGTATAAGAACACACCAACCAAAGTTGCTATGACACGATCCAAATTAAAGCAAATTGAGCACATGGATAAAATCGATGCACCGGATCGTTATGATACCAGCACCTTTCATGTAAATCTTACGCCAATCGTAGAAGGTGGTAAAGACGTTCTTCAAATTAAGAAATTACAAATAGGATATGATAGGGTTCTCAGCGAAGTTTCCATAGATGTCAAGCGGGGGCAAAAGATGGCAGTTATCGGAGAAAACGGTATCGGAAAATCTACCTTGTTAAAGACACTAATCGGTCAAATTGAACCTTTAGGAGGGTCTTATTCTTATGGGTTGCAGATTGAAACCGGATATTATGATCAAGAACTGGCGGGCTATTCCAGTGATAAAACTGTCATTGATGATTATTGGGATGAGTATCCTGATTTAAAACAAACAGAGGTTAGAACGGCTCTTGGTAGCTTTTTGTTTACAAAAGACGATGTATTTAAGTCTGTAAATCAACTTTCCGGAGGGGAAAAAGTTAGATTATATATGGCAAAGCTTTTTCGCAAGAGGCCAAATTTTCTTATTCTGGATGAGCCGACGAACCATATGGATCTCGTGGGTAAGGAAACCTTGGAGAAGATGCTAAAAAGTTATACTGGTACCGTCTTGTGTGTATCTCATGATAGATATTTTATCAAAGAAATCGCCGATTCTCTGCTTGTATTTAATAAGGATAAGGTAACGTATTATCCCTATAGGTATGATGAGTATATAGCTCAAAATAGGGGGGAGCAAGCGGTGGCTGAAACGAAAAAGATCAACTTAGTATCATCTCCCTCACAACGTAATCCTGGTAAGGAAATAGCGAAGAAGGAACAGAAAGTTCGGAGATTGGAACAACAAATCGAAGAGCATGAGATTAAAATTGAAGCATTAAGAAACGAGATGAGTCTTCCGGAAAATGCCATGGATTATATCAAATTATTTGAGTTACAGTCAGCACTAGATGAGGAAGAAGACCAGTTGGAACAAATCATGGAAGAATGGACTATGATTAGTTAATATAACGATAAATGCAGGGAGCAAGGTTATATTTATTCTTGTTAACCCTGCATTTATTGTATATAATTAGTTTAACTTAATCAAAACAGAATGAATGGGAATAATCAATTCCTTAGAGATAAAACAACATTGCAAAACGTTCACGATAAAATAATAACACTACAGGAGAATAGCTATGCAGATTTCATCCCTCTTTTCACCGAACAAAACGGTTCTATCTTTTGAGGTATTTCCACCTAAGAAAACAAGTTCCATTGATACAATCTATGCAACATTAGATGAACTATACGATCTTCATCCGGATTTTATCAGTGTAACCTATGGTGCTGGCGGCAATGCCGGAGATACAGCTACTTGTGAGATTGCCTCAATCATAAAGAATAAATACGGAATTCTTCCTTTGGCACATCTAACTTGTGTCAATTATACAAAAGATGAGATTGATTTGATTTTAGATCATCTAAAGGAGAAGGGCATTGATAATATACTGGCGTTACGAGGGGACTGTAATCCAGAGGTTGAACCAAAGATGCATTTTAGCTATGCCAATGAACTGGTGGAGTATATCAAAAATAAAGGTGGGTTCCACCTAAGCGGTGCCTGTTATCCCGAGGGACACATTGACTCGGTTAATCTCGTCGAGGATGTCTTAAATTTGAAGAAAAAAGTAGATGCCGGCGTCGGGCATTTGGTATCACAATTGTTTTTTGATAATGGGTATTTCTATTCCTTTAGGGAAAGAGCGAACATTGCCGGTATTCATGTCCCGATCGAAGCGGGTATTATGCCCGTTGTAAATAAAAAGCAAATTGAACGTATGGTAACTCTTTGCGGAGCCAGTCTTCCTTCAAAGTTTACAAAGATGCTGCAGCGTTTTGAACATTCTCCGGAAGCCTTAAGAGATGCTGGAATAGCCTATGCCATTGACCAGATTGTGGATCTCATAACCCATGGAGTTGATGGAATACATTTATACACGATGAATAATCCGTACATTGCTAGGAAAATTACGGAAAGTATCTCTGGTTTATTAAATGTAGATTGATAGGATGTTATTGAGCACTTATCACATTAGATGTAAGTATATGAGATATGGTAGAGCTTATATTGTAAAAAGATTGGATCAGATAGGTTATGCTTCGTATCGTACAATGACATTAACTTATGAAGCATGAAGGAGATAAAAATATAGAGAGATGGGTGATCAAATGGATCAAGTGAAATACCTATTAGCTGGCGATAGGGCTTTGGATGTTGAATTTGGCAGTGATATTAGTGAAGAGACCAATAGAAAAGTAAAGGCTTTGAATGAAGCTCTGAATAGATCGGAGATAAAAGGAATTATTGAGACAGTGCCTACCTTTCGTTCCCTCTTAATCTATTATAATCCCATGATAATCTCCTATAGAAAATTAATGAAGATCTTGCAGAAATTAAATCATCAGCATGTTGCTTATCAACAGAAGGTAAAGAGAATTATTGAAATTCCAGTCTGTTATGATAGGAGCTTAGGTGAGGACATGGACCGAGTCATAGAATTCACCGGATTATCGGAAGAAGAAATGATAAGACGACATAGTGCAAAGGACTATCTAATCTATATGCTTGGATTTCTTCCTGGCTTTGCATATCTAGGAGGAATGGATCATACATTGGCAACGCCAAGACTAGACAATCCTCGAACAAAGATACCCGCAGGTTCTGTTGGTATTGGGGGTGAACAGACTGGGATTTATCCTCTTGATTCACCGGGGGGATGGAATTTAATTGGCATGACTCCAGTGAAACCCTATCGGCCGGAGAGGAAAGAACCATTTCTATATAAGGCAGGAGACTATATTCGCTTTGTACCGATTGATTTCGATGAGTTTGAGAAGATTAAGCAATTGGTTCAAGAGGACTCTTATTTCTGTAAAATCATAGAGGGGGGTAACTCTGATGAGTATTATCGTCGTTAGCCCCGGATTATTGACTACCATACAGGATTTTGGTAGGATCGGTTTCCAAGAAACCGGATTTTCACCCTCAGGAGTCATGGATCAAAAAGCGATGAGATTAGCTAATCTACTGGTAAATAATTCACCAGAGGAAGCGGTTATTGAGATGACTTATCTGGGAGCTACACTGGAATTTACATGTACCTGCATGATAGCAATTACCGGTGGATATTTTACACCGAAGGTAAATGATAATGAGATTCCTATGTATACTTCAATCATGATAAATTCGGGGGATGTATTGCAGTTGGGATTTGCCACAGATGGATGCAGAGCTTATCTAGCAATCGCCGGAGGGTTGAATATTCTTAAGGTTTTAGGGAGCAAATCTACGAACTTAAAATGTAATATTGGTGGTTTTCATGGAAGAAAGCTAGCTTCTGGTGATTGTATTCCGTTATGCGAACCTAAGTATAGAGTAAACGATATAGGAAATAGAAGTCTATTAAAAAATAAATTCATTCAGTCTTATCGTAATGAAATAAAAAGCAAAGAGATCACAGTACGAGTGATATTAGGTCCACAAAAGGACTATTTTACAGAGGGCGGGATTTCGACTTTTCTTACGGAAACCTATACCATTACGAATGAAACTGACCGCATGGGTTGTAAATTAGAAGGTACTCCGGTTGGATATCATTCTACCGTTGATATAATATCGGATGGTATTCCTCTCGGAGGGATACAGATTCCACCCAATGGGAAACCAATCGTTATGTTAGCTGATCGGCAGACCACCGGTGGATATGCTAAGATAGGAACTGTGATATCAGTTGATTTACCAAAGTTTGTACAAAGGAAACCAGGAGAAAAAGTACGTTTTGAAGAAGTAACCCTACACCATGCTCAAAAGATTTATCAAAGAGAAGTGAAACAAATGGAAAGACTAAGAAGAGCATTGGTAGAATGATTGAATTTTAGAGGAAAATATGTTCTGACAATCCACATAATTGGTGATAGATTCAATACTTTTATTACTATTATTATTATTATTAGTAGTATTATTATTAAAATGCCATTATTGTTGATAGATAGAAATAAGCAAGTGTTCACAAAAATGCAATGACTCGAAAGGGTAATCTTATAATACAGTTGCATATTATAAACTATAGTGGTCCTATGTCAAGATTTAGTACAAGTTAAAATGAGAAAACAATCCTCACTTTAACCTGCTAACTGTAAACCTTCCTCACGAGCCTTTTCATAAAGCT
>JAQZBN010000001.1 GCA_029238935.1 Herbinix sp.
GAAAAAAGGCTTTGTCCTCCCCTACGAAACAATGTTAGTTATGCCTTCTAATTTCCTGATGAAAACTCCGAACCAATTAACGGCAAAGCTATTCGAACTTCTTCCTATTAAAATAGAACATATCGTAGATGATATTCTATCCGGCGTAAGAGAAAGATCAAATCCTAAAGGGATTGATCGCCTTCTTTCTATTTTTGGAGAAATTGAGAAATCACAATTCGCATCATGGATCTTTGGAAAACATATAATACCAAATCATAACTGTAATGGCTGCGGACTCTGTGCTTCTTCTTGTCCCAGAGGAAATATTCAGATGGTAAATCATTTTCCGAAGGTAGGAGCACAATGTGTATTCTGTCTTCGATGTATCTATGGATGCAAACGAAATGCTTTATACCCACATGTAGGTCGGTTTATTGTTATAAAGGATGGTTATAACATCGGTCAGTTAGAAAAATTAGAAAAGGTAAGTAAGTCGATACCTAAAGAGTATTTGAAACGTTATGCCTACAGCGGAATCATAAAATACGTTAAGGAAGTGGAAGAATTTCATAAAAGAATGAACCAGAGCGATAGTTCTGATAATAAAAAGATTGAAAAAATCAAGCGATAAAACTATGACGGAATATCATAATGAAGTAAACTATCCATAGTAAATTAATATATACAACTTCAAAAAAATAAAGTGCTGCAGCAAAAAACTACAGCACCTTTCTGATTCATTATTTCTCCCAGCGTCCCGATGCTCCGCAAGGAAGAACAAGGCCATTGCCTGAAACAGGAAGTCCTATTTCATCAGCGGTAACCTTTCCTTTATATTTTTTACTAAACTGCTCCGATATCATATAGGATAACACTCCAGCTTGTAATCCCGTTGTATATGAATTTAAAAGAAAGAAGATCGGATCCTCTGATAAAACCTGCATACATAATTGGATGAATGGATAAATACTATCTTCAATCTTCCATATCTCTCCCTTGGGTCCTCTTCCATAGGAAGGAGGATCCATAATGATTGCATCATATTTACTGCCTCGGCGAATTTCTCTTTCCACGAACTTCACGCAGTCATCAACGATATATCGGATCGGTGCCTCCGCTAAACCAGAACTTGCAGCATTCTCTCTTGCCCAGGTAACCATACCCTTGGATGCATCTACATGGGTTACTGCCGCTCCAGCCTTTGCTGCAGCCAAAGTAGCTCCGCCCGTATAAGCAAACAAGTTTAACACCTTAACTTGACGATCCTTTACACTTTTAATCTTATCTGAAAACCAGTCCCAGTTGACAGCCTGCTCAGGAAAAAGTCCTGTATGTTTAAAACTAAAAGGCTGCAAATGAAAGGTTAAATCCTTATAATTAATATCCCACTGTTCCGGTAGATTAAAAAATTCCCATTCTCCTCCACCCTTTGCACTTCTATGATAATGAGCATTTGGGTTCTTCCATCCCTTATGCGACTTCTCCGTTCCCCAGATTACCTGTGGGTCCGGACGCACTAGAATGTATTTACCCCAACGTTCCAATTTCTCCCCATTTGATGTATCTATTACTTCATAGTCTTTCCAGCCATCTGCAATCCACATAGTTCTCTCTCTTTCTATCATTCGTCTTATCTTTTTCTATTATAAAACAGTTCTTTCTGATTTACAATAACAAAGCTATGTATCAGGTTTTACAGTATAGTGCCAATAGGATACAATCTCTAATTTCATTATTCCAGCTCAACATAGGTGTTATGCAAATAATCCGGTTTTTCCTTTAATTTTTCTATCATGTTTCTCACCATATTTTAACTTGACCTTACCGAGGTTTCATAATACACTTGAAGATGTAATCAGTGAATAATGCAGGCAAATAACGCATTAAAATTATATGGAGGGATATCACAATGGGAATTTTAACAAGATTTAGAGATATTATGTCAAGTAATATCAATGCACTATTAGATAAAGCAGAAGATCCGGAAAAGATGATTGATCAATGCCTTAGAAATTTAAATTCTGATCTTGGAAAAGTTAAATCCGAGACTGCTGCTATTATGGCGGAAGAACAGAGAGCAAAGAGAGTTCTTGATGATTGCAACGAAGAGATCACCCGTATGCAGACTTTTGCAATGAAAGCCTTAGAAGCTGGCAATGACGATGATGCAAGAAAATTCCTGGAGAAAAAAGCCTCCGTCAGTGCAAATCTTTCCGGTCTACAAGAAGCATATGATTTAGCTAAAAACAATGCTGCTCATATGCGCCAGATGCATGATAAATTAGTAAATGATATTAATGAGTTAGAAGCCAGAAAAGATATGATTAAAGGTAAGCTAGCTGTTGCGAAAACACAAGAACGTATCAATCAAATGGGTTCATCCGTAGTAAATGCGAACAACTCCATGGCAAGTTTCAAGAAATATGAAGAGATGGCCGATAAAGCCATTGACAAAGCAAATGCTATGGCAGAATTAAATCGTTCCTCCGCTGATCAGACCATAGAAGATTTGACTATGAAATATTCGATCAATAATTCAGTCGAAGATGAGCTAGCTGCATTAAAAGCCAGCTTAAACAAATAATTCGTTTCGCTATAACTTACTACAATTTGTATAACAATTCGCTCTATGAATTTAATTCAATGTCCGCAAGAAGAATACTTTATCTTCTTGCGGGCATTTTATCGATATTTTCTATGGGATTTAGATATAATTAAGAAACCAAATTGATATCTTATCATAAATCAATATCTGTCCTCTATTTTGTGTTAATAATAAATTCAACTAAGTAACACCAAAAATTATATAAAGGAGGTAATTAAATTGGTAGTACACTATAAATGCCCGAATTGCGGATCTGATATGGCATTTGACAGTCAAACAGGATTGCTTCGCTGCCAAAGCTGCGGACGTACCGATGACATCGAGAAAATGACCGGCGGGCATCATAGCCACGGAGAAGGCTCTGTTTCCTATGATATGAATGAGGAAGATGAAGCTGCCGCAAATTCTGCTTTTGAATACGATTATAGAGATGCCTCCCAAGGTGATGCTCCAACAAATCATAATACCTATGGAGATAATGAAGCACAGCAATATCATTGTAATAATTGCGGTGCTGTATTAATTACGGATATCAATACTACAGCAACTACCTGCAGCTTCTGTGGAGCCGGTGTCGTACTAGGAGACAGGTTACGAGGTGATTTGGCTCCTGCCAAGGTTGTGCCATTTACTATTAATAAAGAACAGGCACAGCAGGCTTTTATTAAATGGTGCAAAAAAGGAAGACTTACTCCAAAAGATTTTATGAATGCGGATCGCATTAAAAATATCACTGGTCTTTACGTTCCCTTTTGGTTATTCGATTTAAACGGACGTGGAGAAGTCGAAGCTACTTGCACCAGAGTCAGAACCTATACTATGGGAGAATACATCTATACAGAAACAAAATATTATCATGTCTACCGTAAAGTAGATCTGAACTATCAACGCATTCCTTGTGATGCCTCACAGAAGATGAGCGATGCTATGATGGATAAATTAGAGCCTTTTCAGTATAATGATCTGAAGGATTTTCAGATGCCGTACCTCGCAGGGTACATAGCAGAAAAATATGATTATGATGATAAGACCCTTCTCCCCCGCATGAAAGATCGAGTTGATGATTATGTAGATTCCTATATCCGCTCCACAATTAGCGGATATACTACCGTTTCCTATCATCGTAAGAATATTGATATCAGACAGAAAAGAGCAGATTATACCCTACTTCCGGTGTGGATGGTATGTTACGACTACAAAAAAGCGGAACATAACTTCGCGATGAATGGCCAAACCGGTAAAATCGTTGGAAAACCGCCGTTAAGCGCTGGAAAGATAACCGCTTGGTTTGCCGGTATTTCTGGAGGAACCTTTCTTCTGCTTCGTATTCTTACCTATTTATTAGGAGGTGGCATAGTATGAGAAAATGGCTACGATCTATAAATCCTACATTTGTTCTTACGCTTATTCTCCTCTCTCTGTTTCTTCCTGATATAACGGTTATTGCCAAGGCTTCGGAACCCTCTGCTACAGAAAGTATTCCACATGTTTATGATGAGGCAGAACTTTTATCCACAAAAGAGGCTGACGAAATCGATGAATTGTGTAAAGAATACGGTGATGCAGTTGGAATTACCATAATTATTCTTACTCATAATTCCTCTGATACGAAAGACGGGGATATTCTAATTGAAGATTTTTATGACAATATGCTTTATGGTGATAGTGTAATTCTTCTTGTTGATATGTATCGTCGAGATGTAATCATTCACGCCTATGAGCAAGCACAAACATATCTTCATTCGAATCGAACGGA
Source organism: Herbinix sp. (assembly GCA_029238935.1). Lineage (GTDB taxonomy): Bacteria > Bacillota > Clostridia > Lachnospirales > Lachnospiraceae > Mobilitalea. The sequence goes on from JAQZBN010000001.1 coordinate 4,344, forward strand.
CGATATCAGAAGTAGTATCACTCCCTATTTAACCGATGGTGAATATTACAAAGCATTTGAGACCTATATTAAGATGTCCTCCGATTATATGCAGGACGATACCGAATTAAATTATGATCACAATTATACCTATGATAACCCATACGGCAACCCCTCACCGGAGCAGACAGCAAAAAATGTGATAGGCAGCCTCTGGTTCCAGCTTTTGGTTTCCCTTACCATAGGTGGAATTGTTGTTGGTGTTATGGCATTTAACTCTGGTGGTAGGATGACGACAGTAAGCAATACCTACATGGATCAAAACCATTCTGGACTCATCGGCCGAAGAGATGATTATCTTAGAACAACCGTAACCAAAGTTCGAAAACCTACGAACAACAATCAAGGAAACGGTGGCTTTAATGCCGGAGGATTTCGAGGTGGAACATCCAGCGGTGGTCACAGTCATAGCTCCAGCCGTGGAAAATTCTAGTAGCAATGAAGCGAAACATTCATTATAATATAACTAATGAATATGACATTAACAAATCAATTATCTATTCATATAAGGAGGAATATCATGGGACTATTTTCTAGACAATTTGCTAATGTAGTTGAATGGGATGAATTTCGTGATGATATGATATTTTACAAATGGAATAACGATGAGATAAAGAAAGGCAGCCGTTTAATCATACGTCCGGGTCAAGATGCAGTATTTTTATATAATGGTAAAATCGAAGGTATCTTTAAAGATGAAGGTGACTATGACATAGAGTCCCAGATCATTCCCTTCCTGTCTACTTTAGCAGGTTTTAAATTTGGTTTTAATAGTGGTATGAGAGCTGAAGTTCTCTTTATCAATACCAAAGAATTTATAGCGAAATGGGGTACTCAAAACGCCATCAATATACCAACACCGGAATTACCGGGAGGTATGCCGATTCGTGCCAATGGAACCTTTACCTTTAAGGTTTCAGATTATGTACGACTGATTGATAAAATTGCTGGTGTAAAGCAAAGTTTTACCGTAGATGATGTAAAGCTTCGCATTACTTCCATCTTAGATCAGCTGCTAATGAAGTGGATATCCAAAGAAGGAAAAGATATGTTTAACCTTCAGGCAAATTCATTTGATATCGGAAATGGAATTAAGACTGATCTTGATATGCAGCTCTTTGACTCTGGTTTAACTATCACCGGATTTAATATTATGAGTTTTAACTATCCGGAAGAAATTCAAGCGATGATTAATAAGAATGCATCCCATCGAATGGTTGGCGACCTTAGTCGTTACCAGCAGGTATCTATGGTGGACGGCATAGCCTCCGGTAAGGTGAAAGGTGGCGGTGCTGCAGCCGATATGGCTGGAATGATGATGGGAATTAATATGGCAAATCAGATGATGCAGAATATGAACAATGTCGGAAATCCTGCTGTAAATAATCAACCTACAACAGCGAAACCAAATTTCTGTCCAAATTGTGGGCAAAAGACCGGCGAAGCTAATTTTTGCCCCAACTGTGGTCAAAAACTAGTATAAGAGGAAATTTATTATATATTATATAATGACAAAGACCCCCTGATCGAACAGATAATGTACGATTAGAGGGCCTTTGTTATTAAGTAGACCTAGTTTACTTTAAATACCTCATCACTCATTAATTTTTTAAGTCTTTGATCCGCATCCGCTACATCAGTTCCTTTTACACCAAAATAGAATTTAATTTTTGGTTCCGTACCGGAAGGACGAATTGCACACCATGCATCTTCGGTTAACTCAAAATATAGTACGTCGGAATTTGGTAAACCGGTAGGTACTACTTCCCCTGACTCTAGATCAGTGATTGTGTCTGCAGTATAGTCTCGAATTTTTAAAATCTTATAATCTCCAGCTGTCTTAGGAGGATTTTTACGGTATCCCTCCATAATGGATTTAATCTTTTCCATACCTTCAATTCCTTTTAGAGTAACGGATACCAGATCTTCTTTGAAATAGCCGTATTTCTCGAAGATGCGGTTCATCTGCTCATAAAGGGTAATTCCTTGCGATTTATAATAAGCTGCAGCTTCACAGAGAGCCATAACCGCAACTACGGCATCCTTATCTCTGGAATGAGTTCCTACCAGGCAGCCATAGCTTTCTTCATAACCGAAGATATATTCATAGCTGTTATTATTGTCTTCAAAGAGCTTAATCTGCTCTCCGATATATTTGAAACCAGTTAAAACCTCGATCAACTTTGCACCGTAATGAGCAGCGATTTGATCAGAAATATTACCGGTTACAATTGTCTTTATTAGTGCTGCATTCTTCGGCAAGATACCTTTTTGGGCTTTCTGCGAAAACTCATATTCCGCAATAAGAGCACCTGTCATATTTCCATTAAATAATACAAATTCACCAACTTCATTACGAACCATGATTCCTAATCTGTCAGCATCCGGATCCGTCGCCATGATAATATCGGCACCTATTTCTGTTGCTAGTTTTTCAGCAAGTTTAAATACCTTTGGATCCTCCGGATTTGGATAACCTACGGTTGTAAATTCAGAATCTGGGAACTCCTGCTCCGGTACAATATACACCTGTTCAAACCCTAATTCATTCAGGATACGACGTACCGGAAGATTACCGGTTCCATTTAATGGAGTGTAAACAATCTTCATTTGTTTTCCATCTTCTGTAATAGGGTTAATTACCAATTTCTTCAGCTCGCTAATATATTTATCATCGATATCAGCTCCTAAGATGGTAAGTAAGCCTGCGGAAACAGCAGCTTCTCTATCCATGGTTTTCGCTTCTGAAAAATCGATGATTGCATTTACTTCACCAATGATTTCAACATCTTTGGGATATGTGATTTGTGCACCATCTTCCCAGTATACCTTATATCCATTATACTCAGCAGGGTTATGGCTGGCTGTAATCACAATACCTGCGATACAGCCCAATTCTCTCAGGGCAAAGGAAAGCTCAGGAGTTGGTCTTAAGGTTTCAAATAAATAAGCCTTTATTCCATTCGCGCAAAGACATAGCGCGGAATCCATTGCAAACTCCGGGGACATTCTTCTGGAATCATAAGCTATTGCTACTCCCTTATTCTGTCCTCCTTGCTTAACGATATAATTTGCAAGACCCTGTGTAGCTCTACGTACCGTATATAAATTCATGCGGTTTACACCTGCACCTAAGATACCTCTTAAACCGCCAGTACCAAATTCCAAGTCTTTATAAAATCTCTCTCTTATTTCATTATCATTCCCTTTTAAGGCAGCTAACTCCTCTTTTGTTGCCTGATCAAAATAAGGGTTTGTTAACCACTCTTCATATTTTTTAATGTAATCCATGCCCTCACCTTTCTTCTTTCAAAATATAGTAACATATTACAATGCTTCTTATGTAAAAGCAATGCTTTTTTCTATTTCATTTTATCCAGACCTATCATAATTTATTTTCTAATCTACTGACATGAAAGTTAAAATATGATAAATGACATCTTTATGTAATATGTCTGTCTACTATCATTTTTCTATATAAAAATTATATTGGGATAAGTATAATTCATTCTTCATTCTATATCAATCCCTGATCTTTCGCTTCAATCATTATTCCATAAAAATCTATCATTATTCCATAAGTATTTATCACTATTCCATATCTATGTATCATTACTCCATATCTATGTATCATTACCTCATATGAATGTATCATCCTCCATATAAATGAATCGTTGCTTCATAGGAATGAATCGTTACTCCATAGGAATGAATCGTTACTCCATAGGAATCAGATAAAAAAGATCCAAGATAAAACAGTTCGATATCCAGTGATGAAACCTGATTCAGAGGAAGCATACCCCAATACTTATCAAAGAGCAAAAAAACAGGCGCCATCTTGCAATGACGCCTGTTTTACTTAAATTATAGACCGTCGCTATAATCGTCTTCTATAATGCCTTTTAAGTTAAACTCAACTTCGGTATAGTCACCATCATTATGTGAGTTCTCACCATAGCCAACATGGGCATCATCTACACCAGGAATGCTGTCTTCCCTCTGTAAATCGTCATCATCTTTGGCATATTTGTCTTCATCATATACTACTTCGGCAAGTCCGTCTTCGCCCTCGAAGAGATCATCTTCTTCATCATATTCGTCTTCGAAGAACTCTTCATAGCCATTCTCAACGTCTTCTGATAATTCAAAGGTATCGAATTCGTCGTCGTATCCACCATTATCGTCCAGATCCTCAGAAATCATGAGTTCTTCCTGATTATCGGTATCTAGTTTAACTGCACGATATCTCTTCATACCTGTACCTGCAGGGATCAGCTTACCAATAATAACGTTCTCTTTCAGACCAATCAATGGATCGACCTTACCTTTAATCGCTGCTTCCGTAAGAACCTTTGTAGTCTCCTGGAAGGAAGCTGCTGATAAGAAGGAGTTTGTTGCAAGGGAAGCCTTTGTAATACCAAGCATTACCTGTTTGCCATCCGCCGGCTCTAGACCTTCAGCAACCAATCTATCATTCTCATCGTTATACTCTAATATATCAATCAGTGTACCTGGTAGGAATACCGTATCACCATTGTTTTCAATTCTTACCTTCTTCAGCATCTGGCGAACGATAACCTCGATGTGCTTATCGTTAATCTCAACACCTTGCAGACGGTAAACTCTTTGAACTTCTTGGATCATATAATCCTGTACCGCACGTACACCCTTAATCTTTAAGATATCATGAGGATTAACGCTACCTTCTGTTAACTCGTCACCGGCTTCCAGAATATCACCATCCATTACCTTGATACGGGAACCGTAAGGAATTAAATAAGCCTTAGATTCCATGGTTTCATTGTTGGTAATGATAACTTCACGTTTCTTCTTCGTATCTTTAATGGTGACAACACCACCAAATTCTGCAATAATAGCAAGACCCTTTGGCTTTCTCGCTTCGAAAAGTTCTTCAACACGAGGAAGACCTTGGGTAATATCATCACCAGCAACACCACCGGTATGGAAAGTACGCATGGTCAACTGTGTACCAGGCTCACCAATGGACTGAGCGGCAATAATACCAACTGCTTCACCAACTTGAACTGCTTCACCGGTAGCCATGTTAGCTCCGTAGCATTTAGCGCAAACACCGATATGGGATTTACAACTTAATATGGTACGAATCTTAACTTTATCAACACCGGTCTTCATAATCCTAGCAGCACGCCTTGGCGTTATCATATGGTTCGCTTTAACGATTATTTCACCGTTTTCATCTGTTATAGTCTCACAGGAATAACGTCCTGTAATTCTTTCCTCTAAGCTTTCAATAACTTCTTTTCCATCAGTGAATGCTTTAATTACCATACCAGGAATTTCCTTGGTCTGTTCGCAACAATCCATTTCACGGATAATTAAATCCTGGGATACGTCAACCAGACGACGGGTTAGGTATCCGGAGTCAGCAGTACGAAGAGCTGTATCGGAAAGACCTTTTCTAGCACCGTGAGCGGAGATGAAGTATTCCAATACGTCAAGACCTTCACGAAGGTTGGACTTGATTGGTAACTCGATGGTACGACCGGAGGTATCGGCCATCAAACCACGCATACCTGCCAGCTGTTTGATCTGTTTATCAGAACCACGGGCACCTGAGTCAGACATCATCTTAATATTATTGAATTTATCGAGACCATTTAACAGTGTCTCAGTTAAAATATCATCGGCTTCTTTCCATGTTTTAATAACTTCACGATATCTCTCTTCTTCAGTCATTAAACCACGTTTGAAGTTTTTCGCAATACTTTCTACTGTAGCTTCTGCATCAGCAATAATTGTTTTCTTTTCTTCCGGAACCTTCATGTCGGAAATAGATACCGTCATAGCTGCTCTGGTGGAATATTTATAACCTAAGGACTTAATCTTATCCAGAATTTCTGCTGTTTGAGTAGATCCATGAACGTTAATGCTCTTCTCAAGGATCTGCTTTAACTGCTTCTTACCAACCAAGAAATCAACTTCTAATTTCAAGAAGTTTTCATCCTTACTGCGGTCAACAAAGCCTAAATCCTGACCAAGAATTTCATTGAAGATAAAACGGCCAAGGGTGGATTCGATCATTCTGGTCTCTTCTTCCCCATTGTTATTGATACCGGTTCTTCTAACTTTAATCTTCTCATGAAGAGAGATTACATCATTCTCATAAGCAAGGATCGCTTCATTTACACTCTTGAAGCAACTAATAATACCTGTTTCATTGTCTTTTCCTATCGTCAGGTAATAGATACCAAGAACCATATCCTGAGAAGGAACGGTTACAGGAGCACCATCAGAAGGTTTTAAGAGGTTGTTCGGTGAGAGCAGTAAGAAACGGCACTCTGCTTGAGCTTCTACGGAAAGCGGTAAATGCACCGCCATCTGGTCACCATCGAAGTCCGCATTATAAGCAGTACATACCAGTGGATGAAGTTTAATTGCTTTACCTTCAACAAGTACTGGTTCAAATGCCTGAATACCAAGTCTATGAAGCGTAGGAGCACGATTTAACATAACAGGATGTTCTTTAATAACCTCCTCTAATACGTCCCATACTTCAGATTGTAATCTCTCAACCATCTTTTTCGCAGATTTTATATTATGAGCGGTTCCTCTAGCAACCAGCTCCTTCATAACGAATGGTTTAAATAACTCAATAGCCATTTCTTTTGGAAGACCACATTGATATAATTTAAGTTCTGGTCCTACAACGATAACGGAACGTCCGGAATAGTCAACACGCTTTCCGAGAAGGTTCTGACGGAAACGTCCTTGCTTACCTTTTAACATATCGGAAAGAGATTTTAACGCACGATTACCAGGTCCAGTAACCGGTCTTCCTCTTCTTCCGTTATCAATCAGAGCATCTACTGCTTCCTGAAGCATTCTCTTCTCATTACGAACGATAATGTCCGGAGCACCCAGCTCTAACAGTCTCTTCAGACGATTGTTACGATTGATAATTCTACGGTATAAATCATTCATATCAGAGGTAGCAAAACGTCCACCATCTAACTGAACCATCGGTCTTAAATCCGGAGGAATAACAGGAATCACGGTTAAGATCATCCATTCCGGTTTGTTGCCGGATTCACGGAATGCTTCTACTACTTCTAATCTTTTTATGATTCTAGCACGCTTTTGACCTGTTGAATCCTTAAGACCTCTCTTTAAGTCCTTGGATTCCTTCTCCAAGTCAATTGCTTGTAATAACTCTTGGATTGCTTCTGCACCCATTCCGAGTCGGAAGCTGTTGTAACCATATTTCTCAATCGCTTCTTGCTTTTCCTTCTCGTTTAATACTTGCTTGTATTGAAGCTCAGTACTACCCTTATCGAGTACAATATAGGATGCAAAATATAATACTTTTTCTAATGTTCTTGGTGATAAATCAAGAATCAGACCCATACGGCTTGGGATCCCTTTAAAATACCAAATATGGGATACCGGAGCAGCAAGTTCAATGTGGCCCATTCTCTCTCTGCGGACACTGGCTTTCGTAACCTCAACACCACAGCGATCACAAACTACACCTTTATATCTTATCTTCTTGTATTTACCACAATGACACTCCCAATCCTTACTTGGTCCAAATATTCTTTCACAGAACAGACCATCTTTTTCAGGTTTCAGGGTTCTATAGTTTATTGTCTCAGGCTTTCTTACTTCGCCTTTTGACCACTCCCTAATCTTTTCAGGTGAAGCTAAACCAATTTTAATTGCGTCATAGGTTATTTCTTGATCGCTATTATTCAAAATTTCAGGCATCTTTTGGCTCTCCCTTCATTCATAAACTCTGTTACTTATCGGTTAAGGACTGCCCACAAGCCTTACAACGTTTACTGCCCTCAGCTACAATAGCACCGCAATTAGGACACATGTCTGTAGGTTCCTCTTCATCTTCAAATATCTCTTCTTCCAGAAGTTCTTCCGGTTCATCTTCATATATATCAAAAATCTCTGCATCCAAATCTTCTACAGTACCTTGAGTAAAGCCTGCTTCTTCATAGCCTTCGTCATAACGGAAACTATTATCACCTTCGATTAATGGTGTTAAATCTGAATCACCGTAATCAATGGTTTCTGTCATCTTCACTTCACTACCGTTCTCATCAAGAACAGTTACGTCCAAAGCTAAGGATTGAAGTTCTTTTAAGAGAACCTTGAACGATTCTGGAATACCAGGATCCGATATATTCTCACCTTTGATAATTGCTTCATAGGTCTTCACACGACCGGTAACATCATCGGATTTTACGGTTAATATTTCTTGAAGAATGTATGCAGCACCATAAGCTTCCAGTGCCCAAACCTCCATCTCACCGAATCTCTGACCACCGAATTGAGCTTTACCACCCAACGGCTGTTGTGTTACTAAGGAGTAAGGACCTGTGGAACGTGCATGGATCTTATCATCAACAAGGTGATGGAGTTTTAGGTAGTGCATGAAACCTACTGTAACAGCGCCATCAAAATATTCTCCGGATCTACCATCTCTTAATCTTACTTTACCGGTACGATTGATTGGAACGCCTCTCCATTGTTCTCTGCTCTGTTGATTTTTCTCTAAATAATCCATAAAGCCTGGATCTAAGAGATCTCTATATTTTTTATCGAAATCATCCCAATTGGAATTCGCATAATCATTTGCTATCTCTAAAGTATCCATAATATCAAACTCATTTGCACCATCAAATACAGGTGTAGCAATATCGATACCAAGAACTTTAGCAGCTAGGGAAAGATGAATTTCAAGTACCTGTCCGATGTTCATACGGGAAGGTACACCCAGAGGATTTAATACGATGTCTAACGGTCTACCATTTGGTAAGAAAGGCATATCTTCTGCAGGTAATACTCTAGAAACAACACCCTTGTTACCGTGACGACCAGCCATCTTGTCACCAACCTGGATCTTTCTTTTCTGTGCAATGTAAACACGTACGGTTTCATTTACTCCAGGAGATAATTCGTCTCCATTTTCTCTTGTAAATACTTTCGCATCTACAATAATACCATACTCACCGTGAGGTACACGAAGAGAGGTATCTCTAACTTCTCTAGCTTTCTCACCAAAGATTGCTCTTAATAATCTTTCTTCTGCAGTCAGCTCTGTTTCTCCCTTAGGAGTTACTTTACCAACCAGGATATCTCCGGCACGAACTTCAGCACCGATACGGATAATTCCTCTTTCATCCAGATCTTTTAATGCATCATCACCAACACCAGGAACATCTCTTGTGATTTCTTCCGGTCCTAGTTTGGTATCTCTGGCTTCAGCTTCATATTCTTCAATATGCACAGAGGTATATACATCCTCCTGCACAAGTCTTTCACTAATTAATACAGCATCCTCGTAATTATAGCCTTCCCAAGTCATGAAACCGATCAATGGATTCTTACCCAATGCCAATTCACCCTTAGAAGTGGAAGGTCCATCTGCAATTACCTGGCCTGCTTCAACCCGATCGCCTCTTTTTACAATTGGTCTCTGGTTAATACAGGTACCTTGGTTACTTCTTGCAAATTTAATCATACGATAGGAAGATTTTGTATTGTCATCATTTTTTATTACAACTTCTTTTGCAGATACACGATCAACAACGCCTGTTTTCCTTGCAAGCACGCATACACCGGAGTCAATTGCTGTCTTCGCTTCCATACCGGTACCTACTACAGGAGCTTCTGTCATTAATAACGGAACTGCCTGACGCTGCATGTTGGATCCCATGAGCGCACGGTTCGCATCGTCGTTCTCCAAGAAAGGAATTAACGCAGTCGCAACAGAGAATACCATCTTAGGAGATACGTCCATTAAATCGATGACATGTTTATCATATTGAGAGGTCTCTTCTTTGTAACGACCGGAGATAGTGCTTCCTACGAAATAACCTTCCGCATCTAGCTCTTCATTCGCCTGCGCTACTACATATTTATCCTCTTCGTCAGCTGTTAAATATACGACATCATCCGTTACTTTTGGATTCATTGGATCTGCTTTATCAACCTTACGATAAGGAGCTTCAATAAAGCCATATTCATTAATTCTTGCATAGGATGCAAGAGAGTTGATCAAACCGATGTTAGGACCTTCAGGCGTCTCAATAGGACACATTCTTCCATAATGGGAATAGTGAACGTCACGAACCTCGAATCCTGCTCTATCACGGGACAAACCACCAGGTCCCAATGCGGAGAGACGTCTCTTATGAGTCAGCTCGCCCAGCGGATTATGCTGATCCATGAACTGTGATAGCTGAGAACTTCCGAAGAATTCTTTTACTGCAGCAGTAACTGGTTTAATATTAATTAAGGATTGGGGGCTAATTCCCTCTAAATCCTGAGTTGTCATTCTTTCTCTAACAACACGTTCCATTCTGGAAAGACCGATTCTGTATTGGTTCTGTAATAACTCACCAACCGCTCTGATTCTTCTGTTTCCTAAATGGTCAATATCATCGGAATTGCCAATGCCATATTCCAGATGAATGTTATAATTAATGGAAGCAATAATATCTTCCTTTGTAATGTGCTTAGGTATTAATTCATTGATATTTTTCTTAATCGCATCTTTGATCTCTTCCGCTGATGTATTATTTGCTAATACCTTCTTTAACACAGGATAATAAACCTCTTCTGTGATACCAAGAGCTTTTTTATCAACATCAACATAGGCAGCGATATCTACCATCATATTAGATAGAACTTTTACATTACGATCATCCGCTTGTACCATAACAGCCGGCACTGCAGCGTTTTGAATCTGGATGGCTAGATCTTTTGTAACCTGTGTTCCTGCTTCTGCAATAATCTCACCGGTAGATGTATCAACTACATCCTCAGTTAATACAAAGCCTACAATACGATTTTTCATATGAAGCTTCTTATTGAATTTATAACGACCAACCTTCGCCAAATCATATCTTCTTGCGTCGAAGAACATACTATTTAATAATGACTCCGCATTCTCAACTGCAAGCGGCTCACCTGGACGAAGTTTTTTGTACAACTCAAGTAAACCATCCTGATAGCTTCCGGACGGATCCTTGGAGGTACTGGGGTCTTTTGCTAAACTGGCAAGAATTTTAGGTTCTTCACCAAATAATTGTTTGATCTCTTCGTTCGTTCCAAATCCCAATGCTCTAATAAATACAGTAATCGGAACTTTTCGATTCCGGTCTACACGTACGTAAAATACATCATTGGAATCGGTCTCATATTCTAACCATGCTCCTCTGTTCGGAATAACAGTTGAGGAAAATAGTCTCTTACCAATCTTATCATGATCAATTGCGTAGTAGATGCCGGGGGAACGTACCAACTGGCTTACGATAACTCTTTCTGCTCCATTGATTACAAAGGTACCGGTTTCCGTCATTAACGGTAAATCACCCATGAAGATATCATGTTCGTTGATTTCATTATTTTCCTTGTTATGAAGTCTAACCTTAACCTTCAAAGGAGCAGCATAAGTTGCATCTCTTTCTTTACACTCCTCAATTGAATATTTAACATCATCTTCACACAGTGTAAAATCGACGAACTCCAAGCTCAGATGTCCACTATAATCTGCGATTGGAGAAATATCATCAAATACTTCTTTCAGTCCTTCATCCAAAAACCACTGATATGAGTCCTTCTGAACTTCAATGAGATTTGGCATTTCCAGTACTTCCTTTTGTTTGGAGTAACTCATTCTAACGTTATTTCCAACTTTACTTGGACGTATTCTGTTTCTATCCATTGACGTTTTCACCCCTTGATATTTTATAAGAATATATCTTTAAAATAATTCTTTTCTTTTTTGATTATCTATGCTATAATGATAGTAATTAGGCATACACTACCACAATAGTGCATCTTTCATACTAGCATACTTGTTTTCAACTGTCAACAACAATTTGTTGATTTTTTTTATTTTTACGAATAATTTTAAATATATCATAAATTGAAATCCTATTCGTTCCATAATAATCCATTCCATATACGATGACTACTTACAATCAACCATATAATCACTTTGCTGATTTTTCATACTTGAGCCTTCTATATGTATTTCTTTTCGTATTCATTATCTCATTTGATACCTTATCTATTATACTTTTTCTGTTAGTCTATATTAGTCTTGCTTTCTCATATAAGTAACTTATTTAACTTACTCTAGTCTAAACTCTTATACATATCTACTTATTAGCAAACTTCTTCTCCTATGAGTAACTATATTGACATTGTTACTCAGCTATATTCGTATTTTCTCCCTATTTCAATATTGTGCTTACTATACTTCAGTGTGTTAAGTTTATGCAGAGTCATGCTTATTTACACTTTTGCCACTTTTTTGCTATTACATACTTCCTTTATATAATAAATTTCTATATCTCGTCATTTACTATAAAATGATTTGCTATATACATCCTTTGTGAAAAATATTTATTTTGTTTATTGATGGGTACAAAAAAGAGCGGAGGTAATATCCCCCGCCCAATTGTTTATGAAATTATTTTAAAGTAACTTTAGCGCCTTCTGCTTCAAGTTTAGCCTTGATATCCTCAGCTTCTGCTTTGTTTGCGCCTTCTTTTAACATCTTAGGAGCAGCGTCTACAAGATCTTTAGCTTCTTTTAAGCCTAAGCCAGTTGCTTCACGAACAACTTTGATAACCTTAACCTTGTTAGGACCAACTTCTGTTAACTCTACGTTGAATTCAGTCTTCTCTTCTTCTTCTACTACTGCTGCAGGACCTGCTACAACAACACCAGCTGCTGCGGATACACCGAATTCTTCTTCACATGCTTTTACTAAATCGTTTAATTCTAATACTGTAAGGCCTTTAATTGCCTGGATAAAATCTTGAGTTGTCATTTTAATTTACCTCCGTTATTTATTTAATGGTTTATGGATATCGGGATTTTAGCCCCAGTTTGTCCTATTACTTACGCTACTTCGTTTTTCTCAGCGATCTGCTTAATAACACGAGCGAAGTTTGTAATTGGTGACTGCATACTTCCAAGTAATCTGGAAATAAGAACTTCTCTGGAAGGGATTGTTGCAATAACTTGAATACCCTTCTCATCATAATAATTGCCTTCTACTACGCCTGCTTTAAATTCTAATTTAGGCATAGCCTTTAATTGATCATTGATGATTTTTGCAGGAGCAGTTGCATCTTCCAAACCAAACGCTACTGCTGTTGGTCCTTCTAAATGCTTGGATAATGCTTCGAACTGAGTTCCTTTGAATGCGAAGTTTAACATTGTGTTTTTGTATACCTTGTACACAACGCCTGCTTCTCTTAACTTTTTACGAAGTTCTGTATCCTGAGTAACGGTTAAACCACGGTAATCAACTAATACTGCAGATGTTGCAGTTGCAACATATCCTTTAATTTCTTCAACTACAGGTTGTTTCATTTCAATTTTTGCCATGTTTGTACACCTCCTTATAGCATTCCTACAATAGATCACATTACTAACGTGCTCTATTGTCTTGTATAAAAAAACCTCTTCCCGCCAAAGCAGAAAGAGGTTTATCATATCATTATAATATAATATAAAACCAACTCTCCTCGGTAGGCGGTAGCACCTTATGCCTTACGGCACCTACTGTCTTCGGCAGTTATTCACGAAGAAGATTATAACATGGTCACAGGACCTTTGTCAATTCTTTTCGTAAAAACTTTTTTATAACTAGCTTAATTTAGCTGTGTTAAGCTTAACGCCAGGACCCATAGTGGATGCTAATGTTACGCTCTTTAAATATTGACCCTTTGCAGCGGATGGCTTAGCCTTAATGATAGCACCGATTAAAGTCTGGAAGTTATCATTCAACTTGTCTTCTGTAAAAGAAGCTTTACCAAGCGGAACATGGATAATATTTGTTTTATCTAATCTATATTCAATCTTACCGGCTTTGATGTCGTTAACCGCTTTTGTTACGTCCATAGTAACGGTACCAGCCTTAGGGTTTGGCATTAAGCCCTTAGGTCCGAGTACACGGCCCAAACGACCAACAACGCCCATCATGTCAGGAGTTGCTACTACTACATCGAATTCAAACCAGTTTTCGTTTTGGATTTTAGGAACTAATTCCTCACCACCAACAAAATCAGCGCCTGCTGCGAGAGCTTCATTTACTTTATCTCCCTTAGCAAATACTAACACACGTACAGTTTTACCTGTTCCGTGAGGTAATACTACCGCACCACGAACTTGTTGATCAGCGTGACGTCCATCAACACCTAATCTGATGTGAGCTTCGATTGTTTCATCAAATTTAGCAACAGCTGCTTTCTTTACTAAGCTGATTGCTTCTGATGCATCATATTGAACTGCTCTGTCAATTAACTTGGCAGAATCAGTATATTTCTTTCCTCTTTTCATTCTATAAACCTCCTAGTGGTTATATCGGAAGAAAACGGATAAGCTAACCTTTATAATCCGTCGCCTCATGTTTTCCATTCGGCTGCTAGACAAAAACATGTCCGGCATTTCCTCCCACGTTTTTAGATTCTAAATCACATAATCTCTTTCAATTATGCTGTTACGTTCTTAATTAGTCTACTACTGTGATACCCATACTTCTAGCAGTACCTGCGATCATGCTCATAGCAGTTTCAATACTTGCTGCGTTTAAGTCTGGCATTTTCCACTCTGCAATTTTTCTAACCTCAGCCTTGGTAATTGTAGCTACCTTAGTCTTGTGAGGTGTTGCGGAACCGGATTTTAAGTTACATGCTTTCTTTAATAATACTGCTGCAGGTGGAGTTTTTGTGATGAAGCTGAAGCTTCTGTCTGCATATACTGTGATTACTACTGGAATAATCATTCCTTCTTGATCGGATGTTCTTGCATTAAATTCTTTTGTGAACTGAACAATGTTCACACCATGCTGACCAAGCGCCGGACCAACCGGTGGTGCCGGAGTTGCCTTTGCAGCAGGGATTTGTAATTTGATATATCCTGTTACTTTTTTTGCCATTATAGCATACCTCCTGAATAATGTGGTGTTTGCGGGGATTTCCCTCCCACTCGTCTTACCGTAAGTTACTAACCTTTACAATGCCTTCAAGGATGTCTTAATTATTTGCGTACCTTTACATCGCTAAAACTGATCTCAACCGGCGTTTCACGTCCAAACATATCCACGCTGATTGTAACAATTTGCTTGTGTGTATTGATCTGTTTGATAACGCCTGCGGTATTCTCCCATACGCCGGAGATTACTGTTACGGTATCACCAATTTCAAATTCAATCACAACTTCATCGCCCTTAATTCCCATGCTACGCATTTCAATTTCCGATAACGGAACCGGTTGCTTAGAATCGGGACCAACAAAGCCTGTTACGCCTCTTGTATTACGTACTACATACCATACATCGTCATTCATGACCATCTTGAGTAGCACATAACCAGGGAACATCTTCTTTTGTACTCGTTTCTTAACACCATTTTTAACTTCAATAACGTCCTGCATCGGAACAGATACTTCGACGATTTGGTCTTGCAGCTTTCTGTTTTCGATTGTTTTCTCGATGTTAGCTTTTACCTTGTTCTCATACCCAGAATAGGTGTGAACAACGTACCATTTTGCATCTGACATATCATCTCACCCTTATCCTATTATGAAGTCAATACCGGATCTGATAAGAAAATCCAATACAGCTATAATTATACCTAAGATTGCGGTAATGATTATGACAGCAAATGACCTTTTTGTAAGAGCCTCTTTGTCGGGCCAAACAACTTTTTTAAATTCAGCCTTCAAGCCCTTTAACCAGCTTTTCTTTGGAGCTTTTTCCGCTGTAGTGTTTGCCATTTCTCCCATGTCTATACGTCCTTTCAGATATAATTATTTTGTTTCCTTGTGCGTTGTGTGGGTTCTACAGAACTTACAATACTTCTTAGTTTCCATTCTGTCTGGATGTGTCTTCTTTTCTTTCGTCATGTTGTAATTACGTTGCTTGCAATCTGTACATGCCAATGTAATCTTTACGCGCATTACTTCCACCTCCGATTTCTCTTAGTAGCGCATTATCACTTGTTTCGATAAGAGGTACTTTTTAGGGCATAAAAAAAAAGCCCTCTTTCTTCGCTTATCTAATATAACATACCAATGTTTCCACGTCAACACATTTTTTGTCAGAGCTTTTTTCCGCTATTATTCTGTTCTATCATACAACTTTGTCTTATTTTTATCATACCACTTTATAATATATCTGTCTATTCTACTTTTTCATTTCAATACATCATTTTTTATTTCAACACTTCATTTTATCTTTCAACACATCATTTTATCTTTCAACACATCCTTTTTTATTACAACACATGATTTTATATTTCAACGCATCATTTTTTATTTCACACATCATTTTACATTTTAACCCAAAACTATTTGATATGGTATTTAACATTATGTAGCGATTATTTTTCAATTTATTAATCAAATTAAGTCGAACTTAGGATTTCCCTTTACTCGATAATACTCACATTAGGAAATTCTTATATGATATCATTTTATTTCTTCTATATTAAGGTCAGAATCAAGTTCAGATCAGGATACTCTCTTGTACCCTGATCTGATGTAATAATATTATAATATAATAATGTAAGTAATATTCTATTCTCTCTTCACGATAATTACGCATGTGACGATCCTTCCACTGGAAGTTTTGGCTGTGATAGTTACTCTACCTTCTTTTTTAGCAACTACTTTACCGTTGGTAGTTACGAAAGCAATGGCCGAATTAGAGCTGGTATAGGTTACTTTATCCGTAGTATTTAACGGCTTTAGAAAAGCTCTTAACGGATATTGCTCTCCAAGCACCATTATCTTCTCATTTCGAACAAATTTTATTTCGGTTGCTTTTATCGTTTTAACATTAAGATGGTAAACCTTCGTATTACCACGGTAATCAATCGCATAGATACTGTATATTCCATCTTTATTTACTTGAAAGACACCTTTTCCACCGATTAGTTTAATCTCATATCCAGATCCTGCGCCAAGGAAATCCTCCATGGATCTCTCCCCTGCCAAGTACTTTACTTTCTTTACACCGCTTTGTTTATCGTTTACTCTAACCGTTATAGTTCGATTTAAGTAATTATCTTCGACTGTATAAGTAGATACGATGTCCGGCTCTTTTTTATCATCTTCAATGATACATGTTTGAATTACCGAATTACCAGCGTAGTCACTTATATAGAAGGTATAAGTTCCTGCCTTTTTAAAAACTACCGGATCATCCGTGACTTTCGTTCCATTCATCCCACGATTAAAATCCGACTCCTTTTTTTCACCATTCAACCACTTGATTACTCGAATACCGGAACCACCTTTATCCATGGCAACTACGGGTACCAAAAACTGTGACTTATCATAGATCATATTCAAGGTTACATCCGGTTCCTCTGTATCAACTGCCAGGCTTTCTGACATATTCACCGATTGTAATGCATCCGGAATTCCAGGATTAATCATAAATCCTTCTAAACCTTTAATCGGTTTCATCTTCGCCATCATAATTTCTTTAATGTTTTGAGGATAAGCATTCTCTGTAACCGAATATAACATTGCAGCGACACCGCTGACCTGCGGAGATGCCATGGACGATCCACTCATTGTAGCATATGCTCCTACCACTGTACTGAAGATATCTTCTCCTGGTGCTGCAATGTCAACCGTCGTTGCACCATAATTTGACAAATTCGTCAACTTACCATTTGCATCTAAGTAGGTAACTGATATTACGTTATCCAGTCGATAGCTGGCTGGATATATTGGACTGCTGTTATTATTCGAACCAGAGTTTCCTGCGGATGCCACAAAAAGCATATCTGATTCTTCGATCACTGTCTTTAATTCTTCACTATATTGGCTAGTACCCCAACTCATATTACAGATATCGGCTCCCATCATGGCTGCATATTTAACCGCTTTGACTGCATTTGATAAATTACCCGTTCCGGAAGGACCTCCGTTTATTTTAAGAACCATAATCTTTACATTAACATTGGATGCCACGCCCGCAATACCTACATTATTATTGGCAACTGCTGCAATTATTCCTGCTATATGGGTTCCGTGGTCATCGTTATCCTGATTGGAAGCCACATACACCCCATCCTCTTCATCATATTGATAATGGCAAACGGTGTTATCATTATTATAAAAATCCCATCCGTAAATATCATCAACAAAACCATTCTCATCATTATCGATACCATCATCCGGGGTCTCTTTTTCATTGACCCATATATTATCTGCTAAATCCGGATGTTTATAATCCACACCGGTATCAATAATGGCAACTACAACTTCCCGAAGCTTATCTTTATTCTTATTTAACTTTACCCAAGCTTCTGAAGCATTCATATCAATATCTTGGGTCGATGCAATTTCTTGTCTGTATATTCCTGTGATATGGGTATAGAAACCATTATTATTTAAAGCCCACTGTGTACCGGAATAAGTATCATCGCTGATCTTTGTAGCAGAATTTGGATGCACTGCTGTCAGACTATTAATATCTTCCGGATTATTATCTGAAATTCTCTGAACTGATCCTTGCTTTATTTCATTATTAATCGAATAATTCACAATTGGAGAGGAATTATTTGTTATCATTATGGTGATCAGTAAGATGAGAAAACCGACAACACTTTGTAATATATGTTTTATATAGGTTCTATTCTCCATAATACCCCTCATTTCTGTGATCTCTGTCAGTGTTGTGAGTTTATGGTATTCCTACATATTGGCATTTCTGTGGCAGAATTTATACATTTTTGTTAATAAAACATTACAAACATAATTCGACAAAAAATTTATTTTGTAACAAATTAGTCGTGCAAAATTCTTGTATTCATGGTATAATAAAGTGTAATCTACACGTATCATGATATTTTAACACTAATGGGGGTGTGCATATATGAATATATCGAACCCAAATGAAAAGAACTCTATGACAATGAAAGAATTTTGGGATAGTTTACAGAAGGAAATTCTTTTGAAAAACCAAATTATTACACCAGAAGATATCTATTCTTACAATGAGAGAAGTTTTATATTTTTCATGTTTTATCGAGGATGTTCTCAAGGCGAAATACTAGCCTTCCAAAATATGCTCGATATTAGCAATAACGGGTACTTAATGTTAGTGGATTTGAATCAGACTCAAAATAACACCGCAATTGATGTTAACCTCACTGATCGTTTCATTGCAAATTTTATTCGTAACCAGCTAAGTGATACTCGCATTGTAATCGGTCCAAATATTTCAAACCGCATTATTGTTCTTATTACTACAGAAGAAACCAGTTTCACGGACGACTTAAAAAGAGAAGCTTATGATAACGCAAAGAAATTAATAGAAAGTATGCACCGTGAACTTGCTTTATCGATAGCGATCGGAATCGGAAACTTATATTCGATTGAGTCTATGTATACCTCTTTTATCGAAGCTCTTCGAAGTATTCGCTATTGCCAGAGAGGTCAGTCCCTTCATGTTACTGATATTGGAGACCATGCCTTTGAGAGTAGAAATTTTGATTACATTTTGGCACAAAAGCAGATGATAGAAGCAATTCGTTTGCAAAAGGCAACTGCTTATGATTATTTTGTTTTACTTATGAATCTTCTTTCACCATTGAATGATGAGACGAAACGAAACCGAATTCTCGAAATTTTAGTACTTGCAAACCAAGCGAAACGAATTGATGAAATGGTTGATCATGATTTCATACATTATATCAGTCTAGCACAGGAATTATCAGCAGTTTCAGGTAAAGAACTTGAAGAATGGGCTTACAGAACATTTATATTAATTACAGGACATGTTGCTTCTAAGAATACTATAAATTATACAAATAAAATAGTAACTGCTACCCGGGAATACCTAGAGGCTCATTATACCGAAGATATTTCTCTTGAGAATGTTGCCGAACAAGTTAATATCAGCCCTCAATATTTTAGTAAATTGATCAAGAAAACTACCGGTTTTAACTTTGTTGACTGGCTTTCCATGTTACGAGTGAGAAAAGCAAAGGAATTACTATCTAATTCTAATTTAACCGTAAAAGAAGTATGTTTTTTAGTGGGCTATAAGGATCCAAACTATTTTAGCCGTATATTCAAAAAACGCCTGGGTATTACCCCAAGCGAATTTGTAAAATCAAGGATTAACAATATGAATTAAACAACATTCCACTGTAGATTGAAGTTACATACGGATTTGTAAATCCCAATTGTCTATGATTTGGATATGTAACAATTGTTTGATCAAGATATTCCATCGGATTGATTGCAATAGAGGCTGCTTTTTCAGTGAGTCTTGCAATGAATCCGTTTTTTCTTTGAAACAGACTCTCCATTCCTCCATCCGCAGCTGCTTGATAAGCTAAGGTTTCATCTACCTGCATTCTCCCCTCCTCTGAGATGGATATTCCACAGGCTTCTAATTCATTATGATAGACTTTCGATAAACCTTGAAGCTCTTTTAGTAGTTTTAATGCTCTGTTGTGTTCCAGGGTCTCCTCAGTACGAGCTTTCGCTACATTTACTAATTCATTATAAGTATCCGCTACTTTCTCTATGTGATTAAGTATTTTATTTCCGTCCGGAACCAGCTTAATCTCTACCGGATCTTCACTGGCTTTTTTTAAACTAATTTGAAGTATATTGTCAATGGAAAAGGTGTTCGTATATGCTACTTTATGGGTATTGTTTAGATCAAACAGTGCTCCTTTTCCTGCCGCATGCAA
Organism: Herbinix sp.; assembly: GCA_029238935.1. Classification (GTDB taxonomy): domain Bacteria; phylum Bacillota; class Clostridia; order Lachnospirales; family Lachnospiraceae; genus Mobilitalea. Next base: position 25,121 of record JAQZBN010000001.1, read on the forward strand.
TCGATTTAAACCCAAGTATTCAACTACTCCAGTATCTTGTTCACCGATATCTTCTAAGGTAAAGCTTCTTTCACCGAAATTTCCCGGAAAATCTGCTTCTAATTTAATACTGTTAAAGTTTCGTCCATGATTTTCGACAGAAGCAATAATACCAAGATCAGCTTTATTAATAATTTGAGCGATTTGATTCTGGTTTTCGAGATTATTAACTCTTTTTTTTACTTCGTAGCTTAAATTATGGCTTTGATCCTTCAAGTAGATACGAAAAGCATACACCCCAACAGATAATCCAGATAAATCCCGATATAATTCCTTTCCTTTGTTCACCTGGTTTGAGGCTAAATTATGTAACTTCATAGTTAGCATCTCTGGCAATTGCTTCGTGTCATCAGTAAGAAGTTTCGCACTAAGTACTTCTTCATCGCTTACATAAACACTTTTGCTCATAAAGATACTTTCTTCTGGCGGGTCTGTAATTTCTTCCAGTTTATTCTTTATATTTAATGCTGCCTCTTTTATACCAAGAGCATAGACCTGACTTTCATTGGAGAGATTAATTTTATAGACAGGAGTTTGCTTACTAGTATTAACTATACTACTATAAATTCTTTTAAGTTCCCCTCTTTTATGAGCATGGTATCTGATTTCATTCTTAGCATTATAGGTTTCAATCATATGATTATAAGCTTGTACCATACTCGTCCCTCCCTGTCTTGCCGATTTTGTCTTTCGTATCATAAGAACTACAATATAATAGTTCTTATTTTTTATATATCTACTTTAATCATAAGTAAATATTTCATTTACATTTAATTTCATTTTAAAGCATAATTTGTTATTATACAAGTATGAAAATAGTAATAATAAAAGGAATTTCGCCCTACTTAAGTGTCACCAAAATCCACATTAGTTTGGAGAAAATAAATAATAAAGCATGTAGCAACCTAGTCTTTTTGGGTTACTACATGCTTTTATTTTGTTAAGCTTGTTTCAGATTGATAACTTTTACAGGACATACACCCACGCATTTGCCGCAGTTTGTACATTTGCTGTAATCAATATAGGCTAGATTATCCTGAACATGAATAGCATCGAACTCACAAGCTTTCTCGCAAAGCTTACATCCGATACATCCTGCTGAGCAGGCTGCTTTGACATCTTTACCCTTATCTTTGGAATTACATGCAACTAAGGTTCTAGCTTTCTTAGGTACCAGTTCGATTAAAGATAGTGGGCATTGTGCTACACAAGAACTGCAACCACTACATTTTTCTTTATCTACTACCGCAATACCGTCAACGATATGAATGGCATCAAACGCACATACCTTAACGCAAGAGCCAAAACCCATACATCCATAACTACATTTTTTATTTCCTTTACCCGGAACCATCGCTGCTTTCTTACAATCCTGTATTCCATAATACTCATATTTTACTTCAGTCTTATCGCAGGTTCCGGCGCATTTTACAAAGGCAACTTTCTTTTCACTGGCGGTCGCTTCCTTACCAACTACTTTACCTATTTCAGTGTAAGCATCTTGATTCGCAACCGGACAGGCGTTGATAGGGGCATTCCCCTCTGCTATTGCTTTTGCTAATCCATCACAGCCCGCAAAACCGCAGCCACCACAGTTATTACCGGGTAATAGTGCTCTTACTTGGGATTCTTTTTCATCTACCTCAACAGCAAACTTCTTACCAGCAATTCCAAGCAGCAATCCTATGATTAATCCGGTCATACCGACAATTAAGGTTGCCATTCCTAAACTCTGTAGATTAATAAGAACCGCCCCCGTAAGTAATTGTATCATCATATGATTTCCTCCTTATATTAGGCCGGCAAATCCGAAGAAAGCCATAGCCATCAGACCTGCAGTAATCAAAACGATTGGAGAGCCTTGGAAGGATTTTGGTACATCATTATATTCAATCCGTTCCCGAATACCTGCCATAATGATAATTGCAATGGTAAATCCTGTGGAAGTACCAAATCCATTTACTATTCCAGTCACTACGTTATAATCCTTTTGTACATTTATTAACGCTACACCGAGCACTGCACAGTTTGTAGTGATCAGTGGCAAATATACGCCGAGCGCATTATATAAAGAGGGTGTGTATTTCTTTAAAACCATCTCTACAAATTGTACCAATGCGGCTATTACTAAAATAAAGACGATTGTCTGTAAATACTGCAATTCTGCAGGAACCAAAATGTAGCTATAAATTAAACTGGTTAACGCCGAAGCTATGGTTATAACGAAGATAACTGCAAATCCCATTCCTGCCGCTGTTTCTGTTTTCTTAGAAACGCCAAGGAAAGGACACAAGCCAAGGAATTGACTTAGTACTACGTTATTAACGAGCGCTGCTCCAATCAAAACGATTATTAACTCTTTCATCTAAATCAATCCTCCTTCTTTGTAGATTTATTTACTGCATCCGTTTTCTTATCTTCCTTAATCATATCGCGGTTTGTAGAGCAAACGTTGCCTCCGCAGTGGGAACAATCTCCTCCGCAGGCAAGCCCGGCTTTATTCCCAGATCCATTCGTAGCAGAAGGTAATTTGAATTTATTTTGTAGTGCTGTAAGTATTGCCAAGACAAAGAAAGCACCCGGTGCAAGTATGAAGATAGAAATCGGTTCATAGGAGCTGGGCATGATTTGAAAATCAAATATAGTTCCATTTCCTAAAATTTCACGAAATGCTCCAATGATGGTAAGTGCTATGGTAAATCCGAGTCCCATACCGATACCATCAAACAAGGATAATCCAATCGGATTTTTTGCTGCATATGCCTCAGCACGGCCAAGAATAATACAGTTTACAACGATTAATGGAATATAGATACCAAGTGCTTGATTTAATACCGGTATATAAGCCTTTAATAAAAGCTCTACAATGGTTACTAAAGAAGCAACTACTACAATATAAGCCGGAATTCTTACCTTATCCGGGATTATTTTACGCAGAGCAGCTATAAGCAGATTCGACATTGCCAATACAGCAGTGGTTGTTAGCCCCATTCCTGCTCCATTGATGGCAGAGGTAGTTACTGCGAGGGTCGGACACATACCAAGCATAATGATAAACGTTGGATTTTCTTTAATAATACCATTACTTAGTCGTTCGATATATTTATTCATTTGCTCCACCTCCGAACTCTGAAGCATTTTCAGTCAGAAAATCAATTCCCGCATTCACTGCATTGACAACAGCCCTAGAGGTAATTGTTGCACCACTGATCGCATCAATTTGATCATCTGAGGAAGCTCCCGTTTTTACAACACTAAATTGTTCCACATTCTTATCTTTAAATTGATCTTTAAACTCAGGTTCATCAGCTAATTGACCAAGTCCGGCAGTTTCATTAATGGCTAAAGTTTCAACACCTGTTATCACACCTGCTGTAGAATAACCGATTGCCAGAGTGATCAAATCCTTATAACCTTGATTTGTTGTAACCTTAATAATATAACCTGACATCTCGTTATTGCTCTTATATGCTGCCGTTATCTCGTCTATTGTAATACCATTATATTCAGCGTTTAAACTTGTTAAGTCTGTTTGCGTACCGAGGGCTGTTAGTGTTTCTTCTGTAGTTAGGGATTCTGCCTCAGGAAATACCAACTGATATGCTGCCAATTTATCTTCAATTTCTCTCTGCTTGATTGGTTCTTTGGTGATTTCATAAACATATCCCAGAGCCAAACCCGAGATTAAGGTAATTAAGAACAGGATAATTGCATCCTTCAACATCGTATTATTTTTCACGGCTTACACGCTCCTTTCCAAAAGGTCTTGGAAGTGTTGCCTTTTCAATTAACGGAACTAACATATTACAGAATACAATTGCAAATGATACTCCCTCTGCGGAACCACCCAACAAACGAAATAGACCTGTTAAAAGACCAAGACAGACACCAAATACAATTTGTCCTCTCTTCGTAATTGGACTTGTTACATAATCTGTAGCCATGAAGAATGCGCCAAGAAGTAAACCGCCTCCCAATAACTGTCCCAGGATAAAATTTAAATCAAGACCTTTACCACCAAAGCATAGGATAAATATCATAAAGGACACCAAATAACTTACTGGAATTCGAAGGGATATTACCTTACGTAATACCAAATATGCTGCACCAAGTAAAATTGCTAATGCACTTGTCTCGCCTATGGTACCACCGATATTACCAAGAAACATCTTTACTATATCAACAGTTTCACCTGCTCGAATTGCAGCTAAAGGAGTAGCGCCGGATACTCCATCGAGGGCTATTGCTCCGCCCGTAAGTTGAGTAAAAATTCCTGCATCAGATGAAATCTTTTCTACTACATAATCCGTCATTCTTACCGGAAAGCTGATTAATAAGAAGATACGGGCTGCTAGGGCAGGATTCATAAAGTTCTGTCCAATACCACCAAACAACATTTTTACAACCAATATGGCAAATATACCACCCATGGCAGGTATCCACCAAGGTACATTCACCGAAAGGTTTAGAGCTAACAGTAAACCGGTAACGACATCACTATAATCACCTTGTTTTCTGCTTATCTTCATAAATTTACAATATAAATACTCTGTTAGAACACAGGATAAGATACTGATTGCTATGATCAACAATGCCTGTAAACCAAAATTATAAACACCAAATAAACTGGCTGGAATTAAGGCTATAACCACATCCCGCATGATATTTCTTGTTGTTACCGACTCTCTGATGTGAGGAGCTGCCGATACATGAAATAAATCGCTCAAAGTTTACACCTCTTTCTAATATAATTGCATATGTGCCTTATAATTAAGCCTTTTTACGTGAAAGAATACTCTGTTTTGTCTGCATAATGTTTACCGTAAGACTGCGTTTTGCAGGACATACAAAGGTACAGCAACCACAAGCACAACAATCCAATCCATGTAACTTAATAAAGTTTTCTTCATCAGAACGGGCAGCACAAGCAGCAAGTTTTTGTGCAGCAAGATTATTCGGACAGGCTGCAATACATCTTCCGCAACGGATACAAGGCTCCTCCTGTACTGCAGCCTGATCCTTCAGGAATGCTACGATAGAGGACGATGTCTTCATCACCGGCAATTGTATGGAGAATAAAGCTTGTCCCATCATTGGACCACCGGATAGGATTTTTTCTGGTTTTTGCTTAAATCCTCCTGCTGCATCGATTACCTCTTCATAGTTAGTACCGGTTCTTACGTTAAAATTACCAGGGTTTACTACAGCATCACCTGTAATAGTTAAAATCTTTCTAATTAACGGCGTGCTTAATGCTACCGCATTATAGATGGAGATCACAGTATCCACGTTGTCTACAATACAGCCTACATCAGAAGGCAACTTCTTATAATTGAACTCTCTTCCCGTAACTACATTAATCAGCTGACGTTCTGCACCTTGTGGATATTTTGTTTGTACTACCTGAACTTCAATTTTGTCCTGAGGTTGAATTAGAGCTTTCAATTTTTGTGCAGCTTCTGGTTTGTTATCTTCGATTGTAATAACACCCTTTGCATTCGCAAACAGGCTAAGAATAATTCTTAAGCCTCCTATCAATTTCTCCGGCTCTTCCATCATCAAACGGTAATCAGAGGTAAGATAAGGTTCACATTCTGCTGCATTGACAAGAACATGATCTATCTTGCTATCCTCTTTTGGTGTCAGCTTCACATGGGTTGGGAAACCTGCTCCACCAAGGCCAACAATTCCAGCCTCTTTCACAATAGCTCTGATTTCGTCCTTCGTTAACTTCTTATAATCTCTTTCTTTACCAAAACCTTCGACTGATTTGTATTCATTATCATTTTCAACAATGATGGAATCTTTCATCTCTCCAGATACAGTTAACCTCTTTTCAATTGCTTTTACTGTACCGGAGACTGAGCTAATAATGTTAGATGAAATAAATCCGCCAGCTTCACCAATGATCTGGCCGACTAGAACCTTGTCACCTTTTGCAACTACAGGTTTTGCAGGGGCTCCTATGTGTTGAGACATCGGAAAAACGAGTTCCCCCTTCGGTAATAAAACTGTAATGGGTTTATCCTTTGACAGCTCCTTACCGTCATAAGTATGGATTCCACCCATAAATGTTGTCCTACCCATAACCATTTCCCTCTTTCTATATTTTGTGTTTATTCCCACTGGAATAAAATTTTAGTGGCGTTGTATAACTGGTCACAAAGCTGTCTACAATTCATAATGGAGAAATATGTTTTGTAGCGTTACACGCATAGTAAATTATATCACATTTTGTCCGAAAATTATAGTAATATATTTAACTATTTTTAAATTTTTTTAAATAAAATATCAAAAGGCTCAAATAGCCTATTGACAAATTTTAAACAAACTATTTCATGACAACAGCAAAAAGGTATCTCCATACAGCCGGTAAGCTGTGATAGAAATACCTTGCCTAACCACAATTAATAAGCTTGATTGTATCTCGATGTTTTATGGAGATATTTCTCCTTAGTTGCCATGCCACCTCTGATATGGCGTTCTGACTTGTTGAGGTCCAAGACCACCCGTGCCTTATTCGCAAGGGCCGGGTTAATTTGTGCTAGACGTTCTGTTACGTCTTTATGTACGGTTGACTTTGAAATGCCGAACTGTTTCGCGGTTTGCCTCACAGTCGCATTATAGTCGATGATATAATTTGCAATTTCAACCGCCCGTTCCTCTATATAGCCTTTCATAGTGTCTGCGTTCCCTACCACCCGGACGGAACGCATTCCCCCTTATTATCGTTGTTGTTACATTGTATGCAGGGGAAATGGGGCATAGTACATGGAATATGGTAATTAAACTTCTTTTATCAGTGCAATATAAACATTTCTTTAACAATAGTAACTCCTTAAAAATAAAACCAAAAATCCTATCCTATTTCACTTAACGTAATTGTCCATATTAGTTTTATCGAATCCTACCTACTGTTCTTTTTATCATACTTTAAACATCAATCTCTCCCATTTTGTTCGCAGTCATGCCTTTGTATAAGTTTCGCTATTCGTCATCTGAATTGTTACCATTTGTATCATTATTTTGAGAGAGATATCAGTTCATAATCCTTGTCCATATAGTCTAGCGGAAGCTCAATATTTAGTTCCGTAATTTCTTTGATCTCCACTTTACTTATTATATACTAAAGTTAGTTATCATACTTGTTATAGTTATTTATTCGCATTTAGATGCAGCTTCCATCTTGCTGAACAGGTAGCTCAATCCCATAATTCGTAAGTTTCTCCAGAAAATGTTTTACATCCGTTACAGCTTCCTCTTTTTCGATTCCGAATTGTTTCTGAAGCAGATCGGATAATTCATCTATCGTTAATCCTACCGTTAACCCATTCCAAATGATAGCACCACATTCATTTATAGTCATAGGTGCACAGTAATCAGAATCCTGTTGATTTATTTTCACAAGCCAATATATGCCTGCTGCATTACGCAACATGTACATCTATTTTACCTCCTAAAAACTCCTATTTATCAAGAAGCTTTCCTCTTCTTTTGATATTCTGATTTGCTTGAAACAAATGCAGATTTTCTTTATTTTTACTCCTAATATTGGTCATATGCAAAATTGCCCACAGTGAAGTTTTTCTAATCTTACGGTTATTGTTGAGAAATCTTAATAGAGTCATTATCCATAACACAGGCCATAAAATGAAAAACTTACTAGCAGTCAGGTAGTTTAAACACATCTGATGATGAAACTCCCGGACATAATGAAATGGCGAGGTTCCTCTCAGCACCAGCATTCGATCCGCTGATGATTTTCCAAACTCCTCCGATTCCAATGTTTCCATCATGAAATTCTCGATCCCCTCTTTGTTTTGTGTTGCCATATCAAGAAAACGAACACGATGTTCCTCAAGCCCGAGATAATATACACAAGTTGCTGTAACTCGTTCCATGAAACCATTTAATCCACAACTGTTAACAATCGAATGAAACTTATCCACATCTTTCTCTAAAACATCCCTGTTCCAAAACACAACCCAGTCACATAGCAATTTCAGACCAAAACCAGATCCAAGATAATGCTGAAGCATGTGAAGAAGCAGGTGAAATGCATGATAAGCATCCTCAGGTACAGGTAGATAGCTTCCCAAGACATTTTCAATCATACTATGATCGTAATATTCTAATGCCAAATTACTAAGATACTTATTTACCCTTGGGCTGTCAAATGGCTCAGCTAACATGGTATGTAATTCAATCTCCACTCCATCCTTAGTTTTAAATACAAGATGATGATTAACAGTTTGTTCCTCTTGAATTTCAAAGCCCTGCTGCTGCAACGTATCACAAGCTCTTTGAAAATCCTCTTTTCTAGCGACCAGAAGATCAATATCTCCTGCTTTTCTTAGTTCCGGTACCGGATATAAGTTAGCAGTCGCAGCCCCTTTCAGTACGATTACTTTGATTTGCTGATATTCGAGTAGTTTCACAATGTAGTTCGTTAAATATAGAAGTCGGTAGTTTTGAAGAACCACCTGTCTACTTATCTTTTGAACCTCATTAAACATATCTCTGGGAAAGTTGTTGTCTCTATTTAATGTATCATATAGGAGAGAAAGTACCGCATGATTTTTTGCCATCATAAGAATCTTCTCCCAATGCAGACGTGACAGATCTATAGACTTCGCATCATACACCAATGCATTTGCATGCAATGAGCTTTTTAATATGTTAATTAAATGTGATTGTTCCGATGATATTCGTTTCATTCACCACACCTCCACTTTTACGCCAATTCAGGCTTCATTATAACAGTTTCACCTATAAAAAGCTATATTATATCTAAGATAAGGTCTTTGATGCATATTACGAACAAAAATAGACTTAGCTTAAGCTATGGAAAATGAATGTTCTCATCATATTTACATAGGATGTTGGATTTTGAAATATTTCCATTATTTTATAAATTATATTTTACACAATAAAATACCTATGGTACAATACTTTATAAGAAGGCTTATACATAGGAGAGTGATAATATGAAAACATATGTAAAACCAGAAATTGATGTTATTGTTTTAAAACCAGAAGAGCAAATAGCCAATCCGGGCTCTTATAAGGGGAATAATGGATGGGGTAATGGTGATCAAGATTCTCCTGGCAACTCAGGTGGCAATAACAATGCTGAAAATGGCAACGGCAACGGTAATGGCAATGGTAATGGCAATGGTAATGGTAATGGTAATGGCAATGGTAAAAATTAATTTCAATCAAATGTTATAATCTTCAAACAAAAAAGTCCTGTATGAACCGGACTTTTTTTATGGCATATTTCTTAAAAGGAGTATGATTGGTGAATAAAAATATTTCGTATACAATCAAATGGGTTTTTGAAAATATAAAGGATCAAAAGCGCCATTTATTTCTTTTAACAGTTCTTCTCTCCGTGATTTCACTTAGTAATATTGCAATAGCAATCGTATCGAAAAAATTGGTGGACGCAGCAACTACAGAGAATAAGAATTTTATTTATAGTCTGTTTATTGTATATATTGCGATTGCTTTATCAGAAGTAATTTCAGGCGCAGTTAACAGCTATAGTTAACAGCTATTTGAATATAAGTGTATGGCAAAGCTTCTCTATTAAGCTTAGAGTGAGGCTATATCAGAAATTGGTCAATGCATATTGGCTAGACTTTAATAGGCTGCATAGTGCTGATTATGTATTTCGACTAACGCAGGATGCTGCTGCTTTCACAAGTGGAATTGTTGATGACATACCAAGTTTTTTATCATCTGCAGTTAAATTTGCAGCTTCTTTCTGCGTACTGGCCTATTATCAGCCAATGATTGCTGTCTTCACTTTTGTTTTTGGACCGATCGCTTTTTTTATTACTCGTTTTTATAGTAAGAAAATCAAAAGAACTTATCAAATGATCAAAGAATATGATAGTGAAATTAATGAGAAATTACAGGAAAACTTTCAAAATCTTCCGATCATAAAAGTTTTTCATCTTGAAGAATTAAGCAGTAATACTATAGAGAATATCTATCACCAAAGAAAGAACTTGATTATTAAGAATGCTATACTTAATAATATAATGAATATTATCCGAGCCCTATTTTCTTGGGGAGGTTACTTCTTAGCCTATAGTGTGGGTATCTTAGGTATTTATAACGGAACTATTTCTTTGGGTGTAATCGTTATTTTCTTACAGCTTTTTAACCAAATTCAACAACCTATGGCAGAGCTTGCCGGTAGTATACCAAAGATGCTAGCATTTTATACTTCTGCAGAGAGGCTCGTTGAACTCGAGAAATTAAATAGTGAGTGTGATTCACATTGTATAGAAATTCCAAGCATACTATCGATTGAAATGGTAAATGTAAATTTTTCTTATCCTGGTAGAGAAAATCAATTAACAAATATCAATTTAAGGGCAGATGCTGGTAACATAGTACTAATCATGGGTAAATCCGGTTCGGGTAAGACAACTCTGATTCGCCTTATCTTATCGTTAATAAAACCTGATCAGGGTGAAATTATTTTTTATGATGGGCAGAATAATCCTGTTAAGGCTAACGCAGGGAATCGTCAATGGATCACCTATGTACCGCAGGGGAATTCCCTTTTTAGTGGTACGATTGCGGATAATATTCGATATGGTAATCCCTCCGCAACCGATGAAGAAATCATATCGGCTTTGACTTTTGCACAAGCATGGGATTTTGTCTCTACCCTTAGGGATGGAATCAATTCGGTAATCAAAGAAAGAGGTGTGGGTATCTCAGAAGGACAAGCACAGCGAATTGCAATCGCAAGGGCTTTGGTTCACAAAGCTCCTGCTATTATCTTTGATGAAGTAACTTCTGGATTAGATGCAGAAACCGAAAAATGTATTATGGAAACTATGAAAAGAGATTTCAAACATAAAACTTTGATTGTAATAACCCATAGAGAAGCAGTTAAGGAATATGCTGATAAAATTTATCGAATGCATCATGGTAGTTTGATTCAAGAATAATGGAGGCATTTCAATGACAATAAAACTGGTTATAGCCGATATTAAATGGTATTGCATCGTTCCAGGCTTACTATTTAATGACGCATTACTCTGCTTTGCAAATGATTTCTCTGGAAAAGAAGATATCAAATTAGAGATCAGATATACAGATTATTTTGATACGCCTACAGGAGTATCAATAACGAATGATATCTTAGAATGGTACATCCAAAACAATGAAATATATAAATATCATTTATTAAAGAGAGATGACAGTGATACTATATTTATTTCATTAAAAACAAATGAATCTTGGTCCGATGTATTAATCGAAGTAAGGCAAGATTATCCGTATGCTATTGATATGATAAATATATTATTAACTGAGATTGTGTTCAGAAACCGACTTCTTTTTCATGATGGACTTGTGATACATTCCTCTGCGATTGAATTTGAAGGGAACGCCATTGTATTTACAGCACCTTCCGGAACCGGAAAGACGACGCATGCTCGTCTTTGGCAAGAAAAATATAAGGTTCCAGTGATTAATGACGATCATCCTGCTGTAAGAATCATCGATGAAAAGCCTATCCTTTACGGTACTCCCTGGGCAGGTGAAACGAAAAAATTTATTGATAAATCCTGTATTCTTAAGGGAGTTGTCATTCTTGAGCAAGGCGCACAAAACCAGATTTGGAAAGCTGATAAAAATGAAATAGTAAAAGAATTTTTACCTCGATGCTTTTTACCTTATTATGATAAAAATTTAATGCATAAATCATTCCGTATTTTTTCTGATATAATCAGTAATATTGAGGTTTACAAGCTAAAGTGTAAACCTGATCAGGAGTCAGTACAGCTTGTGCAGAGTCATCTCTGTTCCAATAAATAAACTGATAGGATGGTAGGTTGTGGAAAAAGTCATTGAAGGAAAGTCTTACTATATTTTTTCTTATATGGATCGTTTATTTGATCAAGGGAAAACAGCATGGGTTGTAGTTACCGGAATGAGTATGTATCCTTTTTTGAGAGAAAACCTTGACATGGTTGAATTAACTAGAGCAAGTTTCCCGAGTATCAAAAAAGGAGATATCGTATTAATACAGCGACTTAACGGTGAATTTGTATTACATCGAGTAATGAAAAAGAATCCTTCTAACCTTTATATCATTGGCGATGCTCAACAATGGCTGGAAGGACCAATATTAGAAAATCAACTTAAAGCAATTGTGATCAATATCCGTAGAGATAATAAAATGATATCATGTAATAATCGTTTGCTGAACGCTTTGGTTTGTTTATGGTTTATCGCAAGACCTATTAGAAATAGGCTAATTCAAATAATTCGTTATGTAGGACATTGATTCGTTAGAATTAAATTGCAGAAGTGATATCATTGATAGAAGTTATTTTAAAATTCAAAAGATTGCTCACAAAGTGAAAAGTATTTACAATTCTCTTTATACATAATGCGCTCCGATGCCTGAAACTCAGAGCTTTTCATGTGTATAGTTTGTAGATATTGAAGAAAGGCAGGGTTATCATTATGAAAACAAAAGAAGGTTATGAGTTAGCTAATATCTTGAATGAGTGGCTTGTTGTTCCCATCGCGGATAAAATGGTTGAAATGAAGGGTATGATTACTCTTTCCGAAAGTGGAGCATTTCTATGGAAACTATTACAGCACGATATTAGTATCATCGAATTAGTATCATTATTATGTGATGAATATGATGTGGATAGAACTACGGCTGAGAATGATGTGCGTATATTTATAGATAACTTATGCAAGATAGGATTACTTCAAAAATAAGTCCGTTATTACTCATCTTCCAAAATTCAATATTTTTTCCGAGAGATTATACTACAAAGGGCATGGAGCCTTTAGCCTACCTTTCCAGTACTTGATAATCTCTCATCCACCTCAAAGAACACAAGTATTTTTATAGCGAATGAAATAAGTCCAAATAATATAAATTGCAAACAAAAAGAAACACTCCATAACATTAGCTTCCAAAACAACAAACCGTGAAACTCTAAGTATTTACCTCTGAGAATATCTTTTATTACCATTTGCATCAGTGGGTGCTCTCTAAATTTTTTTAGTTCCTTAATTACGGCACTCAATTTATGAGTATGGACTTGTTGCTCTTGTTTGCAACTGAAAAACACTGCAAATAAAAGATTAAATGCTACCAAATCCATATAATCATTTGCAACATTTAGTTTCATTAGATCCGCATATATTTCCTCTGAAATATCTAACCATAATTGCGAATACTCTTCTTTATATTTATGAGATATGGAAGCTGGATTTACACGATAAACATAAACCACCTCCGAGATATAACTATACTTAGGTAAATGGAGATAACATTCCATGTTAAACAGCTTGTCTGAAGCATAAATATAGTGCTTTAAAAGTAAATTATGTTGCAGCAAGAATATCCTCTTGTATAGTTTTCCCCAGTAATAAGCCAGATGTCCATTGATAAAAAAACCTGTTAGTCGAAAATTACTATTATTTGCGCTAATTCCTTTATAAAATCCATGATCTTTTGTTAGAAGCATCCTTCCATCAATATCCTTAACGTAATTGCCAAGTATGATGTCTGCATCCGATTGCATTGCTTCACGAATTAGTAGACGGAAAGCATCCTGATTAACTATATAGTCATCTCCGTCCACAAAGGAGATATATTTACCCTTTGCACGGTTAATCCCGTAGTTTAGAGCGTCACCGATTCCTCCATTACGCTTATGATATACTTGAATCCTTGAATCCTTTTTTGCGTAGACATCACAGATCTCACCGCAGCGATCCGGTGATCCATCATCAATTAATAATATTTCGAGATTGTCATATTTTTGGTTCAGAAGTGATTCAATACATTGGGGCAAATATTCTTCTACTTTATATATTGGTACAATGACACTAATTAATATTTGCTCAGGATTCATATGTAAATTCACCTCTACTATTTAAATATCTTGGTAATATAGTTTATCTATAATACCTTTCTCATTATTATAGTTATTGACAATAGAATACTTTCTAAAAATCCTAGTTTCTCACATTATTACCTTCTACAATAAATTCATTCTACATTCCAACGATAGAAGATTCTTTCTCTTTCATAATCCGTTCAATCTTTCATTATCCTCTTGCGTATCTTCAGTTTCTTTCTATTCCTGCCTATAGTCATACAATTTTTATTTGTTGTTAGTTATCGATTAACATAAAAATACCTAATTTATAAACTATTGTCAAGAATAATCCATAAGCAATCATAAGTCTATATCCATGTAATATGGGTGATAATATGATTTCGGTATTCTAAGTTATTCCTGTGCTTTTAAAACAATATTACTAACTTCCGGACTTACATCACCTTGAGTTGTATATAACCCAAAACAACTCTGAACCTTGTCAAATGTACCATAGATTGGCTTTCCATTTGTTACTTCCTTCCAATCACCCCAATTGGAATCATTTTGTCTCGTTCTAATCCATGCACGGATCTCCGTTCCCTCCGGCTTCTTCTCCTCCCATGCTAAATTAATATATCCGTCTTTCACTTTCAAATTCATTTCTTCAGAGCAATACCATCCATGAGGAGTTTTCATTTGAAAAGATTGCTGGGAGTAAGTAAAATACCCTTCATAGTACTTTTTAGCGCTCTCTATAGGCTTTACCATATTTCCGATGGAAGTCTTGCTATCATCAACATACATAAAAACTTTTATATTTTTAGATGGCAACCCACCTATGCTATCCTTACGAACACGGTATTCTATTGTACTTTGATCAGAGCTCAGTTTATAAATCATACCGGATGAACCGATCCATTTCCATCCATTATTATTCGATTTATCTTTATAGGTATCATCCCAAACAAAGATTCCATTATTACTAATCCGATAGTTCGTTCCGAATGTGGTATTCCACCAATTCCCTTTATATCCCTTTTGAGGTTCATTAAGGGTATCTAAATATATACTATAATTATAATCAGACGGAAGATTTAGATTTTGGTTAAAGTCTATCTTACCTTCTACCTCATAAGAAAAGTAAATATATTCATTATCATCCATCATCATAAAGTTTTTAATGTTTAAATTATCAGGTAAATACAAGTCCCAGTTGTGGGAAGATCCCCAAAAACTCACACCCTGATGAAAAACTTCTAACGTTTTAAGTTTACCGTTTTTATCTTTTTGTTTTTTATATTCGATATAAGAAGATTTTCCATTCAATGTAACTTTGACTTGAAATTCAATAAAATCTATATTAGGATTACTTTTACCTTTCTCGTAGGATATCCATTTGGTCCACTTTTCGTTTAATTGTTTATATTTGATTTGATATTTAACTGTCCCATTTCTATAATTCCAGTAGATATCCTCCATAAAGCCTTTTGCATCCAATTGATATGCTTTTATA
Source organism: Herbinix sp. (assembly GCA_029238935.1). Taxonomy (GTDB): domain Bacteria; phylum Bacillota; class Clostridia; order Lachnospirales; family Lachnospiraceae; genus Mobilitalea. The sequence goes on from JAQZBN010000001.1 coordinate 40,556, forward strand.
ATTGGGCTTATCCAGATCCCTGTTCCATCGGAAGCTAACTCAAGAACACTGTTTCCATCTCTGCTTTCTATCTTTATATTATCAAAGGAACCCTCATGATAGGTTAATGAATTTGCTCCCCACCCCTGTGGAAATGCACCAAATGACTCCCCTGTATGTTGATATAAAAGATCCTCAGAAGACCATTCCTTAGTGTTTCCGTCTATTTTAGCAGCTCTTTCATACCAATAAGCGGGTTCCTTCCTTTGTAGTATATAGGTATGCTTCTTTAAATCAACGGATGCTATAGCGCCGGTAAATACACCTGTGTTATCCTCTGATCGACTTAAAAGCATTCCGATTGGTTCATCTACGGAATTGTTTTCATATATATCCTGCATTAACGGATGTACGTAATCACTGGAATAAAAGCCCCATATCTCAGAACTAAGAAATGAATATCTCTTTCTTTCTTCATCGTCAAAACTACCATAACTATGTGTTAAAATTTTAACTCTATTACCGGTTGCTTCTGTTTTTTCCCACAGGTAATCTCTCTGGGAATGATTAAAATTCCACAGATATGGATTTGTATCTGCCTCTCCATTACTGGCGGACATATCATAATAGGGATACTTATAATCATAAGTTAATACGATAGAATTTATATTCAGATCATCTGCTCCGTTAAACTCCATCTTTATCTTAAGATATCTTGACGATTTACCAATACCATTCCAGGATTGTGCTTCCCCTTTCCATAACTTAGGAAGCTTCTTCCATGTATTATCCCATGATTCTTCGTTAAAGGGTAGCTCATCTCCGGTCCAGACCCATATCGTGCAATTATCATCATTTGCACCAGCTCCGAACCATTCAAAATATACCCAGTCATAGATATCCTTTCTATCTTTCTTCGGCAATATCTTATCCATATCAATCAGTATTTCAGCAGAACCTTTTGCTCCACCCCGAATTGATTCACCATCATAATAGCAGCTTCCGTTTAAGGTCCAGTCTGATAGAGATAGTCCATAATTCACTTCCCCTAAACCGGTCACTTCCCTTGGGGTAATTTTATTACTCCATTTCAATGTATTCGTAGTCCAATAACCTTGGAAGCTTTCCCATAGGTAATAATCACCTAAATCACAAAAAGCTCTAGCTCCATTCACTACAGTCTGAATCCCTATACTTTTGCAGTAATCCGTCACTTCTTTTAGCTTATCATAAAATATCTGACAATTCTTTTCATTACTTGAATAGCCTATTTCCCAATACTCGACATCACATTCATCGAGAAACACACCATCTGCTAACCCATTCTGCTTTAGGTTTAATATCTGTTCCTTCATATCTTTTATAAAACGATCCGTATTTTCAAATCTACTTCCAAAATATAAATATTGAAAAACTTTGCAGCCTTGTGAACGCACTTTTGCAACACTATCACCGTTCATATCATTCACAATTAAGAAATCATAACCTGAGTAATCCGTAATACCACTATATTTCAATTCTCCATAATAAATATTGAATTTATTTGGATGTATGTATTTTGTATCCAGAGTAAGCTTACCATTTTTATTTATAATACCTGCGCTTTTACTTTTTTCCTTCTCATACACAGTTGTTCCACTCTCCGTTTGTGAGTTATCTTGAGACAGTATTTCTTCTGCTTGAACTGACTTGATGTGATTATGAAGCAATAACGTACTCAATATTATGAGAACAACAAGAACGATTGATAATAACGTTCGATTGGATTTATTCATTCCTTACTCCTCCATCATTAACAATATAGGATTACAACCTTACCAGCTTGCTTCATACTTTATGCAATCTGCTGAATCAATTCAGTAAAATACTGTTACATCTTTTTCCATTTTATCATATCATACCACTAACATCAAGATTTCTACATATTTTACGTATAAAACTTATATAGACTTATACAAGTTCAACGAAGTTCCATAATTCCATATCATTAAACTCATACTTGCAACAAAACTCCACTTGCATTTTTATCAATATTAAAGAAAGAATTGATATTAATAATCATGCAGAATATTTATTTATCCTTAAAATGTATAAGCCGACTTATCAATCTATAAGCAGTTTCTGATAGAAATAACGGCGCATGTTGAAAGAAGTACGAAAAAACTTTTACCGAAAACTTCCTTCCATCTGGCAGAGGAGCATCATCCTTCCAAGGGGAAATTTGAGCTATATTCAAATATTCCTCCTTCATTGGATGTGTACAATTTTCCTCCCAAGGTCTACCCACGATTCCAGTCGTAAAATGTAGTATTACCGGATTTTTCTTTGCCTCGTCCAGTTCCTCTTGAGAATAAAAGCTGTCCATAAAATAAATGCGTTTTATAGTATTTGTAGTAAACGAAAAAATAATGGATGTGACATTAAACTTTGGTGAAACGATACACTTTTTCCTCACACAGACACCATTGATTGTACCTTGATCATGATGTGGTACATTACCGTCAAACTTATTAATAAAATCAATGAATTTTTCTTCCAAATGGTTTTCTCTCCATGAAACTAAGTTAATCAAGATAATACCAGCATTTACATAGTATTCGTCGGGTTCCAATCTGATTTTCTTCAAGAAGAAGCTGTCCACCGTATCTCGTACGCCAGCTATCATATATCCGTCCAAATTTACATTCCAAAAGTCAATTAGTGAAGCCCGAACAATTGTATCACAGTCAAGATACAAAATCTTTGTATCTCTCTCTGGTAAAATGGAAGACAAAAATAATCTTGCATAGGAAGCTACAGAAATCTTTCTTGCACCCATATGAAGGTCTAGTCTCTTCATAGCCGTATTCATAGACATGAAATATATCTCTCTTTTATAATCATTAACGATAGACTTAAGCTTTTCCTTATTTATATCTTTAATTCCACAATCAAGTACGAACACCTTAATATCTTTAAATTCATAATTTGTTTTAAACAAAGATATCATGGAAATTCCAAGATACTTTGCATAATAATCATCCGCAGAATAAACTATTTTTAAGTTAAGATCTAGTTCCATCCCCTGCTCCTTTAATCAACAGTCATTCTTACTTACATCATTATCTCTCCTATATAGTTTGTCTGATATTCGACCTTTTAATCATACTCGTTATCTTTTCTGGTATTTGAATATATCAAGGTTTCGAAAGACTACACTTCAATGAATACTTTAAGGACTGTTATCATTTACCGTTGGGGCTATTATTTATCTCTATGATCACTAATATGCTACTTTCTCTATTGAGTTAATTGGATAATTATGTTATAGTTATTTGGGTTTAAATATGCATATCGTATCTTCTTTACAGAAGTACCTATCCTACATACTTTTAAAATAACGAGCTAATATGTAAGGGGAAATTATATTATGGATAAGACATTTAGGTATCTAAATCTTATGAAATGTGGAAACTTCGGTTTTTCACTCCCTAGAGGTTCTCTAATTAATTATATGAGAATACGCATGGGTCATCTAAACGAAACGATCGGCGAAAACGGCTCCAGCTTTCCATTGGTCTCTATTATGGCAGCAATGCGATGCAATTTAAAATGTAGTTTTTGTATCTGTGGTAATTTTCCCGGTAACTGGAAGGATTACGAAATGACAGTACCTATCATGAGTCATATCCTAACTCTTAATGCCGTTAAAAAATCATTAATGATCGTATTTACTGGTGGAGAACCTACTCTAAATAAGAATTTGCCCGAACTTATGCATATGACTAGAAAGGAAAAGCATCTGATTGGTATGATAAGTAATGGTACACTGCTCGAGAATGGCTTGCCTGAGGAGTTAGCTTCAGCTGGACTTTGTGATGCACAAATATCGATCTATGAAAATACGAAGGAAAGACTATCAAAAACCTTTCCCAAAATATCAAACCTATTCTCTATTAATGCCTCCTATGTTCTCTTAAAAAGTAAACTTTATGATTCACAAAAAAATAATTTTAAAGATCTAATTGAGATGATTAAAATGTGTCAAGAAACCGGTTGTTCCTCCATTAAAATAAATCTGTACCAATCCCAGGATATACATAATTCACAAAATCCAAATAATACCGAATTGATTTTTCTGAATGATCCAGTCTATGTCCAGTTTATAGAGCAATGTAAACTGCATCTTAGGAATATCAATTTTACTGGATACCTGTGTAAAGCCTCTATATTGACCTCCCGATTTACTGTGTTTTTCCCATCTCCCTATACTCCTATTCAACCTGCAATGATTGAAGAAAATCCAGAAAGACATTGCCGACTCCCATGGACATTAGGTACGTTTAATGCACAGGGAAACTATGGTTTTTGTTGCGGAACATCAATAGAGCCTGAAATAAATAATGTGTTTACTCATGGTGAGAAAATTATTAACAGTGATAAAGCTTGCAGAATAAGAAAATGCCTTATAGACCCAAAAGAACCTCTGGCTCCTGAATGTGCAAAATGTGTTTATCTTTCAGGTTCCTATATCTCTGATTTATAAACAAATAAATGGTAAACTTTCACTAAAAATAATACCTCGCAAATGATATCCATACATTTACGAGGTATTTTATATAAGAAAATATTTTTGTATTAATGTTGTAAATTCTATAAAGAACATCCCATTACTAAGTAGTATTTTAACGCTATAAAACTTCAAAATACATCCATATTCCATAGGACACGAGGAAGTACTATATTTATTCTTTAATATGTATAATCCAACTGGTAGATCGGTATATCACTTCTGATAGATATATCGGCATGTGTTTATAAAAGAAAGCGAAGGTCTTGACTAAAAAACTTCTGCTATCAGGCAGCAGTGGATCATCCCTCCAGGGTGATTCTAATGTAACTCTACGATATTCCTCCAGCATTGGATGTGTACAGTTCTCTTCCCAGGGTCTTCCCATCGGCCCGCCAGTAAAATGAATAATTGCAGGATTTCTCCTCACTTCTTCCAGTTCCTTCTGCGAATAATAATGATCCATTTCATAAATACGTTTAATTGTTTTTGCTGAAAAACAATAAATATTAGAGGTTGCATTATATTTTAGTTCAACTATACGTTTTCTTTTCATACAGACTCCATTAATTGTTCCCTGATCATGGTGTGGTACATTACCATCATTTTTCCGAATAAAATCCATAAACTGCTTTTCCAAATGTTTCTCACGCCAACCGACGAGATTAATGAGTATAACTCCAGCATTAACATAGTAATCATCTTCTTCAAGACCAATCTTCTTTATATAATAACGATCCACCGTATCATGAACTCCCGCAACCATATATCCCGTCAGATCCATATTCCAATAATCCGCAATAGAAGTCCGAACTATTGTATCACAGTCCAGATATAAGATACGGCTATATGTTTCTGGTATAACCGAAGACAAAAATAGTCGTGCATAAGAAGCAATTGATATCTTTTTGGACCCCATATTCAAATTCAATCCTGTCACAGCAACTTCCATTGATAAAAAATGAATGATATGTCCAAATTTCTCTGCAATTGAAATTAATATTTTTTTATTGGAATTGGTTATTCCACAATCCAAAACAAATACTACAATTTCTGTGAAGTCTTTGTTCGATTGAAACAATGACAACATAGAGATACCTAAGTATTTTGTATAATTATCATCTGCTGCATAAGCAACGCATAATCTCTTACTCTCTTCCATTCGTTTCTCCTTTACTACATCAGTTGTATTCTATTCATTTTTCAATCCTTTTTCTTTGATCACGTCTGCATAATCAGCCAAATAATCAATTTGTAAATCATAGGGACTATAGGTGTTCTGTACCATGATATATGCTATATAAATATCGTCCTCATAATAAACCTTAAAATTACGGGGATACATCTCTTTATACTTCTTTGCCCAGAAAAACGCCTGAGATTCAATAACCGCTCTTTGAAAGTAATAGTCTTGTGTATCTGCCAAATATTTAAAATCTTTTACCGCATATTTTAGATCCACATCCACCGGTCCATAAAAATAGTCCTGTAATACATGTTTTTCAATGAAAAAGAAGACGTATTCCGTAGGAAATGTAAATGCTTCTTGATTTCCATTTACCATATCAACGAACTTAGAAAGTTGTGTATGATAACCATAATCTAAAACGTCATAGTATTCCTCTGTGGGTGACACAATGGTATACGTATTTTTTTCATATGATTTCTTAATATTTCGAAGCAGATACTCAGATTCATTATAATAGGCTAGATTGACATCAAAGAAATCATGATACCAACCCATTTCAATAATTATAACGGTCACAGCCCCACATACTGCTGCTGAAAGCATCTTCAGGAAACGATTATAATAACGGTTTTTCCAGATATCCAGTACTCGAAAAGCAAAATCGACCGGTAACAGAAAGATAATACCAATGAAAGGCTCAGCAAAGGTTGAAGCTCTAGCGGCAGCTATAAGTTCGACTAGCCCTAACGGCTGTGCTGCACCAACAGTACACAAAATAATCATATAGATAATAAGAGCAAAATAATCATGGCCATATACTCTGGTTTTCTTCCTCAAAAGCATCATAAGTGCGCAGAAAAAACCAATCAGCATACACACAAACATCAATTGAGTCGCTTCCCAACCAAACATAGCTAAAACACCGAAATTAAATATTGAATTATAATAATACCTCAGGATCTCCTCGACAGTCATTGATGAATAATCGACCCCTAACTTCTCTGCATCCTCTTCTGCTGGTGTTGTATCATCTGTATATCCATCATCCATCGTTTCACGACCTTGGGCTGCCTCCAATTGGTCCCAATAATCAGCCTCACTTCCCTGCCACTTCTCCCCGGCAATAACACTGGTTGCCCAAGCAGTAGATTCCTGGAAGGGAATTCCTTTTGCAAGACAAGCGACCATTGGGAATACTGCAATGATTGCACCCATTATTCCGCAAAACATTAGAGGTATAAAATACTGTTTTTTAAGAATTTTCGGAATATAAGCAAGGCCAATTGCAATTACTAGAAAGATAGCCGCAATTGCAGCATAAAAGTGATATGCAATTACTAACGCCACACAAAGCATTAGGAGAATTAACTCTGAATTAATATACCTCCGATTTATATATGCATTGATACGAAAGAATCTTCGGAACAATGAATCTCGCTTAATTACAAATTTCTTTTGATCTGAATGCATATACCGAATCATAAAGTAAGCTAGTCCTGTCACTGCATACATACCAGCTTCCTGCGGAAGTGAAGCAGCATATCGTCCCTGGTTCAACATTAAACTAATTATAATAACCGCTGCAACCGGAGTATATTTACCACGAAAAACCTCTCTCGCTAATAAATAAAGACCAATCATAAGCAGCAATGTCTGATAAGCACCTGCATAAAGCAAAATCTCACGAAGATTTAAACGGAAGATGATGCGGATGATATATACCATGGCATGCATACCAAACGGATAAATACCATTATAAAACAATGTTCCATGCTCTAGTTCATAAATCCACGACTGATGTACCGGAACATCAGAGAATTGGTAACAATGATAGAGATTAACTTTATAGGTTAGAAACCAGATATTATATAATAACAATACTCCAAGTAGTATTACCTCAAACCAATTTTTCTTAATATATTTCCAGACCTGAAAACTCCATACCGTTTTCCAGAAGTTTTTCCATATTCTCACAGACTGATTTACAAAAAGTTTAGTTAGTCTCTCTTCCTTATAAGCTGACCAGACTGTGTCAGTGATATTTTTCCAACGATAAAATAACTTCTTATCCGAAAAATTCCATACGATCAAAGAATATACTAATACATTGCTCCCTATAATTGTATAGCGGTTTATGATATTAAAAAATCCCAGGAACAATACCAGATTGATCTGAAGTGCAGCCTGCGTTATTACGCAGAACCAAAATCGATAACTGTAACTTCTATCTTTCAGATAATTTTTCCATACCAAAAGCGGGACTATAAAATCCCGAATCACGCAACACAGTAATACCATTATTAAAGAAAGCACATATGCGCTTGTATCAACTATCACTTTTAATCGCTCCTCTTTTCAATCATAACATGCTCATTAAAACTTCAGTCTCTTTATAATGTCTTCTACGTTATGAAATTCCTTACTGATAAATATCAAATAAATGCCACATCCAATCAAATATACAAGTCCACCGACGCAAATCTGTATCACCAGAAGCAAAAAGGTATTGATCGGAAGATTACTAAGTGCATACGTCACAGCAAATTCCAATAAACCACAAATGATAAAAGGAAATAGCGTCTTAAACAACTGCTGAACTTTGTAGACATTCCTAATATGAACCATTTGGTAAGCGCATACTGCTATTTCTGCTCCAAATGTGCCGATGACTGCTCCAGACGCACCTAAAAATGGAATTAATGCAAAATTTAAAATAATATTTATCAATGCGCCTAAAGACACTGACTTGATATAGATATGCTCATGGTGGAACGGAATTAAATATTGTGTCTGGACGACATCTGCTACACTCATAGGTATCATAACCATAGCAAGCTCTATCGTCAAAAGTATCGTCGGCGAATATTCTGACCCGAAAAACCAAGGCACGAAACTCGGAGAGACACCAGCAATTCCAAAGCAAAGTGCACAGCAAACAAAGCTATTGAATTTGACGGAATCTCGCATTTTTTGTATGCCTTCCTCAATGCGATTATTTGCTATCATATTCGATATTCTAGGAAGCATGACGGTGTCTAGTGCTGACAGGATGCCTTTGGGTAAATTAATTATATTTTCTGCATAGGTATAAAAAGCGACCACTGCTGTACTTTTAACAAGAATGCCAAGCATTATCTTGTCCATCCAATGATAGACACTCAGTGCCAAAAGGGGAACAAACAATTTAATGTTAGGTGCAATATGGCAGACGATATCTTCTTTCTTTAATTTCACTCTTTTCACATAACGAACCATAAACGGTATCAGCTGAACCTGCTCGAATAGAAAGCAAGCAGACATGACACAAGTATAAACCCAAAGATCCTTCTGGGAATGTACGAAAGCAAACACACAAATAATTATCAGTGTTCTGGAAATCAGACTTCGTATCATAGTGATACGGAATTTCTCCATCCCATAGAAAAACCAACTGACATCAAAAAGAATCGACCCAACATACATAAGTTGCATCCAATAAACGGTCCGGTTCTCCTTAAACATGGTCAATACTAGCAAAATAAAAACTAATATGGAAAGAATGGAGGTAACCAACTGTAGTATGTAGATGCCCCAAAATATCCTGCTTCGCTTTTCTATATCCTCTCTGCAGGAAGCAATGCTTCTGTTCCCATAGTTATCCAACCCCATTTTACCGAACATGATAAAGTAACAGGCAACTGTACTAGAAAAAGCATATACACCTACCTTCTCTGCGCCTAATACACGGGCTACGTAAGGAGTAATAACCAGAGGAAGAATACAGATTGATAATCGATATATAACATTATAAATATAATTTTTCTTTTCTTCTGAGCCCATTTAAACATCCTTTTATTTTTCCGAAGATGTATCCTTATTCACATTCTCCAAGATCTGTACTTCAGTATGCTTCTCAAAGGCTGTTGGTGAAATAGCGATATCTCCTGTTAATATCATTGCTTTTGTTAGATTGCTACATTTTGCAAAAGCCTGGTGGCTTATTGAAAGAACCTTCTTTGGAATTTTGACTAACTTTAAGCTGGAACAACCATAAAAGGTACGTAGATTAATGCGGTCAATTTGATTCGGAAGCTGAAAATAAGCAAGAGATTCACAGTTCATAAATGCACATTTTCCAATCGTCGTTAGAGCATCAATCTGCGGAAACGCCGCTATCTCAAGTTTCTTACAATATGCAAAGGTATAGCTAGCCAAAGACTTCACTTTTCCTGTCATTACGATCTTCCTAAGCTTTCCACAACCCATAAATGCTCCGGTTTCTATCTTTTCCAATATACTATTAACCGAAAACTCAACAGACAACAAACTTAAACAGCCAGCAAAGGTATAACGTGGAATCTTTGCAATTGCAGAGGGAAAATCACTACTTGTTTTTTCTTCACCACGAAACATATTTGTAAAAAGTAATTGCTTTAAGGAACTACACTCCACGAACGCGCCTGCTCCAATCTCTACAACGCTGGAGGGCAGACTTATCGTCTCCAGTGAACTGCAATTTGCAAAGGCATATGCTCCAATCTTACCCAGACGGCTTCCTTCGTGAATTATAACATTTCGCAGTTTCTTACATTTTCGAAACGCATGTGCTTGAATCTCCAGTACAGTACTTGGGATTTCAACGGAAATCAAGTGATCGCACCCATAAAACATACCCCTTTTAATGATAGTGACATACTCCGGAATCACAATACTTTTTAGTTTATGATCAAATGCAAAATCTAAGGTCTTTTGCTCGCTATACTGACGAGCAGACGAAAACACAACAGGCTTACCTTCCATTTCCTCAACTTCAGTTATCGGTCTTAACGCTTTTATATTCTCCAACTTCCCTTTTTGAATAATACGCATATCCTTATTCACTCGCATTCCATCTTTCCATAAGGAAAGTTCCATAAAAGTCCATTTAAATAAATATTTAAATATTTGTCTTATTTTCGTAAACAACAAAAGAACAGTACGGCCAGGTGCCTTAAGAAAATACATAAACATATAGATGTAGTAATTCAACCACAGATAATTGCTCTTTGCCAGAAGTATCATCCTGGCATAGAACATCTGAGATAAAGGTTTATTTACCAAAAAGAGGTTCATATATTTGTATAGTATCTTCTGATTATCTTTAAGGTTATTCCAATCATAATTCTCATTGTCCGGTGTTATATAACATTCACATAAAGAAACTGGTAATAACAGTACCTTACTTCTCTCGCTTAATCTGAGTAACATATCTCCATCACAGAAATTAACAAACAGCTCATCAAAGCCTCCTATTGCCTTCACTACTTCTGACTTATAAATAACCTGTGCAGACATTTTCGCTGGATTATCCAATATCCATTTTGACGTTTCATAGGTTAAATGCTCAATCAACGGATCGACGGCTACGTTCACCTTTCTTTCGTCAATAAGAACTCCATTACTGCAGGATGCGACTGCTCCCGGATTTTCCTCCATTTGCTTTACTTGTAATAATGCTTTAGTCGAATCCCATACGTCATTACTGGTAAGGAACGCAATATAATAACCCTTCACATAATGAAGCACATAGTTTTTGATTTTAGCCATTGAAAGAGATTGATCCATCTGAAGGTATTCAACCTTTGGATACGCTTCCAGATCCTCTTGTAATCCGAGACTATACATACTGTTCGGCTCATTTGCATCCACAACCAGTATCTGTATTGACGTATAAACCTGGTTTATGATACTTTCTAATGCACGTAAAAAGCTTAAGGATGTATTTTTTTTTGCAATTAAAACAACACTTAGCAATGAATCTACCATAATAATTCCTTTACTTATTTAATGACTTGTCATATTTGAAGTTTAATTACATGTACGTGATAAAATTGCCAAGGCTATAAGCACCTGTATGATCTATTGCCGAAAAGGTGTTAGCAATCTGGATCGGCCGCTGTGTCTGAGGATCGTAGATACGAAAGCAAAGGATATAATTTTTTTGTTTCCAACCAGCCGTAGGAATGAAAGCTTCTAATTCTACCTTCTCATTCGGTATCCATTTGCGTGTATCCGTATCAACATCGTACTCATATGCTTCCGAAAAAGAAGCTGTGCGTATGACAAATTTGGCTTCGAATTTATGATAACAGGGTGCAAAACCCGTGTTACTTATTGTCATACTCGCCTTGAGATTACCGCTCTTATCAGAGACCAGTGTTACGTTGGATTCTTCTATGGTAAAACGATATCCAAGATGAGCTTCAATATACTCATATGCAGTCTTATCCTTCCATAATACATTGGCAACACCTGATCGGCTGGCTTTCCACTTACCAAGCACCTTCTCGTCATATTGGCAATGCAGATAGGAGACCCTCATTTCCTTTAATACATCTATCGCTGTTGCCACATCATTGAATGAGCATTCATTAACAACCTCTCCACCGTTGGAAACATATTTGCATAATTTATTCTGGAACTCCAGTTCATCCTGACGTAACCACTTATCACTGTATACCTTAGAATCTTTAGCGCTAATACTTCCATAGGTTCCAAAGTCAGTATCAGATGCCATCATGCCATCATTAAACAGGGAAAATCTTGCCTTCTGAATATCTGTAAAAGCAGTTGCATTATCCAAAGGCTGGTATGTCTTAAATACCATACGCCAATAACTTGGACATCGAAGTGCTATCTGCGTTTTTTCTCCGGAACATTTATAAAGATGCTTTGCCAGACGTGTCATATGACGTTCGCTTAGGTAACGTGAATTGTGCATTTCACCCCAACTGCCGATAAAAAGGCCTTGTAATATATAAATGTATTTTGTATATTCTTTTAAGAGTGAAGACAGCTGGCTCATATGATTTAATATAATTAATATATCCTTCGGTTCACTTGATACCCCTTTTCCCTCCCAATCGTAGACAAAACGTACAATCATCTGCCTTTCCATATGGGTAAAATGCTGGAAGATCTGTTTTACATTGTGTAAAGCTGTCTCTGATAGCGGTATCTCATTAAAATGTATCAGGTTAATTTCAATAAGACATATCTGTTGACTAGGATCAATTGTTACATCATCAATTTTAATCCCATCCTGCTGCATAATTTCATTTTCAATATAAAAACGAAAGATAGAGTAAAAACCACAATATGGATTACTCAGTGCCTCCGCTTTCTCTGTTCTTGGAAGTGGCATCCATTTTATTTTACTAACTATACCATTTCTTGCCATAAAAGAATACCTTTCTTTCCTACTTTGCTTTCATACTATATATATTAATCATTTATTTCTGTAATCCCTTTTTTACTCGAATTACTACAGTCCAGATACTGAGCGGCATAATCATCATATAGATCATCTGCTTTAATAATCCGGTATGCATACTGACACCTGCCGTTCTTTCATGCATGATAGATGCGGTCTCTTCAATACGGTAACCTAATAAGAGCATCTGAATAATCATATTGGCATCCGGATAAAAATAGTCAAAGTTACCAAACATAGAGTAGTATGTAAATGCCTTTCTGTTTAACCCTTGTAAGCCTGACGTTGGATCGGTGATTACCTTGCCGGTTATCCTCTTAATTAACCAAGAAAAAAGACCAATCGAAAATTTCTTTATTCCAGATATTTTAAAAGATTGACTTCCTTCTACAAATCGAGAACCAATCACGATATCCGGCGTATTACCATCAGCATTTGGGGTAGTCAGACATTGATAAATATGAGCAATATTGGAAGTACTATGTTGACCATCTGCGTCCAGTTGAATAACATAATCATAACCCCTGCGGACTGCATACTTATAGCCTACTTGAAGGGCAGAACCGTACCCCAGGTTAAATACATGAGTGACTAGAAAAACATCATAGGACTTAGCGATTATTCCGGTCTGATCCTTAGAAGCATCGTTAATTACCAGAATATCAGCAAAGCTTCGTATCTCCGGCTGACACAGTTTATCAAATAAGGATGTCATATTCTCTTCTTCATTAAATGCAGGAACAATAATCAATAATTTATTCATATAACAAACCTCTTCCTATTCGCCAAGCATCGCCAACATACTCTCCAGATCTTCTGGAAATTCAAGCTGTTTTTCAAGCACATGCTCTGCTAACTCCTTCCGTAGTTTAGGGTTATCAATTACCCTCTTTAGTTCACGCACTAAATTTTCGACATTTAGTGTTAACAGGATCCCATCGTATTCTGAAATAATCTGCTCCGTATTACCGGTACAATCCGATGCAACAATTGTTTTACCTAATATTTGAGCTTCCTCTATGGCTATACTCTTACCTTCAAAACGGGTTGCATGCACATAGATATCCGCTTGCTTCATGTACGGATATGGATTGTCTTTTACTCCCATCAATAAAAAGGAATCCTCCACACCATGTTTCTTAATCAGAATCTCTAGATTGGCTCTTTCCATTCCCTCACCAATGATATACCATCGCACATTATAACCATCCTTACGTATCTTAGCTAATGCTTCTATTGCGATATCATATCCCTTCTGGTAATGTAGACGACCGACTGTTACAAGACGTATGCCTTCAAATCCATCGTTAAATCCTTCTCCACTTTCTGCTTTTTTTAGAATTCCTTCCTTATCGAGTAAATTACGAAATAGTCTCACCTTATCCCGATATTGCGGATAAACACTACAAAACTTCTCTCCGACCTCATTGGAAACAACATATATTTTTTCCGTCACACCATAACAATCCTGATCCATTTGCTTAGTATATCCAGCTTTCTGGTAATCAATATGAATAAATGCAGCTTTATGATGGGCATTTACTTTATCAGCAAGGAAAAAGGTCGCAGCTCCTTCTAAATAGGCTATTGCTAGATCAAAAGTTCCTTTAACAGCCGGACGTCCAGCTGCCAGAAGTCTCCACAGAAGCTTATCATATTGAAGATTCCTTCCTAAAGCTTTCTGTTCTTTGATATTCTTTATCATATGGCTAAGCAGCTTAAATCCGGTCAACTTATAAAAGAACGAATATAGGACGGATCTAGCAATACGTATATGGCCTTGAAAAGAAAGTACGGAACCATTATTAATATGCTTATTTAATAGATGCACATTTTCCGGTATCCGTTGAAATAACTCTCCACAAGGAATGATAGCATAAAGTGAAATATCATATTTTCCTATGGAATCAAGCTTTTTTAACAGCTCAATCAATGCAGTCTCCGCACCGGCTCGACCCATTGTATTTATTATGAACAGTAGTTTTTTTTTCATTCCTTATGACTCTCCATGCTCACCATCTCGTTTACACGATGAATCTCTTCCGACAATAAATCCTTCAAATGGCTGTTTTCTTCATTTAACAGAGATACTTGCATTGCGAGTTCTTGTACACGGGCAGACAACTCTGCATTGGTATTGTAACAGTTAAAAATACCATAGGTTGCAAGAACGATTGCTAACGCAAATATAATAGATGGTGGATAATCAACCGAAAATAGGTCTGAAATAAAATATACCAACTGAGGAATCAGACCAAACATAATGATAATAGCTCCACCAATGATCCAGAACAAGCTTTGCTTTTCTGTTAATTTACGAACTATGTTGGCTTTTCTTGCCATATAAATAAGAATAATACCGGTGATACAAACTAAGATACGAAGTAGTATAGACATACAATTTCTCCTATCGTTTATTACTTTGCTTTTATATTTTTGGTTTTTCGTTTATATGCATTATATACATCCGGTTCTGGCATATCTCCATTTACCTGTTTTAATACAGTGCCCCTGCAGAAAATATGTCGATCCATATTCTTTTCAATCCAGCGTAGTCTGAAGTATGAGAAGGTAAATGCAAAGAATGATGCAACAGTAAACCCAACACCGTACCATATAGCAGACATCTGAGAAGCTATAATGGAGCCAACCAGCGAAACGCTTGCAAAAATCACTCCATTGATCACTGCTCCTGTCAAGTCGTCAAAATAATATAGAAATAATAATTCTGAATACATTAGATAAGATATAAAATATCCGACTGCCAGTTGAGGATATATCTCCATAATCATTCCGGAGAAGCCCACAATCGGCAAGATTACTATAGCAAGTAAGTATATGACTACAGAAACAATGAATTGGAGATGTGCAAGGGAAAAGAGCTGTGAGGAAAGTCCTCGAAACATTCTCTTTTTCGCTTTCTCAATACTGTCAAGCTTTCCACCAATGACCATTTCCGTATAATCCTTGTACCTTTCATGAAAATGCATCTCTACTCTTGAAATGAACAAGACACTAGCGGAAATGCTTGTAAACATCGCCAAACAAGAGGCCATATCATAAGGTTGGTTGCAAACATATGTGTCACGAACTACTAAATGCCACGGTTGCGCCCAGAATACAAAATTGTGTATAAACAAGCCCAATGTATATAAGAAATTGGAGGCAATCAACTTCCAGTACGTTCTATAATAGTGCAAGACATCTTTATATCTTCGACTATTGACTGGAAAATACCGTAGTACATTAGAAAGTTCTAAGGATCCGATCAGTAAAAATCCAATTGTTAAAGCTAACAACATACTATAGGTAATTGAAAACTTCAATAGAAATCGAAAGACCAGAGATAAAAAAAACGTCAATGTCATTGAATAGATAAAATACATGGAAATCTTCTTATACTGCTTCAAAATAGAGTTATATACCATCGTGGCAAAAGTTAATGTTAGTCCCAGAAAGCCCATATAAGTTGTAAATACATAGTAAATAGCAACATGACCAACAAATATCTCATATAAATAAAATGGAATTGCAATGATAGAAGAAAAAGTCAAGTTCGTAATTATTCCTACATAAATACAGGGCCTAATGTCCTCATACCGTTGTTCATAAATCCGATCTGTTTGGAATTTGGATAGAACCGAGTTAAAGGGGGAGGAGGTCAGAAGGGAAAAGATAAAGATATAGAGTACACTTGAGGAAAAAGTTTCTCTATCAAGGTACCCTACCGTATCAAAGCCAAGAACCTCATACATTCCCAAAAGACATGCAATCACAACCAGCATGGGGGCAATGGTGTAGACAAAGCTAAATCCGATACCATAAAGGGATGCAGTCACCGTATGCTTATCAAATATTTTATTTAATTGAATACCGATACCTGCCATATCTTTAAGTTCACCTTTCTGTCATCAAAAAATTAGTTTCTATGCGGTAGAACGAAAGGTTCCTCCGTATAAACGACATTACTCATCTCTGTCAACGTTTTATAAATCTTTCGATAAGTCTCCTCCATATATACACTCTTGTATTTATACATAAGTCTTTGATATCCATTTTCCCCCATCTGTCTGGCCAGTTCTGGATGATTCGCTAACCTTAAAATCGCATTGGATACTTCCGAGATATTCATGACAGGAACGACGATCCCAGCATCCCCAAACGTATCATTCTCACCATAAATCAACCCATGGCAGTTACCAACATTCGTCGCAATGCAAGGTTTCTTTGCTGCAAAGCCCTCCAGTATCGTAAGCGGTTGCCCTTCACTGATGCTGGTAAGAATGGTCATATCCATCTTCCCAATATACTCTGTTGTACGAATACTACCAGTAAAAACAATATTTTCAGCATTTAAAGCTTTTACTAAATCACGGCAGTCCTCTGCATAATCCGGATCCTCATCATCAGGGCCCATAATCCAAAGCTTAAGCTTAGGCTGTTTCTCATGAGCGTAATAAAACGCATTAATCATGGTTTTTACATCTTTAATTGGTGTTACACGAAGGATTGCTCCTACATTAATATATGGATCATCTACCGCTTTCATAGGAATACCTTCAAAATTCTTTGTAACAATACCATTTGGTGTAATAATCGCCTTTTCTTCAGGGCAGCCTAACTCTATTTGAAGAGAATGAGCTTGTTCAAAGAGAGACGTCACAAGATCCGCAAAATAATATGCACATTTGGACATCTTACGAAATTGCTCGATCCATATAGTCTTGTAGATGCCTTGGACCCATTTTGCTTTGATGATTTCCTCCTCGCGTTCTCGGGTGTAGATACCATGTTCACTAATCAACAGTTTTGAATTTGGATAGATGGACAATGCCTTACTTCCAATAATCCCAGCATATCCTGTCGATACACAATGATATATCTCTGCTTTTGGAGGAACACATTTTAAAGCAAAAAATAGTGGAAGGTAGATCGAACGCAGAGTCCATAGGAAATCCGAAAAGGTAATATCGGAGAACCGAAGAGAATAATAATCCTTAGTAATCGCTAAAAATTCTGGGCTCATCAGTATATTGTTAATCGAGAAATTTTTCCGGTCAAAAATACGAAATACTGTCATCCAGTCAACATCTTCTCCAATCACTAAGCTTCTCAAAGCATCTACTTCTTTTTTCTTCAAACGTATGCGGTTTTTTTTGGTCTTTCTATTTCCCACCCAGTCTACATCCTGTAGATAAACCTCATGAACTTCCGTTAAGTTAACCGGTAGCTCATAAGCAAATTTACCACTGATGTTACGATCTGAAACAATCGTAATAAGATTGAACTCAATATTAGGGAATAATTTTATTATACTATGTATCCAACTGGATACACCACCGACAACATATGGATAGCAACCTTCTGCTATCATACATACTTTCATAACAAGTCCTCCTTATGCTGTCTTATTCAGGGTTACTTGGGATTATCTTATTATTCCTCGGCTTCTTAAGGATATTTCCTTCCGTCAGATGAATCAGAACAGTAGAATCCTCTGCCTTAATAAGATAAGTAGTATTCGTATCATTCATTGCCTCTGCTTTACCATGATTTACATACTCAATGCTCTTACTATAGGTACATAGGATAAAATATGCTTCCTCATCGAATTGATCGATATGAATAATAATATCATCTCCATCATACTCATAGGTATAATCCAATGTCAAGAAACGCCTGATTCGTTTCTCCATCTCATAGATGGAAACCATGTCAAACTTAGTGTAATCTTTATAATAAGTATCGCCTTTTGACCATAGTAAGCTTAGGTAATTCCATTCATCTGTGCTGTCCTTCGGATAAATGACACGTCCAATATCCACCATTGTATTACTCATACCGATAGCATTCTCTATACAAATCATCCTCAAATCATCCATAGTCTCATGCTGATAACCGTCCAGATTAAATTTCACTGAAAGTACATTTTCATTTAAGAAACTGATCAGATTATCACCCTCTTTGTAATCGGACATTACCAGACTGACTTCCTTTAGAAATTCATTGTCTAAACTGTCTTCTACTTCATCCCTACTAAAATCAGCCGTATATAAAGCTGTAAAGTTATACTTTGGTAGATATTTTCCAAAAAACATTTCATCTTTTGAAATCAAATCCGTTAGGTCAGTCTTAGACACCTGTTCTAAAGAAAGTCCCATATCCCCAGGTAGTTTACCGATTTCTCTAAGATAAAAATCAATATAATCCTTCTTAGGTCCAATGTCATCCAGATAATCCAGTTGTGGTGCTGCAAAAAAACTAAAAGAATCGCCATAATTTTTTAGTATCTGAATAATATTAGGCCAAAGTAGATCCCTTGCCACAGTCTCTGAGGTTCGACTGTACAACTCCTGTGTTGTAGTATTATTTTCATTCGATAAATACGGATAGCTCAAAAGGGAGATCGTCTGTGCATTTACAACAGGATAAACATACACTTCTCTCTCGTGAGCCATAAATCCAGTCAAAATACCTAGAACAGACATTCCTTTAAAAATGTCACTATTTATAACAAACACAAAGGAGTTCTCCGTTCTTGTTCTCCATAGAAGCGGCGGCAAATCTTTGTTCTCGATCCCCAACTTGTCCTGTTGATTTAGGATACCGATGGAATATACTTCGTAGCCTGCAGTCAAAGAATAGTACGGTACACTGACTGCCGTGTCATCCTTATCACCATAATAATCTCCTATGTTATATTCACGTACCTTATTAATCATAAAATTCGGAAAAATCTTAATTCCGTCGGTAGTAATATTTTCTTGTACCGCAGACTTTATCCCAAAAAAATTAGCCAGTTCCTTGCTTGATTTGATTTTTTGGTAATCAGGAAGCTGCGTGAACATCATGGTCTTTCCTAAATTCGCGTAAGTATACAAAAACTCACTATCCTGATCATTTATCTGATAATCACCAAATAAGATTACATCATAATCTGCAATCTCCTCTTCCTCTGGCAAATCAGTGAAAACCTTATATAGGTATTTGTTATACACACACCATTCTATAAGGATATATGCAATCTTATCCTCTGAACCACTTGTCAGAATAGCAACCCGTAGTTTCTGTTCGGGATCAAAGACATCTCTCCCTATCCCAATATAACCGGGATTACCCGTAGCAATATTTAGAGAGTCTGCAGTTAAAGTATCTTCATGACTAATGTCAACCCTCTCCGTAGCTCGATTGTTCGTGGCTGTATCCGATAAAATATTCGAAGATACACCCGCAAACATAAACATTACAAAAACCATTAGCATTAATATAAAAATAGTTAAATAAATACGTCTAGAAACCATTGTCCTTTCTCATCCTATCCCATGATAAATAGATTGTTAGGCCTGTCCGTTATATAGACGAAACAGATTCATAATCTCTTCATCAACCGTAATGTCTGAAGCCTTTAGCTCATTTAAGCACTGGAAAAAAGCCGTCTGATTATGTTGGTCATAATATAAATGCAAATTAGCCTTGTAAGTATCCAGAATATTAGGTCGATATTGGCTGGATCTTAAAGCCCATTTATTAGCCATACTATAGTCCTTGATTGATATAAACAAATCTGTCATCCACAAGTACTGTGTAGCGGTCATGTACCACAGATTATGATTATAAAGATTCTCTGCAACGTTATCTAACGTATAAATATAAGACTCCTGCTCTACCTCCGTCATGATTTTCATGCTAAGAATCTCATAAATATAATCAAATGTAAGCAGATTCATCTCCACGTCCTCCGGTAGCTTCTGCATATTTTCAATCATATTCTGAGCTGTTGATCTGAATTCAGATAATGCATCCATAATAATAGATGCTGCATAATGAGAAGCTTCTGTATCATTACTGTTCATAGCAGCGGCTATACTGGAAATCGTCTTTTTTGCATTGTTACGCATAGTATCTAGAAGCAATCGACGCAAACTAGGTATGTCCGATACTGCCATTGCATCTTGGATCGGCACGTAGTTCATTTCTGTTTCCTGATCCGGAGGAAGTATAAGTTGTTCACGATCCTGGCTAAAACTTATATCACTCATATCAACTGTTTTCTTTCGATTTAAATAACTGAAGAATAAACCTAGCAAAATATATAATGCCCCAAAAAATGGTACAATAAAAATAAACCAAAATAACATAAACATAGTGCTATGATGGCCTTTTTTTTGAAAGAACGCCATAAGAAAAATAATAAATGCGATAAAATAATTAAATACTAAAATCACTAGAACAGGCCATAGTCCTGTTGTATCCATATACGTTCTCCTTCTTAATGATCAATGTTTCGAACGTTATTTATATTTAGCAATCGGTAAGCAGGTTAAAGCTTTGTCTCCAGATACGTATGAATGCTTTTCTCCTCAAGACGGTTTCTGACATATACAGACTCATTGGTATTGGTATTGGTTAATAAAATTGCTAGGTTTCCACCCGTCATAGCTCCAACATAATCCGTAGCTCTCAGCAAAGGTTGAATCTTATCATTCATTTCTCTAGGAGATGTGAATTCACCTTGAACATAGAGTATACATGACTCAGCATAACCTTTTTCTCCAGCATGCTTATAAATATCAACCATTTCCTTAAATGCTGTTTCCTGTAGAATAGTTGTCTCAGGAATAAATCGACGATATGCTAAAGCGTCCAGATAATCAGCATCTCTAACGAATCCAGAGTAAACCAAAGCACCAACAATCGTCAGTAAATTGGCATGATAAAGGGTCATTTTCTCATAGGGTATATCCCACAAAAAGATAACAATTCTCATATTATTTTTATCATCAAAAAGAGAACTAGCCATCATTGGGAGCGTACTATCCAGTGAACGATTGATATATACTAGTTTCGACTCTAACACATCAAAGATCACTTTATAATTCTTTACAGAAATTGATTTTCCAAGAGAACGTGCTTTTTCGCTGGACGCAGATGCCAATCGGCAATAATCTCTATTAGACATAAGATATATCGATACGTCCGGTGTTTCCATGATTTCGGTAAGTGTATCCAATGCAGCAAACAATACCTCACCCGTCTCCGCCTTCTCTAACTTCGATGTAATATCGTAAATCCGTCCAATACTCTCTGTACTACTAATCAACTTCTCCGCAAAAAAATTCTTAATCTTTGTGTTACTAGAATTAATCACTGTAATATCATTTAATCGATCCGAAAGAAAATCGATCTTCTCGTTCTTATCTGCCTCCATCTCACGGAATTTATCTCTTAGGTGTCCAACCGTCAGTCCGACAATAAAGATCTGAACAATCCATATATAGGTATTGATATTGATTAATAGAGAAAAACCCGATGATGTGTACATCTGCCGAAAGCAATATCCAATCACGCTCAGCAGAGATGCAAATATAGCCTGTTGCCTTCCATGTACTACTGCAAATAGCAACACATATAATAAAAAGAAATTGATTCCATCAAAATACGCACTTCCAACAGCTCGGTTGTTCAACATAAAAAACGGAATAAAGAATACAAGACATTCAAGGAATGGAACAGCTTTTTTAAGCATTCGGAGTAACCGATACTTACCACCCTTGCCTTCATAGGTTTCATCACTGTATAAAAAGTGATTCTTATGACCCTTCATATAGGAAATAATCTGAGGAACGATATCCTTATAACTATTTCTGACTTGGAATGGAAATTCCTCACAGAATCTCTCGTTTGATAAAATAATTCGATGCTTCAGACCGATGGTCTGATCTACAATATCGATTGGATTAGAATAATTCTCTTGAATTAACCCTGCAACAGCATCCTCCGTAACCTCTTCCATAGAGGAAATGTGATAAAGTGTATGTTTACGCTCCGGTGCTTTTATCAGAAGATACATTGCTTCTACTGCATCCTTAATATAGATAGCAGAAAAAACACTCTTTGCATTTACTTTCAAACGTCCTGATATCAGCGCTTTTACACACATTTCGGAATAAATATCGGTACAAGCCTCCCGTTTTTCCGGAATTCCATACATACGGGCAATTCTTACCACCGTTACTTCCATCTGTGTCGTCTGGTCAAAATGCATGGCCAAATTCTCACCCTGAGAGATCGTCATTCCTTTAAAACTATTCGGTGAGGCTGGCATATCTTCTCTAATGTCCACTACATATTCATCTTCAAAAACTTTATCCGAGGATACGTAAATAAAATGCCTTACCCCTAGCATAGTGGCACACATAAGAAGATTACTAAGACCGGAGATATAATTTAATGATTCCTCTTTCACACTTTCATCTTCCCACTGATACAATGGATCATAGGCACCAGTAAAAAGTATTGCATCAGGACAGCAGCTGCTGATAATCTCCTTTACACTGTCGCTATCATAATCAAATGCATACTGTTCAAATACATGAGCAGGCTTAATAATCTTTTTTTTACTGACCAATGTATAGATACGCCAATTCTCTTTATAAAACTTATTAATTAATCCCTCGGTAAAAGTACCGTAACTTCCTATGATCAGAATGTTGCTCATATTTATATTATCTCTCCTACCAGATATTTTACATAAAATACCTCTTATAAATTACTATATTACAAAGTATAATCAGTTTCAAGTATAATCGACTTCCTATATAATAATTTTCAGGCGATAGAAATATATTGGCGGTTTTTGTATATAGTTGACAAAATAAATTCCTTACGATAATATAATAAATGATATATGATATGATGGATTAGGGGCTAACCGTATTTTGTCCCCTTTCCGGTCATTGTTTACTGATAGGAATGATACTATATTAATAGATACAATAATAGCGAAGGGATTGATGTTATGAAAAAAGGCTTTTTTGGTTATAACGTTTCTGAGGTTGACGTAGTAATTAGCGCTCTTCGCGAGGAAAATGAAAGTTTAAATGCAACTATTACTACACTAAAAACACAGATAAAAAATAGTGTGTCCAGTAATGGTGCCAAAGCAAATCTTCTGGAAGCTGACTTAAAGCAAAATGAAGAAAACCTAAAAAAAATCAATGATGAAAAAAATGAGCTTATATCACAAATCTCCTCACTCTCAATGGAATCTGAAATTTTAAATCAGCAAAATGCAGAGTTATTGACTCAGATGGAGCAATTACATATGCAGAACGAGGATTTAAACCGTCAGGTTTCAGAACTGCGCACACAAATGATTGAACTAACTGCTCAAGGCATTAACGTAGATACCTCCGTTATGGATGCTCTTCAATCCCAGTTGGATGCTGAAAAACAACATAAAGCTGAGTTAGAGCAAGCCTTGATTAATAAATTAGAAGAATTAGAATATGCTATGGAAGAATTAGCTGTTACTACAAGCGATCTAGAAGAGACCAAAGCTAAACTTGAAGTTACTTCCACTGACCTTGAAAAAGAACAGGCTCAGATAGGTATTTCCGAAAGCGCATACGAAAGCTTAAAAGAAGAAGCCGAAATCATAAAGGCCTCTTTTAAATCCGTAACAGTTGAATTGGAAAATACGAAAGCATTGTTAGACCAGAAGGCAAAGGACGCCAATCAATCACAAGCTGAAATAGATTCCTTAAAATCACAATTAGAGTCAGCTTGTGCAAAGAATACGGAACAAGCAGAGAAACTTACTGCTATAGGATCCTATGCAGACGATTACAATAACCTGAAAGAAATGCTAGTATCAACTTGTGCTTCTTTGAATGAAAAAACAATTGAGCTTGAAAAAGCACACAAAGAAATTGAGCAGATGAAGAACGAGCTTGCCATTGCAAAGGTTGCCGTGGATGAACAGGCTAAGATGAAAGCAACAGAAAAGAAACAGCTGGCAAATATAAACCAAGCATCCGAGATCTCCTTCCAAGCATATTATGATATGTCTAAAATGCGGAATGAAGTCGTTGAATATATGCATGAGCAGATGAAGGAATACTACCAGCTCGTAAATGACAACAGCGTTAAGATGCGTGGCGCATTTGAGCAGCGTCAGAATGAATATAATCAGATGATCCGAGATTTCTTTACCAAAGCATCCGAATTCCGTGCGAACCTGTCTAATATCGATGTTGAATACAGTAATATGACTGATTATAGCTTGAATATCGATAAGATCTCCAATCGAATGAATGATATTATGGACAATTTCATTGAGGAATCCAGTGCTTATCTGAAGAAGAAGGAAGATGCATTTAAGCCTGAGGAAGATCGTTCTTATGAAGATAAAAACCCTCATATACGTACAGAAGAGATAAGCAAAAAACCGATTGTATTTAAAATTTCCGGTTAAATAAGCGTTTTTTATAAAGGATATGATGCGGATTCTAAGGAATCCGCATTTTTGATTTAAGGATATAAAAAGGGAGCTGTTTCTCAACTAATTAATATTAGTCTTGAAACAGCTCCTGTTAATTATATCTGACAAACCTTATGAGGATTTAATATATTCTTAGGATCAAAGGATTTCTTAATCCCTCTCATGATTTCTACCGTTGCAGGATCCATGGATTCAAAGAGATAGGATTTCTTTGCATAACCAATTCCATGCTCTCCGGATACCTGGCCTTTTAACTCACGGGCTTTGCCATAGATTTTATCCATAGCTGCTGTCATTCTCTCTTCCCACTCTTCCTCACTTAAATCATCTTTTAAAACATAAGCATGAAGATTACCGTCACCGGCATGACCAAAGCTCTTGATTCGAATATTTACTTCTTTGTATAAGCTGTGAATATATTCTACCATCTCATTTACACAACTTCTGGGAACAACGACATCAACCTCATCCATGTAAGTGGTGGATCCTTTTATTGCCTCAAGGAATGCACCTCTGGCCTTCCATATCGACTCTTCTCTCTCGTTCGTATCTGAGATTAAGATATCGATTGCACCTTGTTCTAAACAGATCTTAGCGGCACTTTCGTAAGCTCTTTCCACTTCTTCCGTGGTATTACCATCGAATTTAAGGAGAAGATAAGCATCGGCACTGTTATCCGGGAATTTCTTACCGAGGTATTTTTCTGCATCCATGATTACTTCTCGCTGCATAAACTCAATTGCTGTCGGTGCTGATTTGGATTTAATAATCATAGGCACGGTTCGAATCGCTTTTTCTAAGGATGGAAATGGAATTAATAAACTGATTGCTTTCTTTGGCAATGGAATTAATTTTAAGATTGCTTTTGTTATAATTCCAAGGGTTCCTTCCGATCCAACCATCAAATCCTTCATAGCATATCCGGTACTGTTCTTTACTACCTTGCCACCAAACTCAACCACGGTTCCATTGGGTAATACTACCTCAAGTCCTCTTACATAGTCTCTGGTAACACCGTATTTTACAGCTCTCATACCTCCGGCATTAGTACTAATATTTCCACCGATGGTTGCTGACTTTTCACCGGGATCCGGAGGATAGAATAAATCTCTCTCCTGTACGTAAGCAGATAATTCCATCAGTAATACACCTGGTTCCACTGTAATGGTTAGATTATCTTCGTCTAATTCAAGAAAACGATTCATTAAAGTAGTATCTAACATAATACCGTGTTCCATTGCTACAGAAGATCCTACAAGACCGGTTCCAGACCCTCTGGGGGTCACAGGGATATTGTTTTCATAGGCATATTTCATGATTGCAGATACTTCTTCTGTGGATAATACTTTAACAACTACATCCGGGAAACTGGTTGTATCACTCAATTCATCATGACTGTATTCTTCATTAATATTCTCACCGAAAAGAACACGATCAAGGTCATTAATTAATGTATGGATAAAATTTAAATCATTTTGGTCTAATTTTTTATAACTCATCGTATTAAGCCCCCCTGTTAACTTTGATTTGATTGATCAGGTTTGGAATAATTTCATATAAATCACCTACTAAGCCATAATGTGCTGTCTTAAAGATAGGTGCATTTTCATCTTTGTTAATCGCAATGATTTGGTCAGAGTTATTCATACCGGCAGTAAACTGAACGGATCCGGATACACCACAGGTAATAATTAATTTCGGTCTTACGGTTCTTCCGCTTAACCCTACCTGACGCTTCGCTTCTAACCATCCGGCTTCCATCACCGGTCTTGTACATGCCAGCTGTCCTCCAAGTAAATCTGCCAATTCCTGCAGCATCTGAATGTCTTCTTCCTTCTTAATTCCTCGACCTGCTACGACCAGTACTTCTGCCGCTTCAATGAACTGTTCTTTTACCTTCGGTATGATATCCAGTACTTCTACCTTACTATCTAATTTATCTGAGGGGATCTTACACTCAATGATTTCACCGGACTCTTCTGCTTGTCTCTTCGGTGCATCCATTACTTTGTAGCGAACAGTTGCCATTTGAGGTCTATGATTTGGTGTTAAAATCTGAGCCATGATATTTCCACCAAAAGCAGGGCGGATTTGTACAAGATCAGTGTTTTCATTCATATCGAGGATCGTACAGTCCGCAGTAAGACCAGTTTTAAGTCTTGCTGATAATCTTGGTGCCAGCTGACGACCTACCGGTGTTGCACCCATTAATATGGCGGTAGGTTTTATATTATTTACGAAATCTTCAAATACAGCGGTATAAGGTTCCATCTTAAAGCGATCCAGTTGTTCCTGATTGTATACATATACGGTATCAACATCATAATGAAGAAGTTCACGACTTTGATCTGATATGTTACTTCCCATCATAAGGGCATATACGGGATGACCTATTTTGGCTGCCAATTCCTTTGCTTTACCAATTAATTCATAAGTTACCGGATGGATTGCACCGTCAATGTGGTCTACATATACGGCAATTCCTTTCCACTGACTCTTGTCGATGGCTACCTGTTCTTCTTCTACATATTCGATCGCACCCTTCGGTCCCTTTTTCACACAAAGTTTACACATCTTACATGCGGAATTGATTTGAATTTCACCGTTTTTATCTTCAATGGCACCAAAGGGACATATACTTATTAATTCCTCTTTATTTCCAACGAGTCCTTGATTTACTACCAACTTTGCCATATTCTAATTCCTCCTATGCAAACTTTAATTCGTGTAATTTATTCATTAATTGTTCCGTGATCTCTGCAGATGATCCATTCCACATCTCTCTGTGAGCATTTACCTGTGGAGGAAAGATCCTCTGAACTTGAGTTGGTGAGCCGTTCAGTCCATAATGTTTTTCATTCTTATCTTCTAATTGCTCCATCGTAATGACTGTGATTTCACGATCCTTCGTTTCCTGTTTTTTAATATAGGAAGGTAGTCTTGGCATAAAGATATCTTTATCAACCGATAAGAGACATGGAAACTGTATTTTTGTAATCTCAATATCATGAGTCATATCCATTTCAACCGTAATTGTTTCCGGTAATAGCTCTACAATTTTTGATACGTTGGATACACAGGGAATATTCAGCCACTCTGATATTTCCGGTCCAACCTGAGCCGTATCACCGTCCGTTGTTTGTTTACCGCATAGAATGAGATCAAACTCTCCTAATAACTTGATACCTTGGGAAATCGTATAGCTGGTAGCTAATACATCCGCACCGCCAAACTTACGGTCTGAGATTAAAACCCCCTGATCCACTCCCATGGCAAATGCTTCTTTTATAATGCTTGCTGCTTGTCCAGGTCCCATGGTAATCGCTGTGATGGTCCCTCCCATTTTCTCTTTTACTCTTAATGCTGTCTCAATTGCATATAAGTCATAGGGATTCATCTTCGATTCAACGCCGTTTCTCTTTAATACGCCGGTAACTGGATCAACTTCCACCTTATTACTGTCCGGTACCTGCTTTATACATACTAATATATTCATATTTTTCACCTTTCCCTTTTAAGAAATTGCTTCATTGTATAAGTTCAATTAATGTTAATTATCCTAATATTTGAGCACCTACGAATGTGATAATTCCTACAATTGTTAGAAACAGCACATAGTACTTAATGGTACCCTTTAAAAGAACACTTTCTTTTCCCTGTAAACTAACTGCTGCTACTGCTACTGCGATACTTTGTGGTGAAATCATCTTTGCTGTAATCGCGCCGGCTGTATTGGATGCCGAGATCCACAACTGGTTTAAATTAAGTGCAACTGAAGTCTCTGCCTGCAACCCTCCAAAGAGAACACTGGCGGAAGTACCACTGCCGGTTACGAAAGTTCCGATGGAACCAAGTAATGGTGCGAACAGCGGATAAAATGGACCGGTTACGGTTACAAACATAAGCGAGATGGAAGCAATCATGCCGCTATAACCCATGAGTTTTGCAGTTGCCATGATGGATATGATAGTGATGACGGTCTTCATCATCTGAAGCACTGTCTTTTTGAATATAGTAAGCATCTGTCCTATGCCCGCACCCTGAATTTTTCCTCCGATCAATGCTGCTAAGATAATCCAAAGACCAGGAGTCGTTAACCAGGAGAAGGTATATGGAGCTGCATTTTCTCCGGAATAAATATTTACTGTTGTTTTTACTGTAGCTAATAGTTCATTTAAAGGAGCTATTAATTTTGAAGTAGCTAATAATAGAATAAAAATGAAGATAAATGGACTCCAGGCGATCAATGCTTCTTTTCCTGTAACCTTGTCATTATTCTTTGTCTCCATTTTAAGTTCTGGATCAAGTTCTTTTTTACCGAATAATTTTGTTGCACCAATGGTACATGCCATGGAACAGACAGAACCGATAACAACAGGAAGTTCAGCTCCTAAAAATTTTGCAACAAGGAACTCCGGGATTAAAAATGATGCTCCTGAAATTAAAGTGATCAGTCCTATTCCTTTCAACGCTTTTTTCGAATTTCCTGTTAAGTATACCAATACGAACGGTGTAAGGATAATTAAAACAGAAAGAAGGATTACTGTGTTTGTAGATAAACCGATGACATCAAGTCCTGTGATTTTTGCTAGGGTTGTAGTTGGAATACCGATGGAACCGAATGCTGTCGGTGTTGCGTTAGCGATCAAACATACAATAGCTGCAAATATCGGATTAAACCCTAATCCCCATAACATACTGGCCGGAATTGCTACTGCAGTTCCAAACCCAGCCATACCTTCCATGAAGCCGCCAAATCCCCAAGCAATAATCAAGACTAATATTCTTTTATCATTGGTAACGCTGGCTAACATTTTTTTAATTACTTCCATCTTACCTGTCGCTACACAGACATTGTAGGTAAAGATAGCTGCTATAATAACGATAATGATCGGCCAAAGAGCCATCGCACTTCCCTCGGCTACTGCTGTCAAGCTTTCCAGTAAAGGCATCTTCCATACGACTACTGCCAATGTATAAGCAATCACAAGTGCTATGGCGCATGCTTTAAATCCTGGCATTTTTAAATAAGTTAACGCAACGATCAGCCAAATAATTGGCAGTAAAGCTAAGACAAATGCCAAAGTCATGTTCATAATTTCCTCCATTCCGGTTACAGCGATGAAACCGTGCTTTGATTCAGGATGTTATTAAGTTACTATGTTCCAATCACGTGATTTAAAATTGGTAGTACCAATTTTTAGTGTAAAAAATTAGATGCTGCAAAACTTGCTTTTTCTACTACGTAGTAAGGCGGAGAGCTCTGCAACACCCCTGGTTGATTATTTCTAATTGGTAGTACCACTTTGTAACTTAATTATAAGTTTCTTTGGTCATAATGTCAATAAACGTCATTTTTTTAACAAATGATTTGTGTATTATTACTTTTTCATAAAATTATCACTCTCTATAAGACCGTTTTTCTGCAGTTTTTCGTCAATTATACCAAAATGTTTGTTAATAGATTCATAAGCAAGTACTTTATCCTTCGTAATCAAACTTCTTACGATATCATTATGAGCCTCCTGCAGCCTTGTTCTGCTATCCTGAGTACTTAGAATATCCCTACGTAATTCCGCAATAAACTTATCAATAATCTCTGATAAAGCTTGTAATATATTAACAATTAATACATTTTTTGAAGCAATAGCAATGTTATAATGAAGTTGCTTATCGAGGATAACATTATTCTCCTCCGTCTCATGCTCTAGTTGGGACATGATCTGTTCTAATTGTGCAATCTCACGATCCGATATATTGTCAATAGCAAGTATCAATGCCTGCATCTCCAGGGCCCGTCGCAGCTGACTGATTTGTTTATTATCAATTTGATTTAATAAAAACATCATAGATAAAGATTCTACGAGGTTATTCTCAAATTTACCGGTAAGATAATTCCCAGCTCCTTGCTGGCTGGATATAACTCCCATAATGTCCAGTGTACGGATTGCTTCCCTAACAGAGTTTCTGCTAACCCCCAGTATTAGAGATAATTCTCGTTCTGCTGGAAGCTTCTCTCCTTCTTTTAGTTGACCTTCTCGTATTTGCTTTTTAATATACTCTATCACTTTTTTATATGACTTTTCATTGATTGATTTTTCATTTATTTCATTGATTGCTTTTTCATCCATTGTGTTTTCTCCTTGTTTCATCATTTTTTCCCCTTCTATTCTAATCATTTATGATTATCTGCTTTCCTTTATATAATTACAATCGCTTCATTTCATTGTAAATTGAAGTAAATAAAATTGCAAATTATTCTACTGGTATTTTTAGTTATTCAAATATAGAGTTATGTATCCGAATAGTACATTCTTCTTTCTAAATCCAAGAATCCATATTATCTCTTTCACTTTAGCCTTAATCGCTCATCGAAAAGAGTATAATTTGCAAACGTTCTTTTTAATTCATTCATATTGCTACCGAATAATTATTTTTTATGTATCCAGGTATAGGTAATTATCTCTATTTTATACAAAACATAGATTGAAGAATTTATCATTTAGTGATATTGTTATCATTATTAAAGTAACAAAAGAATCATTGAAAGGAGCTCTGTCATGTATTATCAGATACACGAGAGTATTTCCACCATTAACCCGCAGGATAGGGATCCCGAAAAATTAACACTTGGCATTATTTCAACCGAAGAATTGGAACGTTGTTACGAACAATTCGGTTTTTCCTCCCTTACCGTTGCTGAATGCAAGCAAGATTCACATCCGATTCACGGTAGCATCGATGTTTATCAAGATTACCTCTTTGGAATTATGATTGGTATTAATGCCAGTCATATCACCGTCGTTCAGGATCGAATTGGGATCTATATTAAGCATAATTTATTTCTTATCGTTGTAATTGAAGATAAAGATGATAGTATTCGAAGAAAATTCAATTTAGCATTAGAGCATATTAACATTCAAAAAATAACGATGGAACGTTTGGTATTTGGTTTTCTTGAGCGTTTAATCAGCGATGATTATCAGATGCTAGAGAAATTAGAAAATGAGCTCAGTAACTATGAAGAAAGAATTGTAAATCGTAAGCTGGATAAAAATTTCAATCTTAAAATTACTTCACTTCGTAAAAAGCTTTTATTACTCGATAATTATTATGAACAGCTTATTGTAATCGGAGAAGAATTGCAGGAGAATGGTATCGATCTCTTTAATGATTCAAACTTATTGTATTTTCGGATATTTACAGACCGGGTGACCCGACTTAACAATAATACCCGTATGCTGCAAGATTATAGTATCCATGTCAGAGAAGCCTATCACGCTTTACTGGACTTTAATTTAAATAACGTTATGAAGATGTTCACGGTTGTCACCACCATCTTCCTCCCCCTTACTTTGATCACTAGTTGGTATGGAATGAATTTTACCACTATGCCGGAAATCACATGGAAATATGGTTATCTTTTAGTTATTTGCTTGTGCATTCTGGTTGCTATTTTATGTATTATCTTTTTCAAAAAGAAAAAGTTTCTTTCCTAACAAACCAGTATAACCTCTTTCTAAATAATTCGAATCGAAAACCTTAGACTCTCAAGAAGCCTAAGGTTTTTTATGTTTCTGTATTGCAATAACAATTATGCTACGATATCGTTTTTATGTGATTCTTGAATTAAAAAACTTTGATAAACTCTTCTGATCCTATCTTCGTTTTCCAGAAATACACCTGCAATCACTGGATCAAAGTGTTTGCCCATTCCCTCTCTTATGATATCAAAGGATTTTTCAAAGGAGAAAGGCTCTTTGTAAGGCCTTCTGCTGGTCAAAGCATCAAAGACATCTGCCAAAGCTACGATACGAGCACTTAGAGCAATCTCATTACCCTTTTTCCCATATGGATATCCGGAGCCATCCCATTTTTCATGATGATCTTCGGCAATCTCAATACCTAGGAGAAAAAGGCTCTTCCCACGTTTCATTATATTCATTTCCGCGGATCGCAGTACTTCTGCTCCATACAATGCGTGATGTTTCATTTCCTGGAACTCTTCTTTGGTCAACTTGCCTGGTTTTAATAAAATACCATCTCGGATTCCCACTTTACCAATATCGTGGAGAGGACTGAACCGTTCAATTTTATCTATGTACTCGGCATTGATTTCATCTGCAAATAAATTCTTTTCATATAAAAGCTCTGCAATGACTCTCGAATAGATCTTCATACGATCAAGATGCTCTCCGGTATCTTCATCCCTAGCTTCTGCCATCTTAGCTAAGGCAAGGATACTACTGTATAGAAGATCGCTAATAAAGATATTCTGATTAAAGCTGATTGCAATACTGTTTACCAAGGTCATTAAAAAGTTAACATGTTTTTTCTGGTACACATTTTTATTATGACTAGAGAAAAAGATAACTCCCACCGGCTCCCCTGCTACCTTTAAAGGTAATGTGATGGATGACCTAATTCCTGCCTCCAGAAGAATCTGGTTATAAGCCTTGATCGGCTTATGGGAAGTATATTCCTCAAGATCATTGATGATCCTGGCCTCACCGGTTTCAATCAAGTTCCCCAGGCTTGTATCCTTAATCAGCCAGGATTTTCCTACAATCTTATCCGGCATACCGATGATGGAATCATCGGATACTCCGTAGGATGCTCGAAGAAATTTTTTATTTTCATCAATCAATGCAATCCCAATATAGGTATATGGGATGAATGTAGAAAAAGTATCGTAGATAAATTGCAGG
This sequence comes from Herbinix sp., assembly GCA_029238935.1. GTDB lineage: Bacteria > Bacillota > Clostridia > Lachnospirales > Lachnospiraceae > Mobilitalea. The sequence continues at coordinate 74,495 of JAQZBN010000001.1, forward strand.
GTCTCAGTAAAGGAAGAATTATTGTTCATATTTTCAATAAGTGATATTAAGTCATTGATCTTAAGGAACATTTCATTAATCTCTGTCACCATGGGCATTACATTCTTTTTTGTCGGAAGCTTCCGATCTCCTGAATTGGTATCCAGACCAATCTCTGTAATACCTTTGTATAGCTGTTGAAAAGGCTGATAAATAAACTTGATCAAATGGTAAAGAGCCAGCAATGTAATGACACTAAGAAGACCTATCATACCATAAATGATCAATTTCATGTCGTTTGCCTTTTGAATGGAATTATTTAAAATCGTAACTGAGATATTATCGCTTAATTGTAATAATTCAAGGTTATTCTCATTGATGTAAATAGCAGCAGCTGCCATCTGATCCGTAATTTCATCCGACGCAATCAATGTATCAACTGCCTTTGCAAATTCTGACCAGAGTAGAGCGATCTGATCTAAGGTATCAGTGGATTGACTAATCTCCTCAGTGATATCAATCTGATCGGAATCTACTATTAAGATGCCTTGTTGCATCGCAGCGAGTGTTTTAGCAAAATTAATTTCTGCCTCCTGCAAGCTCTTCTTCGTCATTTGTATTTTCCCTTTTACAATATCTTCTGACTGGTAGATTTGATCGAAGGATAAGGATTGCATTAAAGCATACAACCGACTGGAATCTTTGCTGATTTGCTGGGTAAACATCCTTTGCTTCCCAAATAAGTTAATTACCTGCTTATCTTCATAAGCCATTCGACTGGTCTGATGCTGAAGTATAGTAAAACTTACTAGAATTAAAAAAAAGGCTGCAATGATAATAATAATAATCCGTTTCACCGGTCTTAATATGGAATCCTTTTTGATCATCGTATCTGATTCCTCCTTTGTTAACAAATCCTTTTTATCTTACGTAGATAAGGCAAGTACTTACAGCCTTATCTACTTAGTTTAGGTTAATTTCAAAAGCATGTCAACTACATTGTACCTTCCAGAAATTTCCACAGTTACTCTAATTGAGCAAAATCTAATTGATAATGTCCGTAAACTTTTTTAAATATTAAGATTTTATTAAGATTTTAATCTTACTATCAGATATTATAGATTTAAGACGATAAACTATTTGGAGAAATTTACAAAAGGAGGGATGGTCTGGTAGATCCAAGACAGAAATGAAGTGTACCATACCAGTAGGTTATCTTCATATGAAAACGAAAGAGAGGCAAGTATGGATAAAAAACTACAAAAATCAAAACAGAATAGAGTAAACTACATTCTTATATGGAGCATCACAGCATTCATTATCTTTATTATCCCATTGATATGTTTTACCACAAAAGAAGCAAAAGCGGCAGAAGCCGGTATCTCAATCAAAGAGATCAATTACTACAATAGTACTATAACCTTGCAGGTCAACGATAAAAGTACCGAGGTTTATTTTTCTGATTCGACGAAAAAGACTTGGGAAGTTGTACCTGGAAGCATAACAAATGATAAAACCATAACCATGGATATCTCCTGGATTACAACAACCAGTAATTATATACTTAATTTTAAGGGAAATCTATCAGCGGCTATTACCTCCGTTACAATCCCAAAGCAAATGACAAACTTTAAAGTTACTTTTAACAAAGTAAACGGTAAAGTATCCTTTAGCAATTCCGGAAACAGAATAATTGAATGGAGAAAAAAGGATAGTACCCTTTGGAGTTTAGTAAATACAGATACTATTTCCACCGAGATCAGCTACTTATTCATGAACGGTGCTACAGTTTACTTTCGACTTGCTCCTGTGAACGGAACAGGTGGAAGTAATATAGGTTCCCGTCCAAGTAAGGAAGTATCTTTAATTATACCTAAGAAGGCAAACGCTCCCATGATTAAAGTAGACGGTTCCAAATTTTGTATCCCGGTAAAAAAGGGTATGGCATATCGTCTACTTAATACCAATGGTACAGTCTCAGATTGGACTACAATTACGACGACCGGAAGCCTTTACCTAAAAGATATTGCACCTACTGTCTTATATAAATCCAGCGAGAGAAAGGCAGTGACACTGCAATTTCGAACCAATGCTACCAGTACTGCTCAAGTATCCCATATTACTACCCTTACCATACCGGTTCAGGAAGGAGCACCGGATCCTACTACCTATGGCATCCTAATGAATTATACCAGCTCCTCCTCACTCTCTCTCCAGGTAAAAGCAGCCAGCAGTACGGTTCCCTTCGAATACACCATAATAAAAGAGGGTTATGAGTTAAGCTATCCGACCGCAAAATGGATTTCAATAACGGATAGTTCTCCGATTAATTTAAAGGTTAGTGCTGCACCAAACGGAAGTCACATCTATATAAGAAAAAAATCGATAGAGGAATCAAAAGATGTTAATTTTTCCTTAGCATCTTTAGAAACAGAAATCACCGGAAGCGGCGGAGTTGCATACCCGCAAGCTCCTAATATTACATCAGTAACAAATCTGATTACAACAGCTGGTGTATGTCAGTCCGGAAAACCTTCCGGATATTTAACCTTTTCCTTATATAGTCCTACTTCAACAACAGTAGAATCCATCTATTTTGTTGATGCCTACGGAAGAAAGAAAGGTGCTGTAACCAGTACCAGTACGGTCGCTCAAAATCAATCCAGTATAGGAGCTTACGATAAATACATTATTACAACCAAGATTACCTCGACCAGCGAATTAGACAACGTAACACAAGAGCTACTCTATGCAAACATAACATTAGCAAATTCCGATACGATTGTCAGTACTTCAACCAGCGGAGTATTATTATACTTATACCCAAAAACAATAATTATCAATCCTTCAGAAGATCATTATAGTACGAAATTCAAAAGGATTTATATGTCCCACGAGGATGATAATTACTTCAAATTCCGGATAGACTTTGGTACAGATTATGTAATGGATCAAGCAGTGATTAACAAAGCCACTTCAACTGCTCTGAATATCAATTCGATCAAGTACAACGGGTATACCCTAGCGGCAGGTACCGACTTTACAGTAGAATATGGTTCCTATACGAATACATCAAATCGTAAAATTTCAACTGCAACCGTTACAGTCCAAGTATCTAATTTTGAAAATTTAGATGCGATTAAGTTAAAGGATCAAGAATTACCTTTTGTTATAACCTTGAATAATGGTGAAGTATTGGATAAAGATGTTACTCTTACTTTAATAAGTACTGCTATCCTTGAGAAGGCACCGATTGCCTGGTCCATAACGGAAGGCAGCTTAAAAGAGACCAAGAATTCTACAGTAAAAAATCCGGATGGAACAACGACTACCATAACGGAAGAGGTTATTACTTATACAATTACCTTATCCTTATTTGATACCGCATACGGTGTCAGTGTATCCAATGTTACCTGGGGCGGTATCTCAGTCTTTGGATCTGCTTCCGTTACAGACGGAAAAGCAATCATATCCTTATCCAATGCTAAAATCAATAAGCTAAACACCGATTCAACAGAAACACAGAATATTGTAATCACCTTAAGTAATGGCTTTGTTATAAAATCAGGCTGCAAGTTGACCATCTTAAATGCGACCAATTAAGAATGTCTTTCATTCGACTTAGGAGGAAATATGAATAAAAAGCGTAAACCTATAATATTCATTCCGTTAATCATGTTATTGTTTCTTGTGATCGGAAATTGGAAAGCAGCTCAGACTATGGCAGAAAGTGCATCTGCAGTTTCCATTGGCAAAATAGATTATGATGCACTTACCCTTCAGATTTATAACAACTTAAATTCAATCGTCTACTATTCTACCGATCAAACTACCTGGTATGAAGTAGAAGGTTATTACAACGATACCACAAAGTCTTACACGATGGATATCTCTTGGATATCAGATTCCAGTGATGCTACGTTATCTTTTAAAGGTGATATGGTTAACACGGTAAAAACGATCACTATCCCTGAGCAGAACTCTGATTTCAAAGTTACTTTTGACAAAGTAGAAGGGGAATTCCTATTTACCAATGCAGAAGAAATCGATACTTTTGAATGGAGAAAAGCATCCGATTATGCTTGGACGAAAGTTTCCCTTGATGAAAGTTCCTCCTCATACCAAAATTTTTTGGATATCATTGAATTATTTCGTACCAAAGGTGTAAAATTAAATATTCGAACCTCTCAAATATCAGGTACTGGAATCAATAATGCAGGTATGAGACCCAGCAAAGAAGTTATGATTACCATCACCCCCCGGGCAGTAGCTCCCTCATTGAAGGTTAATGCATCGAAGATGATGATTAATACCACCGCAGCAATGGAATATTATGATACTATGACATCTCTTTGGATGGAGTGTACCAGCTCCATGCTGTTAGAAGAATTAGCTCCCAGCGCTTTGTATGAATATGGGGCCAAGAATGTTACTCTCCAAATTCGCAAGGCTGCTACCGCTGCGGATACTTATTCCAAAACGGCATTCATAACAATACCTGGTCAATCTGCACCTCCTTCCATTGGAGATAATTCCTGTGAAGTAACCTATTATTACATGAATTCAAAACTGATTCTTCAATTTAACAAGGCATCATCTAGTAATGCATATGAATATGCTATAATCAAAGAATACGATGATTACAATGTATCTACTGCAAGTTGGAAATCTGTAACATCATCAAAAATAATGACCATATCAAATATTACCGCTCCAGAAGGATGTACTGTATATGTTAGAAGAAAGGGAATCGATGCCAATGCAGCAAAGAATGTTTCCTTAATTCTTCCTTCCGAAGTAAATCGTTTTCATGTTGACTATTAATTTATTTGGAGAAAAAGGGAGGAGGATTACAATGACTACGCTGGAAGCAATTGAGAAACGAATTTCAAGAAGAAGTTATCTAAATGAGCCCTTGGATAAAAATCAAATTACCTTTTTACAATCTCATATTAATAAATTAAATAAGGATAGCGGTCTATCCATTCAATTTATTGAGGATGGAAGTTATGCATTTCATGGGTTTATGAAGAGCTACGGAATGTTTCATGGGGTACAAAGTTTCTTTGCCCTGGTAGGAAAAGAGGACGATATCCATCTAAACGAAAAAGTAGGCTATTATGGTGAGAAACTAGTCTTAGAGGCCACCAAGCTTGGTCTCGGAACCTGCTGGGTTGGCGGTACTTATGATAAAAAACATTGTCCCTGTACCTTACAAGATCACGAAATCCTAGTCTGTGTCATTACTGTAGGAAAAGTTGAAGATAAGCAAACGTTCAAAGAAAAAACGGTGTACAAATTAGCACACCGTAAAACAAAACCAATTGAGGAACTCTATAAGTCCGATGTTCCGGTACCTGATTGGTTCTTACAAGGAATAAAAGCAGTAGGAAAAGCTCCTTCCGCTGTGAACCGTCAACCGGTAACCATACGATATCAATCGGATGATAAGATCACTGCCTCCGTTGCTTCAAAAGGAGGTTATTTACTGATCGATCTTGGTATTGCAAAGCTTCATTTTGAAGCTGCTGCCGGAGGTCGCTTTGACCTTGGCAACGGAGCTGATTACAAACTCACTTCATCATTACAACAGCAGAGATAGGATCTACCGATATAACTTGATCCGTAATGATAGATAATAATTTCATACCGGCACGAGTGCCTTTCACATATACCTTCCATTCACCTTCCGGAAGGTATATTGTTTTTGCATCTCGATTGGCATTGTAGATCACAAGAATCTCTTCTGCACTTTCTTCTTGCAAAAATACCACCTGACTAAGACTAAAGGCTATTACATTGGGTTCCATGCCACTTAAGAATCTTAAGTTTTTACTCATGGTTTCCGCTGTCCTCATCCGAAATAACGGATGCGCTTTACGAAGTTCAATTAAGCCTCTATAATAATGGAATACCTCTGAATGAATCGTCCTTAGATCCCATTTTAGACTATTTACACGATCTGAAGATCGATAGCTGTTATCTTCGAATTCAGTACCTTCTTCATTGATCGGTTTACTACGCAGGAACTCTTCTCCTGCCTGAAAGAAAGGAATACCCTGGGATGTAAGAACGATTGCTGCCGATAATAAATTCATTCGAAGCCTATTTCCCTTACTTTCCCATGGGGTAGATAATGTCAACTTATCCCACAAGGTTAAATTATCATGAGAAGATACATAGTTGATCGTTTGACTAGGCTGGGCCGCCCAAGGACCACCGGAATAATTTACTTTCCAGTAATCAACCTGATCATGCCAGATAGCAGCCGTTACTCCAAACTTGATCGTTTCCTCCATACCTTCCTTGCCGCTGACATACCCTTTTTCATGTGCTAGAAATACACTTCCTTTGATTCCATCCCTGATATCATCACTAAAAGCCGCAATTCTGGTACTTAATTTCTTCATATTGAATTTCATGGAACGCTCCCAATCCGGAAGTACAGAACCACCGCCCGTCCACCCTTCCCCATACATAAGTATGGTAGGATCGATTTCATCAAGTGCATCCCTGATCGAATTCATGGTCGTTATATCGTGAATTCCCATCAAATCAAAACGAAATCCATCGATGTGATATTCCTCTGCCCAGTAGAGGATAGAATCTAGCATAAATTTTCGAACCATAAACCGTTCAGAAGCAGTCTCGTTGCCACAACCGGAGGCATTGGAAAAATCTCCTTCTCCAGTCGTTCTATAATAATAACCCGGAACTATCTTATTGAGATTTGAGTCAAAGCTTGCCATAGTATGATTATATACCACATCCATAATTACTCGAATTCCACTTTTATGGAGAGCTTGAATCATCTGTTTCATTTCTTTTATTCTGACTTCACCATGATATGGATCCGTTGCATAGGATCCTTCCGGAGTGTTGTAATTCTTAGGATCATATCCCCAGTTAAATTGATTTTCGTGAAGTTTAGTTTCATCTACTGTTGCATAATCAAAAATAGGCAAAAGATGAACATGTGTTACACCAAGCTCGGTCAGATAATCAATTCCTGTCATATCTTTGTAAGAATTAACAGTTCCTATCTCCGTAAAGGCAAGATACTTACCCTTCGCATTAATTCCTGCGCTACAATCGATGGAGAAATCTCTCACATGAAGTTCATAGATGATGGCATCATTCGTTTCGTTAAAGGGAGGACGGATATCATAAGAAAAGCCTTCCGGATCGGTAGAAGATAAATCTACGACCATCCCTCGATCCCCATTGACACCGACTGCTTTCGCGTAGGGATCCACTGCTTCCCTTGTCTGTCCCTCAATCGTAACCGAATAAGTATAATAAACTCCATGGAGATTTCCATCCACTGTCATGATCCAAGTACCAAACTCCTCTTTCACCATCTCATGAGATACATACAAATCAGGTTTATCACCGGTATGAAACAGATTTAATTGTACCCTCTCTGCTGTCGGTGCCCATAGACGAAAATACGTTTTATCTTCACTCCATAAAGCTCCCAGGTCGTCACCACTATAAAGGTATGATTGCTGAAACTCTTCTGAATTGTAGTATCTGGTATATTCTGCTATTTTCCAATTCTCCATTATTCTAACAGTTACTCTCCATAGAGAGGAACCAATCTCCTTACATTCATCATATGAATCATTATAATCATACACTGATTTTTATATACAATGATATCAGGATTATCTGTCCCATTTCTCACAAAGAGAATTTATTTGGTCTGTAAACTTTGCCAAATCCTTATTAGCGCCGCCTTTATTATGTGAAATTACTACCATCAGTCGTTTTCCTGCATTAACCAGACGATCAAACACCGTATCAACCCTGGATGATGTTTGCTTTTTCTGAATTACAACCGGCATTCCTTCTTTTACGCAGCTATTGCTTATTAAATCATATACAGTTCCACTATAGGGTGCAATTGCCTGATACCCAAACTCATCCCGTAAGTTCTCAGTAAACATACGGCAAACCATATCGTCACCGTGAACTACAAATACTTTTTCCGGTTTTGGTGTAAAGGAACTTATCCACTTTAATAAGCCATCCCGATCTGCATGGCCGCTGACTCCGGCTAATTTTTGAATTTCAGCATTCACTTGAATGGTTTCACCAAATAGTTTCACTTCTGTTGCACCATCCAATATAATCTGTCCCAGGGTTCCTATGGATTGATATCCCACAAATAAAATCGTGCTATTCTCTCGCCAGAGATTATGCTTTAAATGATGCCGTATTCGGCCCGCATCACACATTCCGCTGGCTGAGATAATCACTTTGCACTCATTATCCGAATTAATTGCTTTTGATTCCTCCGAAGTAACTGAGATTGTTAACCCTGGAAATGAAATTGGATTTATACCTGCCTCTATTAAATTCAATGCTTCCTGATCAAAATACCCGATCATATTTCGATTAAAGATTTCGGTTGCTTCCACAGCCAAAGGGCTGTCAACATAAACCTTAAAATTACCATGACCTTTTACTAAGTTATCTGCTTTAATTATACGCAGATAATATAAAAGCAATTGGGTTCTTCCTATGGCAAAGGATGGTATTACCACATTGCCACCTCGATCAAAGGTCCTTTGAATGATATTACTAAGGCTTTTCAGATAATCAGGTTTCTCTCCGTGGTTGCGATCCCCATACGTAGATTCCATTACCACATAGTCTGCTTTTTCGATATATTGCGGATCGTTGATTAATGGCTGATTTAAATTACCAATGTCTCCGGAAAATACAATCTTTTTTTGTACACCCTCTTCCTTCAACCACAGTTCAATACTTGCAGATCCTAACAAATGTCCGACATCAGTAAAACGCACTTCTATTCCATCATAAAGGGTAAACTTTTCCTGATACTGATGGGAGACAAACAATTTGGTCGTAGCGATTGCATCTTCCATCTCATAGATTGGAATATACGGAGTTTCACCAGAACGTTTTCCTTTCCGATTCCTCCACTCTGCTTCTACCATCTGGATGTGTGCACTATCCTGTAACATGATATTGCATAAAGATGTAGTTGCACCTGTTGCATGAATATGTCCGCGAAAGCCCTGGACATAAAGCATAGGTAATTTGCCCGAGTGATCCATATGTGCATGGGTTAAGAGGATTGCATCAATATCCGCCGCTGGTACAGGTATTTCCTGATTTTCAAAGGAATCGTGTCCCTGCTCCATTCCACAATCAATTAATAACTTCCTTCCGCAAGCCTCTAAGTAAAAGCAACTTCCTGTCACCTCATGGGTAGCACCTAAAAATGTTAATCTCATTTCATTCCTCCCTCATGTTTATGCATACTGAACGTCTTATTTTACTCATATCTTTTTCTTCTACTCTTATTGTCTATGCTATCTACTATATCAATTTTCTTATATTCAATTCTATCTAATGATTTCTTTATCCCCGGTCACAATCTAATTCAACAGCTGTTGCAGTTTATTTTCGTTCAATATCTCTATCTCACCCCTGCTTAAAGAGACCATTCCCTCACTCTGAAAATATTTCAACATTCTGGTAACCACCTCTCTGGCTGTTCCAAGATGATTCGCTATTCTTTCATGGGTGATCGACAGTAACAAGCTCCCCTCGATTGTAGATTGATCTAGCAAAAATCCTGCCAATCTTTTATCAAAGCTGACAAAGATGGCCTGTTCCATAATCCACATAACTTCGGTGAAGCGAGATGCCATCAATTCATTGGTAAAGGCTTGCACAGCCAGGGATTCCTTTGATAATGTACGATAAATTGCAGTGGGAATAAGATAAGCATTCGTTTCTTTTTCCACTTCAATAAATACGTCAAAAGCAATATTTTTTAGTATGCAGGAAGCGGAAAAGATACATACATCCCGGTCTAAGAGACGATATAACGTAATCTCCCTTCCTGACTCCGAGATAATGTACACTCTAACCTGACCCCGCTCCAATAAAAACAAACCGGAACAACGGTCAGAAGCACTGGCCATTAACTCCCCTGCTTCAAAATGTTTCATTATCATAGCATCTTTTAGTGTATTACGCTGCGCATCATTTAAATCTTTCCAAAAGCTCAGTGTTTCTCGAAAGAAAGTTGTAGTATCCTTTTCCTTCACCGATATCCCTCCAAATGAACAAACAGGGGCTGTAAATAGATTTCACAGCCCCATCAGGTTAAAAATAAATTTACAAGATTTTATGATAGAAACTATCGTTCTTATGCCTGTACAATCTCAGTCTTCCATAATCCGTGTAAATTGCAATATTCAAATACAGCTAAAACTTCATCATTATCCAATGCAAAGATTGCTTTCGGCTCATCCCCAGGCGCAAGACTTTTTCTCTGTCCGCCATGTTTTGTCTCAAGATAGATCCATTGAATATGATGTTTCTCCTCCATAGGATGAGGAACGCTTCCTACTTCAACCATTACCGTATTACCAAGCATAGTCACAACCGGTAAATGTTTTTCAGTTGAAGCTTCGGTTGTATTAGGAATTAATTCTTCCATCTCTTCTTCACAACATATTATGGAAACACCTGCACTGTGAATCATTCCTACAATATTTCCACAATGTTTGCATTTAAAGAATTTTTGCTCTTCTCGCATAGTAAACTCTCCTTTTTTTAATTTGTGTATCCCATCGTTCTTGTGTAAAAATATCTCTTATCGTAGTAAGAGGCAGCTGCAAGAGCAACTACCTCTTTCATTTTACACTATGCTTCCAACATTTTCAAGATATCCTTTTTTGGCTTTGCACCGATTGAAGTTGCCGTTACTTTTCCTTCCTTAATTACCATCAGTGTTGGAATACTCATTACTTTAAATGCTCCTGCCAATTCCGATTCTTCATCAATGTTTATTTTGCCAACTTTGGCTGCTCCGTGTACTTCATCTGCGATTTCATCAACGATAGGTGATACCATACGGCAAGGACCGCACCAGTTAGCCCAAAAATCAAGTAGCACAGGTTCTTTGGACTTTAACACCTCTTGTTCAAAATTATGTTTTGTTATTTTAATGGTAGCCATAGTAACTCCTCCTTATAATATTCTTAAGATTATGTTATTACTATAGCACGGGAATATTTCCTCTTCTGTGATATTGTCACTAAAGATTGTAATTTTTATACCTGAACTCTTACGGTATCAATAAACTTATAGATAAAACGATATTATTATAAAAAGTTGTATTTTCAGACAGTAAGTATAATTTCATATTGAACAGATAAAAAAGAAGTGGCTAAAGTTCTAACCACTCCTTTCGTTTCTATTTATTGCAATACATTACCAAAGCATTGCTATTATACAGTTAACCGAACATTGATAACCTCATCGTTCTTCTCGGAAGTAATTTACACCACAGCTAGCCGGTTGAGATCCTTCCTTCGTCTTACGCATGGAGGTGAAGATTAAAACGATGGTCGTAATTAAAAATGGAAGCATTACATAAAAAGCATTCGGGATATGAAGGATATCCTTGGGAACGTAAAATTGCAGTACACTAAATGCACCAAAGATCAAAGACCCTAAGATTGCTTTAATCGGACTCCAGCTTGCAAAGATAACCAGCGCTACAGAGATCCAACCCTGTCCGTTAACAACACTGCTGTTATTCCAAATACCGCCACCATTGATCAAGGATAAATAAGCTCCACCAAGACTGCAGATCCCACCACCGATTAAGATGTGAATATATTTTACTAACATTACGTTAATTCCGGCTGCATCTGCTGCTGCCGGATTCTCTCCTACACTACGCATGGTTAGCCCTGCTCTTGTTTTCGTAATATAAATTCCGCAAAGAATCGCTACGATAACAGCCAGATAAACCAGAGGGTTATGGGAGAATAAAAGCTTACCAAGAACCGGAATATCTCCTAAGAATGGAATTGGCTTTTCTGCCAGGGCTTCCATCAGTTCCGGTGAAAGTTTTGCTGTACCTCCGGGGCTTTTACTAATCATAATTTCACCGAAAAATTTAGCAAACCCAGTTCCAAAGATCGTTAAAGTAAGACCTGTTACATTCTGATTTGCCATTAAGGTTACGGTAAGAAAAGCATAAATCAAAGCTGCAAAGACACCAATAGCAAAGGCAGCCAGTAATGCCATAGGCAGGCTTCCGGTATGAAAGCCAACAAAGAAGCTCATAAAAGCACCCATAAACATCATACCTTCTACGCCAAGGTTTAAATTACCTGTTTTTTCTGTAACGATTTCTCCCGTAGTACCGAATAATAAAGGAGTACCTGCTTTCATTGCTGCAAATAAAAAATTTAATAACATCTTCCTTACCTCGCCTTTCTGAATACAAACCGGTATCGTGTAAAGAAATCAAATCCTAATATGAAGAACAGGATGATACCCTGCAAAATACCTGATACCGCAGAAGACAAACCAAAGGTACTTTGCATAACGCTGCTGCCCTTTTCCAAGATGCTAAATAGGACGGTAACCACAAGAATTGCTACAGGATTTAATCTAGATAGCCACGCTACAATAATTGCTGTAAAACCAACACCTCCTGCAACGCCTTCTCCTAAAGTATAAGCTGCACCGGTCGCCTGAGCCATACCGGCAATTCCACAGATAGCACCACTGAAAAACATGGTACGCATTATAATTTTTCGAACGTTCATACCAGCATAGCGGGCAGTATTAATGCTTTCTCCTACTACACTAATCTCATAGCCATGTTTGGAAAACTTTAAATAGATGAATACGATAATAACCAGAACTAAGCCAATTAACCAACCTGCATGTACCCCAAAAATCAGATCCAATCGTGCATTTTCTGTAAAGGAAGCAATTTTAGGAAAACCGGAAGAAGAGGGATCTCTCCAAGGTCCTTCTGCAAAATATTTTATCATATATAAAGCAATGTAATTTAACATTAAGGTAAATAGTGTTTCATTCGTTCCGAATTTCGTTTTAAAAAAAGCAGGAATTAAAGCCCAAAGACCGCCTCCGACCATACCGGCTAAAAACATTAAAACAAGTAAGATACCATGGGGTAAATGATCGAAGAATAATGCAAAATAAGTTGCAAAGATCGCACCCATGATGATTTGACCTTCTGCTCCGATATTCCAGAACTTCATCTGGAACGCCAGCGTGATACCCAAAGAGGCAATTAATAAAGGAATTGCGATTTTAATTGTTCCTTTTACTGCAATACTACTGCGCCATGCACCTTTCACTATGGTAGCATACACAAGAAATGGATTATGTCCCAGGGCCAGGATGAAAATACCGCCGGCTATGATCGCTGCTGCAAATGCCAGTACGGATAGCACCATCATCTTACTTACGGATAATTCGGCCTTTTTAATAATTCGAATCAAAGGTTCTTGTTTCGCTGCTTTTCCGTTACTCATCGCGCTGCTCCTCTCTTTGCGGCTGCATCCGTCATCAGTAATCCCAGCTGTTCTTTTGTTGTGGTTTCAGTATCCACAATACCGGTGATATGTCCATGACACAATACCATAATACGATCACACAATTCCAGCATAACATCCAGATCTTCTCCAATAAACAGAATTCCTACCCCTTTTTGTTTTTGTTCATTTAAGGCATCATAAATGGTAAAGGATGAATTAATATCAAGTCCGCGGACTGCATAGGCAGTAATCAACACATTCGGATTTGATTCAATTTCTCTTCCAAGAAGAACCTTTTGTACATTACCACCAGATAAGCGACGAACCGGAGTTTCAATATTTGGGGTCGCAATCTCAAGCTTATGTACCAAACGTTTTGCCAGTTCTCTTGCTTCTTTTTTACTAACAAAGGGACCCTTACCTTCATTGTATCGCTTCAAAAGCATGTTATCTACCATACCCATAGAAGCTGCCAGTCCCATCCCTAAACGATCCTCAGGAATAAAACTCATACTGATGCCCATCTTAATGATCTCATTAGGCGATTTGCCAACAATATTTTCATTATGATAAAGAATAGCTCCCTTTTTCACAGGTAAAAGTCCCGCCAGTGCTTCACAAAGCTCCTTTTGTCCACTACCTGCTACTCCGGCTACACCAAGAATTTCACCCCGGTTCAGTTCAAAACTGATATCCTTAATCGCTTCCAGCCCTTCCTCATTCTTCACGGTCAGATGATGAACCTCCAGAAGGTTCTCATTAAAATCACAGACCGGATGCTCAATGGATAATTCCACCGGACGACCTACCATTAATTCTGTCAGTTCCTGTTCGTTGGTCTCTGAAGTCTTAACCGTAGCCACACTTTCACCTTTTCGAAGTATAGTTACACGATCACTGATTTCCATAACCTCTCCCAGTTTATGGGTTATGATAATAACAGCACAGCCTTCCTTTTTCATCTTGTTCAGAATTTCAAAAAGTTTCTTTGTCTCCTGAGGTGTTAAAACAGCAGTAGGTTCATCAAGAATCAGAATGTCTGCTTTACGGTATAAAACCTTAAGTATCTCAACCGTCTGTTTTTCACTGACTGACATTTGATTTACTTTTTTATCTGTATCGATTTCCAGTCCAAAATGGGAACTAATTTCTTTGATGGACTTCGCTCTTGATTTGGATAAAAAGATTCCTTTTCCCTTACTTCCAAGAATAATGTTATCCGCAGCAGATAACGCCTCCACCAATTTAAAATGCTGATGAATCATGCCTATTCCGAGGCGGATTGCATCTTCCGGAGAGTTAATCACAACCGCTTGTCCATTAATAAAAATAGAACCGCTGTCAGGTCGATAAATGCCTGAAAGCATGTTCATCAATGTAGTTTTTCCTGATCCGTTTTCGCCTAAGAGAGCCAGTATCTCCCCCTGCCTTACAGACAGGTCAATTTTGTTGTTTGCAACAACCGACCCAAATGTTTTCGTTATCCCTTTGAGCTCAATTGCCATCGTTTCTTTCTTACTATTCTCCACAATGTCACCAGCCTAAATTATTTTCATGTTAACAGTTTCTATTTCTATTATTTTATACGATGAGGATAGAAAATGACAAGTTTTTTATTTTCTTTTTGAACGCGAACTCCCCGCTTAAAAAGCGGGGGGCCCTGTTCCATAT
Organism: Herbinix sp.; assembly: GCA_029238935.1. Taxonomy (GTDB): domain Bacteria; phylum Bacillota; class Clostridia; order Lachnospirales; family Lachnospiraceae; genus Mobilitalea. The sequence goes on from JAQZBN010000001.1 coordinate 89,497, forward strand.
AATTATTTTACTTCAACGTTTCTATAGTACCAATTCATAGCACCGGTAATATCTGCATCGGAGATAAATTCACCTGCTGCACATACTGCATTACCTTGGTTGTCAAATAATTCGCCTTCAAAGATCTTGTAGCCGCCAATAATTTTTGCTTTTGCTTCTTCAATCTTTTCTTTGGTTCCTTCTGCACAGTTTTCAGATAATGGTGAAATATCAATCAAGCCATCATCCATACCGCCATAATAATTTTCACCGGTCCAAGTTCCATCCATTACCGCCTTGGTAGCTTTGGTGTAATATACACCCCAGTTCCAGATAGGAGCTGTTAAATGAGCGGTAGGTGCATCCTTGGTCATATCGGAGTTATATCCACATCCCCATGCGCCTCTTGCCTGTGCTGCCAGCTGAGGAGCAGTGGTATCAGCGTGCTGTGCGATAACATCACAACCCATATCTAATAATGCTTCAGCAGCCTGTCCTTCTAAGGTAGGATCAAACCAGGTATTTGTTACTTTTACATATATCTTTGCATCTGGGTTAACTGATTCAACACCCATTGCAAATGCGTTAATACCACCGGTAACCTCTGAATTATTAATATCCATAGCAGCAACAAAACCGATTTTATCAGTTTGTGTCTTCATACCAGCTGCAATACCTGCAAGGTAACGTGCTTGATAAATACGTCCAAAATAGTTATTAAAATTAGATCCGTTACTCTTATATCCTGAACCATGGGAGAAAATAACATCTGGATGTTCGCCCGCTAACTGTTCCATGGTGTCCATGTAACCCCAGCTGGTACCAAATATAATCTTACAACCTTCTTCGATACACTCTTCAATTGCTGTTCTTACTGCTACTGCATCCTGATCATTAACGTTGTTCTTACGAATGATCTGATCATCGGAAAGTCCAAGTTCTTGCTGCATTGCAACAATTCCCTGATCATGAGCAAAGGTATAACCAGCACCATCTGCCGGATCACCGATATGAATAACACCTACTTTAAAATCAGCATCAGCGGTTGTTTCTGTAGTATCATCTTCTGCTGCTGCATCATCGGATACTGCGTTTCCCTCTGTATTTGCCTCGGTTCCTTCCTCTTTAGCACCGCATGCGGTAAGTGCAAAAATCATGCTCACAACTAAGATCAGTGACCAAATCTTCTTTGTCATTTTCATGTTATTTCTCCTCCACGTCTGTGTTTTATATATTTACAAGGCTCCCTGCCTTTATAAATCATACTGATTGAATCACTCAAAATCTTCTATGGGTGTTATGTTTTAATCTCGAAACTTAACTCCATTCTCTTCACTCATCGAATCTACGATTGCCAACGATTCCACACGAATCCCTTGGGAGCGAATTAATTCTCCACCCTCTTGAAATCCCTTTTCGATTACAATACCGGCACCAACAAGTGTAGCTCCGGCATCCTTCACCAAAGTAGAAAGACCCAACAAAGCGCTGCCGTTAGCGAGGAAATCATCAATGACTAAAATCTTGTCCTCTGCTTTTAAAAAATCTTTCGCAACGATAATATCATAAACTCTTCCGTGGGTAAAAGATTCCACTTTACTGGTATAGATATCCCCAGCAATATTTTTTGTTTGACTTTTCTTAGCAAAAACCACTGGAACTTTAAAATACTGAGCTGCGATACAAGCAATTCCTATACCAGAGGCTTCAATCGTAAGAATTTTTGTAACCTCACAATCTGCAAAGCGTTTTTTAAATTCTTTTCCGATTTCTCCGAATAACTCAATATCCATCTGGTGGTTTAAGAAGCTGTCCACCTTTAATACATTACCTGCTCTTATTTTACCGTCTTTTCGTATTCTGTCCTTTAACAGCTGCATGTTTTGTTCCTCAACTTTAATATTCTAAACTTCCAACACCGCAATCTTAACGTATCTTACGACATTTTTCAATTTATCATTTTTAATGAATAAGATTACCGGTAATTATAAATGGATTGCCATAAGATAAGCACTGTGGCTGTTATATTTTTACAAGCCGTTCAATATATTACTAGTATAAAAATGTTGTGAGGTATATTTGCATGGATACTCCGGTTTCCCCGAATATCATATTAAATCCCACTGATGAACAGAGACACGAAATGCTTAGAAATTCACTCATTAGTGTCGGACGTCCGGAAGATTACGATAATATCATCCGACTATTAAGCCCACCTCCGGATATTACAAACTTTGCCGATGTTGGGGAATTAAAAGGTGTAACAGTGGGAATTATCGGCGGTGGTATGGCAGGGTTAACCGCTGCTTTTGAGCTTCGTAAACTTGGATTTAATATTAAGATTATAGATTCTTTGCCAAATCGAGTTGGTGGCAGAGTTTATACCTACTATTTTGATGAGCAGAAAACTTTATTCGGAGAGCTGGGTCCCATGAGAATTCCAGTTTCTCACGAAACAACTTGGTATTATCTTAATCTGTTTGGTCTGAATACCTTTCCCTTTATAGCACCAGGTATCGAGAACTTTCTCTATGTTCGTAACACTCGAATGAGGCAAAGTTCAGAAAATATTACAAGGCTTCTATACCCGAAGTATATGCTGACTGCAACAGAGAGCGCTACCCCATGGAATGAATTAAATAATTACGCCTTTAATTATCCGTTGACGCAGCTATCTCCTGAGGTTCGAACCGAATTATTAAGGATATTACCCACCTACTCTCCGGAATATCTGGCCTATATTAATATGAGTGTTCGAGATGCCTTTGAATCCTTAGGACTTAGTCAGGAAGCGATCAGTTTAATCTCAGGGGTAGATTCTGCCACCGGAGCCTTATTGGACATCAGTTATGATGAAATATTACAGGAAGTTTACTCCTTAGACTTTTTGAATCTCTACCGGGTGGAAGGTGGTATGTCCAACTTTCCGGGAGCATTCTACCGTTCCCTTACTTCTCCTAACCCTCCGGAGTATCCAGGAATTCCACCGGAAATGCTGGGTGAAATTACTTATCTATCCGGTTATACGGTAAATGGTATATTTCAGAATTCTGTTAATGGGAACGTTATATTGCGATATCGCAGTCAGGCTGATGGTCAGGATACAACAGAAGAGTTTGAATATGTAGTATGCGCAATACCTTATTCGAGTTTAAGAGTCATAGAAATTAATCCAAATTTTAGCGTCCGAAAAATGCAGGCTATACTGGAGTATAATTACTTGGATGCTCAGAAGACCTTATTTCTATGCAACCATCGATTCTGGGAGATGAATGCAGATTACGGACGCATGAACGGTGGAATTTCATTTACAGATCTACCAATTCAGTCTATTATTTACCCCTCCGACCATGTTGTATGCAGCTCACCAGAAACTTGTTCTCCTGAGTTACCGGGGGTATTAAATGCATCCTATAATCTGAATCTAAACGCCGTACGAGTAGGAAATCTGAATGAGGCTAGACGCATTGAGTTAGTAAAACGTAACGTAGAGCAGGTTCACGGTCTTCCAATAGGGTACCTGGATAATACCATTACTGCATATCGTACCATAGATTGGAATAGCTCCGAAAATTTCCTGGGAGCTTTTGCTCTTGCTGGACCAGGACAGAAATATCTCTTTGATTACTATAATCAAATTCCGGAATATAATTATAGAATTTACATAGCCGGCGAACATGCTTCTGTAAAGCATGGATGGATGCAAGGGGCATTGTATACCGGGAAATCCGCCGCTAATGCATTAGCAACCAATGCCAGACAGCGAAAGTATTCTTAAAAAAAAGGTGATTTATAGGATGCACTTGCCTTTTCCTATAAAATCACCTTTTTCTTACACTTTAAATTTCTGTACCGCTTCTACCAAAGTTCTGGCATTGTCATTTAATTCTGCGGATACTTTCGATAAATTCTCCGCGGACACTACCTGTTCCTGAACTGAATTATTGACCAAGGAAGAGGTTGCATAAGTCTCTTCCGAAATTGCAGAGATACTTTCGATTGCACATAATGTCTCTTCTCTGGCAGCCTCCATATTCTGCACATCGGTACTGATATTTTTTAAATTAGTTAACAGTTCTTCTACACTGGTATTCATTTTATGAAATGCTTCCATGGTGTGGATTGCCGTCTTTCCCTGTAAGTCTACCACATCATCCGCTTCTTTTGCTATAGCAACAGTTTCTAAGGTTTGTCCTGTAATTTCATTTACAACACCTTTAATTTCATTGGCTGCTCGCAGACACTGGGTCGCTAACTTTCGGATTTCTTCCGCAACTACAGCGAACCCCTTACCTGATTCACCTGCTCTTGCAGCTTCAATCGAAGCATTTAAAGATAGCAAATTCGTCTGATCAGCTATTTCATTAATTACATTAATAATCTGATGAATCGCAAAAGATCGCTGTTCAAGGAGTGAGATGTTATCAATGACCCTCTTTGTGATCTGAGTTGTTTGCTTTGTCTGGTCAGATAAGTCTTTCATCTTGTCAATTCCTCTATGAATCATGTTCTTTGTTTCATCTGCAAGATCCTCAATTTTACCGATGTTGGAATTCACCAGATTGATTTTCTTTGACAAGGCATCCATCTCAAGCACACAGCTTTGAGAGTCTTCAGCCTGTCTGCTGATTCCTTGATCAATTTCACTGATTGCACTGGTTATCTTTTCTGTGGACCCGGAAAGCACCTTAGACGAAACCTCTAATTTCTGTGTAGATTCTGATATAACCAAACTTACACTTCCCACCTTTAGGATTAATTGCTTCATGTTTTTCAGAGTGTTTGAAATGCTGTCCGCCAATAGTCCAATTTCATCCTTATGCTTCAGGTTAAGATCTGTGGTGAGATCTCCCTCCGCTACTTTCTTTAATAACTTCATTATCTTTCGAATACTCTTATCAAGACCTGCGGAGGTAAACGCACATAGAACTGCGGCAATGATACATGCCATCGTAACGATGAGTATTGTAATCCGCTTTATTACATTGGCTTGTTCAATAATTGATGTCTTTGGAATTAACGCACATACTTGAAAACCTGTTTCACCAACTTTATTGTAGATGAAGAAATAATCTTTACCTTTATATTCTACATAATCAGCCCCACTCTGTTCCATATCGCTGCTTAAGTTTTGATAAAAGTTTTCCTGTTCAAATAGAAAACCATCCTCCTGCCCTACCAGCATTTCTTTTCCGTTACCGGTAATAAATCCAATGATAGATCCCTCACTAAAATCTAGGTTTTGTAGAATTTCTTTGATGACTTCCATTTTCACATCGACTGCCAAAAATGCTTTGCCGAATTCCACAGAGCGAACCAAAGAAGCTGCATAGGTTCCCTGATTAATTCCAAACTTTGTATCTATCGCCGGATGGGTAGATAGCCAAACACCTTTCGTATCCTTCTTCTCTATGATATCCCCTTCCGGTTTTCCCTTTAAATCCCCTGTAAACATCCCTTGATTTGTAGTCGGAAGGTTATAGGTAGTAACATACTTATCCTCTAAAATCAGATGAATATCTTTGATAAACGGATTAACCACTGACTCTGCTAGGATGGAGTTCTTAATTTTATCAAAGGTTAAGGCTTCATTCACCGCATCATTTTGATACATATCCAAGATTAAATTGGATACACTATCATCCACAGCATATTTCTTAGAGGTCGCTTCGATCGATGTAAGCCCAAGCTCCAGATACTTTGAAGTCATTTGTATTGTATTTTTCGTGGAGGTTTCATAATTAGATATCATTCCCTTGGAGGCTAGTCGATATGATATAACTCCCAGAAGAAGAATGAAAAGGATGGGTATGATAAAGGATAATAGAAATTTATTTCGTATGGTCCAAAAGGATTTTTTGTGTTTCATTTTATCTTTTGCCATGATCTTAGTCCCCCTGTTATTTACTGTATGTATTAAAAATTCGTTACTACAGATACCATATAAGAGACTTCGCCGGAACGAATGGTTCCGGCGAAGTCTGTACTGCTATTTGGGACTCTTTATATTATTATTTTGCTTTACTAGCTAAAAATTCATCAATCTGTCTCTGAGCTTCTGCAACAATTGCATCCACACCAGCTGCCTTTTGATCATCAATTAATTTTTGAACTGCAGCAGCTGCATCACCAGCCAAACCAACATCTAATAACTTATCTGCATCAGTATAGATCTGATCTCTGCGGGCAATTTCAGTATTAATTGCAGTTGTATCAAGGCTGAAACCTTCTAACGGAGATACTACGTTATTCGGGTTAGCTTTTGCTGCTTCTGCTTCTCTTGTCCAGAAACCTTCAGAGTAAGATGCATCAGGACGCATAAATTGTGGCTTCCAAAGTGCCCAACGGCCGCCCCATTCCATGTAATTGGAGTTAGATGCGTTCATACCTTCTGGGAATACTGCTTCTTCTCCATTCTTCTCATAAGTTACACCCTCAATACCATAGTGAACCAAATCATATAAGGTCTGATCTGTCTCTAACATGTTGAGGAACATAAGAGTTCTCTCTGGATTTTCAGAGGTAGCACTGATTGCAACAACATTTGCTAATGGTGTTCTATTTCCATAAAGACCATCTTCATAAACATAAGCATAATCCCAGGATGCGCCTTCTTCTACCCAAGCTCTATTCTGATTAGCAAATTCATGAGTACCAAATTTAGTAATCAATAAACCTTGATTAATTAATTCGTTATGATCTAATTTATCGGTAAGAACATCTTTCCACATTAAATCATCTGCCTGCCATTTTTCAGCCCATTGTGCTCTCTCTAAATATGCAGCAGTCTGTTCCATAGGAATAACTTTACATTCCGGATCTTTTAAGTCAATTACCATGGAATGGCCAATATCTGCATAGCTATATTTTGCTTTGAACATATCCAAACCAGCGTTTTCTACCATTTTCTTATCTGGATATTTTTCTTTTAATTGATGAAGTAAAGCATCAATATCCTCTACTGTTTCAAAAGCATCTTTATCAACAGTAATTCCTGCAGCTTGTGCAAGATCAGCTCTCCACTGGAATAATGGTCTGTTGTTCATAACCATGGTCCACGGAACCGCTACGATATGACCCTTATTCTTGGCAGCTTCAATCGCACCAGATTCCTGATATTTTGCATATAAATCAGGAGCATATGTAGGAAGCAGTTCGTCTAAGTTCATATAAGCATCTTTACCAATCATCTGATAATAGCTGAGCCAGTCACCATCAAAGTTTAAGTCCCAAGTATCACCGGTAGCTGCTTTTAAAAGAATCTTTTGTTGATAATCGCTACCTGCGATAAATTGAACATCAAAAGTAGCATTGAGGGTATCCTTCGTGTACTCTGCAATCTTTGCCCATACATTATCTGTTTCTGCCTTCTTATCTCCGAAGAATATAAAATGCAGTGTTACAGGTTCTAATTCACCTTCTGTGTCAGTATCAGCAGTTTCATCAGTTCCGTTATCACTGGTGTCCGTTCCTACGGAATCCCCATTACTATCTGCACTGTTTTTGGGGCTACATCCTACCAGCATAGCACTGATAAGCAACATACAAAGAACAATTCGTGCAATAATTTGTAGTCTCTGTTTCATAAAACACTCTCCCTTTAATAATATAGTTTTATTACCACATAAGAATGACTTAAGGTTCTTATGTAACAATTGTTTCCGAAAAGGACTGGATCAGCCCTTTACTGCTCCCACCATGATACCTTTGATAAAATATCTCTGTAACAAGGGGTATAATAATATAATTGGTCCGGTCGTGATAATAACCAGCGCCATTTTTACGCCATCTCCGGGAATCGATGCCATCAGCTGCTGGATCTGAGGAGATGACTGCATTGTCTGAAGGAATTGAATATTGGAGATGATACTTCTTAGCAAGAGTTGTAGCGGTCTTAAGGCTTCTTTTTCAATTAACATCAAACCCAACCACCAATCATTCCAGTATCCCAAGGCTGTAAATAAAGTAACGGTCGCCAATACCGGTTTTGATAATTTCAGATAAATTCTTGTAAATATAGTAATCTCGCTGGCACCGTCCATGATTGCTGATTCGTGCATCTCTTCCGGAATACCAGCAAAATAATTACGCATCAGGAATATGTACCAGGCACTGACTAAACTTGGTACAATCAGCGCGAATATATTGTTCTTCAAATGCAGATATCTAGTACAGATCATATACCAAGGAACCATACCACCGTTAAACAGCATCGTAACCAGTACGTATAGATTAATAAATCTCTTAAAGCGTAATCTTTTTCTTGATAACACATATCCCATCATGGAATTCACCAAAAGGGATAATATCGTTCCAACCGCTGTAACAAATAAAGTAACTTTATATCCGCTGATAATTGCTGAACGGTTGATAAAAAGTGCTTTATAGGCTGCTAAGGTTGGATTCTTTGGTATGATACTAAATCCATACTTTGTAACCTCAGCCTGTGTCGTTAAGGATCCTCCGATTACCATTAAAAAAGGATACAGACACGCTAAGGAAAATGCACCTACAAATAGATATACCAAAAATTTTCCTATCGTAAACTTTCTACTCATTCTTTTTCTCCCTTCCTGATTGCATTAGAATAATGCTGCATCCTTCTCATATCTACGCACAATTGCATTACTTGTAATAACAAGAACAAAGGATACAACGGACTGGAAGAAACCAGTAGCCGAGGAGATACCGATATCGCCAGTCATACGAAGGGCACGATAAATATAGGTATCAATAACATCGGTGGTTGCGTATAACGTAGGCATGTCTCCGGTCACATTATAGAAGAGACCAAAATCTGCGTTCATAATTCTACCTACTGATAATAAAGTTAATATAATTACGGTAGGGCGTAACAAAGGAAGACTTATGTAGTAAATCTGTTGCCATCTGGAAGCACCGTCAATTTGAGCAGCTTCATAATAGGAAGAGTCTATACCGCTAATGGTTGCCAGGTAAACGACTGCGCTATAGCCAGCTCCCTTCCAGATATTTACCACCAGGAGGATGATCGGCCAATATTTCGGCTCCATATAAAATGGGATCCGCTCCAAACCCATATTTTCTAACAATTGATTAATTGTTCCGGTATCATAATTTAATAAACCGGATACAAAGATACCCACCACTACGGTTGATATAAAATAAGGCAGAAAACTTAAAGACTGTGTTAATTTCTTAAACGACTTATGGGTAATCTCGTTAAATGCCAATGCCAGCGATAAAGCTACTATCGTTCCTCCGATAATAAACAAAAAATTAAGAAGCAATGTATTCCGAATTGCCTGCGTAGCCGCATCATTATAGTTAAACAAAATCTTAAAATTAGAATACCAGGGATCTAGCCAATCACTTCCAAAGATACCTTTTTTAAAATTGAAATTCTTGAAAGCAATTACCAATCCTCCCATGGGAAGATAAGAGAATAGGAAAAGTAAAGTCATAGCTGGCAATGCCATGAGATATAACTGCCATCCTGATTTCAAATCATAGATCAGTTTCTTCCCTCTACTCTTTCCCTTTGCTGCTCCGGTCTTATCATTTCTGTCTTTCACTATCTCCACCCCTTGCTGAATTTGATATATCATATTATAGCATCGATGATATGCCAAGTCAACACTAATTTACTGATTTTTATCTATTTTATATAACAGATATATTTTTTATTTGTTATATGCTGTAATAATTTATAGTAAAATTATCTATTTTGTATACATTAATTGTATATTTCATTCATTTTTATCCTTTTTGATGATATAGCAAATTATTCTAATTTAAAAAATTAACGAATATCATATTACTTTAATATACTTAAAAACTCAATATTTGATATATCTTCTTGTATAAAATCTACCCCATTTCATAAAGATGGTATCGTTTCTTTAAATAAATCCAATTTAAATTTGGTACACTATTTTGTACGATGTCATGTGTGCCTGAGTAATTAATCTTTTGGCATGATAGACTTTTTAAATAAATGTTTTACGTCATTTTATTTTATTTCACGAACAAAAAAGCAAAAAGGAATGGTCCCGTGAAGAACATGCGGACCACAAGAATAATAAAGATTGTTTTTATTCTTCGTAAGTCATATGTAACGCGAAAATATATGTCTGCGGCCCACAGTTTGCAGGCTTTGAAGAAAGGCATGGTTATTATGCAAAAAGAATGTATCGCAATGCTTTTAGCCGGAGGTGTAGGAAGCCGATTAGAAGCACTAACATTAAAACGGGCGAAACCTGCAGTATGTTTTGGTGGGAAATATAGAATCATCGATTTCACCTTATCAAATTGTGTCAACTCAGGTATCGAAACCATCGGTGTCCTAACACAATATCAACCACTGGATTTAAATGATTATATCGGGAGCGGACAGCCTTGGGATCTTGACCGAACAGACGGTGGAGTTCACATTCTTCCACCATATCAAAGAAGAGAAAGTGCAGATTGGTATAAGGGTACAGCGAACGCCATTACTCAGAATATTCCTTTTATTGAAAGGTATCAACCCATCTATGTGTTGATTTTATCCGGTGATCATATTTACAAAATGGATTATTCCAAGATGTTACAATATCACAAAGAAAAAGGAGCAGATTGTACCATTGCCGTTATCGAAGTTGGTCTAAAAGATGCTTCTCGCTTTGGTATTATGAATACAAAAGACGATGGTTCCATTTATGAATTCGAAGAAAAACCCAAGGAACCAAAAAGCAAAAAGGCTTCTATGGGCGTATATATATTTACATGGGATAAGCTTCTTTCTTATTTAAGAACCGATGAAAATACCGAAAACTCTTCTCATGATTTTGGTAAGGATATCATTCCTACCATGTTAAAATCGGGCGAAAAGATGTATGCCTATCCTTTCTCCGGTTATTGGAGAGATGTAGGAACAATCGAAAGCTTATGGGAAGCCAATATGGATTTAATTCACTCGAAAGAGAATATCATATCGAGTAATACTGATTGGAAGATCTACGCCAGAAGCCCTGTGGAACCCCCGCAATATGTAAGCTCCACTTCCAAAGTAACGAGTTCTATATTATCAGAAGGATGCATAATCCAAGGCGAGGTCGATACTTCCATACTTCATTATGGTGTTGAAGTAGAACCGGATGCCGTGATACTTAATTCCATCATTATGCCAGGAGCTAAGATAAAAAAAGGAAGCAAAATAAACTACGCCATTATCGATGAGGAAGCAATCATTGGCGAAAACGCCATTATCGAAGGCAATAACAAAAATAATAAACCTTCAATTATTGTAATCGGTAGCAAAGAAATAATAGAAAATGGTGCTATAGTAGAAGAAGGAACTCTAACTGATAAGTAACGACGAGGTGAATGACATGAATATCAATGCAACAGGAATTATTTTTTCAAATGTGCACGATGAGGAACTGCACGAAATAACATCCAGTCGTACTATGGGATCCGTACCCTTTGGCGGCAGATATCGTCTGATTGATTTTGCCTTGTCCAATATGCATAATTCCGGAGTGACTGGGGTTGGCGTAATTACAAAGAGCAATTATCAATCCTTAATTGATCATGTAAAATCCGGAAAAGAATGGGGATTATCAAGAAAACGAGATGGTTTATTTATTTTTCCTCCATTTGGAAGACTTCATTCCGGTTATTATAAGAACAAATTAGAAGCCTTATCAGGCATAATTACCTTTATCCAAAAGTCAAATCATGATTATGTACTAATCACCGATTGCGATGTGATCTGTAATATGAATTGGAAAGAACCTCTGGAATATCACATAGCTAAAAAAGCAGATATTACCGTGATTTGTTACCAGAGTAAAGCGCAAAACATTCCCTCCGGTAACCAAACAATTTATTCAGTGAATAACCAGGGTTTTGTTGAAGACATCAGAATCAAACAACCAGCAGCTGAAAACTGTTCTATCGGAAGTAATATGTGGATAATAGGCAGAAATTTCCTCGAAACCATCCTCCACGAGGCAACCGCCCACAACTTGGAAGACTTTGAACGGGATATTATGCAAAAAAGATTAAATCAATACAGAATTGCTGCTTGGAAATTTAGCGGATATATTCAAAAGATTAACTCTATTGAGGATTACTTTAAAATTAATATGGATATACTGAATCCAATGGTAAGAAAAGATCTGTTTTATTCGAACGGCTATATCTATACAAAAGTCCTGGATGATATCCCTGTTCGATACACCAATAATGCAAAAGTGAAAAATAGTTTAATCGCGGACGGTTGTTATATTGAAGGTACCGTCGAAAATAGTGTTTTATTTCGAAGTGTATCTATCGGAAAAGGGTCTGTTATCAACAACTCCATACTTATGCAGGGTAATACTGTGAAAGAAAACGTACAATTAGATTATGTTATTTCAGATAAAAATGTTACTTTTCGTGATGCTCGAAAACTCATGGGTTATGAAAAACAACCTATTTATATAAGAAAAGGTAGTGAAGTTTAATTAATATCCGGAGGTCCCATATGAAGATTTTGTTTGCTACAAGCGAAGCATACCCATTTATTATGACAGGAGGATTAGGTGATGTTGCCGGAGCGCTCCCCCGAGCAATTCAGCAAAATTCCCATTGCTGCCGAGTTGTACTCCCACTGTATTACGATACACCCGAAAATTTACGTAAAGATTTAAAGTTCATTACAAAGTTTTCTGTTACGTTAAGTTGGCGTGAACAATACTGCGGTGTGTTCGAAGCCCATGTCAACGATACTGTATATTATCTTCTGGACAATGAATATTATTTTAAGAGACCAGGTGCTTATGGGCATTATGATGACGGGGAACGTTTTGCTTTCTTCTCTAAGGCAGTATTGGAAATGATTAAAGTAATTGACTTTAAGCCAGAGGTCATACATGCCAACGACTGGCAAACAGCTATGATCCCTGTCTATAAAAAACTAATTTACTCCGAACAGGAAGATTATAAAAATTGCAAGACAGTGTTCACAATACACAATATATTAAATCAAGGGCAATACGATATCAATATACTTACTGACGTATTAGGTTTAAAAGAATCCGATCTGTCTGTCCTGGAATACAATGGTGTTATCAACACTATGAAAGCTGCCATTGAAACAGCGGATGCAATAACAACTGTAAGTCCCTCGTATGCAGAAGAATTGATTAACCCTGCTGCTTCTTATGGGTTAAGCGATATTCTAAGAAACAACTCTGATAAAGTATACGGAATTATCAACGGAATTCATACCGATATCTATAATCCGGAAACGGATGATATTATACTGCAAAACTATTCCATCGAGGATTTATCCGGAAAATCCAGCAACAAGAAAGCACTTCAGAAGATGGTTGGTCTACCTGAAGATACTGACATTCCAATTATTAGTATGATAACTCGATTTGTTGATCACAAAGGTCTTGATTTAGTTAACAAAGTCATCGAGGAGATCCTTACCAGCCATGTACAGCTCATTATGCTTGGCAAAGGAGACCGTTTGCACGAAACATTTTTTATGGATGTAGCCGAGCGGTATCCAGGAAAAATGGCATTAAAAATAGGTTTTATTCCGGATATTGCTCATAAAATATATGCCGGTTCAGATCTCTTCTTAATGCCTTCAAAATTCGAGCCCTGTGGATTATCCCAAATGATAGCGATGCGATACGGAACCATTCCCATCGTTCGAGAAACCGGCGGGCTGAAAGATACTGTTATTGATTACAGCAGCGAAAACGGTAACGGATTTACATTTCAAGCTTACGACGCCGCTGAAATGCTTGAGGCCATTCGACGGGCACAGGATTTATTCAAGAATAAAAAAGCCTGGGAAACACTGATTGAAAGAGCAATGTTAACTAACCATAGCTGGCAGTCCTCCGCCAATCAGTACATCGAACTTTATAAGAATTTGAATTTATAAGAATTTGAATTTATAAGAATTTGAATTTATAAGAATTTGAATTTATAAGAACATGAACCTGTATCATTCCCGTTTCTAAGCTATTCACCATCCTTAAACATTGGGGGCATTGTATGAAACCTTATTATAAAGACGATATCAAAGAATGTATTTGCACGAAATTAGACCATCATTTCGGTGTACAACCGCAAAATGCTACTATGGAACAATTTTACCGTGCAACCGTTATGATAGTAAAAGATAAATTAATAGAAAAACAAAGGAAGTTTCTATCCAACATACGAAAGAACGAAGAAAAAACCGCTTATTATATGTGTATGGAATTTTTAATCGGAAGGTCTCTAAGGAACAATCTATTTAACTTAGGAATTACTGAGCAGTTCGAAGATGCGCTGGAGGATCTAGGTTGTTCCTTAACCGATATTTTTGAGTTAGAGCCGGATGCTGGTCTTGGAAACGGTGGACTTGGGCGGCTTGCAGCATGCTTTTTAGAATCTGCTGCTACCTTGGGTTATCCAGTGAATGGTTATTCGATCCGTTATGAGTTAGGTATATTCAGACAAAAAATAATTGAAGGATGGCAGACTGAACTTCCAGATCTGTGGCTACAGGGTGGCGAAGTATGGCTTTCTCCTCGCGTAGATGAAGCCGTCACAGTGAACTTCGATGGTCAGGTTATTGAAGATTGGTCCAATGGAACACATAAGGTAGAGCATGTTAACAGCAATTCCGTTTTAGCCATCCCCTATGATATGATGATATCCGGTTATGATAATACCAGCGTTAGTGTGTTACGATTATGGGGTGCCACTAATTTAACTTTTGATATGAGGCTATTTAATCAAGGTGATTATCTGCGGGCTGTTGAGCAAAAAGCCATGGCAGAAGTAATTAGTAAGGTTCTCTATCCTTCCGACAATCATCCTGAGGGAAAAAGCTTACGTCTGAGGCAGCAGTACTTTCTTGTATCCGCTTCAGTGCAGGATATTATCCGCAAACATCGTGCTCAATATGGTACACTGAGTAATTTTTCAGATAAAGTAGTCATACATGTCAACGAAACACATCCAGCCCTTGCTATACCAGAATTAATGCGTATATTACTGGATGACAACAATTATACCTGGGAAGACGCTTGGAACATTGTATCAAAAACCTTTGCATATACCAATCACACCATTATGAGCGAGGCTTTAGAAGTATGGCCGGAAGATATTTTTAAACAGAGACTTCCAAGAATTTATCAGATCGTGCAAGAAATCAACAGTCGCTTTTGCAAAGAATTATTAGATAGATTTCACGGGGACACGAATAAAGTTACACAAATGGCCATAATTAGCTCCGGTCAGGTTCATATGGCGAACTTATGCTTATGTTCCTGTTATTCCATCAACGGCGTTTCAAAGATTCATTCGGAAATAATAAAAAACAGCTTATTTAAAAACTACAGTGATTTATATCCATCAAAATTCGTCAACATTACCAACGGTTTTAATTATCGTCGTTGGCTTTGCCAAGCAAATCCTGCTCTATGTAAATTCGTAGCAGAACTAATTGGAAGTGGTTACGAAACAAAACCCTATGAATTAGAAAAGTTAATACAACACCTAAACAACCAAGATGTTCTAACAAGACTTGCTCAAATCAAAAGACATAACAAGGAACGGATATCCGATTATATTTTAGACCATAATCATATAAAAATAAATCCAGACTCGATTTTTGACGTACAAGTCAAGCGACTTCACGAATACAAAAGACAGTTGTTAAACGCACTTCATATACTTTATTTATATGAAAAGCTAAAGGAAAATCCTGATATGGACTTTCATCCCAGAACCTTTATCTTCGGTGCCAAAGCCGCACCGGGTTATCATATGGCAAAACGAATTATTCGATTGATCTGTTGTCTTGCCGATGAGATCAACCATGATAGAAGGGTATCAGATAAATTAAAGATTGTATTTTTAGAAGATTATCGTGTAACCCTTGCCGAACTTCTTATGCCTGCGGCGGAAATCAGCGAACAGATTTCATTGGCAGGAACCGAAGCTTCAGGTACCGGCAATATGAAACTCATGATAAACGGTGCAATCACTTTAGGTACAATGGATGGAGCCAATGTTGAAATATATGATGCCGTAGGTCCAGATAATATTCTTATCTTCGGATTACAAACCAATGAAGTAGAAGAAATGCGAAAGAACGGCTATTATCCCTCGAATTATTATAATAACCCAGCAATCAGAAGAGTCATCGAGCGGCTTAATACCGGCATCGGTGGTGTCATATTCCAAGATATTGCTTCTAGCTTAATAGGCGGGCAAAATGGGAAAGGGGATTTCTATCTTGTATTAGCTGACTTTGATTCCTACTGTCGTATTCACGAAGAAGCAGAAAACCGATATAACAATCCTACCCTTTGGAATAAGATGTCTCTGGTCAATATTGCATCCGCCGGCGTATTTGCCGCTGACCGTGCAGTGGAAGAATATTCAGAGCTTATCTGGAAGATTCACAAAATAAAAGATAATTAACAATAATAAAAGGGAGAATCACCTTAATACAAAGCGCTCGTATTAAGCCGTGATACTCCCTATTTATATCCTTACGATCTGAAAGACAAAACAATCTATCAAAGAGACCCACAATATATCTTAACGTTTTTTATTTTAGCAATTTTCGTTTATCCTTTTATAGAACCTACATAAACACCTTTTACAAAATATTTTTGTAAGAATGGATATACGATTAATATTGGTATGGTGGCAATTACAATTGTGCAGTATTTAACCAATTCACGAAATGCGGTTGCCCCCTGAACACTATTAATCGAAACACCGCCAGCACTGCCAACCGATGTCGCAGTCGAATCATTCATAACAAGAATCTCTTTTAGCAATAACTGAAGCGGGAATAAATTACGGTCTTTTAAGAGGACCATGGCATTAAACCAGGAATTCCAATTACCAACAAGATAATAAAGCAAAATAACAGCCAAGGTTGCTTTTGACAGAGGTATAATAACCTTAAGCAAAACATCCTTTTGTGAAGCACCATCAATTACGGCTGCTTCCTCAAGATCGATCGGTATTGCCTGAAAGCTGGTACGAAGAATAATCATATTCCAGGTATTTAACGCTGTCGGAAAAATCATCGCAGCAAGATTATTATACATCCCAATATCCTTCATTAAAAGGAACCAAGGGATCAGTCCTCCTCCAAAGAACATGGTAATTGTAATTAATATCGTGATCGGCTTTTTAAAATACAAATCCCGTCTGGACAAAACAAAGGCACCCATAATAGTCATAACCATATTAACAGCAGTCCCCAGACCAACATATAAAAAGGTATTACGATAACCAATCAATATACTGTTATCCTTAAACACCAATTTATATCCATCCAGCGTAAACCCGAGGGGTTTTAACAGCAGTCCCTCATGGGCCATTAAATCTGTAGGATTGCTGACCGAAGCAAACAATATATGAAGCATAGGATACAGACATGCGATGGTTAAGAGTAACAATAAAAGGTATACCACAAAATCAAACATTATATTGTAAGCGGATTTATGCTTACGTATTCTTTTTAGAACAACAGCCATTTCACTCATGATCCCACCCCTTTACCAGATACTTGTCTCGGACATTTTTTTCGAGAATCTGTTTGTAAACCATAACAGCGCAAAGTTTATGACTGCACTCATCAGGCCAACTGCAGTAGAATAACTAAAGCTTGCTTCCCTTAAACCTCTACGGTACACATAAGAAGCTATAACATCAGCTGTATCGTAGGTCATAGGATTATAAAGCATAATAATCTTCTCGTAGCTGGATCCCATCATACCACCTACCGCAAATATGAACAGAATTACGATCGTAGGTCTGATTTGCGGCAGAGTAATGTGCCACATTTTTCGTATTCTTCCGGCACCATCAATTTCCGCCGCTTCATAGAGTGCAGGATCTATGGAGCTGATTGCTGCCAGATAAATAATACTGTCCCAACCAATATTCTGCCAGATTCCGGAGAAGGTATAGACCGGTCGAAACATTCTGGAATATCCTAGCAACGAGTCATAATCTTTTCCAGTAAAAAATTCAAGAATTTGAGTGATAATTCCATCGTTCGATGTAAATATATGTATCATACCACACACTACAACAAGTGATATAAAATGCGGCATGTAAGTTATCGTCTGAACAGATTTTTTAAACTTACCTTCCCTAATTTCATTTAGTAATAAAGCTAATATAATTGGTGCCGTAAACCCAAAGGTAAGTCCCCACAGATTTAACAAGAATGTATTTTTCACTAGTCTGACAAAATACGGTCCGGTGAAAAACTCTATAAAATGTTTAAAGAATACCCATTCACTTTTTTCAAAGCCAAGCAGTGGTTTAAAATCTTTAAAAGCGATCATGATACCCCACATCGGCCCATAACAGAATATGATATACCATGCTATGACAGGAATAGCCAGCAAGTACGCAAACCAATTCTTTTTCATATCCTTTTTAATGATTGCTCCGACACTAACATGTCGGGACTTATCTTTTATCTTTATTTCTTTGCTCTTGGAACGATTGGTTGACATGTTAACAGCCACCTCCTGTATTTTATTAGGAGATGTTGCAAAACTTAAAGTTTGAAAGTTTCACAACATCTCCTGCTTAAAGGGATAACGAATTATCTTGCATTATAGCGATCTAATGCTGCCTGCCAAAGTCCAACAAACTCCTGCAATCCCATCTGGTTTGCTTTCTCCAGGAATTCATCATAAGCATCTACTGGCAATTCACCTTTGATAATCTTAGCAAAGTATTCTCCTCTTAAAGTGGAAAGCTGAGTTCCCAGTTCCGCTTCTCTGGAAGCTTCGTCTGAAGTAAAGGTAATCGGAGGCATTGCTACACCGGCATCCATGTTCTCCGTCCAGTATTCACGGATATCACCGGAATAACTGCCTTCTGCAGTAATCAACGGATTCGAAAAATGTTCGTCACGAATATTAGCAAAAGAATGAATTCTATATTTCCAGATTAAGTTAGAAAGTGGTTGACCTTCCGGATCATTGTACATTAATCCATCTGCATGGAAATATGGACGGCCATCCTTATCTACCAAATGAACAGTACCATACTCACCAAAGTTATATAACTCCCAACCTTTCTTGGTATAAGCAAAATCAAGGAATGCCATTGCAGCTTCTACATTTTCACATTGTGTTGTAATTGCAGCGGAAGTACCGGTTTTCTTAAAGTTAAGGTAGGTGGTAGCAGCTTTATCTCCTTCATTTAAAACAGGATTTAATGCGCCAACAAAGTCAATATTGTTATCTGTTTTCCAATAACCCCACATCGTATCCGGAGAATCCATCATTACCGCACAGTCATCAGAGATTGCTTCTGCCATTCTCTGGTTAAAGTCTGCTGTTACCCAATCGCTGTTTAATAAACCTTCTTCTTCCCATTGTCTCATGGTTGTCAGATAGTCTTTTGCGCCGGCTTGTGCAGGACCCCAAGCAGCTTTTCCTTCTTCATTTACAAATACCCAGTCCCATACACCATATGCACCGTTAATGATACCGGTAAAGATCTGACCATAAGTTGATCCGTAATTTAATGGTTCGTTATAACCAGCTGCCTTACTAGCAGTTAAGAAATTGTGCCATTCATCCACTGTGTTAGGAACTTCAAGACCTGTTTTATCCAAAGCTTCCTGCTTTATTAACATACCAAACCACATCCATTCAGAATAAGGTGCAATTCCATGGAATGCAGATAATTTGCCATCATCACTAACTGTTGTTTTTCTTCTCATCTCATCAGAATTACGCCATGCAGAATAGTTAGGAGCATATTCATCCATCTTATCGGTTAGGTCAATATATGCACCATCTCTAACACCGGCATCTACACCACCAGGATAACGACCTGGATCGATGATAATATCCGGAAGCTCACCGGAAGCCATCATTAAGGTAAAGTTATCTGCCTCTTGTCCAACCGGAGGAGTAATGAATTTGAGATTAATACCTGTTAATTCTTCTACTTTTATAAATACCGGATGATCATCCAAATTTGGAACAACAGAAGCTAGGATAGAATTGGAAGGCATCCAAACTTCCAGCTCAACTTCTTCCTTAAAAGGATAAGCAGAATAATCATTCGGAATTACTTCGGTATATACATCACCAAGGTAGGAATCATTTAATGAATTATTAACAAGATCCATTTGTTCCTGTGTAGGTGCTGTATTCCCTCTTATATCAGCACTCACATCCTGTACCGGAGCTTCTGTTGCCTCAGCTTCATCGGATGTTCCTTCTTTATCACCAGTCTCAACTAATACATCATTACCGGATGTATCCTCATCCTTATTACCTTTGCTGCAACCTGCAAATGAAGCTGTCAGCATTAATAAAACCAAAAATAAACTAATCATACGTGTCGCAAATACGTGTTTCATAAATACCCTCCCAAACAAACTTGATTTTCATATAGTTTATTTACTTTTTTGCTCCCCTTCATGGTCCACTCTTACGTTCATTCTAAGTGCTTGAGGATAATCACCGAACTTTTCTCCAAACAGATTGATACCGCCTGCATTCTTGGAATCTTCTTTTACCCCTATCTTAAAGCTGACATAATAATTATCAGCTAGTCCAAGAGAGTCCATCGTATAGTTCGAACATTTAACCAAATCATCAAAGCACCCCAAAGAGTTAATCGTGATCGTCTTAAGTACACCATACTGTGTCATGGTATCACTCCACCATAAAGGATTTAACTTGCCCTTCCTGTCCCCATAATCACCGGAAGAATATACCGTTGCAACATCCCTGTCATTGATCCAAATCGATATGTCAGATGGCCAGTCATTCTGATAACCGGGAGCTTCCGAACACACTTCGAAGGAGAAGGACAATTCTGCTACGCGGTTTTGTTTAAATAAATAGGACGGAAAACGATATTCCAGATAGCCGGTACCAAACCAAATCAGCTGAGCATCAAAACGGTCATTGGTGTAGAAACTATAAGGAGAGTCTTCAATACCAAGATAGGTTTTATCGCTGATGATACCGCATCTTCCTGACACATTGCAGTCATAGTAATTTCCTATCGGCATATCAAATTGATAGGTTCTTAAATTCTCCATCTCATTCTTATGTTTAAACGCATTAAAGTAAATATCTTCAAATGCAATTCCACATAGCTTCTGTGAACCACGGACACCCGGTTTCTCCATCGTAGTAATTAGATTGGCTTCCTCCAATACTTTGACGTGAAGTGCCGCAGAGGAAAGCGGTATATTAAAGATATTCGCAATCTCGCTAACATTGGAAGCTTTCTCAATCAGCAGTTTTAAGATATCCAGTCTAACTTCCGATGAAAGAGCTTTGCCTATACAAGCCGTCTGCACTGTATCATTCAAATCAAGCACTATCCTTTTCTTCGCAGTCTTCATTCCATATTCACCTCCTTCTCTTTAAACTATTGCTAACCGGTAGAACTTTACCACATATGCAGCTACCACTGATTATTTTTAGAAACAATATCGAGAAGCTCCGACTTTCTTCTTTGTATCGTACCCAAAATTCCATATCCTCATCAAATAGTTGCTTGTGATGTTTACTTCAATAATTATGTAGGATTTGTACTTACATATTTGCTCTTCTTGGTTATATATTACCATTTTTTCCAAATATAGTCAATCATTGTTCTATAAAAAATATAGGTTTTGTTTTGTGTACTTTGTACATACTAGACCATCTATTACTAGTGTTCATGTTTGTATTTACTTTCATTGGTAATTATATCCAAAAAATCAATCATATTTATAGTAATTATTTGTATGGATTTTACCTATTTTATGTCCTATAATTTTGAACCAAGGAAACCTCCAATCATATTAGAATTTATTTATTACATTTTTTATGTTTTAAATATTTGCTCTTCCGACAAATTAATTCTACTATTTTTGAAGGTTTTCTGTCTATATCACCCATAGACAGGGAGGAAATGATGAAATTCTATTCTGTAATAGGTTTTGCAGCAATAATCTTATTTATATATTTTTTAGGAGGTTGTAGCGTGAAGGAGCTTGTAACATTACCATATGACAATAAAGGCAGTAATTTATATTCCAATCCCTCCGACGTAAACAATATCGGAGATCCCTTCGTACTTAAGGCGAGTGATGGTTTCTACTATATGTATTGTACCTCTTCTGACATCGGTTATTTTTGTTGGAAATCTGCCGATCTTGTAAATTGGACAGACAAGAAATTTGCATTTAAAAGAAATAAAGATTCCTGGGCGATGACCTGCTTCTGGGCGCCCGAGGTTGTGGAACAGAATAATGTATACTACATGTATTATACGGGTAAGAACAAGGAGGGTTCTCTAAAAATCGGTGTTGCAATTTCATCCTCACCGGATGGTCCCTTCGAAGAAGCCTTAGAGGGTCCTCTTTTTGACTTTGGTTATGCTGCAATCGATGCTAATGTTTTTATCGATGATGATAGTACAAAATACTTATATTACTCTAGAGATTGTTCCGAAAATATACAGGACGGAATTCGTAAAAGCGAAATCTACGGAGTACGACTTGGTGATGATATGATTTCAGTAAGTGGTGAACCGGTACATCTGACTACCCCAACACAAATTTGGGAAACAGGTTCTTCGGATATTGTATGGAATGAAGGTCCTGAGATGATTAAGCATGAAGGTTCCTATTACCTTACTTATTCCGCTAACTTTTTTGCTTCTCCGTCTTACTCCGTAGGATATGCCGTATCCGATGCTCCACTCGGTACTTTTACTAAATCTGAGAGCAATCCCATCCTGACTTCCGGGTCCTATGAGAACATCTCCGGAACCGGACACCACAGTTTTACTACTTCACCTGATGGAAAAGAGCTTTACATGGTGTATCATTCCCATACGGATCCTGCTGCACCAAGCGGCAACCGTCAGGTCAATATCGACCGTGTAATATTTACCGATTCCGGGGAGATGTATGTGAACGGCCCTACCATATCCTTTCAGCCGATGCCTTCCGATACATCACTTACGAATATAGCACTCCATCAAGAGGTTAAGAATACAAGCGGAGCATCAGTACCTCTTTTGACCGATGGTATATTTACCATTCATAAAAAGAACGAAGACTTCGATTGGGTAAGTGAATTAGGAGATGACGGCAACGTGAAGGTTACGATCGAATGGGAAGAAGCGAAAACAATCTCCACCATATTAGTATACCGTGGAGTAGACCCCTCCTCCGATTTTACCGGTTATGATGTTACAATCGATGACAGCTATCAGATAAAAGATTGTAGTCTAGCTGCTGAATTAGATCAAAGAGCAGCAATCGCCAGCTTTGAACCTGTTACTGCAAAAAAATTAATCTTTACTCTTCACCCCAAAACAGACGCAAAAAAAATCTCTTTATCAGAGATTATGGTTTTGGGAAATTAGATCCACTAAAACCTGACACATAAATAAATAAGAATTTTTGATCATTTTATGTAATACAGTTTTATGTCATACTTATTATCAACTCAATGTAATATTCGATTTATAACATTACTAATTTACTCAACTTACATAATTCTAATTTACTCAACTTACATAATTCTAATTTACTTAGGAGGTTCATTTATGCTTCGTACGGAATATCCGCGTCCTCAATTCGAGAGAAAGGACTGGCTTAATTTAAACGGTACCTGGGATTTCGAATTTGATGATGATAATGTTTCTTTACAGGAACATTGGGAAAAAGATTGCAAGAAACTATCAAAAAAAATTCAGGTACCCTTCTGTTTTGAAAGCGAATTAAGTGGTATAGGGGATACCACAATTCATGATCGCTGCTACTATAAAAGAGAATTTCAAGTACCTGTTACCTGGTCAGGAAAAGATATCCTGCTACACTTTGGCGCAGTAGATTATTACTGCAAGGTGTATGTAAATGAACAGATGTGTTTTGAGCATCGGGGAGGTTCTGTTGGTTTCGAGATAAATATTACTGACTATCTTAAGGATTTCACCAATCCCCAAACTTTGTCCATATATGTAGAAGACCCTGCGCAGGATGAGAGCATCCCCCGCGGAAAACAATTCTGGAAAGAAAAAAGCGAAGGGATATGGTACACCCGCACCTCCGGTATCTGGCAGACAGTCTGGGTGGAACCGGTCGATAAAGTACGTATCAGTCACATAAAAATGACCCCGGATGTGGATCATGGCACCCTTCATCTGGAGGCTGAATTTTCAGGACTCACAAAAGATCTCAGGTTAGAGGTCTCCGTTAGTTTTCAAGGAGATTTCGTTTGCCGGGATGCCTACAGTATAACGAGCAATACTGTATTTTATCGCGCTCTTCATATCATAGGAGATAAAATATTTCATACCCCCGCCCACGGAGGAGCAAGAAATTGGTCCCCGGAAAATCCTGCTTTATACGATATCCAGCTAACATTAAAATCAGAGGATCGAATCTTAGATGAAGCAAGAAGTTATTTCGGCATGAGAAAAATACATACCGAAAACGGAATTACTTTCTTAAATAATCAACCATATTATTTTAAACTTGTACTCGATCAGGGTTATTGGCCGGAAGGTATATTAACTGCTCCTTCGGATGATGCTTTCGAATATGATATCAAGATCATGAAAGAGATGGGTTTTAACGGCTGCCGTAAACACCAGAAAGTAGAAGATCCAAGGTTTTTATATTTAGCTGATCGCTTAGGCTTTCTCGTATGGGGCGAGATGGGTGCAGCCTGCATCTATACCAATAATAGCTCTGTTCGTTATATTGAGGAATGGACTGAGGCAATACGCAGAGATTACAATCACCCTTGTATCGTTGCTTGGGTTCCTTTTAATGAAAGCTGGGCTGTTCCAAATATCAAGAACAATAAGGTACAGCAGAACTTTACCGTGTCCCTATACTATCTGATCAAAAGCTTGGATCCTACAAGATTAGTTGTAAATAACGATGGTTGGGAATTAACGAAAACCGATATTTGTGCAATTCATAACTATTCTCACGGGAACGAAGAGGAAGAAATAAAGCGAAAATTCTTCCTACGTTTCTTGAACGAGAAGGATATCCTGCTATCTCCAGATCCTGCTGGCAGAAACATCTTTGCCGACGGATATGACTACGAAGGGCAACCAATTTTAATAACAGAATGCGGCGGTATTAATTATAATCCACAGATCAAAGAAGGATGGGGCTATTCCTTCGCAGGGAACGAAGAGGAATTCTGTACACAATACCGTTATGTGATTGAAAATATCTTAAAGTCAGATCTAATCTACGGCTTTTGTTATACACAGCTAAGTGATGTAGAACAAGAGACAAACGGGCTCTTAACCTATGATCGCAAACCAAAATGTGATCCCGCTAAGATCCGTGAGATCAACGGAATCTATCGCCATAGGATCTCGCTGTTTTAGAGATATCATTAAGCCTGATACGAGGTTGAGCACATTTTTATTATATTGAAAGAAGGAGATTTTCGCCAAAAGCGGAACTCTCCTTCTTTTTTACTATCCTTATTACTTTGTGTTTTTTACAAAACACACCTACAACTAACCTTACTTATGAATCGCAAACCATTCCTCTGCCAAGATCGCATATTCATATGCATCGTGCCAAATAGGCTGACCCTCAATATCCCTTTTAAAGAATACCGGTTTTATGAAATGTCCTTCCCTTCGCATACCCAACCTCTCTAGCAACTTCCAGGAGGCAGTATTTTGAGGGTTACATCTACCTATAATACGGTGAGCACTGTATTCTTTAAATGCATGTTGAAGCATATCTTTGCAAGCTTCTGTAGCATATCCTCGTCCCCCAAACTTCGGATTAAATACATACCCAAGCTCCCAGGTTCTAAATTCCTCTGGGCCTTCTTTTGCAAAATACAAATTACCGATTACTTTATTATTTTCCTTCAGGCAAACCGCCCAAAATGCTTCATTGTTCGAGCGATAACTTGCTTCTTCCATGCACTGCTCTTTTGTAAATACCTCATAAGGTTCATATTTTACCACCTCTTCCAGAGAGAGGTAATCATATAAGTCCTTCCAGTCATTCTCTTGAAATCTTCTGATGATTAAACGTTCTGTTTCCACTATGTAATCTTCATCCCCTTTTCATCACTATCTTTACTATCTAACAAATAATACCATAACTATTACCAATTACAAGCCTTTTATGATATATTTACCATTCTATTCCTTTATGATACATTTACCATTTTATATGACCACTCCTATGATTTACAACATAACAACGGAGTAGGATTGCATTGAATTTTCGCTCCATGCAAACCTACTCCATAATGAAACTTTTCAGGAAACTTCCCTTTTTATTATTTTATCGATCCTCTTTTTAATAAGATACAGTCACTGGGATAGTTGGTACTTGTTACTGCATATAAGTAATCTTTGTTACTTAACAAGCTGTTCCAATTGCTACAAAAACCATCCGGTGTATCAAACGGAACTGTGGCAGGAAGAAACTCCGAAGCAGTCGCATCCTTAGATATCATCACTTTCATCTTCGAATAGGCATCGCCATTCTTTGTTGCATCCTCATCAGTTTGAAAAGACACTGCAACTCTTCCGTCCGGAATCTTCACGATATAAGGAGCGCCTGCTTTTTTCTTCATCTGATTTGGAAGGTAGATATTATGTAACGCACCACTCCAGTCAAGTCCATCCACTGATGTTTTCATCTGAATAATGAAATCATAAGAAGGAGACAGGGAGGTCGCTTCAATTACCAGAGCATAGGAACCATCTTCCAGCTGGCACCACACCGGCATGCCATCTCTGGAAAAAGTCTTTGTTCCATCGGATGCAATGATCTTATCACTCCACCGATCTTCCTCCCAGACCTTAAATTCAATATTTTGCTGTCTTCCGTTCCTAACAACGTTCAAGCTATCATTGGCATAGAATACTGCAATCGCGTCCCCTATGTATCCAAATTGAGGTTCATACACTCCACCTGTTCCTTCTTCCTCCGCCACAATAGAGTGAGGTTCCCACGTAATACCACCATCTTTACTAACACTTACTCGAATAGAAGAATAATAAACATCATCTTTTGCTACATTGGCACGATAGGCTACCCACAGCTCACCATTTTCTAGTTCAATAAAATTTGCATTAGCACAATCATACTCCGGGTAATTCGTTGCTTGGATCGCTTCTCCACTCCAGGTTAAACCGCCATCCACACTACGAACTATCTTAATCACAGCCCTTCCGCCATCTTCATTGGTATCAAAACCGCATAAAATTGTTCCATTCGACAGCTGATACATTCTAGGATACCAAACTCCGCCGTTCCTAGGCTCATAGACTGTAATCACCTCATTCTCCCAAGTAACTCCATACTCTTGATCATCAAGTATATTCCCATCCTCTGTTCTTCCATCCTGTTCCTTCATGTCATCCTTCTCCTGATCTTTCGTTGTAGTCGTATTGCTATTCTCTACATTCTCTACATTACTAATGATATCGTCCTCTGTTTGATTTGC
Organism: Herbinix sp.; assembly: GCA_029238935.1. Taxonomy (GTDB): domain Bacteria; phylum Bacillota; class Clostridia; order Lachnospirales; family Lachnospiraceae; genus Mobilitalea. The sequence goes on from JAQZBN010000001.1 coordinate 116,961, forward strand.
ATTGCTTTGTATATCAGTCTGATTGGCATCCCTTTGATTACAACCATAGCCAAGCAATATCACTGTACAAATGATAGCAATGAATAATTTCTTCTTTTTCATTCTTATAACCATGCCTTTCTTTCTCGCTAGCAAACCTCAAGCAGCAGACACAATATTTGTAAAATAACCCATACGTCAATTCACAATTTTCTACCCTTGAGATCAATAGCGCTATCGAATGTTTATAACCGAAAGAGTTCAACCACTTCTTTCAACCTCCCCATTGCATCAGAGAATTTATTACCTTTATCAATAGGAAAGCCTCCCCATTCGTCATAGTATCGTAATCAATGATCTCAAATAGGAAGGCTCCATTTTTATTTATTTCAATCCATTATTTATTCCGCCATTGGCAGCTTAAGAAAAATCTATTTTATACCCGAATGTGCCATCGTATTCATTACTTTACTTTGAAGCAGTATGAACAAAACAATATTCGGTACAAACATAATCAATGCTCCGGCTGCTGCCACCCCTTGTCCTGCTACATTATTATTCACATTAATCAAAGTACTCATATAAAAAGCTAAGGTTTTCATACTTTCTTTCGTCGTAAACATACTGGAAGTTTCAAGATTTCCCCATACCTGTTGAAAGGATAAAATGCATACCGTTGCTACTGCCGGCTTAATGAGCGGAAGTATAACCTTATAGTAGACTTTGAACATACCTGCGCCATCGACTACTGCTGCTTCCACCAGTTCATCCGGGACATCATCAATAAATTGCTTCACCAAGAATAATCCGACCGGCATCGCAAGCAAAGGTAAGATATGTCCTAAGTAAGTATCCATAATATGCATTTTATCAATCACCAAATATCTCGGTATTAAAACTGCTGCAGGTACAAACATCATAGATAGCGTGTTTATTTCAAAGATCAGCTTTTTCCCTTTGAATTTCAATTTGGATAAAGCAAATCCCGCCATCGATCCTACGATTACCGTTAATGTCACAACCGCTACGGTAATAAATAGCGAATTAAATAAATAACGGCTCATGGCTACGGTTGATGTTTGGGTTGTTTGGCTTAGCTTAGTAAAGTTATCCATCGTAGGGTTTACCGCAAAGAACTTGGGCGGAAAAGCAAATAACTCTCCTAAAGGTTTGAATGCATGATTTACAATATATACAATTGGTATTGCCATAAAGATAGCCAATGGTATTAAAATCACATAGAATTTCGTTTGGTCTTTGTGAAAACCTTTGGGATTAATCGATATGCTTTTCATAATTACCCTACCTTTCAAGCTTTAATTCGGCAAATTAGCAAGCCATTGATCTTTAAATTCGTTTGCTTTTTGAGTTAATGTATCAGCCATTTCTGCCGGAGTAACTTCTCTGTTATCTAACTGTGCCCAGACACCATTTTCATTCATCCAGGTATCAAATAAACTCCAGCCGGGAGCTACGGAGGCAACCGTAGGTACAACGTCCGTTAATCTTGCATAAACTTCTTTAATATCTTCTCTATCTGTATAGCCATTTACTACATCCCATACTTCTTGATTATTGATAACAGGCATACGACTAACAACCGGAACACCTGCTGCTTTGTAACCTTCCATACGGTTTAAGCAAGCCTGTTTACCCCAGGTAACCCATTTTTGTAATTCCCATGCTTCTCTAGGATACTCAGTGGAAGCTGAAATTACACTATAATCCACTACTGCCATTTGTCTGCCGGATGGTCCTGCCGGTTGTGGATAGTATAAGAATTCACATCCGGATTGAGCTTTTACAGCGTCTTCAAAATATGCAATCGTCCAGGTCCAGTCAAGGTGCATTGCACTTCTACCATATCCAGGAGGCCATGCGCCTTCATCACCAAGCCATTTTAACTTATCTTCTGCAGATTCCCATTCACAGATATCGTTATCAATAAAATCATACTTTAAGTTCATAGCATCGATCCAGGTTTGGTCAAACGCATAGTTTGATCCATCCCATCCACGGATCGACTGTGTATCGCTATACTGTGCAGGGAAATAGTCTGGATAGGTCGGATTAGAAGTACCAAAGTTAAAGTCTTCCGGATGAGATAATCTGGTTGCTATATCTTTAAATTCATCTATCGTCCAATCATAGGAAGGCAACGGTTCATTGTATTTCTCAAATAAGGTTTTGTTTACAAAGACAAGTTCCGGGAACATAACCCAAGGCATACTGTATAGCTTGCCATTGATTTTTGCATTGGTTAACATGGATGGATAGATTTCTGCAGTTTCAGGATCCTTTGCTGCAAAATCAGTAACATCAAGTGCCCATTGATTCATAACTGCGTCTGTTACAGAGAAAACGCCAAATACATCCGGTAGAGCACCAGTTGCCGCAAGGGAAGTTAAACCATCTGCCCAGGTAGCCTGATCAATTGTAACAAATTCTACAGTAATGTTTGGATATGCTTCCATAAATGCTGCGATTTGTTTATCTTTTGCTTCGATTTCACCCTTTTCACCTAATCCCCAACATGCATAGGTAAGTGTAATCTCATCTGTTGTCATTGGTTCAAGACCGGATTCCTCCGCCACTGCACCTTCCTCTGCTGTTTCGCCGGCATCATCTGCACTTGCATCATCAGCACTAGCATCATCCGTAGTACCTGCATCAGTACTAGTATCGGATTGATTACTGCTGTCAGCAGCTTCTTTTTTATTGCTGCACGCAGTAAGAGATGTGAGCATTAATACTGCTATTACTACTAATGCTATCATTCTTTTGAATTTCATATTCCATTCCTCCTCATTATATAGTTGCAGAGTTTTTCCAACTATACATCTCTGCTTATGTATAATTGAAATTTTTATTATTCTTAGTATCCACAGTGCCGCATACCAAGTATAGTTACATCGTCATTTTGCTCCTTATTCCCCGGTTATACCGGTACGGTCAATTCCTTCTACAAAATATCGCTGGAGACAAAAATAAATCAGTAATAAGGGTGCTATCGTAATCACGGTAGCTGCCATTTTGATGGCTTCGTTGGCGACAGACTCTCCCATAACAGAGGTGCCCCAACCCGATACTGCTTGTACATGCTGTTTATAACTGGCTTCAAAGTTCTGCAGCTCCAATAGCATTGTTCGTACCACATTGGTATCCGTAGCACTGGTAATTCCCATGTACAGGGAAGTAAAATAGGTATCATTCCAGTACCATACAAAAGAAAACAAGAAACTAATAATAAACGCCGGTACTGCCAAAGGAACCGCAATTCCAAAAAAGATTTTAAATTCCGATGCACCGTCCACTCTGGCTGCTTCATCTAACGATAAGGGTGTCTGTTTAAAAAACTGCATAAAGATCAGAACAAAAATTGCACTTTTTGTTCCTTGACCCAAAAGAGCAGGATAGATCAAGGTTTTTAGCGTACCAATCATTTTATAATCCGAAAACATCGTATATTTTGGAACCATCAGTACATAGGGCGGAACGATAAAAGTAATTAAGATCAACGCCATTAATAGCTTTTTTCCCGGAAATTTATATCGGGCTAGTCCATATCCCGTCAACCCACATACCGCTGTCTGTGCTAACGCCGGCAGTAGTGCACTTAAGATGGTATTTCCCAAAGTTGTCTTTACCTTCATGACATCAAAGGCTTCTTTGTAATTGTCAAAGGTAACGGAAGTCGGGATCCATTTTACCGATGCATCTAATAAATCAGGAAGCGACTTCAAGCTAGTGATAAACATATCTAAGATCGGGTATAGGTAAACAAAACCCATAGCGATCAATATGGCATAGACAATCGCCATATATAAAACACCTCGTCTGTTTTGCCTTCCCCATAATTTTGATTTCATTCTTGCAAAGAAGGGGCCATTAAAAATCCCATCATACTGATTTTGTTTTATGATTGATTTCATTCTAATACCCTCTCTTTCTCGTAATTTGTGCATGTTTTACTTTTACCTTAGCATCTCTCCCAAACAACAAGAAGCTTACAAGCAATAACAACGCAATACTAACGGAATAAACCCAGGCTGCTGCTGAAGCTACGCCAAATCCACGATTGGAAGCATCCAGCATACTGTCCCGTATCCAAATGATCAACTCATTGATCTCTGAGGTTGCAAGAAATACGATAATATAGATTGCATTGATTAAAATCATTCCTTTGATGGAAGGTAATACAATCTTCCAAAAGGAAACCCAGGAGGAAGCTCCATCAATGGAGGAGGCTTCGTATAGGGCGATATCTATTTTTTGAAGCCCTGCAAAAAATATCAAGATTGGTACACCCGAATACCATAGGATCAAAATCAACTGACTAAACAAGGTCGTAACCGGTTCCACGAGAAAATAGGGAAGGGTTTTATTAATCATGTCGTAAAATCCATATTGTTCAATCAAAGGGATCGTAGATGCACCTTCATTCAAGAGCATATTGATTACAGGACCGCTGACAACGATGATCGGGAGGAAGAACAAGGTACGAAATACTCCCTTTAATTTAACCTTTTGATTTAATAACAATGCCAAAACCAAGGAAAAGACTATGATGAGCGGAACCTCCAGAATAATGTCCTTAAAAAATTTAATTAATTGTTCAATAAAGTAAGGATCCTTTGTAAAGAAATATTTAAAATTACTCCAGCCAACCGGTGTCATATTCCTTCCCTTTGCCGTAATCGTCACTTTATTAAAACTATAGATTAAGGATTGAATTAAGGGATACATAAAAAACAAGAGGAAACCGGCGATCCAAGGGGTAACAAAGATTAACCCGGCAATACTATGCTTCGCAGCCATATTAAATATTTTTTTTCGTTTCTTCATATTGCTACCTCTTTTATTATTTTACAGAGAAGGACATCGCTGACACGGTTAAATCACCAACTTTATAATCCTCATCGGAATAGTTAATGTAAATCTGCACTCCATTATCATAAAGAACCAACACAACATCAGACTCTATATATTGATGAGATTTGATCGGTACTCCTTCCACCAGTCGCAGTACATCGCCCATTTCTTTGTAATACTGCTCAATCGTCCCCTTTAAGACCGCATATTCCGATGTATAAATATAGGATGAATTTGTATTACGCAGCTGATTTGGCGATTCTCCGGTTACTAGAAAACTTGGATAAGCACCGTATTCTATCATTTTAAGATAAAATTCTTTTTCATTGGCTTCAAAATTGTAATCTTTGGCCCAATAAGGCAGATAGCCTTTCAGAACAATCGGAAGAAACGGAATTTCCTTGCTAAGATAGGAATAATTCGAAGTAGACATTGGCATGTCAAAGTACTGATCCGCTGCATCCCACAGATACACATTGGGGTATTCCAAGGATAAATTTATTCCGTCAAATTGATTTACAATATCTATCGTCCTCTGCGCCGTATCACCTCTGGTATAAATATCACCTCCGGAATAGTAGGAGAATAATTCATTGGTAATGGAAAGCAGTCCTACATTGGTAACCGCTGTTCCATCGTACCTCTTTTTAAATCGGCTTACTAAATCATAGGATTTCGATGGTGTAAAATAATGCATCGCATCAAACACAGAAGCATTGGTAGGTTCTTCTACAATTACCTGATTGATCCCCTTTACAATATCCTTTGAGGTATTATAGAAGCGGCTTGGATTCGCTTTTAAAAAATCCTGGTTTAATACAAGTTCAATATCCTTTTGCTGCAACTTCTCTATTAGATGGAATAATTTTTTCTGATCTCCCAGCTTTCGCTCTATTTTAAACTTACCACTTCCTAGGGCAAGAGAATTCCCTTTTGCCTGCCATCCGGTATAAACAGGAAGGATATCAGTGATCTCATTCCGAATTAAATCAGAGGTGATTTCGTCCACTTGTTTCACTGTGGTCATCGGAACAACAACATGAAAGATAAACCATTTTTTCGTATCAGCTCCAAAAAAATCCAGCTTCACTTGAAACTTATCACCCTTTGCAGTTAATAACCCCTGGTCAACCAAATAAGATTGATAGGTTTTTGCTAAACCCGTGTAATCCGCTTTATCCCCTGATACAAACTGATAATTGATTTTAATATCTCTCATATAAGGAGTTTTTTCATAAGTAGGAACACCGGAGGATGCTGCTGTTTGCATTGTATATACTTCACGATAATGAAACTTTGTAGTAATCCAGTTAAATTCAGTCGTAACACCATTGGGGTAGGCTAAAATTTCTGCATTATACTGACCCTCTTCCACAATACCAAGGAAGCCTTGCTGCTTTTTCGAATAAATCATACCAAATACCGGTACCGTAATTGCTTCCGGTTCTGTTACTGCCGGTTTAAATACTTCGCTTATTTCAGATTTATCAATTCCTACATTTTCCCCAAAGATCTTCTTGGTATAAGGGGTTTTGAATTTTCCATGATTGTCTGACAGGTCAATCAGTGCCCCAGCTCCTTCCGGAACCAGCATATACCCTTCTTCTTCCCCCAGCTTGGTAGCTCCAAGCATCGGGTACAGATAGATTGCTCCAAGCTTGTAGGTCTCACCTTCCGATATACTGTCTTTTTTTACTCCGGCAGTCATTCCTTCACCGGTGAGTCTCACTTCTAAAGTCATGTGAAAGTCGTAGGTTTCATAAAACAGCTCTGCGTCAAAGCCATCATTATAGTAGAGATATGTAACCTTAGGTGTACCTTTTAACAAATCTACTCTCTCTGGCATGGTAGATTTTTGACTATAGAATTCAACACTAACTCCGGATTTCATAAAACCTTGCCAGGAGGCATTGGATATCTCATCCGTTTTTGTGGTCTCATATTGAAAGCCTGTGTTTAAATCTTTAATTATGAGACCTAGGGTTGACTCTTCCAATTGCATTTGATAATTTTCATTTTCAATCAAGACGTTCCCCTGTTGATTTCTTATCGGTTCTACGTTCTTTGCTTTCTCTTCCTTTACTGCGGTATTCCCATCCTTTTTATCACTGGAAGCAGAGGCAACGATACTAAAAGCCATAAACACTAGAAGGAATACCAATACAAACCGTTTCTTATTTACCACGATAATATCCCTCCTTAAAGATTGATAAAATGAAATCCAATACCTGTTTCATCAGTGCAAACAGGATAAAACCTGCTGCCACCAGTACAATCATTGTAAATAGTGTTAAGAAAATACAACGAAATGTTTCTTTGAAGGTATAGCTTTGTATTTCTTTTATCATCACAACAATAAGAACTGCCATTGCTGCAATGATAAAAAAGCTTAAGAACCCAATAATAAAGCTTTCGTTATAGGTTAATACATGACTTAAGAGTATAACGATCGGCTGAAAGAATAGATATGGCATCAAGCAATATGCAAAGGCTTGATAGATATTCTTGCCGGAGCCTTCTCCATCTCGAATGGAGCAGATCAAATTGTTGCATACGATACACAGCGTCAGCATGCCAAACACAAAGATAAAGTCAGTACCTATTTCATAACGGCCATCTTCTATTTTTTTAAACAAGAAACCACTATAATATTTATTCAGGATATAAATTATAAAAAATATGATATAGATCATAGTCGATGATAAGTTAGAAACCTTATGTTCCCACTTAATACCGTAAAATGCATCGGCAGGATTTTTCAACATGCGTTTTAGATAAGTAAGTTCCCGAATTAACTTTCGATTTTTTACATAGCGGACTCCTTTTGTAATTTCCTTAACTCCCGGAGCCTTATCCTTGATTTTGTTAAGGATCTTTAATAAAATGACCAAAGCTGCAACTCCAAAGAAAATGTTGATAATATTTGCTCTCAGCCAAACATTTCTAAGTTCCCAAAAGGCATCGGAATACCCTTCTTCATCTCCTCCGAGTCTTGCTGATGTTAAAGCTTCCTCGTAGTTTTCCAGACGATAGAACGCTTTACCAATTCCACGGTGTGCATAATCGAATAAGCTATTCTTTCTAAGAACTTCTGACCAAGGCTCATGGCTTTCTACATAATAACCTTCTTGAAAGAGATTTAATGCCTTGTGTACCGTCTTGGCATACTCGGTCTGTTCAAAAACAGTGATGCTGCCGGTTTCTGTATCCAGTACATAAAGATTACCCTGATGATCTACCTCAATAGCCGTAGGAGCTACAAATAGTCCGGTCCGGTTCTTTCCATCATCTCTACCACCGAATAAGAACAACAATTCTTGGTCTCTGGTGTATTCGTATATATAACCTTGGTTCGATACCGTAAAGATATTTTCCATATCTCCTACCGCAATATCAGCAACCAGATCATCCACATATCCGCCGGAAAGCATGTTCTTACCAGCCATATTAAACTTCTTTAAACCATCATTCTTAGACCCTTGTGTAACAGTGTAGATCAGTCCGTTGGCATCAATATCAATATTGACTGCAGCAGAGGGAACATTACTTTGCAAAGAAGCCTTCATCTCATCGGAAAAAACCAATCTTCTTAGCATCTGCGACAAACTAATAAAGGTATTATTCGCACCAAAATATCCATAAAAGTCGCCTTTTCCACTAAAGGTTAATATTCCGTTGGCATTTCCCTCGGACAGTGTATAGATACTGCCAGCGGAATTAACAACCAGTTTACTAGGAGCATATCTGCTCTCAGGAGCAAACAGCGGGCTTTGTGGTGTTTCATATTCTTTCTGAAGTGATCCGTCCGCGGAATAAACCAGTATCTTTGCGGCTTTCGGATCCGCTATGAAAAGGGTTTCTTTCGAGTCTACATAAATTCCGGTAGGTCCCTTTAACTCTTTATCAATGACCGTAATTAAGTTTCCTTTTAAATCACAGACCAGAATACGTTTATTTCCCGTATCTGCAATATACATTTTTTTATTCTCTGATATGAATAAATCGGTTGGTTTTTTTAATGTTTCCTCACCAAATTTATCATATACAAGAGAAGGGGTATAACCGTCCTGTGTATTAACAAAATTCCCATACTTGTCTATCGTCAATGTAGTATAAGGTGCTTCTGCCGCGAAAGCAGCTCCAGGATTACAGAACAGAGTAATAAAAACAAGCATAATTCCTAGATTGTTTTTTAATTTTCTTAGAATTCTCATACTGCTCCTTTCTGCTAGTCCTTGAATATTTTCCGTGCAAACTTCGATATGCTGTAGATGATGACCAAAAGCACCAAGGATACTGCTGAGGCATATCCCATTTCGTATCGAATAAATCCATAATCCTCAATATGGTTTACCATCAACTGTCCGGCATAATTCGGCGTAGGGTTACTACCGCTAAGTTGGATTCCGATTGCACCAACCGAAAACGTATTAACCACAGCCATTACCGCAGCAAACAGCATCTGAGGTTTCATCATAGGGATGGTGATATAAAACATCTCTTGAAACCGGTTGCGTAAACCATCAATGGATGCAGCTTCATAAACCTGTGTATCAATATTAAGAATACCTGCAAGGATTGCCAGAAACCCAACGCCCATACTACTCCAAAGGGAGACGATGATCATAATAATTAATAGATATTTTGCATCGGTTACAAATAAAATCGGATCATTGATAACACCCATTTCAATCAACAAGTAATTAATATAACCCATCTGATCACCGGCAAAGATGATCTTCCATACAACTGCCATCGCAACACCGGAGGTAAGGGATGGTGAATAGATTAATAAAGCCAAAATTGTTCTGGGCACCTTGCTGATTTGTGCCAGCATCCAGGCCAGGAGAAAGGACATCATATATCCAATCGGGCCTACCACCAGTGCAAAGATACAGGTGTTTGGCAATACCTTCTGCATGAAGACATCATCTTGGGTTAATAAATTAATATAATTTAAAAATCCAACAAAATCAGGGGTTTGAACCGCATCATAATTCGTAAAACTGAGTGCAATAGCCGCTATGATTGGTACCACGATAAATACCACAAAGAGCAGAAGATAGGGAAGCAAAAAGTAATATGCTATATTAATTTTTAATCGTTTCTTTTTCATTCTAACCATTCCTTTATCAGATCAATGTCAGGTATCACGAGCTCTTTTTTGGTATTACCATTGTGATCTATATAACCAAACTCTTCTAGCTTTCGCTGTAGCTCTCGGTTAATCTTTTTCTCTGCATCATCCACCGCAGTTCTTAAGTTGGTTCCATTGGTAACTACATTAACCAGTACATTTCCCAATTCTCGTTCCACTATATAACTGCCAGGAAATCTTGGTGCTTCCATCGTCCATGCAATTTGTTCTTTAATTACTTCCTTATGTTTCGTACTCCAGGGGGAAGCCATAATTGCATCTAAATTCGCTGAATTCCATAGATATTCATTTCCTAAAGTAGATTGTAAGGTATAAGCAAACTCTGTCTGAACATCCGTAGAGGTCCACCAGTCAATAAACTTCCAAGCTGCCTCACTCTTATTGCTTTCACTAAATACTACACAGCTTTCTGCGGCTCCTGAGGTATAGCGCAATACTTCGCCATCCTCCTTCTCCACTCCTGGGTAAGGAGCAATTTCCCACGAATCTGCTAATTCCGGTGCTGCATTAATTAATAAATTAAACGTTCCATAATCAGAAGTACCAATCGGCATTCGTCCATCACGAAAAGCCTGATAAAAGCTTAACACCTCATAATCCATATTATAGATTGTAAAATTCTCTGCCAAATTCTTAAGTCCTGTTAAAACTTCCGCCGAATCAAGGTTCGCTGTATTCTCGCCTTCTTTGATCAGTTCCCCCTGTTGTTGGAAGATGAACGGTGTTGTTGCCGCATAGGTTTTTACCGGATTATTTGCCACATGGCTATTAAATCCCAATCCCATCCGGGCAAGCTCCGGTAGCATCGATCTTACCTCTTCCATCGTATTGGGCACTTTTAGACCAAGTGTATTTAATATGTCGCTTCGATAAAAAAGGACATAGAAATTGAACGTCTCGGGTACCGCATAGACACCATCATCGCAAACTCCCGGAATTAGCATACCCGGTGCAAAGCGCTTACCAACTTCTTTAAAAGTATCAAATTCTCTCATATTGACCAAAGCCCCTCGCAGAGCCAAGTCATATACATATCCGGAGCTGATACCTATGGCTGCATCCGGTGCTTTACCGGAAGCATTTGACAAGATCAGTTTTTGTTGATCCGGAACAATGGATAAATCAACATTAATTCCATACTGCTTCGTAAAATCAGAGTCCGCCATACGCTGCATGATCTCTAGATATTGCCTAGGACGTGCAACCCAAATCTGCAAGGTTTCATTCTCCTTATCATAACTTGGTGCATAATCCTGCTTGGTAAACGATGCTAAGAAATGTTCTACTCCATACAATAAGGATCTAAAAAATCCCGGTTTCTGAGGAAGCTTTGCATCCTCTTGATAGAAAATAATCTTATCAAGCCCCAACTGCCCTACACTGATATTTCCCACTACATTGGTGATATTTTGTCTAGCCGAACTGGTTCCGTAAGAAAACTGATTTAATTTCTGAGGTAATTCATTCGGTGTTTCGGCTAGTCTCCTTAAGGTATTGGAGGCTATTTTAAGCTGTGATATTTCACCGACATTTGATTCCTTTGAATTTAAAGTGGATAGTGCCCCATGCACTTGATCAATATAATCAGCCCAGGTAAGCAGATTTTTTTCTATCTCATACCCATAGGAATCCAGATTGAAATCTCTGTATTTATTGGTATTTCCACCGGTAATCTTATTGATTGCCAATGCTAGATTATTAATATGATCTGTAATACGATTTAGTATCTTAACAGAATCTCTCAAATAATCCAAAGACACTTCTACGGTAAGCAGATGGGTACCCTTGGTCAGATAAACAGGTACCGGAACTGTAGTTCTTGTGTATTTCTTCGAATAGGAAAACGCATAATTCTGGAAGGACTTTGATGGTATCTCTCCGTCAATATATATATTTCGGTACACTGAAAAATCCGATTTCAAGCTTTGACGATAGTCAAACGCCAGATTGTAATATCCATCTTTCTTCACTACAAAGGTATACTCTATTTTAGTTCCGCCTGTTTTAAAGGAGGCTTCCGAAACGATATTGAGACGCTTCGTATCCGGATCATAGGGTGTTAACTTGGTATTAAACTCAGCATCCGCTCTAATATTGGGTGAATTACGGTAGGTCATTTCTTCCGCTTCTATTACGATAGAATTCTCGCCAGAAGCAATTTCCTCTAAATCCTTCGCTATTTCTTTATGAGCAGAAAGATAGAAATCACCCAGTAAAACAGATCCTTCGTTTACTTTTAATCTTAACTTGTTTTCCCCTTGTTCCAGATAAACCATCATAGGTTCACTATATAAGAATTCGGTATCATGAAGATACGCTCTCCCCCATACTTCCCTTTTGATCGGCATAGCGATACACTCATTCCCATAGCGATCCTCTTGTATGTCACCGGAGAGCCAGGTATCACTTAAGAATAATCTCTTAAGTTCTTCATAAGGATAGGTATCATTCACCTCAAGGGCAAACTTTGTCGGTAAAATATTCTCCCCAACAGTACAGTAGTCAAAACTCAGAACATAAAGAGCAGCTTCCGGTACATCGATGGATACATTGATCTCACTGCCTTCCTGAACCACAACATTACCGGAATATAGCTCTTTTGCCGGGTAAGTGATCATATCTCCTATATAGCTTTTATTTTGATATGTATTTAAATAATTGGTATAATCCCCCTCAGACTCATTTTCCATGGATAAATAAAGTTCCTTAAGTCCCTCCAATGATACCTTCTCTGCCGCTTTTGCAGTAAGAAAACTATGATTTCCTAAGCTTACATTGGTTTGAAAAATCAAGGTTATCAAAATCGCTATTGCAATCATACGTTTCATTTTTATCATTTACCTTTTCTCCTTCATACAACATATTCTTATAAGGAAATAGAAAAATGTTCAAATCCAAACCCTTCTCCGGTTGCTTCCATTCCTATCTTTCCATATAGAAAGGCTTGGGGATCAGTGTAATCGATCACCGGTCTGTTATTGACTAAAATCAACAGCTTCGACCGTTTCGCAACAACATCCAAAGCTAGAAAGGTTGCATTCAACCCTCGGAAGGAATAACTAGCCAGTTGAGTTTCATCATAATTCTCACGATATAAAAAGACTCCATCACAGGTTACACGAACCCGGTAGCCAAAGAAGGCTTCCTTCACCTGGGCTCCAAACCATGATTCCTTAGTCGCACGAACAAAGATCGATACATCGCCGGAATTCCTATGGTTTCTATGAATAATGGACGATATTTTATAATCCGTCATCCCTGCTTCACCGATAAATGCCATTCCGTGATTTTCAGCACAGGTAAATCCGGAATATTTATGTATCATACTTTTCGCTCTTTTATGTCCCAGAATTTGAAGTTTCTCTGTAACCAGATGTCCTTCCTTAATTACATCGCAGGTATCCATCGTACCGCTTTGGATGAATTCAAAATAATCAACTGCAATCTCGTCATCCTCTGCTTCCAGCGCAAGAACATGGATACCGGACGGCAACTTCACCTCTCCCAGAGAAATCATCTCAAATTCTTCTTCATCAAATACCCCGGATAATACTCCCGTACAAACAGTTATATCCGCATCCACTTCCGCCTTCATGCAAACCTGCGTCTTATAGGACTTCACTCTCGCAAACAGTTGATAGCTTCCTGTTTCTTTCACATTAATGTCATAGGAATACTTTTGGTTTGCCTTCAAGCATCCGCTGTAAGTGGTTAAACCCGAATCAATGCAAGGGTATTTTTCCATGCTTTCTCTGCAATGAACCGCATCAAACCTTCCCGGAATTGCCTTATGCGCCAGATTATCGCCATTGCCTGCAACACAGGAAGAATGTGCTACAAATCCTATCTCCTGTTCCTCTTTCCAAACAAGCCCCAGCCACCCATTGCCCAATATGGTTTCATAGGAGCATAGCAACATATGGTTTAGGTACAGTTCCATCGTATGTTCCGGTTTCTTTGCTATCCTTACAGCAAGATACCCCTGTAAACTAATCGCATCATTGTAGGTTCCGCTCCTAATCATCTTATCATTTTCTCGAATCTCATAGGTCCTGTCCGTACCAATGTGAATCATTCCATAACAATCATCACTAACTCCATAAAGGATCTGAATTTCCTGTCCATGGGAGTTTACATTAACTTCTGCTGTATAGTATTCAGAGGTTTTTTCAGGAATCAGAAGGGCCGTAAAGTCTCTGAATTGCTTTTCTTTTAGCACTTCTTTCCCTCTCCCATAATAATCCGGCATTCTATGAGCCGCTTGCTCCCACCAGATCGGATTGCAATACATTCTTGCTCCGTTAAAGAATAATCGGTCAATATTGGTGCTCCTCCTGTGAGGAGTTCGATCCAAATCAAAGGAATGATAAGCGATAGAATAACTGTCCAAATCAGGAGCAAGGAAACTGGAACTATGACCAAGACCATGAAACTCGGGTCCTGTCTCTATTAAAAAGGTTCTATTTTTTAGATTTACATATCCTCTGTCCGGTGCTGTATTCGATACGCTATAAGCTACCCGGTAACCTTTACTAAGCAAGTGATTTCCAGTATAGGTCAAATAATAATAACCATCCTTTTTTATAATCATTGGCCCTTCCGTCCAATGGCCCAAATAGGCTTCCGGTATTATCTCCCCGTTAACATCAATGCAATCATCCTTTGACATCGTATGGATCTCTATCCCATTGTGACCTGCATGTAACATATAACGAGCACCATTATCATCCGTAAATATACTGCCATCGATTAGCAACCCGTAATTATCGCTGATCACAGCAAAAGGTCCTGTGGGTGCCTCTGCGGACAGTAAATAGTGTCCGCTGCCGATTGGCGAAGTGATCATATAAAACCGTCCCTTATAATAACTAACCTCTGGCGCATATGCACCGGTGATGATCGGGTCATCGCATACACTACCTTCATATTTAAAATCAATCAAATCCTCCGAGGACCAGCACTTAATGTACTCACCGGAACTGGAGCAGTACAGATAATACATACCGTTAAATCTCATGATAAACGGATCACCGCATTCATTTTCTGACCATTGGTTTTCGAATAAGAACGGATTTTTATATGCTTTCATTTTGTATCATGCCTTTCCAGCAACAGCTCACTTATTTTTCATTCATTCTCTTTATTGCTTCTATATTAACTTTCGGCTCTCTTTTCATGGTATACAGGCCATTGACTTCCTGTTGTACGTCCGTAATTTGTGTATAGCAAAAACCGCATATGTAATCTAACTTTTTGATTGCTGATGTTATACTATCAAATCTCTCCAGGAAATCTTCTTCTGATTGAACCTGTTTTCCGTATCCCCAGCCATCTTCTGTCGTAAAGGCAATTCCACCATATTCACTCATAATAACCGGTTGGCCTTTGTATTCATATCCCTTAGCAAAGGCGTAACGGGCTTTATTAAAAGGAATTTCATTTCCTAAGATTGCTTCTGCATCTTGATAACGGTTCCATATTTCCTCTCCCCGCTCTGCATAGTCATGTAATGTAATAATGTCAGATACGGTATGTTCCCATCCATCATTCACAATTACCGGCCGATATGGATCAAATGCTTTGGTTAAATGATAGATTGCTTCCGTAAACTTTTGCTGCATTACATCGGTGTAAATTCTCTCAACGCCCCAGCTTTCATTAAACGGAGTCCAGGTAATGATCGACGGATGATTATAATTCTGCTCTACAACTTCCATCCATTCCTTCGTGAAGGCTTCCATACCATCATCATGAAACGTATACTGAGCAGCCATCTCTGACCACACCAACAATCCCTTTTTATCGCACCAATATAGGAAGCGACGATCTTCCAGTTTCTGATGTTTCCGCAATCCGTTATATCCTGCTGCCATGATTAATTCAATATCTTTGATCATAGCTTCCTCCGAAGGAGGTGTGAGATGGGATTCCTCCCAATAGCCTTGATCTAAAATCAGCCGCTGATACAGCGGTCTATTATTCAGCAAAACTTTATTCCCTTCAATGGATATCTTTCGCATTCCAAAGTATGTTGTAACGGTATCCTTTGTCGAATCACCCTCGGAAAGCACCAGGTTCACATCATACAATCTTGGGGATCCCGGTTCCCAAACTGCCACCCTCCAAGGATCTTCTTCGCTGGCAAGTGCTACGCTAAAGGATACATATTCTTCTTCTACTACAACCGATGCTTTACGAACTGTCTTTCCTTCCAGCAAAATATTACAACTGAGGAGTTTTTCTGTATCTCTGCTTCCCCCTGTCACTTTAGCGAGGAAATGAACTTCTCCACGATCAAGGTCCGGAGTAATCTTTACCTTATCTAAATAAAAACTCGGAACTTCCTCCATCCAAACGCTTTTCCAAATACCCGTTGTCTGTACATACCAGCAACCAAAGTTATCTTTTCTCCATCTTTGTTTACCTCTTGGCTGTTCACAACTCAAGGTATCTTCCGCTTTCACTGTGATATCATTTTCTCCCTCTGTTATAAAATCGGTAACATCAAAAGAAAATGCTGCATAGCCTCCTTGGTGCATTCCAACAAATTGTCCATTTACCCACACCTTGGTAGTATAATCAACGCCTTCAAAATTCAAAATCGTGCGCGAATGTTCCTTTTTATGTACTGTCACTTTCCTGTTATACCAAACAACCTCATGAGCAGTTTGATCACCAATCATACTCATCTTTGTTTCATAAGTATAAGGAACCACAATCTTCATTTCCTTAGGAAATGAATGGAACCACTTCTGTATTTCACCCACTTTATTATCATCAAAGGAAAAATTCCATTCTCCGTTGAGGTTTGTCCAATGATCACGTTCAAATTGAGGTCTTGGATAAGCATTTAGCATAGTAATATCTCCTGTTCTTGTACTCGGAATAACATCTCAATATCTCATTTCTATCTGTAAGAAAATGACTTCTAATTCATATCTCAATTTTCATATCGAATATGATTTGTACATAATTTATGTTGAAACTCGCTCTATGTGTTTATACATATTTTATGTAGTTAAAATTATCATATCTTTGTTATTCCGTTAAAATTTCAAAGTAATTTTAGTTATATATTACTACCAACCCACTTCATTGTCAATATATTTGTACATTTTTTTCATTATATTTTTATACAACTATTTTTTTGTACATTTTTTATGTATTTATATTTTTGTTCAATCTCTTCCCTATTCTTCATACTTTTATTATTTGTACATATTTTATGTATTTATCATATTGATTTTTATGTAAGGAAATGTTATACTCACTTCATTATTATCTTATAAAGACTACTTATAAGAAGAACATAGTGTGAAGACATCTTCACATGGAAGTAAGATCATCTTCACATGGAAGTAAGATCATCTTCACATGGAAGTAAAATCTCTTCCCTTGAAAGACTTCGCACAGTGATGTTCCCTCCTTGTTCTTCCATGCTCGCAATGGGCTTGAACGTTCGTATGAAAGACAAAACCAATATTTTTACCTAGTGAATGCTTAGATCATTTACACTATATTTATGGTACCTGCAGCTTAAAGTATGTAGGTTATGAAGAAAGGCATGGTTATTATCATGAAAAATGAACTCGTTATTAATATAGAAGATAGAGAGCGACTTGCGGATATCGGAAAAGCTCTTTCTTCTCCCATGAGGTTGGATATATTATATTATTTATCAATGAAGCCAGCCATCATTTCGGATGTTGCGGCACATTTTGAAATTCCGTTATCCAGTGCAGCATTGCACATTAAAACCCTAGAATCGGCAGGATTAATATCAGTACAACCCATACCCGGTTCAAAAGGTGCGCAAAAACTATGTGGTGTATTAATTTCACGAATCGATATCGACATGTTCCGTAATATCACCGAAAATAGTAAACAGTTATTATTTCGTGAGGATCTTCCGATCGGTAGCTATTTTGATTGTGATGTATGTCCTCCCTGTGGAATTGTTTCAGAATACAATGACCTAGGAGCAGAAGACAGTCTTAGTGGCTTTTATAGCCCCGATCGATTTAAAGCACAGTTAATCTGGTTATCACAAGGTTATCTGGAATACCGTTTCTCCAATGCTACATTAAAATTAAGTTCTGCTAATAAGATACAGATTACGTTTGAAATCTGTTCCGAAGCTCTGGGTTATAATAATAATTGGAGATCAGATGTAAGCATCTGGTTCAACGATACTGAGGTAGGTCTAGTGGAGTGCCTCGGTGATTATGGTGGGCGAAGAGGTAAGTTAAATCCTTACTGGTGGAGTGATGCTTCAACCCAGTATGGAGATCTACGAAAAATATGGGTTACAGACAAAGGATGCTTTATTGATGAAATCAAAGTATCTGATCATACAATCAAATCCCTGGGGCTTGATAAGCAAAATTATATTACTATGAAAATAGGCGTGAAACCGGATGCAGCATATGTTGGAGGATTTAATCTCTTTGGTGAAAAATTTGGAGATTATCCGCAGAACATTATCATGGAGGTTTATGATGAGATCTCTTAATGTTAATTTTCGTAAGAGAAAAAATCTACTTCTTTTCGTTGGCCTGCTTGCACTTTCCTTCAGTGGTTGCAATCGCAATGTTTCCCCTTCGAATGAGACAATTGCTCCGAGTACTATTCCTGTGATTACTCCTGCTCCTATAGAAGAAGGAATATATAAAATTACCAACAAAGCCACCGGACGAGCCTTAAATATGCAAATGTGTGGTATGGTAGAAGGTTCTGCTGTTTGGCAGTATCAAGATAACGATACATTAGAATTTCTCTGGAAAGTTGAAAAGAAGGGCGATTATTATTCCATACAATCCATCCTTACTCCTCGTAATATATCCGTACGAAAGAATTCGGTAAAGATCGGTGCTCCGATTGAAGTTAGATCTCCCATCGAAAGCAATGACAATGCAGCCCAGTTATGGACCCTGACATCCTATCAGGATGCCGTTCAGATCATTTCCGTTAAATCCGGGTTAACCATGGGACTAACAAGCGATTCTAAGAAGACTACAAATACGGTGCAGCTTGTTGAATTTGAGAATGCCGATTGGCAACTATGGCAATTTGATAAGGTGGAGTTGCAAGAGGATCTCCCCTATCTCCTCCCGGTAGAAGGTAGTGTATTCCATTCTTCCTGTCCGGAAATCGTGAAATACGAAGATACTTATTACATGTACATCATGGCACCACACATTAGTATAAAATCTTCGAAGGATCTGATTACTTGGGATGTAGTTGATACCGTATTTCACGGCGGTGATCCCTCCTGGTTTCAAGAGGAAGTTCCCGGTTACGGTATTTGGGCTCCCGGTGTATATAAAATAAAAGACAAATACTATTTGTATTATTGCCTCTCCACCATGGGCAGGCAAAATTCAGCCATTGGCGTAGCAGTAAATACTACCCTGGATCCCAATTCCTCTGATTTTAAATGGATCGATCTTGGTATGGTTATTAGGTCCGATACCGGTGATGATTATAATTGCATCGACCCTAATATTATTACAGATGACAACGGTGATGTCTGGTTAACCTTTGGTTCTTACTGGACAGGTATCTATCAACGGCAGATCAATCCCGAAACAGGATTACTGCTGGAAGATAACGAAGAAACTTATCACATTGCGGAACGCCCTACTAGCAACAAAGCGATCGAAGCTCCTTATCTAATTAAAAGAGGGGAATATTATTATCTCTTTACCGCATATAACCCAATGGACAATTCCTATCAAAATCGTGTCAGTCGTTCCACCAGTGTCCACGGGCCTTTTTATGACCGGGAAGGGAAAGAAGCTCTCAACGGCGGCGGAACTGAAGTAACAAAAAGTTTATCCGAACTGCTCATGCCAGGGCATGCATCCGTATTCTTAGATGAAGATGGACAATATTATCTGGTAAGTGAGTATTTTAGAAAGGATAGTCCCAGTATCATGCTGATCGGAACCATTGTATGGGACAAA
The DNA here is from genome assembly GCA_029238935.1 of Herbinix sp. Classification (GTDB taxonomy): domain Bacteria; phylum Bacillota; class Clostridia; order Lachnospirales; family Lachnospiraceae; genus Mobilitalea. Next base: position 136,935 of record JAQZBN010000001.1, read on the forward strand.
GATGGCTGGCCAGTCACCGCTTTAACGCCCAACGCCATTTCCTTATTAGAAAAGTAATTTGCTTCTTATAATAACAATCAAAAAGTCGCAAGCGAAAGAGCTATTCTTTCCTTGCGACTTTCTAATTCTACTTATTTTAAACCATCAAGTATATACTATAAATCCAAAACGAAATCTTGATCACGATCGCATACTAAAAACCCGTTCCGAATAACTAGCTCAGCAACCTGAATTGCTGTTACATTCATCGACACCGGGATATCAATGTGATCCATTCCTTCATATCGTCTCAAAAAATCACTAGTTCGGTTTGGATGAGTAAAATAGAAAATATATGCTCTACCCTTGGATACAACAACATCACCATGGAGTCCGATCGATCCATCAAAAGGTCGCTTACCCGGATTACGCAGAATATTTTCTGGCTGCCTTATCCAATGAATAAGATCCTCCGATTGATAAACACCAAAGCCATCCCAGCAATCCACGATCATATAATATTTTCCTTGAAATTCAAAAACATTCGGCCCTTCACTGGCACAATCCGTAATAGCTTCTCCAACGATAGACCATTGATGAAGGTCGTCGCTGTCAGCAGCAACGATATGGGATCCCAATCTTTCATCCTTATACCACATACGGTATTTATGATCCGGCAAAGGAAAAATACAGGCATCAATTGCTCTTTCTGAAGGAATTTCTACAGGACCCTCCAGCTTCCAGTTCATAATATCCTTCGATGTGTAATATAAAATCCGGCTGTCCCCTTTCCATTTTGAATGGATACCTCGGATATAGGTTACATACATGTGATATAGCCCGTTGGCATAAATAACTTCAGGAGCCCAAAATGTATTATGACCGAACTCAAACTCCAAATCAAGTGTTCCACGGTAATACCAATACTCTCCACCATCATCGGAAACTGCAACTCCGATCCTGCAACCGTAGGCACTGGAGACTCCGGCTGTTGGTAGATTAGGGCGGCGCTGCGTATAAAGCATCCACCAATTCTTCTCTTTCTCATTATAAATTACTGTGGGATCCGCCGCTCCATCATATAAGGGATCACGAAACAGTGGGGCATTCGATTGTACATTCATAATTAACACTCCTAATATACAGGATACAAACTTTTCCTTATTTTCATGGCATTAAACTATCCGGGCTATTTCGATGACTTATGGAACTGATTTTAATATCAATCCTTTTAAATTGTTGCCGTATGTTTAATAATTCTATCTTCAATCCAATTTGCTTCGTAGTAGGAGTTCTTTTCAAATTGATCTCCGATCCTGCTCATCTTCTCCCACATCTGTTGCTTCAGAGCATCTTTGATTTCAAAATAATCAACATCATCGATTAAATTATTCATCTGATAGGGATCTTCCAGATTATCGAATAAGAACTCCTGTCCATCCACTTTATAAATCGCATATGTATATTGTCTGGTTCGATAAGCTCTCCATTCATATCCATCCCCAAATACAGCGGTAGGACCCGTTCCCATTAATAGAGCTCCATCCTCGGTATCCTTTGTTCCGTAGATACATTCACTGTAATCGTTACCTTCCACTTCAGGAGGGATAGGTAATCCCATCATAGATAACAGGGATGGCATGATATCAACGGTATTAAACACAAATTCCCGTTTGGCATATGCCTCTAAATGATTTTCCCATTTAATTAAAAAAGGAACTCGTATTGCTTCCTCATAAAATATGTTCTTCGCTCTACGGCCATGAGCACCAAATAATTCACCATGGTCAGAGGTAAATATGATAATTGAATTTTTATTTAATTCCAACGTTCGGATTTCATCCATCAATCGACCAATATTATAATCTAAATTGGCAGTCATAGCGTAATATACCCGCATCCACTCTGTTAATTCACTCCGCTCCTGTTCTGATAATTTTGCCCAATCATCTGCATGGGGGTCATTCTCTGGTGAATAATTCGGAGGTAGTCGAAATTTTTTATCCTTACATTTGTCGAGATAAGCTTTTGGTACATTTTCAGGAATCCACGGATCATGAGGTGTACCCAGAGACAAGAACATCGCAAAGGGTTTCTCTCCTCCTGATAATCTTCTTAGCTGATCGATTGCGATATCTGTCTGCTCGTCCGGTTCATATTTGTTACAGTATATCTTATCAGGGGTATCCAAATGATAATAAGCTGCCTCCCCATAATATTCATGATGAAAATTATAAGCGTTAAAATAATCATTAAAACCCAGTCGATCAGGACCCTTAGGAATAAATGAATTCTTAGGATTGTAGTGATTTCCCAGCTCAGCGGCATACATATGCCACTTTCCGATATATGCTGTTTCATAACCATTATCATTTAATACATTAGCAAAGGAAGTATGATTTGAATTCATACGAATTTCGTTAATCACCATACCTGTACTGGTTGTATATTTCCCCGTTAACAACGATGCCCGGTATGGAGCACAAACAGGATGTCCCGATATTGCGCTGCATAGATCTACACTTTCTTCACTTAATTGATCAATATTTGGCGTGATTGCATTATGGTCTCCTGCGTAACCCAAACTTTGATAACGCAGTTGATCTGCAAAAATATAAATAAGATTTGGTTTCATTTTCCTACCCCTTTCTTTTTCCTTTCTCCATTGGAAAATGTAAAGATGTTCCTATGATAATTATAGTGCCCTATAGGATTACAAAGAATATAGAAAACGATTAATAAGTTGTGGATTTGACGCATCACATTTTTTATTTTGAACGTACATAATCGAATCTTAAATTATGTATAACTCTACAGTGAATGGTTAAAATAAGATTACGATTGGAAATGACTGAAAACGGAGGAAACACAATGAAGGAGCTAAAAGAAGGTGTTTACTGGGTCGGCGCAAACGACTGGAAAGTACGGTATTTTCACGGTTATGAACTTTCTACACATCGTGGGAGTACATACAACTCTTACCTAATTAAAGATCAAAAAACCGTCCTGATCGACACAGTGTGGGAACCCCTTACCGATCAATTTCTAGAACATCTAAATGAAGTTGTTGATATTAAAACAATTGATTATATTGTGATGAACCACCTGGAACCGGATCATTCCGGTGCCTTACCCGCTTTGATGGAGTATCTTCCGGATACGACCATCATCGTCTCTAAGAAGGGTGAGGAATCCATTCACAGGCATTATCACAAGGATTGGAAGCTAAAGGTTGTTACGAACGGCGAAAAACTTAACATCGGTGAAAATGAATTAACCTTTGTAGAAGCTTCCATGCTTCATTGGCCGGACTCGATGTTTACTTATCTTAGGGGCAAAAATATTCTCTTCTCGAATGACGCCTTTGGACAGCACTTTGCATCCTCTGAGCTATTCAACGATGAAGTAGATGAGACAGAAGTTTGGCAGGAAGCAACCAAATATTATGCCAATATCCTAACCCCCTTCAGCCGCCTTGTCGCAAAAAAAATCGAGGAACTACAGGGGCTTAATTTACCAATAGATATCATAGCACCAAGCCATGGTATCCTATGGCGGAAAAATCCTATGGATATTGTTACAGCATATTACAAATGGGCAACCGAAACCCCGAATAGCAACGCAGTTATTATCTATAATTCTATGTGGGGTGCGACTCATAAGATGGCTGAGGCAATTGGTGCAGGAATTGGAGATGCCGGAGTAAGCTATAAAATTTATAATATCGCCACCGCTGATAGAAATGATGTAATCACTGAGATTTTCAAATCCAAGGGAATTCTTCTTGGTTCCTCAACAATTAATAACGGACTCTTAACTTCCTTAATGCCAATCTTAGAAGACTTACAAGGACTCAAATTCTCCAATCGCGTTGCAGCAGCCTTTGGAAGTTTCGGTTGGAGCGGAGAAGGCAATACCATACTGGAGCAATATTTAGGAAAAGCTAAGATTAAGATTATTCAAGAAGGACTGAAAATTAAGTATATGCCGAATGACAAGGAATTGGAAGAATGCAGAAATTATGGAAAAGTTTTTGCAGAAAAAATGTTGTCAGAATTATAATCTCTTATTATAATTACACCTAGGATTACATTCTTAGGTATGTTTCCTAATTTTTAAGCTATATTAATACGTATGCATTTTTAATTCATTCCGCAAGAATGAATCATTAATTTCAAATCAACTTGGAGGTAACTAGAAATGAAGAAGTATGTATGTTTAGTATGTGGTTATGTATATGATCCTGAAGTGGGCGATCCAGATGGCGGTATCGCACCCGGAACCAAATTTGAGGATATTCCCGATGATTGGGTTTGCCCTCTTTGTGGAGTAGGAAAAGACGAATTTGAAGAAGTAAATGAATAATTGATCTGCCAGACCCTCAATGCAACATGCATTGAGGGTTTTTGGTGTCAAATTGTTAGTAAAGTGTCTAAAATCCCTAAGGCAATTGTCTCTGCTCTATTATAAATTTGTATCAAAGTGTATGTTGTCATATTCAGATTGCTTTTCCTTCATTTACTTCATAGATTTTCTTAAATATCAGATTTTTTCCTTTATTCTATTAATATCCTTGCTATATTTCGAATAACAGTTATTGACATCTACAATAATATGTATTATATTGAATATAAATTCAATGAACAGGAGTTCAACGTATGACATCACGAGCAGAACAAAAAGAAAAACGCCGCGAGGAAATCCTTATGGTAGGTCTGGATCTATTTATTCGCAAAGGCTTTTCAGCGACTAAAATCAGTGATATCGCAAAAGAAGCAGATATGAGTGTTGGTTTGCTATTTCATTACTTTGAATCGAAGGAAAAATTATTCGAGGAACTAATTAAAATAGGAATGTCCGGCCCAAAGATGATGATGGAAGGGGATCAAAGCGATCCCTTAGCCTATTTTGAGACCACAGCAAAACAGATCTTTCAGTTTGCTACCAGTGAGCCTTTTGTTGCGAAGATGTTTGTTTTAATGAGCCAGGCCTCTTATAATGACGGAATTCCGGAAGCTGCAAAAGATCTACTCCAGCAGGATATCACTTATGAGCATTCAGCCAGTTTAATGAAACGTGGGCAAGAGAATGGAACGATACGGGAAGGAAACCCAATGTCTCTTACGTTAGCTTATTGGGCAGCTATCCAAGGAGTCTGCGAAGCATTAGTCCTTTACCCCGGAACCCCTTGTCCTGAAAGCGATTGGATTGTAGATATTATTAGGAGGAAATAATCATGAGTAATAAAATCCTTATCATCGGAGCCGGTGTCGCAGGGATGTCAGCCGGAATTTATGCGCAACAAAGTGGATTTGATGTCACCATCCTGGAACAGCATACAATCCCAGGAGGAAATTGTACCAGTTGGAAACGTAACGGTTATCTGTTTGAAGGAGCACTTCATTGGCTTACCGGTTCTTCCAATCATACTCCTCTCAATCAAGTATGGCGTAATGTTGGTGTTATTGATGATCACACCAATCTTATAATGAAAGATTGTCTCTCTACCTACTATGATCAGGATCAGGTAATTCATTTATATCGGGATCCAGACCAAATGGAACAATATTTTACCAAACTGTCTCCAGAAGATAGCAAGGAGGTCAAAGCTCTCTGTAAAGACATTAAGGCTTTTATGAAAGTGAGCGCTCCGGTTATGGATATTCCGGGAGTAAAGGTCGCAAAGAAAAGTAAAATGACCATGTCAGAGTTATTAAGATGATGAAGATACTTCCTAAGATGTCTTCTTATGATAAGATATCCGTATCAGAATATAGTAAACGGTTTCATCATCCCGCCATCCGCTGCCTGTTAACGAATGTTGTCGGCGAAGCTTATAACGCATCCGCCCTCTTCTTTACCTTAGGGTGCCTGGCCTCCGGTGATGGTGCCTATTTAGAAGGCGGTTCCCTTGGTTTAGCACAACGTATGGCCAAAAGATTTAATCAGCTTGGTGGCAAAATCCTATATGGCAGTCCGGTCGATCAGGTTATCGTAGAACATAACCGTGCTGTCGGAATTATAGTAAAAGGACAAAGGATCAATGCAGATGCTATTATCATAACCTCCGATACGTTATCTGCCACCAAGAAACTGTTCGCTCCTGCACTATCCGAACCTTGGATAGAGAGAATGCATAACAATACGAAATTAGCGGCTTGTACCTTTGTTAGTATCGGAGTAGAATGTGATTTATCAAACTTACCGGAAGACTTACTATTTCCTTTAAAGAAGTCATTTACCTTCGTCGGTCAGGAAATCACCACCTTAAGCCTACATAATTATGCAGGTTATCCCGGATATGCTCCAAAGGGTTGCAGCACCCTTACGACGATTATCACGGGTGACACCTATGAATTCTGGAAAGCGAAGAAAGAATGCGGTGAATATGACAAAGAAAAAGAAAACTTGGGAAATTCCATCCTTGCGTTCCTTTCACAAGTATTACCTCAGACCGCTGGAAAGGTCGCAGTGATCGATGTAGCAACTCCACTTACCTACGAGCGTTATTGTGGTACGTTACACGGATCGTGGATGGCTGTTACGGAAAAAGGAACGAAATCAACGGCATACCCACTTACCTCTGAAAGTACGAAGAGTTTATATTTTGCCGGTCAACGGCTTCAAACTCCGGGCGGTTTGCCTGTAGCTGTTGATACTGGCCGCAGAGCAGTACAATATTTATGTAAGGACACGAATGTGGTATTCCAAGGGAAACTACGATAAGATCAGAAAGGAAATCTTATGCGAACATATGAAGCAATTGATATCATAAGCAAAACGATCATAGCAGATGGGCTGTGTGAAGCCATACTAATGAAAGGATCGATTGGACGGGGAGACGATGATGCTTACTCTGATGTTGATATGTATGCAGTCGTAAAGAAGGACGTAATGGAATTATTCTTGGAAAAACGAATTACATATCTTAATTCCTATTTACCGACCCTTTATCTAGAACATGTAAATTTTGTAGGAGAACAGATTGTTGCTATCTTCCAGAATGGTCTGCATTTTGATCTCTATGCAGTAACAGAAGAAACCTTACCACATACGGATCAGGCGAAGATAATTTACGATCCCAACCATAAATATGATGACTATATTGCAGAGGTAAAAACCTTGTCTATCGATCAACTGGCTGGATATTTTAACGATGCACTTTATTATTTTATTGAGGCAGACGGAGCCTATAACCGTAAAAATTATCCTTGGGCATCCATGATTATGTCCAGCTCTATCGCAGAGAGTGCCATACTCCTGCGCTATCTATATGATAAAGATTATGCCTATCTGGGTCTAAAGAAAATTAATGAGATAATTCCAACCGAACAGTTTTCATGGCTTTCCGAGGCTTCTGCCAATATGAATAAAGAGGGCTTCTTAGTTGGAACTAACTATATTATCAAAATATTGGATTATGTAGTCCAACATATAGACAACGATATTCGAAGTCGATTAAATCTCACATTCTTCCAATGGATCAAAGCAAATCTGGGTAGTTCTTTATTCGTATTAGAATAAATTATTCTTTCATCTTCAGAGAAATTATAGCCATATACCAATCGACTATAATTTCTCTGAATTCATTGGGTCTTATTAGCCACGGAAAATGACCGCATTCATTCATAATACATAGTTTACAATTTGGTAGTAAATGTGATAATTGTACCGCAGGCCACATGGGGCGAATATCTTTATCTCCATATATTACAAGTACCGGTAGTTTTAAATCCGAAATTTGCTTCCATAATAATGGTTGTTTAATATATTCGTTATACGAACGTAATCCGCTATTTAAAACGTCATAATTGATTTCAGGAAGCTCAAACTCTGGTTCTGTTAACTTACTGGCATTCATACTAAATTCTTCTGACCAATCGATATCATTCTGAATTCCCATACCACTTATATACATAACTCCTAAGCAATATTTGCTATACTTTAAGGCATAAAATAAGCTAATACCTGCTCCCCAAGAATGCCCTAGTATGTACCACTCTTTTATACCATAAAAGTTTCTTATTTCCTCCAAGTCATCCAAAACCGTTCCCAAGGAATAATTGTGATCTCTTGATGAACGGCCACATCCTCTTTGTTCAAATCGTATAACGTTAAAATAACTATTAATCAAATCATCAATAAGAATTAATGAGTCCCCTATTCCTGGTCCGCCTCCACATAGACACATATATGGCTTATTACTATCTATAGGATCCGTTATTGTACTCCACAATTTTACTCCACCAATATTAATATAATGTTCCATATTACCTCCTATTTTTACTTTATTAAATCGCTAACAATGTCAATTTAATTCCTCAAGGTATTTATTCTATTTACGACTTTGTTATTGTCTCGTGTATTCGCCGTTCTTTCTACAAATAACAACCTTACATGAACATTATGAAATCATCCTGTTTTGTTAGGTATCAAAAGCTCAATCATGGCTTTCATCGATTCCACAAATACCACGAAATACAACGTAAATTATACACAGAATACAATATTTGGTAAACAGGTTAATGAATTTTAGGATAATTATTTTAATTTTGAAGCACTTTACTTCCATAACAATATAAAACGAAACCATACGATACAATCTTAAATAATATGATTCGTTATGAAATAAAAATGCATTATCGGTGAGACCAATTTACTAAGTTGAATAATTTTAGTTGACACATCAACTAATTTCGATTATAGTTGACTTCTCAACTAACCATATTTCCTGTAAGGAGTCAATATATGCATGCGACGATAGGCAGATGGATTTCTATCTTACATCGACAATCCCAGATCTATATCAACCAAGTGTTAAAAGAATTTAACATAACTTCGGCTGAATATTCCTTTTTATTATATCTTTACCGTAATGATGGGATTACTCAAGATGATTTATCAACTTATCTCTATATCGATAAAGCTGCTACCACCCGTGCCATTAAATCATTGGAACTAAAGGGTTATATTACAAGGATGAAAGATCCGGATGATAAACGGTGTAACAGAGTATATCTTACAACAAAATCAAAAGATTATCAGTCTGAGATCAAGAGAAGAGTTAGCCATTGGAGCGAATTAATCACCGAAGGAATGGATCAAGGGACAATTGATATCGTCCACAATACCTTATCAGAAATGGTAAAAAAGGTTGAAGAAATGAACTTGAGAAAAGACATGGAGGAAGAGTAATATGGAATACAAAAATCCATTAGGAGAAGAGAAGGTATATAAGTTATTATTAAAATTCTCTATACCTGCAATTGTAGGTATGGTAATCAATGCGTTATATAATATTGTGGATCGCATCTATATTGGGAATAGCAAGGATCTAGGTCCTAACGGTATCGCCGGTATTACCATCGGTTTCCCTCTGATGATTATTCTTTTATCATTAGGAATCTTATTCGGTGTTGGAGGCGCAACTCTGTTCTCTATGAATTTAGGTGCTAAGAAAAAAGAGGATGCAGAACATGCTCTAGGAAATGCATTTACGTTAATGATTATATTTGGTATATTAGTTACCGTATTGGGCGAGATTTTTCTCGAACCTCTTTTGTCACTCTTCGGCGCTGATGCCGAAGTACTCCCCTATGCGGTTGAGTACATGAGAATCATATTCTATGGTTCTGTATTTCAAGTTGTCAGCATGGGATTAAATAATTTTATCCGTGCCGATGGTAATCCGAAACTAGCAATGTTTACTATGTTCTTTGGTGCAGGAACCAACATTATTTTAGATCCCATCTTCATCTATGTCTTTAAGATGGGAATGGCCGGTGCCGCTATGGCAACGATCTTATCCCAATTTGTTTCCACGGTTTGGGTCGTTCTATACTTTCTTGGAAAACACAGTAAAAACAAATTAAAGTTGAATTATATGATTCCAAATTTCCCTATTATCGGAAAAATAATCACTTTAGGTCTTCCCGGATTTGCACTACAGCTTGCCAACAGTCTATTAAATGCAGTACTAAATAAGACTTTATTAATCTACGGCGGTAATGTAGCTGTATCCGGAATGGGTATTGTCAACAGTATCCAAACTATCTTAATCATGCCGATCATCGGCTTAAATCAAGGTGTCCAACCGATCATAAGTTTTAATTTTGGTGCGAAAAAGTATGGAAGAGTAAAACAAGCTGAAAAGTTAGCCATTATTGCTGCCACAGCCACTGTAGTTCTTGGTTTTATAATTACTAGATTAATCCCTAATCAGTTAATTTCCCTTTTTAACCGCGACGATGAATTATTACAGTTCGGTACCTTGGCTGTAAAAGCCTGGTTTCTTCTTCTCCCCGTTGTTGGTTTTCAGATCATTGCTTCAAACTTCTTCCAAGCTATTGGACGCAGTAAATCAGCTATGTTTTTAACCCTGGCAAGACAAGTGATCTTGTTAATTCCTGCAATCCTGCTCTTCTCTAACCTATGGGGTCTGAACGGCCTACTTTATGCTGCTGCATTCGCAGACGGAGTATCTGCTGTTTTAACGGGAGTATGGTTTTATTTTGGATATAAAAAGCTTGGGCAGACTACACCGGAAGATAAAATTCTGTCTCTCGATGTGTTATAAAGTATAATCACCGAATATCCTTGAGTGGAAAAAAGAAGGTCAGGAATCTCAATCTATAAGAGTTTCCTGACCACTTTTATATATGTTGCTTCATCATTTCCATCTGTTTCACTTTCTTAGTAATGAAGTCAAGTCTTCAACCTCATCTTTCTTAATACCAAGTGCAATCGATAATTCACCATATATTCATCTCTCTGAGACATATGCACTCCACCTTTACCGAGACAGTTGACTGCTATACTTGTTATCTACTATCTTAATTTAATCAGATATTTTTTATGTCCGTAATCAAATTTTACGTTCAAAATAACTTTTCGTGAAATTTTATACATATAGTTAGCATCCTATTTGTGCATTTTTACTATCCCTCTAATCCTCATCGTAATAGTCCGGTTCTTCCTCGTACCTCTCAGATTTCGTTTTATTCGCTTTTACAACTTTCGTTTTGCTATCCTTCGCTACTTTTGCCTTACTCTTCTTCAAATCAAGTACTTCTTTCTTTTTTTCTTTTTCTTGTCTTAAGGTTTCCTCATGCTTTCTCTCATTCTCCTCAGCAATCTGCTGTTTTTTAGCTTGCCTTAAAACAAGACATTCCTCTTGCAATGTTTGATTTTCAAACATTAGGAAATCTTCAAAGGCTTCCGGAAATTGAAACATTTTCATTCCAAACTTTGTTTCAAATTCCACCGTAACTCTTCCAGACTCTTCTCGGATAATTAAACCACGACCATATTTTTTGTGTTCTACGTATTCATTCATAAATGATTTCATAAAAGTCTCCTTTCTTATAAACAGAACTCTATATTTTTTATTTAAATCATTACACTTTTCCTACTTCTATGAAAAAGGCAGTTCGTGGTTTTGTTAACTTTAACTTACGTCATCAAAACTACGCACTGCCCAAAACAGAATACCACAAGTTAAGAGCTATAGTAATATCCTATTTCGTTTTATCTTATTATTTGTATACTGCATAAATTTTTCTTATTATATTAATTTATGTAGTCTTTTGTACTATATGAATTATATTATTTTAATTTTACAAATGATCATTGTAACATCATTTCTCATATCTAACACCCTATATTAAATACGATTTCTATCTAGTTTCTTGATAAACTGATTGTCCCATCCTTCGCGGTCTCTCCATGATTACTCTCAGATCGCGTTGGCTAATATCCAAGCTCTTATGATACCGATACACCTCAACATTTCCTGTCTATCCCTATTTTAACATAAAAGGAATAAATAAGTAAGCAAAATTAACAGCTAAATTTCAACTTTAGTAAATATGCAAATAATATAGATCTTTATTATTAACAATTTTTTCAAAAAAAATGCATAATCACCTCACAAAAGCAAAGTAATTATGCATAAGTTATTATGAAGCTGATTGTTTTATCTTTTTTTCCTGCATCTTTTGCATACCCTTAACTTACTTCCATCTAACAGAATAATTTCATACAACAACTTAATTCTTCTGGTTTTACAAGAAGGACAGGTTCCCCGCCCCCTGGATTGCAGCTTTATAAGCCCTTTTCCCCGATATGTTTTTGACATCTAATCTCCTTCTTTGTTATAATTTACCTCTCTGGTATTTCGATAAACTATCTTTCTTATGGATTCACCGCTTAAGCAAAAGAGCTCTGCCAACTCATCCATCGATAATCCTTCTTTATACTTCTTCATTATTTCATTATTACGAAATGTAATCTCTAATCGGGACCCACTTTTTTTACCCCAATTGGTTCGTACATTTTCTAATTGCGGAATATATACTCTCTCACCCTGCACATATTTCTGAATTTCTTTCAGTAGTTCCGGAGGAAATATATCCTTTGCATTTTTATAATTCAATCAACCACCCTCCAATTGCTGATTTACATTATTTTTTAGGATCATGTCGGTCCAGAATTCAAAGGGAACAAAACCATTTGCTTCACAAGCGTCAACTGCATTACGACAATCTCTATTAAGGTAAATATATATGGTATCCTCCGGTTGCTCTGTCATAAACTCCTTGATGACTCTGCTTAATATATAGTTCCCAAGGTTACGATCATCATAGTTTGGATCTACTGTAAAATTATCAATCCATACTTTTCCGGAATCCTCTGATACCACAATACCAGCAATTATCTTTTCTTCGTCTGTTTTTAGAAACCTTGACCTTCTGATCGTATCATCCTGCTCAAACAGGCCCAAAAATTCCTCATAGGTACAGTTCGTAAAATAATGGTTGTTCTTCGTTGCTTCATTATGAAAATAAAAATCGATGATATCAGGAAGCATATTCTTCTTATAATTAACATAGCATAGTCCTTCTTCCAGTACATCTTCCTGCGTTACCAGCGCTTTTGCTTCTCTTTTCATATACATTCTATATTTGGGCTTAAAACCGTTACGAATAATCGTTGGGATTAGGTAATGAGACAGGGTAGGATAATACTCAATCTCACCGTATTCCAGAGACTGAATGATAAATTGACCCGATTGATCTTCCTGTAAAAACCATTCCTTTAAATTCGGTATCGACTTTTCCATAATCTCAAATCTCTTCTCCCAATTCGAGGGAAGAATTAGGGTTGCACGAAGGGTATCATCTCCTTCCGTCAAATGATAGAGATGATATAAGCAATATTCATCTTCCAAATAATCGATCAGGTAGATTCCCTTCTCGCTGAAGTATTTATAACGATCAAAATCATGAAAAGGTAATTTTACAAAAGGCAACATGGGCAAAATGTTCTTTTTCGCCAGTTCAATCTTCATTGCATATTCATTTATAGTTTCATTGGTTATTTTCTTTATCATAGTACACCTCCAAGTTTTTATTAGCAGCTACTGTAATTGTATTATCTCATAGAAAAACTTGAAAAAAAAGGGAAAGAATTGTTGCAACAATTATTTCCCTGACGAACTACTCTTGACACAAAATCTTACATAAGCTACTCTTTTATTATAATATAATTAGGTTGGAACGATTGTTGATGTATATTATAACAATCTAACGATGTGAAGGTTTGAATACCGATGAATATTATTAAAAGAAAGAGGTAGCCCTTTGAAATTAGTTCAACAAATAAAAGATAAAATAGATAAACATTATAGTTACCCAAAAGGTATCATTGGTGTATATATCGGTGAGAAGATGGTAAAACAGCATAAGCCTGAAACATATTGGACCCTTCAACTGTTACATCCACAACCGAATGATACGATTTTAGAATTGGGCTGTGGTGCTGGCTATGCAATTAAGCTATTAGCACAGCTGTCTAGGAGTAGCCCTATTGTAGGCATGGACATCTCAAAATCAGTCCTTCGCTCAGCCTCAGCGAGAAATCGAATTGAGATAAGAAAAGGTCGGATTACATTCGTTCATCATAGCGTTAACCATATACCTTTTCAAAATGAAACCTTTAGCAAGATATTTAGTATTCATTCTATTTATTTTTGGACTGATCTATCAGAAACAATATCAGAAATTTATCGTGTATTAAAAAACGACGGAACATTGCTTATCACCCTCTACGACGGAAAAAATGGTATACCATTTACTGATAATAAGGTTTTAATTGAACAAAAAGTTATTCCAGGACTTACCATGGCTGGTTTTCGAAACATTGAAGTTCTGAGAGGGCCACAATCAAGAGAGTTTGATAGCCATGCGATAAAAGCAAAAAAATAACTATGCTAACTTTATTGCAGGTGGCAATGTAGTAACATAGTTATTTCTTAACTTATAATCTATAATTTCCGTATTATAATCTTTTGCTCAATCATATCGAATGTAATAAGCAAATTACATTTCCATATTTGATCTGAATTTAATTCTATCATTGTTTGATAAGGTAAGCCATCCGCTTGTGCTATATCATTTACTACCGTTATGTCTTGGAGCATTAGTTCCAAACTTCCGATTGTCAAAGGAGTATCAAAAAGATCCGTTGGTTTGTCCTGCATTGAACGATCACAATTCGTGTCCAATCGATAGGAATAATTTTTTCCGGTATCCAGATAAATGATAATCGGCTCATTGTTAAACTCTGCTTCGAAGAAAGGTAGCTCCTGCTGACCTTCACTTGTTGACCTATAGAGCGGGAGAACAACATATTTATCTGGATCTAGTTTTGTATAGTCAATTGCATTATTACTAACTGCAATTCTATGACCACTATAGTCAAGTGTAATGACCTTTGATTTAAAATAAGCCAAACCGATGGTTCCATTAAACTTTTCGGATGAAAACATTGACCAATCAGATATACTAGTTTCTATGTTCTTATAATTATCTCCAAAAACACTAATTTCATTGATAGTCACTCGTTTTTCCCATCCTCGATGGCTACCATCTCTGTTCAGGGCTTCTGTCTCACTGATTAAATCAAAGTCTATTTTATCCTCAACCGCATTCGTAAAGAATATCCCAGATCCACAACCAGTATCAAATCCTAATTTATATTTATCATCTCCAATATTAACAGGTATTTGGGGGCAACTTCTTTTACCAAATCTGTCAAAGGACAGTGTATGGACTTCATCCTCCTCATATCCCAAATCGGAAATCCAGGATTTATCAGCCAAGATACGTGGTATATATTCGTATGCACCAAATACACTTACTAGAGCCACGAATATCAATAAAAAATAAATTATTATCTTTGGTTTTTTTGTGTTCAATATATCTTCCCCCAATAAAAATATCGCTTAAAATATGAATATCTTTCGTGGCAAAGCCTACCAAAATATTATTGAAAATAAAAAGGTATTATATACCATACACGATAAACAGTCAACTTGTATTCCTCTTATCTCTTTACGATAAAAATCTTGCAGGGACTTCAAAGCGAGTAAGTTCAACATAATCTCCTCCAGCATTTACTGCACCTATTGCTTCATGTTAAGTTAAATAAATTAATTAACTGATATCCTATCTTATAAATAATACACCTTATTGGCATACTAATAAAATAAGTTTATCTTGTTAAAACAAATACGCAAACAAGGAGTGTATACAATGTTAACAACAGAACATGTAACGAATAAAGGTCAAGGAACGACCAGAATTCCGAATAAATTAGCGAATGAAAAATCACCCTATCTTCTTCAGCACGTCTATAATCCAGTAAATTGGTATCCTTGGGGAGATGAAGCCTTTGCAAAAGCGAAAGAAGAAAATAAACCAATTTTCTTAAGCATTGGTTATTCCACCTGCCATTGGTGTCATGTTATGGCTCACGAGTCCTTTGAGGATGATTCAGTAGCTGCGCTATTGAATCAGTATTTTATCTGTATTAAAGTGGACAAGGAAGAACGTCCGGACGTAGATGCAATCTACATGTCTGTATGCCAATCGATTACCGGAGGTGGCGGATGGCCGCTTACCATATTAATGACACCGGATCAAAAACCTTTCTATGCAGGAACTTATTTACCGAAGGAAGCAAACTACGGTATGCCGGGATTGGTAGATCTATTGGAAGAAGTTCATACACAGTGGACAGAAAATAAACAAGCTTTGGTTCGCTCAGGAATTGAAATCACCAATGTCATGGTTCGAGAATTTCAGGATAAGAAAAAGACCGGAACCATATCGAAGGATCTGATCTCCCTAGCGGTAACACAATTTAACCAAACCTTCGATCATCGCTATGGTGGTTTTAGTGAAAAACCTAAGTTTCCAACTCCTCATAATCTTATTTTTCTTACTCGTTATGCCGCTTTAGAGAAGGATGAACAAGCACTCTTCATGGTTGAAACCACTTTAAAGAATATGTATCGTGGTGGTATCTACGATCACATCGGATTTGGTTTTTCTAGGTATTCTACGGATGAAAAATGGCTGATCCCTCATTTTGAAAAGATGCTCTATGATAATGCTTTACTAACTTGTGCTTATTTGGAAGCTTATCAATACACGAAGGATACCTTATATAAAAACGTCGCTGAACAGATTCTTGAATACGTTCGCAGAGAGATGACCGACAAAGACGGTGGCTTTTATTGTGCTCAGGATGCTGATAGCGATGGTGTAGAAGGTAGATATTATACCTTCACTCCCGATGAGATTAATAAAGTATTAGAAAACCATGACGGATCCTATTTTAACGAATATTTCGGAATTACAAAAGAAGGTAATTTCGAGGGTTATTCTATTCCAAACAGAGTTCATTCAGAAGAATTAAAACCAGATAATGAGAGAATTTTAAGGTTATCCAGAAAAATTCATACGTACCGCTTGGAACGGGCTAAACTCCATCGGGATGATAAAATACTAACCTCTTGGAATGCCCTCATGATCTCTGCTTATGCAAAGGCAGCAAAAATATTACAAAATCAAGAATATGCTGATATTGCTAAACAAGCAGCAACCTTTATTGACACCTCTTTAACAGATGAGAACGGAAATTTATTTATTCGTTACCGTGAGAAAGATGCTGCAAACAAAGGTATTATAGATGATTATGCATTTTACTGTATGGCACTTATTGATTTATATGAGGCAACCTTTGATGTCACTTATTTAAGTCGTGCGATGAGAACAGCAGACCGTATGATAGACCAATTCTGGGATGAGGAAAACGACGGCTTTTATCTATACTCAAAGGATGCAGAACAATTGATTTTCCGTCCGAAGGAAGTATATGACGGTGCTATTCCCTCCGGTAATTCCGCAGCTGGATATGCATTACAACGACTTGCTACCATTACTGCAAAGAATAAATATCAGGATTATGCTCATAAGCAGTTAAACTTCCTCGCAGGTCACGTAAAGGATTATCCTGCCGGCTTTAGTTTCTCCATGATTGCCTTCATTCAAGCACTCTATCCTTCCATGGAAATTGTATGTATTGATAGCGACAATGAGGACCATCATGAGTTATTAACCTATCTATCTGAGCATTATGAACCAAATACTACAGTTTTAGTTAAAACAATAGATAATGAAGAAGAAATCAAGAAAATCGCTGAATATGTGCATGACTATCATACCATCAATGATAAGACCACTTATTTTATCTGTAAAAATAAATCTTGCTCCGAGCCATCCAATCATTTGGAGCCGGCAACAATGACTCAGTTTATGGAATAATTTCACAAATATTCTTGACATCTATATCAGAGTGATATATTATGACTATATCACTCTGATATATTTTTATTATATAAAGAAATATCAAACAAAGGAGTTAAACTAAATGGCTATTAAAAATAAATCCAGATACGCAATTTTAGGTGTTTTATGCATCAAGCCCTGCTCAGGATATGACATTAAAAAATTCTGTGATCAGACGATTTCACATTTCTGGAAAGAGAATTTCGGTCACATCTATCCAGTATTAAAACAACTAGAGGAAGATCATTACATACAACAAATAAATTCGGATCCCTCGGATCGTCGTAAGCTATTTCAGATTACAGAAGAAGGTAAGAGAGAATTCAAGGATTGGTTAATACAACCCCCAGAGTTATCGCCTCATCGCTCCGAACTACTTTTAAAGCTCTCCTTTGGAAGCTATAGCTCAAGAGAGCAGGTCATACAGATGATGATGGAAGTCAAAGAAAGAAATAATAGAAATCTTATAGAATATAAGAAGATGGAAGTAGCTTATCTAGCGAATGACGCGGCAAAAAAAGATCCTCAATATATTTACTGGTTGGCACCGCTACGACTTGGAATATTAACAGCAGAAGCAAATATCCGCTGGTGTGAGGAAACCATACAGATGATAAAGGATTTTTCCACTCACAACGAGCAGAATCCGATATAAACTCGAATATGCGAATCATATTAAGGTTAAGAAAGGATGCTATTATGTCAAAAGTATTATTTGTGAATGGTAATCTCCATGGTCATATTAATCCGACGTTACCGGTGGTCAAAGAGTTGGTGAGCCTTGGGGAAGAGGTATATTATTTTTCTACTGAGGAATTTAAAGATAAAATATTGGAGACCGGAGCTACCTATATGGATTACGGCCCGGAGTATACGCATTTTCTACATACCTACAAATCCAATGGAACTCATCCCTTTTATACACTGATTGAATTTATGCTTGCTATGGATCGTAGAATCATTCCGATTGTCCTGGAGCAAACAAAAAGCATGAAATTCGATTATATGATTCATGATGTTATGTTCGGAGGTGGAACTGTCTTATCAAGACTACTTCATCTTCCTGCAATCGCATCCTGTTCATCCTTTGCTATGGACCGGCTCCCAATTCCACAAGCTATGCTGGAACCAGGATTTCATCCGCAACTGGACCTTTTTTATACCAATTTTTCAGCTGCGAAGTCGGAGTGGAAACAGGAGAATATGGAGCTTTCTGATTTATTCTTTAAGAAAGAACCTCTAACCCTTGTCTTCACCTCGAAAGCTTTTCAACCAAATGGTGATCATTTTGATTCCGCTTATCAGTTTGTTGGTCCCTCCATTGCCGACCGCAAGGAGTCCCTTCCCTTTGAGCTAGACCCTAAACGGACGCACCTCTATATCTCTATGGGTACTATTGTTAATCAAAGTGTTCCATTTTACCGTACATGCTTTGAAGCCTTTGGCAGTGAAGATTACCAGGTAATCATGTCAGTCGGTAAAAAAACTGATCTCTCTGCTCTGGGCTCCATTCCTGATAATTTTATAGTCCAAAATTATATCCCTCAATTAGAGGTCTTAAAGCATGCGGAGGTTTTTATTAGTCACGGAGGTCTTAATAGTGTCAGTGAAGCCCTGTATTATGGCGTTCCCATCCTTGCGATTCCACTGGCAAATGATCAACCTATGGTTACAAAACAACTGACTTGTCTTGGCTGTGGAATAGAGTTAATGCCGAAGGAGGTTACCACGGACTTGCTAAGAGAATACGTACGCCAACTCTTATCATGTGAAAACTTCCGGCAAAGATGTAACGATATCAGGAAATCTTTTATCTCCTCCGGTGGTTATAAAGAAGCTGCGAGACTTATCTTGAATTATGTAAAACAGAATTATGTAATATAAAATTATGTAAAATAGAATTATACAAAACCGGAGTCCTCTTCGCTGGACTCCGGTAACAAACATTATATAAAGAGTAGGTAACTTACTCTTAGCAGAATTAATATAATAATCAAAATGGTTTATTATATTATGTTATTTAGCATTATCATAAGAGCTTAAATATCTCTTTAAAGTGGCCCTTATAGCTCCCTTACCTTCAATTAATTCAACAAACATTCCTTCGATTCTTTTTCCAATTCCTACTTCATATAGATTAACTCCAAATATCTTCTCATTCGATAAGATCGGACTTAGAACTTCAGACGAAACTTCTTCATCACCTAGGTTTACACCACCGAGGTACCCTTGTAGTTCCTGCAACATTGGGTCAGGACTTAGAGGAAAATCATTTCCATTATCATCAATCCCCATAAGATACCTGCACCAGCCTGCAATAGTTAATGGAATATAAACTAAATCTGACACTTTATGGTCGGAGCTGTTTTGATATGCTTTTATTGTCTCTCCAAAGCGAACCGGAATCTTCTGTGAAGTATCCGTAGCGATTCGAGAAGGTGCATCAGGCATAAAAGGATTTGGTAGCCTTAAGTTTAGCACTGCTCCAATGAATTCCATGGGATCAAGTACTCCAGGATTAATAACTACCGGCATCCCTTCCTGATAGCCAATTCGATGAACCAATTCATTTAATTCTGTGTCCCGCATCTCTTCCCATATGGTTTGATAAGATAATAAGCATCCGAAGATAGCCAGAGCTGTATGAAGTGGGTTCAAGCAGGTACATACCTTCATCTTTTCAACCCGATCCACCGTTTGCCGATCAGTAAATAATATTCCTGCCTTCTCTAGGGGCGGCCTTCCATTGGGGAAAGCATCCTCAATTACAAGATATTCGGTTTCTTCTGCATTGACAAAGGCTGCCGTATAGGTATTCTTACCGGTTATGATAAGTTCCGTATCTTCAAAGCCCTCCTGCTCCAGCATTTTCTTAACATTATCATCCGGTCTAGGGGTGATTTTATCGATCATCGTTAGAGGGAAGGATACTTTATCGCTATTAGAAATATAATTTAAAAATTCCTGTGGAACTATCTTCTTCTCACACCACTGGCTCGCATAAGCAATCATTGCGTCATGAAGTTTATCCCCGTTGTGGGAGCAATTATCCATACTAACAAGTGCAATCGGTACTGCCCCGGACTGATATCTTTCATAAAGCAGAGCAGTCATTTTACCCATGATATGTACCGGATTCTCCATTCCTGCTTCGAAGTCCTTTTGTACAATCTCTAAAAATTCACCCTTAGAATCTTTCAGACCGTAGCCTTTTTCTGTAATTGTAAAGCTAACCATCTGAAGAGAAGTATTCTGAAAGATCTCCTTCAAACGGCTCCAATCAACCTGGCTTTCGGGATCCGCAACCAATGATTCTACTACGCTTCCGATCACTTTCTTCTCTATGGATCCATCGGCTTTTAAGAGTACTAATAAGCTCAAATCCTCATAAGGATGATATGCCTTATGTATGATCTCATAATCAAACCCCTCACTGACGATGACACCCTTATCATATAAGCCTTCATCCAATAGTTTTTGAAGAGCTGCTGCCGGAAATCCACGGAAGATATTCCCCGCACCAAAATGGATCCAAGTAGGGTTACTTTTTGTGTTATTTTTTATCTGATCTCTCGAATACTTTGGCAGTTGATACCCTAACTTTGCCCAGGTTTCTTCGTAATTGATTAATTTCATTGTAATACTCCTTTATGTTTTCCCACGATTTTCACAATAAACTTATAATGCATGGATAACACTTGCTTGGATAGAAAATCACTTGCTTATTTTTCTATTTTTATCGATTGCTTCCCATAAACCATTGAGATAAGCCACACCAAGAGCTCTATCATACAAACCGTAACCTGGTCTTGCCTGCTCACCCCAGATCATTCTTCCATGATCCGGTCTGGCTACACCTTCAAAACCAATCTCATACAATGCTTTCACAATTTCATACATATCCAGATTTCCATCGGAAGAAAGATGGGAGCTTTCATGGAAATTTCCTTCTCCCTCGAACTTAATATTACGTAGATGAGCAAAATGGATTCGCTCCCTAATCTTTGGATTACGAATGATCTGCGGAATATTATTCATCCTATTACTTCCCAAAGATCCGGTACATAGAGTAAATCCGTGTAAAACACTTTCATTTAAGGAAGCGATTTGTTCTAACGCTTCTTCGCTGGTTACGATTCTGGGTAATCCAAATACACTCCAAGCAGGATCGTCCGGATGGATTGCCATCTTAATCTGGTACTTTTCACAAGTCGGCATAATTGCGTCTATAAAATACTTCAAATTTTCCATCAGCTTCTGCGCTGATACGTCCTTATACTTTTTAAATAATTCTTTTATCTCATCCTTCCGGTTAGGCTCCCAACCTGGAAGAACGAAACCACCACTGTTTTTTTCAATCCGTTCAAACATAAGTTCCGGATTAATATCCTTAATGATGGACTCATCATACGCTAAAGCAGTAGAGCCATCTGGCAGAAGTTGCGCTAAATCCGTTCTCGTCCAATCAAAGATCGGCATAAAGTTATAGCATACCAGATGAATATCTGCTTTACCCAGGTTTTCTAAAGATGTTATGTAATTCTTGATATATTGATCTCTGGAAGATAATCCGATCTTAATATCCTCATGAATATTTACACTTTCGATACCGGAAAGCCTAAGACCACCTTCTTCTACTTCTGTTTTAAGCTTCATAATATCCTCATAGCTCCAAGGTTCTCCTACCGGAATATCATGAAGGGCCGAAATAACTCCGGTCACGCCTGGAATTTGTCTAATCTGTTCCAGGGTAACACTGTCCCCTTTTTTACCAAACCAACGTAATGTCATCTCCATATCTCATACCTCGTTTCCATTCAAATAGTAATCCTATTACTTATCTATTCCATAACTTATATTCGATCAATTACTTAGTACAATGTAAAGTATATTCTTATTGCATACACCTTTGCAAGAAAAAAATTGTTATAAATTAGGAATATTTCATACTCTTAGTTTTAATATCTTCTAAAAGGTCAGACAAATTTAAGCATTAATATTATGGTAATTTATTTCCATTCTATGTTATAATGGAAGACAACTATAGATTGATTTCATTTAACGGAGGTTCCTTTCATGGAAAATACCAATGTAATTGTTCGTAAAATTAACCCTAGTGAAATTATTGAAACAGAAAAATTATCCTCCCTGGCTTTTTCATGGAGCTTTGATGAAGAAGCCTATGCCAAAAAGCTACAGGAAGGAAATCCACCTACCAACAAAGGCGATGCTTATGCTCTGAATAAATGGGCTGCTTTTCAAGAGGATGGTTCCTTAATTGGATGTATGACAATCATCCCTTACCAGATGTATTTTGATGGACATATTTTACCTATGTCCGGTATCGGTTGTGTATGTACCTATCCGCAATACCGTAGAAAGAGAGCAATTCGACACTGTTTTGAAGGTGCAATAAGAGAAATGTATGATACCAATCAGACCTTTTCCTTTCTGTACCCTTTCAGCCAGGCATTTTATCGTAAATTTGGATATGAGCCAACTGCCGGCAGGATAGTCTGGAACTTCTCTATGAATACCATTCCAGAATATGATTACCCCGGCTCGTTTTCTCTATATGACGGAAAGGACATTACTGAGTTTGAAAAGGCGTATAAGAAATTCGCTGTTTCCTATAATATGATGGTTGAACGGGATGAGTATGACTGGCACAGATTAAAAGATTGCAATCCTTTTAAAACCAATAAACAGGCTTATCTATACAAGAACGAAGCGGGTGAGCCCTCTGGTTATTTCATTTTTGAGAGAGAGATCATCAATAACTCTGCAGTTATGAATTGCAGCGAATTTGTATTTGATAACTTTGATACCTTAAGAGCACTCTTAAGCTTCGCTCGTGCTTTTCGTGCAGATTATAGCAGTATTCAATTGGAAGCTGCAAGAGATTTACGCTTAGAATATTTCTGTTCAGATTATCCTCAGTCAAGCAGTCACAGTGAGATTAAGCCAATGGGTATGATTCGTGTCGTTCGGGTTGATAAGGTATTAGCGTGTGCAAAGTACCAGGGTACCGGTTCAATCTCCATTGAGATCAAGGATGAGATGTTACCGGAGAATAGTGGTATATGGAGCGTAACCTTTGAGGATGGCAAAGCGACGTCCGTCAGCAAGGATTCAGTAAATAAAGCCGATATTTCAATGACAATTCAGGTATTTTCCACTGCAATTACCGGCGGGTGTGATCTGAGTGATTTTACCTATCGTACCGATGTTAAAGTCAACAATGCAGATGAAATCCATAAGGTTTTCTATCATAAGAACAGTCTTATTGTTAATTATTTTTAAGATGAAACCTCCGAGAGTTTCACCAGAAACAGCAATCAATTAGTTTTCTTCTGCATATGATATAGTAATTCGGAAAATGAGGTGGTAATATGTTGGACTGGAATTACCAACCTTTCCTATCCCATTATGAGATGATATTATTCCAATCTGTCATCGGTCAACATAGAGATTATTTGTATTATCCCGTTTCCGTAGCCAGACGTCATGAAATTGGAACCAAATACCGATATCTATGTATTGCAAAAAAGAATCATACCGACTCTGGTTATGACACCTTTGCAAACATTGAAATCTATCAACCCCTTAGGGGAAAACCCTACCCAACAAGAATACATAGGATTGACTTTGATTGTTTTTACTATCATGGTCTAAAATAAAAAACTGCCTTATCTGCTATTCCGTAGTGCTTAGAGGAATAACAGATATGGCAGTTTATTATATTATTAGTAATTTTTTTCTATATACTCAGCAGCTTTTTTGATCATATCCTGATGTGCTTTGTTTACACTATTGGAACCATGGGTTCTGCTGTTCTTAAAATGAAGATCCAATACTCCACTTGCACCATTGCCCTTCACTGCATCTAAATTGCTTCCCCATCCATAACCGCCACTACGTCCTCTTACTGTTGCTGATGCAGGGGCAGAATCAACACCTGCATGAGGCATTGCAGCCAAAGAGCCAGCTATGATATTACCATTTACTTCGACTACTACTGCACGACGGTTCCAACTCCATCCATTCCAAAGCTCTTTTATAATAGCAGAATCTTCTTTGGTTAACGGCTCTACATCGGCATGATTGGTACCGTAAGTTCTTCTTAATTGAAAGGTCTTTCCTGTCTCAACATCTGTAATGGTTGCGTTTTCGCCTCTCGCCCAAAGATACCGAACCTCTTTAAACCAATCCAGATCACCCTTCTCTACTTTCTTTACAATAACCTCTTCATCTGATATTTTCATTAGAGCAGATCCGGATACCGTTCTAGCTTCGACTTTTGCTGACAATAATTTTGTTGTGCTTTTGCCAGCGATTCCATCGGCTAACAGTCCATTATCTTTTTGAAACTTCTTTACTGCTTTTTCAGTAACAGTTCCATAATAGCCTGTTGCTTTTGGATATGTAAAATATCCTAATCTCATCAATGTTGTTTGAATGGTTTTAACTTCGGTGCCTTTCGACCCCTTGCGCAGTAAAGCAGCGGATGCATCTACCGGTGTAAAAGCAATTGCTGCAGCCAGACAAATAGTTACGAGTTGTTTCCAATGTAGTTTCTTCATAGTAATTCTCCTGTCATTTAAGTACGTTGTAATAATTTCGTAAGTATTTTGTAAAATTATTGTATTACATACATATTAAAATGTCAACCCATAATTTAATAATTATGTAATATTTAATTAATCATTTTGTAACATCTGGTAATATAGTATATATATGGAAGGTAAATTAGATTTTATTACCAGACTAATTACTATTCTATATTCTAACGCATTCCATAAGAGTTTTTTCCTTCATATATAGGAGAATAGAAGATGCGACTACAACTATCTCATACCAATATACTTGATAATAAATTACACCAATAATTTCACACAAAAAAAGAAGCCTCTTATAAAGCAGCCTCTTTTTTTGTGTACGCTCCATCCTATCTCTATATCAAATTATACCTTTTTTACATAAGTAATGACGCAGGCCCCTGGTCCTGCATGGGTTCCTACAACACATCCAACAGGATACATACCGTATTCTTTTATCTGGTATTGATTTTTTACTCTATCAATCAAGAGCTTACATTTTTCATTTTCAGCAGTAAAACCAAATTTAACCGGATAATTGGTATCGATATCGCCCATCTCTGCAACTGAACTCAACATTTTCGCTAAGCCATTATTCACTCCTCTGGCTTTTCCAACTACGCCGATCACACCATCTTGTAAGGTAATAACCGGTTTAAAATTCAGCAAAGATCCCAAGATTGCTGAAGATTTAGATAATCGGCCACCCTTGTATAAAAACTCCAAGGTATCTACCATTGCAAGAAACACTATCTTATCCTTCAACTCCTCTACGGTATCTACAATTTCCTTTGCGGACTTTCCTTCGTCACGTATCTTTACAGCATGCTCTATTAAAATACGCATACCGGTGATGGTTGTTAAGCTATCAATGATATAAATATCAGAATACTCCACCATTTCTTTTGCTATCATTGCGCTCTGTACGGTGCCGCTTAATTTACTGGAGATTAAAATGACAATTACACTGTCCTTTGCTTCCTTTGCTTCTGCAAAATATTCCAGAAAATCATTCGGAGAAGGTTGCGATGTGGTTGGTAACTTTTCTGATTGAACCAACCTTTCATAAAAGCCCTCCATTGATATATCGATTCCTTCTCTATATTCCTTATCTCCAAAAAGCACTTTTAATGGGACAATCGTAAGATTTAGCTTACTGGCCTGTTCCTGATTAATATCTGATGTTGAGTCTGTAATAATTCTAATTCCCATAGGTTTATCCTTTCTAAAGTAAGATGCCATCTACTATCTTATGAATCATATTTTCTAACAAGTTTACTTCTTCATCGGTGAATTCCTCTTTGATCTGCTCCATTAACCTAGTATGAAATGATGCATTGGCACCGTAATAATCCAAGAATTTATCAGTGATCTCAAGATGATATTCTCGTTTGTCCTGTTCAGAATTTATTTTTTTGATATATCCTTTTTTTATTAACTGATTTATTTTATAGGATGCATTCGGAAGCGATATATGGATATAGTCCGCGAATTCACGAACAGTAGGCCTGTTGAGTAGATAGATTACTTCTGCTACATAAGACTCTGTGGCACTTAAACTCCCATCCTTCTGATTAACTTTTCCAAATAAATTTTTGCAATAGTTAACACGAAATTTAAGATATAGCTGTTCAAATTCCTTTTCTAACACAGGATAACCTCCTATAGTTAAAATAATTTAATTAAAATATTTTAACTATTTTACCATTCCTATGATTATTTGTCAAGAAATCACATACAAAAAGTATACATTGATACCAGATATCTACTAAGCTTATATTGATTTGAAATTAACCATATTACGATTTCTGCATAAGATAAAATGACTCTAACTTGTAGGTATCAATATGCTCTACGATTGGATTTATCAAACAAATATATCGAATGCAGAATATCGTATGTTTACTGAGGCCTCCCAGAATGTCGGATGTTGTCTCCGTCCTATAGCAATTGCAAGGCAAAACTTAAGCAGATACCGCTTCATGTGTATCTCCTCTGCAGATTCGAATGCTCCTGCTCACTTTTTGATTATAGAAGTGTACAACCCTAGAGAAGGTCCTGCCTATGTTACACAGAGATTGCCATTGAATATCGATATATAAAAACTTCATCTATCGAAAATTCATAATAGTAAAACAACAGTAAGCTGGTTCTCATTTTTATCTTCCGGGAACCGGCTTTTTTCTGTTTTCCACTCTGTGACTTAATCACATAGATACATGTAAATATATCTATGAAGCTGCATATCATACACTATAAACAAAACTTAATGGAGGATTATATATGAATATGAATGATTTATCAGCAACCTCATACTGTAATAACAAAAAATGCGATAGCGGCTTTAGTCCTATCCTATTAATACTTTTACTAACCATGTGTGGTGGAGATAATGGAATGTTTCATGGCTTTGGAGGAGGTAACGGTCGCGGTTGCAATGGTGGTCTTGATGGTATTTTACCTCTCCTTTTAATTCTTTCGTTATGCAATGGTTCCTTCTAGTTCACAATCATGACTACAGTTAAGCTGCAGCAACTAATTAAATCTTTATCGCTATATAAAATAGAGCTAGTTGGGTTGTGTCTGCTACAAAACACAGCCCACCTCTCTTATTACATAATCAGTTCAATAATCATTTATAACAAATTACAACTAAGCAATGACGCTAACATCCTTCTGTTCTTCCATCGTTTATCAATTGGTGTTTTTTCTCAGATATCGTTATACATTACAAACATTTCTACATAACAAATAAAATTACATTACAACTAAATTTACATTACAACTAAACTTACATTACAACTAAACCTAACATTACAACTAAACTTAACATTACAACTAAACTTACATTACAACCTAAACTTACATTACAAACTAAACTTACATTACAAACTAAACCTACCTTACAAACTTTTAATATTTCATTTCATTTTTCATATACTCAAATATAAGAATAATTCCTAATTATATGTTTCGAAGCTTGTGTTATGATAAACTATCATGCTAAAATAAAGATAGAAAGGAGATGTTTATGTTAGAAGGACTTGTATCAACGAATAGTATCAGCTTTATTTTAGTTTTCCTGGAAGGTTTGTTATCCTTCTTCTCCCCTTGTGTCATCCCCTTAATTCCAATCTATATGAGCTATTTAGCCGGCAGTGCAAAATCAGTTAGCGAAGACGGGACCATCAAGTATCAGCGTAAGAAGGTATTTCTTCACACCATATTTTTTGTATTTGGCATTTCCTCTGCCTTTTTTCTCTTGGGTTATTCTATTACATCCCTAGGATCTTTCTTTCAAGAAAATCAATTACTATTTACCCGAGTTGGAGGAATCCTAATCATAGGTCTTGGTTTGATTCAGACAGGTTTTTTAGAGATAAAGTTCTTACAGAGGGAGCGGAAATTCCACCTATCCCTAGGAGATCGCGAGATGAATCCTTTATTAGCATTCCTTATGGGCTTCACCTTCAGCTTTGCCTGGACTCCTTGCGTAGGTCCTGCACTATCTTCCGTCATTATACTTGCTGCCAATGCTCAGAATACAGCTCTTAGTAACCTGTTGATCTTATTATATTCGGCAGGCTTTGTAATCCCCTTTTTACTCCTTGGTTTATTTACTACCCAGGTTTTAAACTTTTTAAAAGCCCATCAGAAATTGTTAAAATATACAGTGAAGATCGGTGGTGTTATATTAATTATCATTGGTATCATGACCTTTACCGGCTGGATGAACGGAATATCAAAATATTTAAATACCTATCAACCTCCAGAAATAAATAGTGGTTCCAATGTATCAGAAAATGACAGCAGTCAAACAAATGAGAATTCCGGAGAGATTAATCTGACCCCGAATACTTCTTCCGATGACACCGCAGCAACTCCTTCTCCCGCAGAAGATACTTCTGACCAAGGGAAAAAAGCTCCGATTCCTGCATTTGATTTTACCTTAGTGGACCAATATGGCAATGAACATACTCTATCCGATTACAAAGGTAAGATTGTATTTTTAAACTTCTGGGCAACCTGGTGTCCTCCTTGCCGCGAGGAGATGCCGGACATTGAAGCTCTTTATAATGAATTCAATCAAAATCAGGACGATGTCATCATCTTAGGTGTGGCAAATCCCAGCAGTGATGAGTATCCACAAAACCAGGATGAAGACAAAGACACCATCATAAAGTTTCTCGAGGATAATGACTATACCTTCCCTGTCGTATTTGATGAGACCGGTGAACTTTTAGAATCCTATTATATTCGTTCTTTTCCTACTACTTTTATGATTGACATGGAGGGCAATATCTTTGGTTATGCTCCTTCAATGCTGACCAAGGATATGATGTTAAATGCCATAGAGCAGACAAGAAAATCAACCGAATAATATTGCCCAATTAGTAGATAATAGAATAGCAGACACTCTACAGTATAAAAATAAATATTTCTACTGTAGAAGTATCTGCCGGATTTTTGAGCTCGAACAGGTTCGTATTCCGTTGCTTTACTTCATAAATTAATATAAGGTAACGTATCATTAGTAGCATTCATATACTTTAGTGAAGCATTTTTTACAGAAAATGTTCAATCTGGGGTAAAAATTACATTGACCCTTTACAGCAAAAAAAACATGTGTTACAATGCTGATAAATAATTAGTTTTGTAATTAACGGAAAGGATGGTTTTGATGTCGGTATTATTTGTAAGTGAGGTATGTGCTAACTAGCACTTAATTGAACATTGAGCAAGAGCTTTTTTTGTTGTACCAAAAATTAACCACTCTTGCTGTCTACCTTTACAGTAATACTCATCATAAGTCTTTTTATTAAGCAATTGAATTCATTGGTTGATTCACTTGTCATAAATAATAATTAGGCATAATAGGTATCACCTGTTATGCTTTTTTTATGCTTGATTTGTGTTTATCATCCGGTCCAGTTAGTTGGCATTATTTTGCCTGCTCTATTCATTGAATGACTTATTATGCCCACAGGGAGTATTCGATACCAGGTATTGGTAGATACATTCTGTGGGCATTATTATGATCTGAAGTGAATAAAGCGATTCGTCTTATTATTCACATGCAAATTTTGTGCCTGCCCTTAAGATTGCAGGCTGTGAAGAAAGGCTTGGTAATATAAATGAATAAATCAATGAATACTTTGGAATTTGACCATATAAGAAATATGTTAAAAGATACTGCATGCTCTGAGGAAGCAAAGCAAAAACTGCTTGAGCTTAGCCCCTTTTTAAGCCTACGAGAGGTTATTACAAGAATTATCGAAACAACACAAGCCCGTAAGGTACTCGATAGTCTTGGAATGCCACCTATTCCAGCCATGAAGGAACTTGCTAAAATACTAGAACTGGCAGAAAAGGACGCCATGTTAATACCGGAGCAGCTTACCCAAGTAGGCCAGTTTATAGCCTCATGCAACCGCATGAAATCCTATCTTAAGAGAGCTGAGTTCCTTGGGGTGGATATTGCATATTACGGGGATGCATTTCAGGATCTGTCAGGCTTACAAAATGAAATCAATCAGGCTATCCGCAACAACGAGGTAGATGATCTTGCTACCGGAGAATTGAAAGATATCCGCAGAAAAATAGAAATTATAAATAATGATATAAAAATAAAACTTGAAAACCTTCTTCGAAGTAAAAAAGATTGGTTTACGGATGGATATGTCTCAAAACGAAATGGACATTACGTTCTTCCTGTAAAGAAGGAGTATAAGAATCAGATCAGCGGATCCGTACTTGATATTTCCTCCACCGGCTCCACTTATTTCATGGAGCCCACTGTTGTAATGAAGTTAGAGGAAGAATTGTCCTATCTTCATATCGCTGAAGATAATGAAATCCGTAAGATCCTCTATACGTTAACAGCCAGAGTTGCAGAATTAGCTATGACCATACGTGTGAACGCTGAAACCATGGTAGCTCTTGATATTATCTTCGCCAAGGGTAAATTAAGCTCCGATATGAAAGCTGTAGCACCTGTTATGAATAAGGAACGATTGATCCGTATAAAGCAAGGACGGCACCCGCTATTGAACCGAGAAGAATGTGTTCCCTTGGACTTTTCCATCGGCAACAATACCCAAGGAATTATTATCACCGGTCCAAATACCGGAGGAAAAACAGTAGCCTTAAAGACAGTAGGACTTCTTCAAATTATGGCGCAAAGCGGACTTCATGTTCCCTGTGAAGAAGCAGAATTTTGTATGAATAACTCCGTTCTGTGTGATATCGGAGATGGTCAGAGCATTACTGAGAACTTATCCACCTTCTCTTCCCATATCTCAAACATTATCCACATTCTTGGCCATTCTGACCGGGATAGTTTGATTTTGTTGGATGAACTTGGTTCTGGTACTGATCCTGCTGAAGGAATGGGGATTGCAATCGCTATTTTAGAAGAACTAAAACAAAAGGGTTGTCTCTTCGTTGCAACAACGCATTACCCTGAGATTAAAGAATATGCCGCTCAAACAGAAGGTCTGATGAATGCAAAGATGGCCTTTGACCGTGAAAGCCTACGACCCTTGTATAAACTGGAGATTGGTGAAGCCGGTGAATCCTGTGCTCTCTATATTGCAAAACGTCTGGGTCTTCCAAAGCGAATGCTTGAAAGAGCATATCAAGAGGCTTATGGAAAAGTACCGATTGAGAAGAAACCAACCATCGATGATACTTTCCTTATGAATGCCTCTGATAATGACTTTAAGGTGACAGCACCGGCGATTACAAAAGATATCAAAATCAAAACTCCCAGTGAAAGAAGCATGCGATTTAATATCGGTGACAGCGTTGTTGTATATCCACAGAAAAAGATAGGAATTGTATTTCGTACTGCAAATGATAAAGGTGAAGTTGGCGTGCAAATACAAAAGTCAAAACAGTTGGTAAGTCATAAACGTCTTCAACTAAAAGCGCCAGCCAGCGAACTCTATCCTGAGGATTACGACTTTTCCATCATCTTTGATACCGTAGCAAACCGTAAAGCAAGACACAAGATGACTAAGCGATATCAGCCTGATCTGGAAATTGCATATGAGAAGGAAGTATAAAGACCAATTTCAATAATAGATCAGATCCTACTATAATCTTATACAATGTCGGGTTACACCAACATGATATAATCTCCACCCATAGGATTGCGCCTATGCTAGGCGCAACTAAAAAAACAAGAGTGTGAGGATTAAACTTCACACTCTTGTTCCATTCTGTAGGCAAATGTTTCATAGATTTCTTTATAACTTTTCTTTAAGCTAAGGGGCTTAAATTCCTTTGTTACAAAGCAATGCTTTGTTTCTCCGGTAGCCCTTACTTTACCTGTCTTATGGTCTATGACACGATACAATATTGTCATTTTGATTCCATTAAACTCTACGATCCTTGTTTGAATTTCAACTTGTTCATTAAATCGAACGGAAGCTTTGTATTCACAGGCCGCTCCCAGTACAGGGATCATAATACCCAGTTCTTCCATTTTGTCGTAAGGCAATCCGATCTGTTCTAAGTAATAGATCCTGGCCTCTTCAAACCATCTGATATAATTAGAATGATGTACCACAGCCATCTGATCTGTCTCATAATATTGAGCTTGTCTAATATATGGGTTTATTTCTTGCTTCATCATTTGAACCTTCTTTCATTTTCTTCACTACTTTTATTATCTTCTTGATTTTATATATTCTTCTTTTTATATATTCATCTTTTTATATATTGATGTTTATATATATTCTTCTTTTTATATATTCTAGCTTTTTTATATTCTAGCCTTTTATAATGTACCCATAACTGTGGACACATTATTTAGTGGAGACCTATCTTTCAGACATCCTTACTAAATAGATCCATAATTATGGACACTGTGCATTTTTATATTCTAGCTTTTTTATATTCTAGCTTTTTTATATTCTTGCTTTTTGCTTTTAGTTTTAAGTGTTTACAGTCTTCATTCCATTAAACTTAACAAATTCCCGTCATAACTCCAACCATGATCATTATGGTAAATCATCTGCTTGCTCATACCACCATCAATCGTGATATTCTCCCCGGTGATAAATCCACTGTCTTCACAGCACAAGTACATTACCATCCTGGCAATATCAAGAGGTCTCCCTATTCTTTTTACCGGGTGCTGTTTCTTATCATAATCATCCCATTGACCATCCGTCGTATCAATCCAACCAGGTGCAATAGAATTGACTCTTACTCTTCCAGCCAGGCTGACCGCCAGTGCATGAGTCAAAGCCGAGATACCACCCTTAGCAGCAGAATAACTTTCCGTATCTTCCTGAGACATAGCTGCTCTGGTTGAAGAAATATTTACAATCGCTCCATTCTCTGAAAAATAAGGCAGAAATAGCTTGGATAGCAGATATGGAGCTGTTATTCCAACCCTTAATACATAATTAAAATCATCACAAGTACAACCGGATAAAATACCCTTACGGCTAAGACAGGCGTTATTAATTAGAAAATCCAACTTACCAAATCGTTCTATGACTTGTTTGGTAAAGCTTTCGAGTACCGCTTCTTTGGCGATATCTCCCTGGTAATAGAAATCACAATCCACTTCATTCTTATCTAAATCTACTACAGCTACTTTGGCACCAGCTTTTTTGAATTCCTCTGTAATGCATTTTCCTATTCCATTGGCACCACCTGTTACCGCTACTATTTTTTCATTAAAGTTCATCATCTCACCTATACTTCCACTCTATTTCTTCCCATGTTCTTTGCTTCATAAAGTTTCTGATCCGCTAGGTCAATAATATCATCCGCTGTAATACCTTTCTTTGCTTTCTTACAGCAGATTCCAAAGCTTGCTGTGACCTTGATATCATGTCCATTACTCCGTATTGTACTATGTTCCACGGTCCGTCTCATTAGTTCTGCAATATTCTCGGTAACCTCTTGCGTTGCCCCGGGTAGGCAAACCAAGAATTCCTCACCGCCATATCTTGCTACCCAGTCACTTTCTCTCTTTAAACATCCTGAGATTGTATTAACAAAGCTTTTTAGAACTCCATCTCCGGTAATATGTCCATAGGTGTCATTTACTTCCTTGAAGTTATCAATATCTATCATAATTATTCCAATTTTTTGTTCCACCAAATAGGCATTGATCAGTTCAACCGGAAGCTTTTCATTAATGTATCTTCGGTTGTATATTCCGGTAAGTGGATCTTTTAAAGCCAAGCTGTTGATACACTCGATCATAGAGTACACTTCGGTATGACGAATTCCATCTTGATTTTCAAAAACCATACTATTGGTAGCATCCTTTAATAATTCTACCACGATTCGATTTCCGTCCAGTTCTGCCGGAACGGATGTCACTAAGAAAATCTTATCAGGAGCGTATTCAATTTTAACATAAGTTTCGTTATCTTGGTACGCTCGCATGGATACACAATTATTACAGGTCTGCTTTCGCTCCCAAAATTCAAAGCAATGTAAATTCTCTTCTATCAGTTTATTCTCCGAATATTTTAAAATTTTTTTTGTTGTGGGATTCACTAATCGTACCATGTCATACATTTTATCAATTATTCTAAGTTTATCCAGCATAATATCTAAATTATCATCGCACATGTAAGATCCTCCTTCATGATACAATTATCTTCCTTTATTAATCGATTACAGGTAGCTCCTTAATAAATTCGAAAAGTTCAATAAAATCTCCCTGACAAAAAGCTGTTACGTCTTCGTTTTCCTCATTGATGATACATTCATTCAAAAGATAAGTCTCCATCCCCAACTTCGCTGTGCACATATCTTCCCGAACATCATTGCCGATCATCAGACAGTCCTTTGGTTGTCTTCGAACTTTTTGTAAGATATCCTTATAATACTCCAAATTTGGTTTGCAATAACTAGAGTTTTCATATGTAGTAATCAAATCAAAATCAGCAGGATTTAATCCTGCCCAAGACATACGGGCCAGCGTAGCAACACGGGGAAAGATTGGATTGGTTGCTAAGACTAGGCGATATCCCTTTTCTTTGATCAGCTTAATACACTCACTGGCGATCGGAGTTGGCTTTGTTACATCCACTAATTGATGAAATTCATTTTGATAAAACTTTTCGAATTCCGGTTCTGCTTGACGAACCTCCTCTCCAAAGATTGCTGCAAACGTATCCCAAAATTTCTTCTCATTTGTTACTGACCCATCGTTTTCAATCATCGCTTTTGTACCTGCCCAGATACCTTTTACCAGCTTATCCGGAGCAAAACCCATTGGCATACATTTGCTTGCCAACTTCTTAAAATACTGCTCTACAAATTCGCTCTGATCCATCGGCAATAGGGTTCCATCCAAATCAAATATCACTGTATTCATTTATATTCTCCTTTTTACTCCTATGTATATTCCATTTTCTCATCTATCACTATTATTATCAAAACTTTATCAGGATAATAATATAACAAAAAAAGTACAAGAAACTTTACTTAATAAACTGGTAACATTCCTAACTCCTTATTATTACTATACCTATATTCAAACATCCCATACATTATATCTCTTATTCTATGTGTTCTCAATAAAAATACATAGTTTCTATCCTCTTATATTTCACATCTTTTACATGATACCCTTAAACTAGATAACCGAACCACAGGCATGTGATTACCAGATAATGATATGTATTAAAACATATCGTAATGCACTGCTCCATCAATACCTGCTAAATTGACCTTTCTCTACTACGTCAAATTAGTCCATTCCAAAAATCGTAACCATTAGAAAAGCACTTGTAAGTTACAGTTTAACGCTACCTTACAAGTGCTGTCATTGGTATTTGGCTTTGATTATTTTATCTTTAGGAATTTTCTCGCAACACTTACAATTGGTTTATAGAGAATTCCTTCCATCTCTTTACTTACGGTTCTTAACTCTTTCCTTATCTCTATGTTTTGTGGACAGTGCTTTTCACATTTACCACATTCCTTACACATCGAAGCATAAGCCGGCTTTACAGACAAAGCTCCTAAGGTCTGCATGTATTTCCACCGAGCCGATTTATCATTCAAGAGATACTTGTCATTATAGCTGGAAAAGCACCCTGGAATATCAACTCCGGCCGGGCAAGGCATACAGTAGGCACAGGCAGTACAAGGCACCTTTGTCTTCTCCATCATAACTTCTTTTACCTTAGCAAACACCTTTCGCTCTTCTTCGGATAAAGAGTTCGCTTCAGTTTCGGAAGCAATACGAATGTTATCTGCAATTTGCTCTTCCGTACTCATACCGGAGAGAAGTACTGTAACTTCGGGATGATTCCACACCCAACGGAGCGCCCATTCCGCAGGAGTACGATGTTTATCGTAACTCTGGAAGGTTTTAATTACTTTCTCCGGAAGGTTATTCACCAGTTTTCCTCCTCGCAAGGGTTCCATTACAATCACAGGAATTCCAAGGGATGCTGCCAGCAAAAGTCCTGATTTTGTTGCCTGATTGTTCTCATCCAGATAATTATATTGTATCTGGCAAAAATCCCAGGGATACGCTTGCACGATATCTTCAAAATCCGTCTTCTTCCCATGAAAGGAAAACCCAATATTCTTAACTGTTCCTTCTTTCTTTAACTGTTCCAGCCATTCTAATACCCCAAGAGAAACAAGACGGTCAAACATAGGTTTATCCGTCAGCATATGAAGAAGATAATAGTCAATATAATTCGTCTGCAGTCTCTCCAGCTGGGTAGCCATAATTTTCTTCGCATTGTCTAGTTTATTTACCATAAAGGGTGGAAGCTTGGTTGCTATTTTAACCTTCTCACGATATCCACCGAGTAGAGCTTGTCCTAGTAAAGATTCGCTTTTCCCCCCATGATAGATATAAGCGGTATCAAAATAATTAACTCCCTTTGCAATGGAATCCCGTATCATGGCAATCGCTCTTGGTTCGTCAATGCTATTTCCCTTGGTTGGAAATCTCATGCATCCAAAACCTAGAATAGAGAGTTGATCACCGTTTTTTACATTTACTCTTGTATTCATCTTATATAACCCCCGATTTTATAATGCCTACACCCAAGGGTAGATAATTTTTACCTTATCTACCGCTTGGGAGTATATTAATCTATCACTTCAGATATTATTTTCCTGCAATCCCATAGAAGAATTCGCTTAAGGATGCCACTCCTTTTTGAGTTGTAGCCCAGGAAGTAACAAATCGTACTACACTATGATGGTCATCCAACTTGATCTGAACAGAATACCTGAATTTCTCTGATAATTCATCTAAGATATCATTGGGTAAAATAGGGAATAATTGATTGGTGCAAGGTGGCGCATAGAAGGAATATCCACATTCGGTTAATACCTTGGATATTTTTTCTGCCATTTCATTCGCATGATATCCCAATTCAAAATATAAATTATCCTCGAATAATACTTCAAACTGAATTCCTGCGATAAATCCTTTTGCCATCATAGCACCTCTCTGCTTAATCAGGAAGCGGAAATCTTTCTTTAATTCATCCTTGCAGATCACCAATGCTTCTCCCAGAAAGGCTCCGTTCTTCGTGCCACCGATATAAAAGACATCTACGAGTTGCGGCAGATCAGATAATTCGATATCATTTCCTCTACAGGTTAAAGCAGATGCTAGCCTTGCACCATCCATAAAAAGCAACAAATCATTTAATTGACAGACACGATGGATCGCTGCTAGCTCAGCTTTGGAATAAATCGTTCCCAGCTCGGTGGAATCAGACAAATATACCATCTTAGGCTGAACCATATGCTCATCCGTATGATAATGAAGAGCTGAGATAATTGCTTCCGGAGTTAACTTACCCTCTTTACCGGGTACCGTATAAACTTTATGACCGGTTGCTTCGATGGCTCCGGTTTCATGAACATTAACATGTCCGGTATCTACCGCAATCACACACTGATGGGGCCTTAGAAATGCAGAAATAACAAGTAAGTTGGTTTGCGTACCGCCCGGAATAAAATGAATATCCACATCATCTCTCTTTAGCTGCTTCTTTATCAACATTTTCGCTTTTTGGCTGTGTACATCTTCACCATATCCAATATTCTGCTCCAGGTTTGATTTCATTAATAATTCCAAAATCCGTGGATGTGCACCTTCACTATAATCATTCATAAAACTATACATTGTCATACCTCTTTACTTTTTCTTATAATTTTATCGCTTATTTTATTATATTCTTGTTATATCGATTTGCTTATAATCTTTTCGTAAGCATTTCATGTCTACATTTGACGTTTTCTTAAGCATTCCTATCATTACGTTACTTCTTTTTTCATTGAAAAAATGTTGTTTTCTCTAATGTTTTCATTTTATACCTTTCTTGGTGATTTGCAACAAATATTTTTTGATCGTCTTTTTATATGAATTATTATTATTTTGGATATATTTCATCAATTTGAAAATACTATTACCGTAAAATTAACGGAGGTGTTGACATGATTGCAAATATAACCTTATCAACGAAAGAAAAATTATTACTTCAGGATCAAAAAGGTCATGAAGAGATTTGTATTCAAAAGTACACAAGCTATGCAAATTTAGCATCTGACAAGCAGTTGAAGGATATCTTCACTAGCAATGCTAATCAGGAAAAGGAACATTTAAATACGATCAATCAGCTGTTAAGCGGTCAGGTTCCTGATACCAACAGCAGCAGCAAACAGGGTGGAAACAATAATCAACAGCAACAACAGGCTCAGCCTCAAGGTGTATCCACTTCCTTTGGACTTGGCAGCTCATCAAATCCTATCACACCCGATAAGGATCTTTGCACTGATATCTTAATGACTGAAAAATATGTATCCGGCACCTATGATACTGCAATCTTTGAATTTAGTGATCCTCAAGTTCGTCAGGTATTAAATCATATCCAAAAAGAAGAACAGGAACACGGTGAAAAGGTATTTAAGTATATGGAAAGCAAGGGTATGTATAACACAAAGTAATTTGATAAGAAAAGGATGTTCTCAAAGTCTTACCTTTGGGAACATCCTTTTTTGTGTTTCTCATATTAGGGGGGAATCTATTAATTACTATCTGCGTATCCTTGATCGTATTCGTGAATGATTACTTACTGATATAATGAATTTCGGAGCGTAAATTCTACGTTTGCAGGGTTGCCACTTTACACTGGATGATTTCGGCTATGGAACATACCTTATCAACCATGCATATCAATACCGATTCACGATATTTAGGCACTTTAGTCAAGGTTAGCGGCCACATATGCTTTTCTATGATGTCCCGTTCAATCGAGTTTAAGGCAAAGTGTTTTTTTGCATTGTACAAGGATACCCTTGGATGGGAAAAACCATGAAGCCGATGGGTCGCATCCGATATATGCCAATCATATAAGTAAAAGTCGTGGAGCATGGCTCCTCGGATAATACTCCTGGTATCAAAATTTGTCTTAAGCCTTAGGCTCAACCAATAACTATAATACGCCACTGTATAGCAATGAGTAAACGTAGAGGTATTCCCATGCTGAACGTAGTTTTTCATTTCTTGAATATATTTGGAAGCAATGAATTCTTCCATGGTCAGGTCAAACTTTTTCTTCTCTTCCTGTTTTAACCTCATGAAAGACCTCCTGTTGTTTAGTACGATTTTAAGTAATAGCACATAGTGTCAATATTTAACGATATTAATTCTGTCTGGAGTACATACGCTATTACTAATCTACTCCATTTTACCACCTTCTCCCAGAGAAGTGCAATAGAACTAATTAAGTGGTTTATGTTGTATTGTTGACGAATAACTCTTAGTGGAATAACTCAGCATTGGGTAATGTAATATGATCCAGTATTCCGGTCAAATACGCCAAAACCACACCATAGTTAGTCATCGGAACCTTCTGTTCCTGGGTTTGCTCTACCCTGTTCATAACATATTTTCGGTTGAACATACATGCACCGCATTGGATAATTAAATCATATTCGGATACATCCTGGGGAAAGTCATTCCCGCTTACATTTTTAATGAAAAGCCCTTCTCCAACTCTCTTACGAAGCATTCTTGGTAACTTGATACGGCCGATGTCTTCTTCTAACGGAACATGGGTACAAGCTTCTGCAATTAATACTTTGGAATTCTCGGTCAACCTGTCGATGGCTGCGGCACTTTCTACAAAATAATTGATATCTCCCTTATAGCATGCATATAGAACAGAAAAAGAGGTTAATAAACTTTCCTCCGGTTTATTCTCATATACCAGAGAGAACACCTGAGAATCGGTAATAATAAGTTTCGGAGGTTTTACCATACTTGCCAATGCATCCTTATATTGATCCGCCGTGCAGGATAGTACAAGACATTTTTTATCTAGTAACTCACGGAGCGTCTGTACTTGTGGCAATATTAATCGGCCTTTCGGTGCCTGAATATCCTGAGGCATAACAAGAAGGACGGTATCACCTTCCTTCACCAGGCCACCGGTAATATCCTTCGCATCAAAATCTGCTGGTAATTTCTTGATAATTTCTTCTCTAATCTTTTCAACTCCTGCTTTTGTAAGGGCACTTATTCGAAGCGGAAGCTCACCACAGGTCCGGAAGAATAATTCTGATATCCGGTCAGCATTCATGATACGGTCTATTTTATTAATGATGACGATTACCGGAGTCTTTCTTGCTTTAAACTCTGTGATCCATTCTAATTCTGTGCTGATTTCATCATCATTACAAACGATTAAGGCGATATCTGTCTTTTGCATTGCCATTCTGGTTTTTTCTACTCGCATGCTTCCAAGATAACCTTCATCATCAAAACCAGCGGTATCAATTAAGACACAGGGGCCAATTCCATAGATCTCAATTGTCTTATACACTGGATCGGTTGTAGTTCCTGCTACCTCGGAAACCAAAGCTGTGTTGTGACCGGTAATTGCATTAATCAGTGTCGATTTACCGCTATTACGTTTACCAAAGATACCAATATGCAATTGGTTTGCTCTTGGGGTATTATTTAAACTCATCGGTTACTCCTTTCACCAGGATTACTCCTGCTATGTTCCATGGAACGGTTTTGTTAGAATCTGAAATCTCGCTCGCCATTTTGTATACTCATCAGGTTTTTCTTAGCAATACCTAAGACCTTCTCATTGGGGATACTAAGTAGTTCATTCTCTATTAAGGTTTCTCCTTTTAACTTGGTCTCAGATGATGCGTAATCCTCCAAATACTCTTTGAGAGTAATCAAAGCGTTAGGCTGACAGCAGTTTGC
This sequence comes from Herbinix sp., assembly GCA_029238935.1. GTDB lineage: Bacteria > Bacillota > Clostridia > Lachnospirales > Lachnospiraceae > Mobilitalea. The sequence goes on from JAQZBN010000001.1 coordinate 178,445, forward strand.
AATCTGTCCTGATTTAATCAAGGACATAAAACGATCACCGGTTCTACCTTCTCGATAGCAGGCAGTACAAAAGCTTGGGATAAAGCCTCTGGAAAGAAGCCAATTTACGATTTCATCCAGTGTTCTGGTATCCTCCACATCAAACTGTGCTGAATTATCTTCCTTTCGTTCTTCCTGTGCATACCCTCCTACACTGGTCTTAGACCCACCACTGATCTGGGATACCCCCAGTTCCAGTACTCGTTCCCTGCTCTTCTGTGATTCTCTGGTCGATACAATAATTCCGGTATAGGGAACTGTAATACGAAGAATTGCAACGATCTTCTCAAAGATATCATCGGAGATTGCATCCTTAAACTGTTCCGGATCCACATCCTCCGCAGCTCGGATACGGGGGACGCTGATGGTATGGGGACCAACGCCCATAGCAGCTTCCAGGTGCTCCGCATGCATCAGCATGCCTACAAAATCATAACGGTATAAGTTGAGTCCGAATAAAACTCCCAGTCCTACGTCATCAATACCAGCTTCCATTGCCCGGTCCATTGCCTCAGTGTGATATGCGTAATTATGCTTTGGTCCGGTTGGATGAAGCAATTCGTAGGTTTCTTTATGATAAGTTTCCTGGAAGAGAATATAGGTACCAATTCCAGCTTCTTTTAATTTACGATAATCCTCTACCGTAGTAGCTGCTATATTTACATTGACTCTACGGATTGCCCCATTTTTATGCTTGATGGAGTAAATGGTATTAATACTCTCTAAGATGTATTCAATTGGATTATTAACAGGATCTTCTCCCGCTTCCAGAGCAAGTCTCTTATGACCCATATCCTGCAAAGCAATTACCTCGTTGCGGATGTCCTCCTGAGTAAGTTTTTTTCTGGAAATATGTTTATTTACGTAATGATATGGACAGTAGATACAACCGTTTACACAGTAGTTTGAAAGATAGAGAGGTGCAAACATTACGATCCGGTTACCGTAAAACTTTTGCTTAATCTTCTTCGCTAATTGATACATCTTCTGTATCTCATCTCCCAGATCGCACTCTAATAATACGGCTGCTTCCCGGTGAGTAATGCCTTTCATCTCTTCTGCTTTCTTAAGGATACCTTCGATTAATTCCCGGTTATTCTTATTGTTCCTTGCATATTCTAAGGTTTCTAGAATCTCCTCATTATGAATGAATTCCTCTGCATGCTTTGACTTGATATTGTACATAGTAATCTCCTTTGCTTCACTTTGTTACTGACTATGAAGGGTGAACCTATCTCATTTTTTATGAACTTATATTTCTGTAAGTAAGGGTTTAAAATCTCCACGATCTACCGCTAATTCGTACCCAATTCGCTTCATTCTCTGACTTAAGCAGGATTTGCATTCTGCTGCTTCATCACCGGTACAAATCTTATTATCATAAAGAGAATATTTTTTTCTTACTGTAACCGGTGATAAATTAGGCATAACTACATTGGCTCCAGCTAAGATTCCCTGTTCTCTTCCTTTTGGATCGATGGTTCCCAGTGCCGTGGTTGCTGGTATTAAAGCATTTGGTATGAGTAAACGAAGAATACTAATTAATAATAGGGTCTGTTCCAGTGTCCCCCCCGTTTCCGTTGCAAAAGGAGTATCATGATGAGGGATAAATGGTCCTATACCAATCATTTGCGGTGACAATTCTTTTATAAAGAGAAGGTCTTCTACTATAGTTTCCAATGTCTGATATGGAGAACCAACCATAAACCCGGTACCAACCTGATAACCGATGTCTTTTAAATCCCAGAGACATTGCTTTCTATTCTTCAACGTTTGCTTTGCTGGATGTAGTTTTGCATAATGTTCGTCATTGGCTGTTTCATGACGGAGGAGATAGCGATCCGCTCCTGCCTGATAATATTTTGCATAGGATTCATAGCTTTTCTCTCCAATGGAAAGAGTTATGGCACAGTCCGGAAACTGAGCCTTAATCGAGGAAACCAAATCTACAATATCATCATCGGAATAGATTCCATCCTCCCCACCTTGTAATACATAGGTTCGAAAGCCAAGATCGTATCCAATTTTACAGCAATGAAGGATATCCTCTTTCGTTAAACGGTATCTGAGCGCATCTTTATTGCTGCGGCGAATTCCACAGTAATAACAGTCCTGCTTGCAGTAATTTGAAAATTCAATTAATCCTCTGGTATAAATCTGATTTCCAAAATGTTTCTTTGCAGTAGCGCAGGCCTTCTCCCTTATAACTTCCCTTTCCTCCGGTGTAATCTCTTGTAATAAGGTAAGGAATTGTTCTTTCGTAAGGGTTTGCTGCAATTCCAATTCATCAATTAAGTGTCTGGCTATTGTCATACCTAATCTCACTTTCTACATTCTGATACAAGGTTGGCATAAAAAAAATCCTTGTGCATGTAATGGCACAAGGATAGAATTTCGCATCTATTTATCTGTCTCAGTGGTATTTATATGCAATGGAAGCCATATTAATAAAACCCATAGATTCAGACAATAAAACAAGTTACCTTCTCTCATCGGTCAGGACTTGTTCGCTCATTATATTCTTCGCCTTATTACTCGGGCGTACCCTTGTTGTCAGTACGATATTTATTGTTATATATTTAACAATTATTATAAAGGAATATACTTTGTTTGTCAAATCGGTTTTTCTATTCGGTGTAATCATTTTATAATTCAATGATCTGGCTAAGAACAATATCATTTATGAAGGTATACCTTACATAATGATAATGCCATATGCTATGTGTAAATTACATACATCATACCATAGGAACGATAAAACCGCCATAAAATAAATTTTCTTCCTTACCCAACATTTCTTAATTCAAGTAGATCCTAGTGGGTAGCATGCTGTCAAACCAATCTGGATGATCAGTATCCCCTACTTCGAAACTAATCTCGATAAATCTTATGTATTATCTAGAATTAATAAATAGAGTAATGTCACCGGATCTATATGATAAGGACATGGTATTAAGAACGATGCAAATTATTATACATAAAATAGCGTCAACGACATTACGTTAATTATTGAGTTATAAAAACTATTGCCTGTTTAATAAATTTTAGAATGTACTTTTTAGTTTCTATCAGAAATATGAATATAATTGATGTAATTTGTATCATGATAAATAAATTAAATAGATCTGTTAAATCATTCGAGGTTAAAAAACCCAAGAACTGATTACCATAGTTTGTATAAATTGTTTCTTCAAGTACGGATAAAATTACTATCGATAACATTCCAATGAAATTGCAAATGTATATTATATACGCTAGTATTTTCAATATGATGATACCTCCCTTTAAGGCTGTCGTAATCTATTTTAATTTTTTATGATCCAAAAATTTCACTTTCCAGTTTAATGGGTCTTTATAAGATATGTGATTATCACAATAAGTAATCCTGCAAAGGCACTACATAAATTAGCAGTAATCGCATAAGTACTTCGTTTTGTGGCATCATGACCTTTTCCAAGATAAATAAATGCTATTCTCTCAGCCACTACAATCAAAAGCTCCATAGGCACAAACACGATATAAGCCAAAGACATTCCTTCTACTTCAATGGATACTCCCAAAGTAATGGTTAACAGGACTTGCGTAATCAGATTCATTAAAAGAAATAAGCGCCAGTTATTACGAAGGGAGAAACCAAAGAGAACAAGAATAACTCCTTCAATCATTATCGTCGGCAGGAACGTTGACAGAAACTGCATCCCAAAGGTCACTTCATACTTATCTCTGGTCACTATTCCGGTCTCATAATCATAGTATATCGTTTCTTGCAATTGTTTGCGAAATGTTGGTAGTGAAACCTTAAGATTATGATCTGATGTTACTATAATAATTCTAAAATAGTCCGGGACTCCCATATATCCGAAGGTATGCTTCATACCCAGCTCTGTTTTTTCCCCGACTAAGTCTCCCCACATTGGGGCTTGCGTTCCTTTCACATAGGCGGCTTCCCATCCATCCTCTTGATAATTATCTAGGAGAGCCAGCATTCCCGGATCATAATCCTCAGGATGATCTAAATTCTGATATTCATGTTCCTCTTGTATTAAGAGATCGAGGTAGTATTCTTCTTCCGGTGGATTTGTTACTATGATGGTTAATTCTGGCTTCGGCCCCATATCTGCCTTTACAGGAATACCTGGTATACTTATCATGGCGATCATCAGTATGACTATAATCACATTCTTCTCTTTCCCATACAGCTTCATTGTCCTGTCCTACCCAACCTCTCCTTCGATTGAATACTATTTGTTATGTAACAATTCTATTTTACCTTTAAATGTAAATTTTTTCAATATTGCTGCCCAGTATATTTAAACGCTACATCTTTGTACATTAATTCATTTATTATAAAAGTGCAAAAAACAAAAAATAATTAACAGTTTGTATTGCAATTACAACATAGGTTGATATATCTATCGTATCGATGAATAAAAAAACGAATAGAAGTCTTTTAGTACTAAGGCTCTCTATCCGTCTCTGAAATTATCTATACATATAAATTCCAAGCATAGTTATTCCTAAATCGTTTTCTTATAAATTATATAGGAGGCTACACAAGAAACTACCACATCTAATAATAAACATACCATAGAGAAAATAAAACTTCCTATCCCTTCAAAAATCAATAAATTCCCTAATAGAATGAGGAGACCTGTTAACATGAAAGACACACCACCAAACCGTTGATTTAAAAACCAAGATCTTTCATTTGCCATACTCCATTTTGTACGTAATCCAATCGTTGAATTCATTTTACATTTTGGCATGATATTTCCCATAAATATCAGTAAAACACCCATCATCATGAAGATAACTCTAAATATATCTACATCAACTACCTCAGTGGAACCTACTGCCGGAAAATATGCCTTATATAAAAAGACTACTGTCATCCCATTGAAGAGAAGTAATGTCCCTGATCCGATATAATACATTACCTTAGCATTGGCTGAACCACCCTCCTTTTTCTCGGCAACCTTTGCCATGACTTCTAGGAACAAGCCCATTAAAATAGTAATTGCAGGATAAATTAAGTTTTCATATTTGCTACCCCAACGATTAATATTTCCTGCAGCATCATAATGTGCGGGTATCCGATCAGGAAAGATCGGAAGGGTTATTAATACGATAATCAGCGGTAATACCATTAACACATGGAACAGATGAAATTTATTTTTCATTCTCTTTTCCCCCTTTTAATAATTCAAGCCAAAGTATAATTTCTTCGAAAATCGATGTGTTTAGTTCATAATAAATATAGTTTTTATATTTTGTCTCATAAATTAAATCTGCTTTCTTTAACTGATTCAAATGATAGGAGATGGCAGCTCCTGTCATATTAAAATGCTGTCCAATATCACCAGCTGAAAGCTTACCCCCTTTGAGCAGTTGTAATATCTCTCTTCTTATCGGATCAGATAGTGCTTTAAAGGTATCCGGAAATGCCAATCGTTTTTCTCCTTTCTATTCTTTGTTTTACTCTACGTTCTTCATTAATAGTAATGAAATCTATCTAAAGTTTTATCTATAAATGTATCTATTGATGCATCTATTGGTTGATCTATTGATTTATCTTTTGTTTCATCTCTGATTTATCTACCGATGTTCTAAGTCTATTTAAAAATCTATTTAAATAGATTTTACCACTTTCTCCCTAATAGTCAATAACAATTTAAAAATTTTAAATAGGTTTTTCTAATACCTTAGTTCTAATAGGTGAGTTTAAATTAATAAAATATAATTTCATAATAATAAAATGACTGCCATTACCGGCAGTCATTTTACATCGTTATTGTTCACAATACCATAATAGAAACGAGTATTAATAATCGATATGGCTTATTCCATTGCTCCTCTTGCTTCCTTCCAGTCTACTAGGAGATTATATCTCTCTGTTTTGAAGCGTAAAACACAAAAGTTGGGGTCTTCCGGACCACTGAAATGGTTTTCTAGTCCACTGTACCACATTTCATTTTTTACATCTTGGTCAGTTACGATATCGATGGAACCAACTAGAGTGATGTTGTAATCATCTGCATGAAAGCACACACTGGCCTGATTACATTTGCTGATACGGTTTGTTTTTGTTCCACCCAACCCGGTACAGAACGTAATCCAATCAATACCCTCCGCTTTTGAAGCAGTGATTGTAGATACTGTTGGGTATCCATCCATGTCTATCAATGCCAATGCACAATAGTTTCGTTCCCCAGCATTTTTCTCTACAATTTCTCCTGCTCTTCTTATAATCTCTTGATTCATGTTTATCCCCCTCATTTTTATCATAATTTTCAATATCTGATTTCTCTGCATAGGATATTTAATGCTTTTCTATATAATGAATCTATTGTCTAACTTATCGATATAATCTTGATATCCCTTGAGGCTATCCACAGTTATTTTGTCACTGTCATCTTTTCCTTCAATATTAAGCAAATTTCTTAAATTATAATAAAGACCATTTAATGTAAAGTAATTATGATAATCTTTGTCAAATTCCCAATCTAATCCTGCATTTTTTGCTGTATTCTCCAGCTTTTTAATATTCGTGTTTATGTCAATAAATCTGTACAAATCCAGTTCAATGGGTCCTAAGTAAATCCTGTCCCAATCAACAATATAAACTTGTTTATTTTCATCAATCATTAGATTTTTAGCAAGATCACCGTGTGTTACATAGAACTTTCTATTTGAATTACGTACCTTATTCACAAGATTTACGTATTTATTCCAATGCTTTATATATACTTCACGATTCTGTTCTAAAAAATTACAGAGTGTTACTGACTTCGTATTATATTTATTAGTCTGCATTTCTCCCATTATTTTTTCTGCGTATAGTTTAAAATCATATCTACTGTCACATTTGATGTTTAAGTTATAAATATCAGCCATTCGATTTAGTATCTCAAAAACGTCATTGGTACTATAATTTATACCATGGATATACGAATATATAGCGGTGACTCTTTTATCGTCTAATGTATGCAATAGCATGTTATTCTTTGTTTTTATTGGTTTGGGAATATACTTTATTTGCTCAGCCATTTGATATTGAATATCAAGTGATGTTCTAAGTGTTAATTCCCAAGGAAAATCTTTATGTATTTTAATAAAGTATGTATCTTTATCAGTATTAAGAATATATGTTTCTGCCCAAAAGCCTCGAGGTGCCGCAGCATATGATTTAATTGAAAAACCATACGCTATTTCAATTTGTTTTATCATATTTTCCATGACGGCACCTCACTCTTATAATAAAATATTCTGTAAATACTACCGTAGAAAGTCTTCATCCCTACGAAACATTATTTACTTGCTAAGCATATCATCATTAACATGACAACTGTATGTCATCATCTTCTTGCCAATCTTTACATACATCAACCCATTTTAACGATTTCGAATATATTTCAAGTTCCTGACAGGTCAGTTCTATTGCAGAATTGCTACTTCCACAAGCTGGAAAGATAGACGCAAACCGTTGAAGAGACTCATCCAGAAATACGTTCACCTGCTCCTTTAATCCAAAAGGGCAAACTCCACCAATGGCATGTCCTGTATATTCAACAACTTCCTCCGGCGAAAGCATCTTTGCTTTCATACCAAACTCCGATTTAAATTTACCATTATCAATCTTTGCATCACCTGCTGCTACAATTAATAATGCACAGTCATCTTTTTTAAAGGATAATGTCTTCGCTATCCTCTGGGGCTCAACATTCAATGCCATCGCTGCTAATTCTACGGTTGCACTGGAAGTTTCAAACTCTTTCATATCTTTTTCTCTACCCCATTGTCTCAAATATTCACGTACTTTATCAATAGCCATATCCGTTTCCCTCTTTCTCTTTATCGAATGCATCTGTTATAGTGAATTCTCTCGAAATAATTCCTTTAATACATTAATCTCTGCAGCATAACCATCCAATTCATTTGGTGTTTCTAAAACGAAGGGTAAATGTCGCAGTTTAGGATGATTTATAATCTCTTCAAAGGTTTTTATTCCCATATGACCTTCGCCTAGTTTTTCATGCCGATCTTTTCTACTTCCATGCCCATGGATACTATCATTTAGATGGATCGCATATAGTTTATCAAGTCCGATGATCTGATCGAACTCCTGAAGAACTCCCTCCAAATCATTGACAATATCATATCCCGCATCATAGATATGGCATGTATCCAGACAAACACCCATTTTATCCTGATATTTAACCCCGTCTAAAATCTGACTTAATTCTTCAAAGGTACCGCCTACCTCCGTCCCCTTCCCAGCCATGGTTTCTAGTAGAATGATGGTGGTTTGATTCGGTTGAATGATTTCATTTAAGGTATTTGTTATAAGTTGAATCCCTACCTCAACCCCTTGTCCTCCGTGACTGCCTGGATGAAAGTTATAATAGTTGTTCGGCATATGTTCCATCCTTCGTATATCATCCTCCATCACCTCTCGGGCAAATTCACGAGGTCTCTCTTCCGCAGAACAAGCATTTAAAGTGTAGGGGGCGTGTCCTACAAAACCAACAAAACCATTTTCTCTGCAGATCTTTAGAAATTTCTCAATATCCTCGAGATCCAATTTCCTCGCCTTGCTTCCTCTTGGATTTCTAGTAAAGAACTGAAAAGTATTTGCTCCTATCGATAATGCAGTCTTTCCCATTGCTTCATACCCTTTGGATGATGATAAGTGACAACCGATATTTAACATAGGTTTTCCTCCAAACTTGATCAAATGTATTTTCTTAAGGGTTGTCATAATTGTGGTGCTCTATACAGCTTTAAATTAACTTTACCCTCAACTCTCTACATACACTACATGCTGAGTAATGTTTCGACACATCGGCATAAACTCCTCTTTCTTCTGCATATTCTATGAGACCTAGAACTCCCTTTTCCATTAGAATTCTCATCATAGGTATTTGATATGGATCATAGCGGTCTAGAATCGTATTGATATCCTCTCGATAAATATTCCCAATCACAAAATGGCAGATACCAACGTCACCATTGGGAAGAATGGATATTGTATCAATCTGATCTAGTGGAGACGTATAAGGTGCACGCCCGCAGGAACTTGTTAAGTCGACGTTCTGTTCAGGAAAATATTCCGATAAATATTTCACCGCATTACCTGCCGGAAATATATTATTTCCTTTGGATACCGGAAACTCTAAATCAGCAAACTCATCAAGAATTTCTTTAGTACGATTATTATAAGGATTATCATCCTCCCTATTAACCACCCAAGCTGGATGAAGGGACACTTGGGACTTTTCTTCCTTTTTCAGCTGCTCTGCAAATTGATGTACCAGTTCCAATGGAATCATCTCCTCGTGAAACGCATCCAAAGATAACATAATCTTTGACGCATGTGCTTCTCCTAAGGCTTTGGCTACTTCTGATATTTTTTCTTTTGATTTACTAAAGTAACCATTCGTTATTAATTGTCGTGCTGGTATACCACAGGCATATGCTTCTGAGAAAATCCCGCAAACATCGTCTGCATATAATAATGGTTCTCCCCCAAAACACATAACGGATTCAATCTGATGCTTCTTTGATAATTGCTGTAAAGTACCTTGTATTTTCTGATATGTAATATGCTCTTTCGGTGCTGCTTCTACCTTCTCTGCTACCGAGCAATGCTTGCAGCGTCCGCTGCACAGATAGGTTATGATATATTCTACTCTTTTTAGATTGATGTACATGATATCTCCTTATCGAACTTTATGTTAATTATTTACGTTAGCTATTTCTAATGTTTATCATCACATAACTTAGCCAATATTATATTCTCTCTTTGAATCCACGACCCATCCTGCTGCTTATTTACAATTGAGTCATTTATATTTAATGCTTCTTGAATCGTTACATATTCCAGAGAATACCCGTAGTTAATCTCACTCTCCGTAAGATTTGTCTCCGCTTTTTCTGAAGATACTTCACAGGTATAATAATAAGAATACTGTTCAAAGATATATTCAGCATATAAATCTTTTCTTATTTCGTGAATGAAACCATAGGGATGTATTGATGTTACAATAACCTTAAGACCGGTCTCTTCTAATACTTCCCTAACCAGAGCATCTTCATGACTTTCTCCTAGTTCTATCCCACCCCCTGGAAACTTATATTCCCCTATCTTTTTACTCCGCATTAAGGCTATTTTATTATCTTGATAGATAATAGCTCTTACAGCATTTCTAATATTACGGGATAAGGTAACATCATAGTTAAGTAAATCTATCTCGGCGATACGCTCCATAATTCCTCCCTTGTGTTAAATATCATACCTCTACAGAAGCTAGCTCACTTTTATACTGTTTCTTATCAGACAGGGTAGCTCGGCTCTTTCTTCCAAAGACTATGTTTTCACCACAATCTCTATATTACCATAATTATACATCCGTTTCAATTCTATATAGTTCCTATATGGACGAATACAGTTCAAACCATAGATGAGAGAATAGAAAAAGGCATTACCAGCTGGCAATACCCCTTATGCAACATCTAACAAAAGACTATATTATCAAAGGGAATCTGTCCGGTACCTTAGAGATTATGTTAAAGATTCTACAGTCGGCAAAGCCGCTTTAAAAGTTGTAGGTACAATTTATACTAAGATTATTGGTTCAAGCCTTTATCTTGATCATGTAATGAATGAATTTTATATAAATATCATCAAAAAATAAATAATAGGAGGGTATTCCTATGGAAGGATACTCTCCTATTATTTATTGGGATGTTGCAACAGATGCACTTCCTTAACCAATGCTTGCGCTATGTTCTAGTAATCGGTCAATCTCCGTTCTCATATCTTCTATCATCTTTTCTAATACTTCTTTGTTTGGCCTTTTTTCATCGTTCCACATTTCTTCCTTTGGCAACCACCATACCGGTCCTCTCTGGGGAGTATCTCCTTCTACTCTGGGAAAGAGATGCCAGTGAACATGGGAATCACCATTTCCAAGGAGTTCGTAATTTAACTTCTGTGGTTTGAATACATGGAAAACTGCTTCCGCAACCAGCATCATCTCTTCCATATACTTCATTTTATACTGATGAGGTAGCTGATGTAATTCAGAAACATGTTGCTTACATAGAAATAAGGTATAACCGCTAAAATGTTGATGATCACCCATAACTACATATCCCGTATCCAGTTCTGTAACAAAATATGGATTTACCCCGTCTTTAATCATATTGATGCGCTCACAGATAAGACAACTCATATACATTCTCCTCAACTTTTAACTAATTACTCCAATATTAAATCAAAGGTTTCAATCTTTCCATCGATGTTTATAGTAACTTTAACCGTATCATCTTCTTTTTTCAATGTTGCACCTGAGCTTCCTCCACCCATGGAAAATGTTCTATCCTTTGGAGGTGTATCTGTAAACTCCTGTGTTAACTTTCCTGAGGTCTTCTTTGTTTCATAAGTTATTTCAATCTTTTTTACTGAAGCCAGATCTGAAAGTTTATGTTTATAGGTTACGTTAAAAGCATCTTCACTGTTACTTTCATATCTTACTACATCATCCTTCTTCTTGTATTCTTCTGTTACTATTACTCTATATTCACCGGTCCAATTTTCATTTTCACCTTTGTAGATATACACATCTGAGCACCCAGTTAATATAACCATTAACATTAATGCTATCAAGACAATACGAAGCAGCTTTCTACTCATAAAAACCTCCTATCACTACGTATTAATACGAATAAATCACGAACACGATCCATCGTTTCTAGTTGACTGGGCTCTTGTTGTTATAGCGACTCTACCCATTGATTCGTAAGGTCAAGGATATTTTGAGCAACATCCAGTAATGACTGAGGATTTTTTACATAGTGTAATATCTCATCTTGTGATACATGCTGAAGTAGGTATTGTCCTATGGTATAAGAAGCGTTATAACCATAGGCTAATTGATTATAATGATTTGAAAGCTCATTTGCTGTATAAGGGATATGTAATAATTTGTATTTCTGCTCTGATAAATTAGTTGCAAGCGCTTCCCAAAACCATGCAACTTCCATCGCATTATCATATACTTCCTGTTGACAGGAATGTACAAACTCATGAACAATTACTTTTTGGTATTCTGTTCGATTACTCCATTTATGTGTTTCACTGGCTAAATATAGTTCATAGGATAGGATATTGATATTTTTATCAAAGGTATCTGCGATGATCCACTCTTGGTATTCTGTGTACTGCTTTATATGCTCTACATATTCTGTTAAATCCCCCCAAATTCTTATTATTTTCTTTTCTTGAAAGCTAGACAAACGAAAAAAGCTCATAATGCTAGACATAGCCTTCTTCAAAACGATTACGAATTGGGTTATGTCATCTTTATCATGATCGTCATAATAAACTAAAAAATGGTCATCCTCATATTTCATATGTATTCCTCTCCCAAAAGCTCATAATTAATTTTATATTCCTAAGAGGTATCTTATGATACAGGTTAAGGAAACTATATCATTAAGATACCTCTCTAGTTGTGTAAACATTTTACTTCACACTATATTCTTCTACTTTATGATATTCATGATCCAATACACCATTAAGAAAATAATAGGGATATTGTGTTCCACAACGATTACATTCGATATATTTTCGGCACTCTTTTTGCTCTCTTTTATCATATTGATAGGATAAGAATACTTCTGAGTTTTGTTGTCCAGGTGCATCCGAATCAATCCCATAGGAATATATATAGCTAGCTTCTTGTCTAAGCGTTAGATTAGAGCAATTACAAATAGGACAATGATAAACCTTCTTTTCCATTCCATAGCCTCCTTGTTTTAAGATCAGTGTACTATGTATACATCATTACTCAAAACGTTGGAAACTATTCGAACCTGGATTACCAATCAAAGGAAGTCCTGTTCGAAGCTCCTCAAAATCTTGTACAAATTGATTACTATACCTTAGTAGTTCTCCAAACACCTTATTCGTTCCTACTTCAGTTGTATACCAATTATCCTTCGATATTTGTATCCCCGATTCATAATAAGGTACAGGTTTCACATAAAAATCTACCTCAGGGAATGCAAATTGATAAAACATTAACGCACGTCTCGCATGAAAGTTTTTGCAGCATAGAATACCTTTTTTTATTGTAATACCTAGCCCATCTAGTAGCTTTCTTGAGAACTCTGCATTCTCTTTTGTTAATCGAGCATTCTCTTCTCCAAGGATTGCTTCTTTTTTAACTCCATTGATTAATAATACATCCGTCATAAAGTCACATTCCGTTATATATTGTTTGTTATAGAGATCTGCTCTTGCTTTTACTCCACCAAACTTCCCAGTTCTTATACTTACTCCACCAGAAGGGACAATCCAGGAAGCATAACCCTCTCTCCAAAGCCTTGCAGCTTGTTCCGATGCTTCCGGATAGGAACCTCCCGGGATAAAGATAACATCTGCTTTCTCTAAATCATCCTCTACAAAGACAAAGTTAGAGATATCGTTAATAGTACGTGAAATCATTTATATTCTCCTCAGTTTTTCCTGATCTTATTTCCTAATGAATCAGTAGTGCTGCTATTAAGATGATAAGCGTAATAACCGGATTAACATACCAGGTTATTTTTTGAATAAATGTATATATTTCCGATGGTTCTGGGTTATTCACACTCAGCATATAGCGTAGTTGGAAGAAGAATAATGGCGATTTCATATCAATCGCTGTAAATATAATAAGAATGAGAGCCATCAAGAGCAGCGGAATACTACCACGAATGACCACATTATCCTGAAATGCTGTGGTTACAATTTGACTATTACTTACCTGATAAGATGCTTGAAACGGGCTTTGCTGATTAACGCTAACTCTGATATCAAATTCAGGTTCACCCTTCCTATTGAATATGATAGGAGGCACTGTTCCTTGGCTTTTACGGTAGTTACCTTCAAATAAAAGTAGGGTTTTCTCATAGATTGCAATATCAGCCCCTGTATCTGTTATGTTCGTGGCATTGACCGTATAGTATTTCTTAAAAAAGTCACCAATATAAAATGAAATATTTGATGTACCCGACTGTTCAACCTCTCCATCAACAGTAACTTGGATATCTTCGCCATAGGCAGTTCCATTATATTCATAAGTACCATTTATTTTATCTTGCTTTAAAAAGGAATCTTCAAACATCATTCCCTTATCAAAAAACAAGTTAAAATAAAATATAAAAAATATAATAACACCAACGAATAAAGCGATGTACTTTATCTTACTTTTCATTGCTGATTCCTTTCATTGCTGCTTCCTTTGCTTATTTGTTCCTCTTATTGTAACTATATCATTTATTCTGATTACTTGTTTTTTCTTTGATATCATATTCACCGGATATCATATCATACTTTTTCTAACTTTCATCTTAGCTATCTTCTTATCCTTCGAAGCTAACAATTCTCTTCCATTTTCATTAATCTTTTCACTATAGTTTTGATCGATATTCTTATAGCTTTGATAAGTACTCTTTGATATCCCGTTTATTTTTTAGTATTACAGCATTACTTTCCTTACAGTTTTTTAATAAGTGAGATATCTGGGGGCGAGTCGTTTTATGAAAATCCCAAATAAACCGATAGAATTCCAGATCGTGTCTCTCATCACACCCCTCTCCCATATCAGAACGATGCTTCTTCGACGGGAGAACTGCCCTTATAAAGGCCCGATATAAACATGTTATTCGATTAACATCCAGCCAGATAATCTGTTCTGCATACTGCATACGAGTTTCCATGCTGCTAATGTAATTACCGTCCATAATCCATTGATCTCTATTACAAATAGCAAGCACTTTCGCTTTCCATTCATCACTTGTTGGCTTTACCCAATTCGGTTTATAGTACTCTCTATCCAGATGAACAAGGGGTAGACGAGTTTTCTCATGTAGCTTTTTTGATAATGTACTTTTACCGGAACCACAGCATCCAATGATCATAATTTTATTTGGCATAGGTAGCATCCTATCTTTGATATGATGATGTTATAGAGTTAACTTCTTTATACTGTTGAAATAAATATCGCTAAGCATGTATAACCAGTACTGATGCATAAAATTGATTATGCAACTTATTATATTAAATAATTTTCCATACTGCACATTTACTCTGACCGAGTTGATTTTTATTCTCAACACTTCACGATAGAACAGAACATATCCCAAGTTTATGCATCCATAATCGGTATCCCCAGTTCCAAGAATACTCTCTCACAGCGCTTTGCATAATCTTCATCGGTCTTAATTCCATGAAGATAACGATCAACGGAATCCACATCCTTTAATAATTCTACAAAAGGGTCTTCCGTGTAGTTCGACTTATCACTGTGGTTCACGATTGCTTTCACTAAGATATCTTCTTCCTCTTTTGATATCTCCATGCCACTATAATTATTCGCTTCGTTATAGGTTCTTATGGTATCTCTAAGAAATGGTTCTGATTTTTCCGCATGCTGTTCTGTTTTCTTTCCGATTATGACAGCGATATCATGTAACGCTCCTGCTATTGCTGCCAACTCAAAGTCCATTCCTCT
This sequence comes from Herbinix sp., assembly GCA_029238935.1. Taxonomy (GTDB): domain Bacteria; phylum Bacillota; class Clostridia; order Lachnospirales; family Lachnospiraceae; genus Mobilitalea. The sequence continues at coordinate 194,044 of JAQZBN010000001.1, forward strand.
TCTCAATGCAACGAGCTTCGCCAGTTGAGATGAAGAATACATATGCATAATATTCCAGCGTATCGGCAGATCCCTTCCATCATCATCCATATACTTCATATTCTCTATCATCATAGTTAGCAAACGATTAATCCGTTTTACGCTTAATTTTTCTACCATACAACCTCCCATAAAACTCATCACTATCTACGGTTATATTAACTTTGCTTCCGCCCGCTCAAACCACTTCTTGAAGACTCCTATCCGGTGATTGAAATAATCATCATTATACCAACAACAACCTGCATTTCTTTCAATGACATCCGCATGTAGTCCCATCAACCACAATTCCCGTAGAGCAGCAAATACATTGATCGCATCCAATTCAGCTTCACTCATTCTTCGAACATCATTATACCCTTCCAAGAACGACTTCCACTCATCACTCTCAATATATTTCTCATTTCCTCCGGTCTCATTCCAAGCATATACACATACATCATAAGCACGCCAACCATAACCCATGCAATCAAAATCAAATATTCTGGGTTTTACCCCTTCAAAGAATACATTTCCACTGTGTATATCACCATGACAATAACCGTAATATGGTTTGTCGTAGCTTAATTTAACTTCAACATACCTGCACAGCTTCTCCGCGGCATTCTTTAGATATTCATAATCTGCTGCGCGATGTTCCAGATAAGGCTGAATAACTTTTAATGGTTCATATGCCAGCTGTGACAAATCGATTGGTGCACGGCTGACCTTATAATCATTGTTATCTGCAATCTTATGGATCTGTGCAGCCATCTGTCCAAGAAGATAAGAACTCTTAATCTTGTCTTCGGACGGAGATCTTTTTGCTTCTTGAAAAAGTACTGCATATCGAACTCCCTCCGGGGCAAGGATATCCCATACAAAGTTTCCGTCTTTACAGCACACTGGCGCAGCAACCCGGATTCCATTCCCACCCAATGAATTTATAATAGTTACTTCTTCTTCGTAATCAATAAGATCATGCCTGCCTGTCATAGATATTCTAAGATAATAGACGTTGCTCTCTGTTTTTACTATGTAAATATCATTAATTCCATTGTCAAAGGCACGACAGCTTAAGGGCTCTTGTAAATCATATCTTTGTATCAATTCCTCTTTTAAGGCCTTAGGGTCTAACTGTGTATAACGAGCCGGAAATATTTTACCGTTCATATGTAATCCTCACTATTGTTTTTTATGTTTGTATTTGATTATATTTTATTTTATTATTTTTAACCTTAATGTTGGCATTAAGTGCATTGGCTTCGGCGCGTCCATTATAGTTTGATAGAACTGATTCGCCTTGATTTCACATTCCTAAAATTTTTGCGGCATCCAATGGATATCTTCTAATTCGAATGTCATGCTATTGGTAAGGTAGTTTAAACCTTTGCTATGTAATACAACGATCTCTTTTCTATGAAACTATATTTACTTATTCCTTTCCTGTAGGAAAAGTAAAACAGCAGGCTTATCGATATCTGAAAAATTATTATTTTTTATCAGCATCTCGATCTCTTCCACCGAAGCCCAATGAGCATCCATGCTATCATCACCTTTCTGTAATGGTTCTCCCTTTGCTTTACATACAAAGTAAACACCAAAGGAATCCACCGGACCCTGTATTGTTTGATACGAAGCAAAAGGCTTCAAGCATTGGATTGAAAATGAGTTTTTATCGTTGTGAGTCACTATCTGATTATCTTCATTTTCTATCTCAATCACTTCTAGTCCTGTTTCTTCATAAACCTCTCGTTTCACAGCATCAGTCATTGATTCATATTCTTCAATCCGTCCACCAGGAAGTTCATAGTATTCCGGTTCTCCTGGTCTTTGTCTTTTTTGAACTACAATATTTAATCTATGATCTAGCTCTTGAATTACGATTGCTCTCGCATTTACATGAATCATTTATTACCTGCTTTCTTCTTAAATGATAAAATATCTAGTATACATATAAATCACATAAGTATATTTACTTACATGATATGAATTGAATCCTATCATTTTATTGACATGGTCCAAACATAATAATTTCTCCAATATATCTCGGAGGTAATAGTAATAACTTTTTCATCCGATCGAAAAATATAACCACTACCCATTTGTTCATCGTAGGCAACCTCATTACTTTCCTCAATATACGCCAATAGCTCCTCATAGTTATCTCTTTTTGTTATGAATACCATCGGATTATCCTCTACCAGCATATAGGTTTTGTTATCATTCAACTGAACTATGCTTATTAAGTATGGAATAGGATTACCTCGTTGGAAAATCACCGGCCACTTCATAATAAATATCACTGATATGATGATTACGATAGCCATCATGATTGATAGTAAAACAATATGCTTTTCCATTTGCTTCTTCATCCCATATCTCCCTTATCTTTGTCCATAATATCTATCATATACAAGTACAACGAAATTAGAGTATACCAGTTATTAATAAAGTAATATTTTTCAATACATCGACCTCATCACAGTAACTGCACACTATGTTCGTACTTCAAAACTATTTACCATGTACCAAGTTACTAACCGTATAATTATCATTATATAGTTCATACTTCACATCGTCATAATACCATTTCGAATCAAAAAATTCGTTGAACCAGTTCATTTTGTCTATCTCAACCAAAATTTCCTCATCTATATTTAACTTGCTTTGATAACCACCCATTACATATTGTTGATCCAATTCATAATACTCAATTCCTGTATACTTACGAAGCGATTTCGGTGGATAGACTCGTATTTTGAATTCATTCGAATGATTGCTATAGTTTTTCAAGTCTAATTCTATATTCATATATAAACTATTATGATTGGAGCGAAAGGAAGAATCAGATTCAATTATCTCAACGGAATTAATCCCGTCATTTTTTATTGAATGATAACTAGTTCTTGCGAAGTCAATTGTCCACTTCATAAAAGGAATAACAATAATAAGAAAAAATATAGTCATCCACACCTTGCTCTTTTTCGCATATCTCTCTAATTTAAATAGACCACTCATTCCACTAATAAATAAAAAGAGTGGGACAATCCCCGACAGATAGATCCTACTGTTCCCATACCTTATTGGCCTGATTATATACTGAATGATGGAATATGAATCATGTGGAAGCTTATAAGTTATTATGGCAACCAAGTAAATTATTATAATATACATGATTAATTTATGATTTTCTTTCCGCATAATAACTCTCCTCATTATCTATGTGATATTTTTCAACCCATCAAAAAGCTCATTATATGATTTCTGATTCTTACACCTGCCAAAGGACAGATTTTTATTTTCTCCAAATTCATGAAGATAACACTTTGTTAACTCTTCTACGGTTTGTTCCAGAGTACTAAAGAATTGTCCATATGCAAACTCATATGCTGGTGTTCCTTCTTTAAAATTTGCGGTAATCAAAGATTCGGTCACTTGATCCAGCGGGTACATTTTTAGATGAAACAGTTCATGAACTATAACTTCTTCAAGATTTTCTTGTTTCGGATTTAATGTATTTAAAAATAGAATTGCCTTTCTATCATCACAATCAATCTTAATATCTCCAGTTTTTCTCCAATCAAGATCCTCAACATATTCAAGCTTAATATCCCAATAAGGAGATACTCTTAATTTCTTGCACCAAAATTCAAATCTATCAAACAATAAATTAGTATCAAACATTCTTCCTCTCCCTTGATCTTAATCGTTTCATTACTTTGTGAAATAGCGTGAACGAGTCTACATTTTACGCTTTTATTTTGATCACATGATATTACTATAGCTTACTTTTTGGCGATAACCAACATCTCGATATCGTCGATGCCCATTCTACGATCAGAAAACTCCCCGTTAACGCATGATAAAACTTGTATATCACCAAAACCACAGAGTCTTAACAATAATTGTATTTCAGATGGAGCATATATCCTTTGAAGCTCATTCAACTTCTCACCATTATATTCAAAAGGAGGTGCCCATAACATGGTGCTATTCAAATAATCAAACTTTGGGTTATGATCTTTGGACAGAATATATCTACGGAGCGAATTAAAGCATGTTAATACAAAATACGAATTAGGTATTAGTAATCTATAAACTTGGGTAAAAAATTCATAGTCCTTATTTTCTCCTCCCATTACACCCACACCTGATTCACATAAGCAAATAGCACCGTCGTAACTTGCTTCTTGCAGCTGTAAATCAGAAAGGTTTGCCAAGTTGCCCTGTATATAGTTTACCATCACCTGTTCTTCAGTAGCACGTTTTTTTGCATGCTCAAGCATTACTTCTGATATGTCAATACCTGTAACACAAAGGCCTCTTTTTGAGAACTCAATTGCATGCCTACCAGCTCCACATCCCAAGTCCAAAATCTTACTTGTACTTATCAACTGCATCTTTTCGATTAAGTAAATTACTTGTTCTTTTGTATTTGGCTTAAATTTTGTATCAATCTTATCAAGCGATGTCTTTGCGAATTCTTTATTCATCCATGGACTAATCCCCATAATATCCGCTCCAAATTTTATATTTTTATTTAGAAAATGTTTCGTTTTTATTTATACCTCTCCAATTATACATCTTGCTAAAAGAGTGATGGATAAAAATCCATTCTCACTATGATCATCAAATAATTTCCCAAGCTCATCAATATATTTATCATCTGTCAAATGATGAAAGGTTGTTGCAACTCGCCCAATGAAATGGTCTTTATGATAGGTTACTTTCTCTTTAAAAACCCTATAATCAAAATTGCTATCCCGAAAGAAAGATGAAAACAACTCCGGATGTTCCTCTTTTCCACCACTGGTCCCATCAAAATTAATAACAAACATTTCCAAAGACTCATGATCCTTCCATACAGTAGTTCTATTTACTGGTCTTCCATTCCATACTAAGATTACTTTACCCTTCGGCTTTAGGATACGCTGACATTCTTTTTTAAATCGTTCTTCATCAAACCAATGAAACGCTGTTCCTACCGTTATAAAATCTACGCTAGAATCCGGTAGCGTTGTGTCCTCTGCTGTTCCGCTTATTGATATAAAATCAAGAAAGTTACCTAACTCCTTTTCTGCCGTTTCTCTCATATGCTGATTTGGTTCAACGCAATACACTTTCGACCCTTGCAGTAATAGTTGCTTACTAAGTTTTCCGGTTCCGGAACCGATATCAGCAATACTAGAACTTTCGCTAACACCAACCTCCTCGTATAGATATGTAATAAATTCATCCGGGTATGCATGTCGATACTTTAAATATTCGTTTGAATGGCCAGTAAACTTTTCTAAATCCATTTCTATATCTCCTTTTTTATGCGATGCTAATTTAACTATATTCCTCTAATACATTAATATTAACCACAGTCCATGTAAAAAAGGGGCATGGACATTTATATATTATCTGATACTTAGATCCCACTTTTGTTAAATAGCCACTACCACATTATTAAACTGGAATAATTCTCAAAGTTAAGCCTTTATTGCAGTTATCCAAAAGCAGATTGCTGATAATACAGAAAGTGGAGTAACAACATACTTTTCCTTCTTACTACTCGATAATACATTTAATATAGAATTTAACGATAAATAGATAGCAAAAAAATAGCAGATCATCCTAGTGGTATTTAACGAAAACCAAGTGGGTAATATTCCTCCCGTCTGTAAGATGATAATAATTGCAAATAATTGAATTATTACCGATATACCACATGCAATCCGAAACTTACCCGGCATTACTTTATATTTACCTCCCATGGCGTATTCTCCTAACGGAAAGCCGAGGGCTAGCAGAATATATATAATGGTTGCTATTCCAAAAATAGATGCACCTAACATTGATATCATTTTCTCTATCCTTTCCTTCTGGTAACTGTACATAGGCATCCTCGTTCTATATAACCAACTCCTTTGTAGCATTCATTGGACGCTTTATAATCTCCATCGGTATATAGAATAGGTAAAAGCCCTTTTTTGATCATCATACTGCTCACTTCATAGATCATTCTTGCAGCATATCCTTTTCTTCTTTCCGTAGGATCGGTATAGACCAACGTAACTTTTCCTAATTCTAGACCCAAATCCAGATAACACATTGCTACAACTTTCCCTCTACCGTCTTTCCAGAGGTATAAATTACCTGTTTTAATACGCTGCTTCGTAGTTATCTCACATTCCTCATTGGATAATGTCGTTGATGTAGCCTCAAATACTCCTCTTACGAATTCTTTCACAGCATCATAATCTTCCATCGCTGCAACACATAAGGAACCTTCCACCTGTTTTGTTGGTGCAATGGGAATGGGACAGTCGTAGGTTAACATGTTCGTAGTTATGTACCATTCATTGCTTAAATCTTGATTGATCAGATATTGTGCACATTCATACTTCATATTAAACTTGTACCTATCATCCTTTGGGAATTCACAGTTTATTATCTTATAAATAGTATCGTAGACTATAGACGATGCATTATCCGGTGTCCATATCCAAACGGGATAAGGGCTACAAGAATAACATAGTATAAAATCTTTATGATTCGTAATAATTTTCTTACAAGAGTTTCCCAAGATACTTCCTAGCACTGAAAAAGTTAACTTGTCATTCACCAATAGGCGAGCCAATTCTTCAAACGATTGATTTTCATATTTTTCTATCATATATCTTCACATTCTTTCTTATCAGTCTTCTTTTATTTACTTATCGTAACTTCAATATTAGCCCATCATTCTTCCTTATCTCGACTTATCATTGTTCCTTATGCTGATCAAATATCTACATCTACTTTACATACTGGATTATATTTTCGCATAACAGCTTCACCGCCCAAGTCTTTATGTACTACAAACCCACACTTTTCATAGATGATTAAGGGACCATGATAACTTCGCTCATGTGTCACACCGGTTCCGGGATAAGCTTCAACACAAGAATATCCTTCTGAAAAAGCATCCTCACATACTCGGCTTAAGAGCTGTGTCGTAATCCCCTTTCGACGCATCGATGGTGCAATCGTAAAACATACAATTGATTTCACCTTACCGATGTCCTCCTTCTCCCATAGTTCAGGCCGCTTCTCCTTATTAAAACCAACGTAGCTGGTCTTATCATTCGCGTTACACCAGCCGACAACAGCTCCATCCACATAAGCAAGATATCCTTGCAATATACCCTTCTGTATATACTTGATTGCAAGTTCCCTTTTAAAGCAGGTCCCACCTGCCGCTTCATATTCCTTTCGTTCTGCATCAAGCCCTTCATGCCAGTGGTACCAAACACAATAGCAGCCAGCCCACTCTAAATTATCTGCAAATGCTATATGATCAAAAAACTCCAGATAATCGTTGATTAACTCCGGAGAAAGTCTTTTTATTACCATATCCATCCTACTCCCCCTTATATCTTTCATGCCTATTTTTATCCTCATAACGTTTCTAAACATTATCAATCTATTGCATAAAATGCCAGCTGGCATCCATAACGCTGAAATCCTAATGATACTACCGTATGAATGGAAGCAGAATTGCTCACTGCGTTGGTAGTCATTACGTCAAACCCTTGTTCCAATAAATAGTTTGTAATAACTGCTGTATTTGATTTAGCAAACCCTAGCTTACGATACTCCGGTAATGTTTCGCCGGTCAACTCCACCGCCTTATCATCTCCAAGATAGCCGCTTACTAAAGCCACTAACTCACCTTTATCATAGGTACCAAAATAAATCAGATTTTCATTTGGATGTTTGAATGGATATTTTTGAAACGGATTATGATCCATCGCTTTCAACGTTTCCAGATTAATTTGAACGGTGGTAGTAAAGATAGAGACTGGTGCCATTTTGTGTCCACTGATTAAGCCGTAGATGTATTCACAAGGGCAAACAGGATTATTCAAACGGAAATGCTCTTTTATAAAATTGATCGCATTGTCTGAAAATAAATTATCTCGATACGTAAGGACATACTCGTTCATAAGCGGAATGAATCTTCTATCTACCTTAATAATAACACTACCATGTTCAAGAACTACTATGGTAAATTTCGTTTTTGAAGTTTCTGTTATTACCACTTCGTTTGGCAAAATATCTTCGATCGCTCTCTTTGTTTCATTAAAAATATATTCATATATCCCATCCACTTCAACTACCCCTCTATTGTTCTGTCATTCGTTCCCAGCTCACTCCAAACATATCTGAAACAAAGAAGGAGTAGACATCTATAGTACTGGATTTATTTCTAACCACTGCTTTAACATCATAATATCTGCATCTATATTCCGAAACACAGCAGCATCTCCCCAAGTATTTTGTAAATAAGTGATGTAAAGAGTACCCAGATTAAAAATCCTACGAAAAGGTATAAAGAGTGCAATGGACTGTATTTCCTTCTCTGACATTGGTCTTACTTTGTTATACCCCTTAAGAAACTGGTCCTTTCTCACTTCTCTTTTACTTAACTTATTTGCATCAGCTCCCATGCTGAAGGGAAATGCATACATGGAAATATCATATGCTCTCCATCCAATTCCACAGAAATCAAAATCATATAGCACAGGACTGTTGTCCCCATTCAACCGAATATTTCCTCCATAAAAATCACCGTGGCACATTCCATACTGTGGTTGCTCTACCGGTAGATCATATAATTTTTCTTTTATTTTTCCAGCTACGTTCTCTAAAAAATCCAGGTCAAAATCATGTACCTTTGTAAATTCACGTATTGCATCCATTGAATGATCAATAAACAACTGGGAATCTATCTTCTTTCGGTCAATCTTTAAGTCACAACGATCCCAAACCTGATGGATGGAGGCAATATAGCTACCAAGTCTTTCATTTAAGTCCGCTGTTTCTTCTACTTCATCAAAACTTCGAACTCCAACTGCTTCATACATTACTCCGTATCTTATTCCATTCACCGTTTGAAATTCACTCAGAAATGTCCCATTCTGCCTTCTTACCGGATATGCGACATTCACACCATTTGCTTTAAGGTAGTTGAGTAAATCAACCTCCGCTTGAATCTCCTCTTTACTTCTCATCCCTTGTCGATATACTTTATAATAAAAGATATCCTTATCAAATCTTACCTGATAAATGTCATGAACCCCTCTATAATGCAAGCGGCAGCAAACTGCTGCTTTCGAAAAATATTGCCTACTAAAATAATTACCTAATGCATCTGAAGATAGAACAGATACCTCCAAAGGAAACATATCCTTCATGGTTTATCCACTCCCTTTCGTATTTATTTCGTTTCATCCGTCCACATAAGCAATCGTTTCATCTATATGGACTTTTCTACCAGGTTCTCATGACACTCATTAATTTCATCATAGCAATAGTTACACAGCTTTCGAAGCTTTGAGATGTCCCTTAGGAAACCCTCCTGCAAATTCTGGCTGGTTTCTAAAGCAAGCCTATGTAACTGATCAGTTATTATTTTCTGTTCATATGCTTCATCCAGCTCGTCCCTATCATCTTCCTTGATCGCTCCATCAGGATATACAACCAAATCCAGATACAGATCATGAAAATAAGCAATGTGATCAGGGTCAATTCCATAGTCAGCGATCATATCGATATACCAAAGTTCAATCTCGTTTTTTGCATTTATCATGGCTGTAATTACGTAGTTTTGCTGATCTGGTATGAGTTGTAACCATTTCACACCCTTATCACATGCAATATAGTTCACACCTTGAAACTCCCATATTTGCGGTGCCAAAACCTCATCGATAATTAATAGCGCAACGATTCCTTTGTAAAGTTTTGTATCCAACATTATCTGTTTGTATCTTTTTGAACTAATTACTGTCCAATCGTCATAGATAAGACGCTTCCTCTTCATTCTTATACCATCCCTTCCACGATCTTTTCGGCAGATCATGCGACATCCCCGGTTGTTTCTGCTTGGTATTCCTAGTCACTTTCTATAAAATGACTAAAAGCGAACAATTTACCATTATTAACCATAGAGCTATTATAACATGACAATCCAAGATATGGAAACTATTTGCTTGCGAATATTTGCGTAATATAAATTATTTCGATCACCATAATTGCATAATAATAGCGAACCTAGTAACTATCTATACTAAGTTCGCCATTATTTAATATTCACGCTCCGCTATAAATTCACCTTTCCCCTTCAAATAGCAATTGAAAAAGTCCAGGGTAAGCTGATTAATTCTTTTTAAACAAACCTCCGTGTCCATTTGTGGCAGCTGACCATTAAAGATACAAGTGAAAAGTGGGCTGGTGAGTGCCAGATCCGTTAATGAAAAATGACCTGTGCCCTTCAAATATACGTCATGGGTGTTAGGATCGCTATCGGATAGAATTGCATAGTTTTCTTCATATTGGGCCCACTCGGATAGATGACCCCAGGAGCTATCCGAATATATACTAAGAAGCGGTATAGGATAAGGCTCATCTTCAAATACAAACTCATCTGCTTCCACCCCTTGAATATCACATAGAAATGGTGCTTCTAAAGCCATTACCGCACCAACATCCTTACGTTCTCTTCCTATTCCAAGGACGGCAGCACCGCCTAGAGAATGCCCCATTACTCCGATTTTACTAATATCAATTTTTTGATATGCAATATCTCCTTTTGAATTCTGAGCTTCAGAAAGGATATGATCTATGACAAAATTGATATCCCCGGTGCGAAGCTCCATCCATTTCTGATAATATTCATAACTTTGTTGTTTATCCTTTTTTGCATCTTCTTTGGAACACTCCTTCATATAACCAGAATCTGCTGAGATTCTATTGCCATCAACATCGGTTGTAAATAAGCTATGATAGGTATGATCGATTGAGCACACTACATAACCATGGGAGGCTAATTCATTATAGAGGGATTCATTGCTCGTTCGAATTCCTAGTCCACCATGGGAAAATACGAGCAGCGGATAATCCTCCTTTGAATTTTTTGGATACCAGAATTGTACATTTAGCTTTCTAGGTTCACCGGTATTTGTGTATGTCTCTACACGTTTACTATCAGTGTATGTATATAGTACAGTCGCGACTTCCAGATCACCGGTCGTCGCGGTCGTCGCAATCATATGGTACTGAGGAAATGCAAATGCTGGTAGTAATGCAAATGCGATTAAAAGAATGGAACCGAACCCCCTAAGGATAATCCGTATTTGCTTATACTTATTTTTACTTTCCTTTTTTCTCACTAAGGTGATTGCTCCAATTAATGCCCATACAATTAGAAGAGCTGAAAGTGCTACGTAACGAAAACTCCAAGGTATAACAGAAGTTATAGTAAATACAAGGAATAAAGCAAATACACCAAGACGCAATATACTTTTCATTCTTACTTGGTTCGATCTAGTGTAGATACAATATACCGAGAATATGAGTACAATTATGATAGCAATGAGAAATAGATATTTTTCCATATAAGTTCAACTTTCTTTATTTGTTTAGTAATAGCTTTGTATTTGGCTATATTATGTACCAACATAGTATTCATCTGTCTTTATACATCTATCTTTATATATCTATCTTTATACAGCTATCTTTATACAGCTATTTTTGATAATCCTCTTTTAATATAGCGTAATTCAATCTGGAGTATCGATTACAATTCATGAATATGGCTTTTCGTTCTACACCCTCTAATACAAATCCTGTTTGTTCTAAGGATTTCTGAGCCGCTGTATTAATCTCTAACGTATTTGCTGTAATTCTCTCAAGTCCCATATAATAAAAGCCATAATGCAACATCAACTTTACAGCTTGTTTTCCATATCCCTTCGAGCGATTCCCAGTCTTAGCACCTTGATTTTTTTGAATATCATCAAACCACTGATCTGCTTTTTCTTCCGAATGTCCGATGTTCAGTGGCTCTGTGGGATGATCAAAATCATACTCAAAATCATTCCATATCCTGATACAATCTTTACGCTCCATAACTGCAAGATAGATATCATTGCCTTGTAATTTTAACATAATTACACCCCCGTTTAATGTATGCCTCAATATCTATGAACTCCTTATTCTGTATCAGCAAATACATTACTTATTCATAATCGCGGAATCCTATTCTAGATATTATTAAGCCTTGATTCCGCTCTAAATGTTTACACCGCCATCATGAAACAAATCTGGAGGATAACACCTTAAACTCCGGTTTTGTAACATAGGAACAATAATGAATGCGTCCATCAAAGTTAAGTAAATTCTGAAATCGATAATACTGTGCTGGGGAAGTGATATAGTCCAATACCTTTTCCTTCGGTACCCATATTACCTCACTGGTTTCATTTGATGTCGTTAAATCCCCTTCGATGTAATCACAGATAAAATCAAACATTACTTTCGTCGGAACCGGTGTGATTCCATCATAAAATACATGCTGTCCTACATTAGAATAAATTCCACACAAACAACGCACGGATGCTTTTACTCCGCTTTCTTCTAAGATTTCCCGAAGTACACCCTCCTCCAGATTCTCACCAATCTCAATTTGACCTCCGGTACAATCCCAACCTCTATTATGGGTTTTCACAATCAATATATTTCCTGCTTCGTAGTGTATAAAAAAGCGGATCAATCAAATCAACAAATTGAACTTTGCATTGACTATTGCTCTATATTATTATTCATTTACCAGTACTCCTGCATCCAGTAACATTTATCTTTACAAATATTTTCGCATTGCAGCTTCAACTACATGTCCAACTAATACAGATGTTGTAACACTTCCTACTCCGCCTGGAACAGGTGTGATTGCATCAACAATAGCTTCTGCTTCGTCATATTTAACATCTCCGCAAAGCTTGCCTTCTTCATTCACATTTATACCGACATCAATAACTACTTTGACCGCTTCTTAAGTATGATCCGTTTATCATGCCTGCTTTACCTGCTGCTACGATAATAATATCTGCTTCTTTTACAACAGATGGCATATCAATAGT
>JAQZBN010000031.1 GCA_029238935.1 Herbinix sp.
GATGGAAAAACAAATACAAAATGGTGTGCAACTGGTCCCGCTCCTCATAATATTATAGTTGATCTTGGTGAAATTAAAGTGGTCAGTGAAGTTTATATGGCCCATGCAGAAAAAGGAAATGAAAGCCCTGACATGAACACGTTATGGTATACCATTGAAACTAGTGTGGATGGAAAGATCTTTGAACCTGCCATTGAAGCTAAGACAAATACTGCAGCTGAAACGTTAGACACTTTCAGGCCAAGAGAAGCACGTTATGTTAAAGTCACAGCGATAAAGCCGACACAGGGTTCGGATTCAGCCGTTCGTATTTATGAAGTTCAAGTTCATGGGTTAAATAAATAAACGCTGTTGCTTATGGTATGTTCATCATTATTCATTCGATTGATTTAATTTATATCATACAAAGCAAAATCAATAATACAGAAAATCAGCTTCTGATTTATCCATATAGGATCAGAGTACTACTATTTGAGATTGACAGAGTATTTGTTGAACCGTAGTATAGTTCTGTTGAAAAACTGTATAACAATTGGATATTTATATACTTTTAAAAGGGCATGAAAACATAAATTTTCACGCCCTTTTTTACTTGGGTTATTATCTTGTGGAGATATTGAAGAATTGCTTTTGAAAGATTTTATTATTACCGATTACACCATCTGTACCTAAAAGCTGAAACCGCAACCTGAATAATTAAAAAACTTTTATACCACAGCAGTAACAAGAATATTGCTGAGAAATGCAAGGATGAAAAAAGGATTTTATATGATCAATTGTTTTAAGTAAGAAAAATGATATACTTTCGACCATTTAATGCTATAATTGGTTAATGAAGTAGACTTTATGTTATGGGGAATGGAAGATATGGAGAATTTTAAGACCTTAGATTCTAGTATAATAGCAATCATAATATTAATATTTATTTATTATAATGCCAGGAACCGGCTAGAAAAGGTATTCATTAGTAATAAAGTCTTTCTCGGTTTGGTAAGAGCAAATATATTTTTAATACTGAGTGATATAGGAGCATGGGTATTTGATGGACTGCCTGGGATTCATTTTCTACTGCTGAATAAGATATTTAATCTTTTACTCTTTGTTGTAGAACCTGTCACAGGAACCTTGTGGATTTTATATGTATGTTATCAGATGAAACAGAATGAAAAGCGGATAGAAAGAATGAAGTACTATTTAGCAGCATTACTCCTGATAAATGGGGTAATGTCTGTAGTAAGTTTGCACACTGGCTGGTTTTTCTATGTGAATAGTAGCAATTTATACTCCCGGGGATCCTTATATTTGATACATATTCTTTATTGCTATATCCTATTAATCTACTCTATGTATTACGTATACAAGAATAGGAGAAGGATAGAAAAAAGGTATTATTATTCAATGCTGGTATTCATATTGCCGATCACAATTGGAGCAACGATTCAAATTATATTTTATGGGTGGGCACTCGCTTGGACCGGTATGATGGTATCACTTTTAATCATTTATTTTAATATTCAAGATTCCAGTTTGATTACGGATTATCTAACAGGAGTATATAATAGAAGGCAATTAGATAAGTATCTTGTGATAAGAGTTAAAAATAGCACAGAAACTAAAACTTTTTCTGCAATTCTAATAGATCTGGATGGATTTAAAAAGATTAATGATACATTTGGTCATGATATTGGAGATGAAGCAATAAAGGATGCTGCTCAAATAATTAAGAGATCGTTAAGTAGAGAAGATTTTGTAGCAAGATATGGTGGAGATGAATTTTTTGCAATATTAAATACCAGTGATAAAGATATTCTTGAAGCTGAAGTTTCAATATTAAGAGATAATGTAGAGAAATTTAATCAGGAGTCTGAAAAAGGGTACAAGCTAAGTTTTGCGATAGGATATGCTGTATATGATTATAAGATGAGGATGAAGCCAGATGATTTTTTCAGGTATATTGATACTCTTATGTATAGCAATAAAGGATAAATAAGATTATATTTGAAGTTCTTTAGGGTTATACTAACAAAAAATATCAGGAGATAATGGATAATGAAAGATAATGAGATGTATACCCCACAAGAAATTCATGGTCAGACTCAACCTACCCCGGGAAAGGAAAGCCGAATGGAGCCGGAACCAATCTATGATAATCCAGATTATAAAGGAACCGGTAGGTTAAAGGGAAAAACAGCTATTATAACAGGAGGAGACAGTGGAATTGGCAGAGCTATCTCGGTAGCTTATGCAAAGGAAGGTTGCAATGTTGTCATTGTATATAATATTGCAGATGATGATGCAAATACTACGAAGCAAATAGTAGAGGGCTATCAGAGCAAAGCGTTATTAATGAAAGGGGATATTGGCGATAGCAATTTCTGCAACCAAATTGTTGAGAAGACCATGCAAGAATTCAATACCTTGGATATTATTATTAATAATGCAGCCGAACAGCATCTCCAAAAGAGATTGGAGGATATCACAGATGAACAGTTACAGAGGACTTTTCAGACTAACATCTTTGGTATGTTTTATTTAACGAGAGCAGCACTTCCACATCTTAAGGAAAATAGTATTATATTAAATACGAGCTCTGTTACAGCTTTTAAAGGAAATGCAGACTTACTAGATTATTCCGCTACAAAAGGTGCAATCACTGCCTTTACCAGATCCTTGTCTGCGAATCTGGCGGATCGAAAGATTAGGGTAAATCAAGTTGCACCTGGTCCTATCTGGACTCCATTAATAGTTTCTACTCTAGATGAGAATACTGTAGGAACATTCGGAAAGGACACACCGTTAAAGCGGCCTGGGCAGCCTGTAGAGGTGGCTGAGGCGTATGTATTTTTGGCTTCGGATGCATCTACTTATATTACAGGCCAGACCATCCATATCAATGGTGGTACAATCGTTAACGGATAATTGAAGACCCTTAAATTAAATAACACAGAGATTAAGAAGATCGTAATTGTTAATAAAAAATGCTCCTACTTAGTATTTGTAAAGTTACTTTATTCCCGTTGACAAACAACCCTCTATGCTAGATTGCATTTGGCATAGAGGGTTATTTTAATCTTTACGCCCCGGTTTACATATTATTGGAAGAAACATACTATTATCATAAAAATGCTAAGATACTTATGCTTATATACTCATACTATACCGTATACCAAAGACTTGCTTTATTTATATTTAGTTCGTCATATGTTTTATAGAAGTATTCACAGGTACTTGTATTGATAAAGGCAGTATATTTTGTATAATCATATTCCTCTCGATTAGTAATAACAGCTCCCTTCGGAATAGAGACATTTCCCATAATATGGAAGCATGCGTTAAGAGCTTCTTTGCTATCTTTCGGTTTCGGTATATGTGATTTTAGATAAGCAACTCGAATGAAACGCTCCGGTGAGGTGAAACCACCGGGTAGAGTGGTAGTACCTCCACCTTGCCCAAACGGAGTTAATAAAACATTGTTCCAGACCACATCCTCTGATTGCGTCGGAGATGTATTACTATAATTTCTCAAATTTGTTAGATGCCAATGAATATCTGGACTATTCGCCATTATACCGATGGGATTATCGATTAATTCCAATCCTCTGCTGGTAGGCTCAATGATTACACAAGCACCACTTCGATCGGTGGCGATCCAGTGTAACGGTGCTATCGTATGTGTAACAGGATCCGGAATACCTATTATTGATACATTTTTAAGTAGATCAGGTAATTCATTTACTGAAGTACAACTACCCAGAATATAATGAAGAAAATCTATGGATGCAATCGAGTCGGAGGAGGTATCCGTTAATGATGTACCATACTGGGCATATCCGGCAAAATATAACGCGGCAGCAGCAAAGCCTTTTTCATTAACACCATCAAAAAGTCCAAACATGCCATCCAGCTCTTGTCCAAGACCTATCATTCTGTAGGAGTCTATCATTTGACAATTGTTTAAACTGTTATACCATACATAGGATTTAGGAATGATATAGAGCTGAGGTATTATAGCATGTGAAAAGTCCATGGTTCTTCCGAAAAAAACTTCATTCGATCGAGTTTGTAAGGTCATAGCTGTACACATATAAAATCCTCTGGAACATTGTTTCTATAATATATGAAAATGAACAATCAATGTGAACTGACTGATTTATAAGTCTGTTTCCACTAACTGACATAACTTATATAACGAAGAAATGCTTTTAATTTGTGAACGGTTCATTTGATTTAATTGGACATGTATATTATCTAAAAATCGTTCAATATCTTCACGATTTGAATAATCAAAAGCTTCGTAGGTTTCCTTCATTGTACGAAAAAAATGCTTCAGCCTGTGAGTTTGAACGGACAGTTTAATGGCATTTAGCGTTAAAACTTGTCGTACGTGTTCATTGGTATAGATACGATATTTATTCTCTTTATTTCTTTCCGGAAATAAAAGTCCAGCTTTTTCCCAATAGCGAATAGTAGTAACAGGTATACCTGTTTCTTTACTTATTTCTCCTATGTTCAATTCTTTTGTATTGGATGTATCAAACTTCGTATGGAGCAGCATTTCAACGGTTTTTTTATACGTTAGTTTTTCATTCCATAAATCAGCTTGCGCTTTGTTAGCAATCCATAAGGCCTCATCAATATGTCCTTCTTTTACTTTTGCCATAACCTTTGCAATAAAAGTTAAATCAAATGCAGGTAACATTTCCCTAACACAAATAAAATATGCCAAATGTGTCTCAGTATAATTCCTATACCCGGTGGTAGAGCGGGATGCTGGGGGTACTAAACCTCTATCTTCATACCTTCTTAAAGTTGTTGTACTTATATTAAGTAGTTTCGCTATATCTATGGGTCGCATTGATATACACCTCTTTTTTGTAATGTAGTAACATTATACTAATTGCATAAGGTTTTAACAAGGATATTACTTATAAGTAGGAATTTATTTTAAAAAAGCTTACTCGTTGCGATAGAGTTGTATAATAATTATTAGATGAATAAAACTGTTTCTTTACGCTCCTATAAGAAGGAGTGTTGATAATTCATATGAAAAAACAAATAAGCATATCGTAGAGTTTTTAAGTCATGATAAATGTTTATAGAATTTTAAGAGGAGATTATTTATGGATAACTATACATATGAAGATTTTGAAAAAGCTCTTAAAACAATGGCCTCAATGATAAGCAGGTCCGAGAAAGTACAAACAAAGTTGAAAGAGGGTTCACCTCAAGCATCGCTTACTAGGAATAGGTTGAAAGCACTCTATCTATCATCATCACTGATATTAAAGGAATTAAATGGAAATGTAACAATGGATAATTTCTCTAAAGAAGATTTAGAAAAAGCACTTCCACCAATTATCTCAACCATGAATAAGTGCATAAAAGTCAGAGAAAAGTTAAAAGAAGGGAATCCTCAATTATCGCTTACTATGAATATGATAACATCGCTCGAGATAGCATCATCATTAATTAAAAAGGAGCTAAACAAAAGAGGTTGAAATATCGTGGCTGTGTGCAATGATCATTATGGAGTAGTTGAGATTTGCTTATGTCATTTAAAAGCAATTGTAAGGATAAATACTAAGAGGTACAAATTAAGATTATAAAGAAACAGCTTCTTCGGTTTTCGAAGAAGCTGTTTCAAGCATAGTATAGTATACACTATACCATAAGTTAAAATAAAAGTCTAGTAATATTTTTGTTACGCGTTACAATGAAGATACCGGTAAAAAAAGGATCCTTTACAAGGAGGTTATGATGAATTCAAAAGTTATTGATTGGTATGAACAAAAAGAACATATTGATGAAATGAAGAGTTGGGATAAAGGAAAGTTAAAGATTTGGGAACAACAGGTAGCAGATAGGTTTCCTCGTGGAGCAAAAATTCTTGATATTGGAAGTGGAATGGGAAGGGAGGCATTTTCTCTTTACAAGCAGGGATTTGAGGTAATCGGACTTGATATTTCTAATTATGCAGTAGAGAAAGCAAGGGAAGAATCATGGAAGGCAAATAATAAGGTGGAATTCTATCACTATGATGGAAATTTATTTCCTTTTGACGACGAGGCCTTTGATATCGTAATTCTATGGAATCAGACCTTTGGATTGCTATACGGAGATGATTACAAGAAAAGCTTTCTACTAGAATGTAAGCGTGTTTTAAAACCCGGAGGGCTGTTTAGTTATTCGGGGCATGATCTGAAATACATAAGGGAACATTATGATTACTGTCTTGACGATGATAAATTTTACCCCTATCAGGAACGAGATATTTATTGGGAAACGTTCTCTCTTGAGGAACTAGTAAATTACACGAAGCAGAATGATTTTAATATTCTGATGAGTGGTCAAGGCGAAATCTATGTACCGGAAGATGGTGTAGTACTATATTGTTTGTGCCAAAAAGGAAGCGGTTTCCAAATGAAAAAGGATAGTTCAACAGAATGCTGGAGTAAGGTTGGAGCAGAGGAATGGATTAAAGCTGCACAAAATAATGATTTCCGTAATTACTTTATTATGCCTTTTACTTTGCAAGCGATGGGAGAGGTTAAAGAAAAGCATATATTAGATATGGGTTGTGGAGAAGGAGGATATGCTAGAGCTCTGGCTGAGAAAGGTGCAGTTGTTACTGCGGTGGATTGTTCTGATACGATGTTAGCTTATGTTGATGACCAGGCAATCAAAACAGGGCTGGACATAAAGACTTTATTACAAAATTCGAATGATCTTAATAAAGTCATGGATAATGAGTATGATATTGTTTTATGTTCTATGATGCTAATGGATGTGGAAGATCTTGAAGGTACTTTAAAAGAAATCCATCGAGTACTAAAACCTACAGGCAAGGTATTTATTTCTATTCTTCATCCCTGCTATAAACCTAAGGAAAGCAAGTGGATAATAGAAGAGGATGGTATTAGGGTGGTAGTTACAGATTATTTTTATCCTACGGAATGGATCGGTGAAATAAAAGGGATAAGTGCTCCGGTAGTTTATCGTCATAGAACACTTTCAGACTATGTGAAAGCATTTACTAGATTTGGATTCCTATTAACCGATATGAACGAACCAATTCCTACCAAAGAACAGATGGAGCATTCAAAAAGAATAGAGTGGCTTAGTAAAATACCGATGTATCTGTTTATGGAACTGGAAAATAAATAATGGAGGTGGAAGTTATATGATAACTCTTAGAAAAATAACCTTAGAAAACCGACGGGAGTTATTTCGGTTAGAGGTATCGAAAGAACAACAAAAATATGTTGCATCAAATCTATCGAGCGTTGCATCCTGTTATGTATTAGCTACGAATGGAGGCAGTCCTTTACCGTTTGCTATTTATGCTAAGGAGCAGATGGTAGGTTTTGTTATGATCGTGTATGGAAATACGGGTTATGATCAACCGGAAATGGCAGATAATAATTATTGCATTTTACGCCTAATGATTGGAGAGCAATATCAAAAACAAGGGTACGGACGAGAAGCTATGGCGAAAATATTAGACTACATACGTACATTTCCAGCAGGACCTGCCAAGTATTGTTGGATAGCCTATGAAGCAGATAACATCGTTGCGAAAAGACTTTATGAAAGTTTTGGCTTTTGTGAGAACGGTGAGATATATAATAATGAGCCTATCGCAGTGTTAGAATTATAGAATTAATCTTTATTATTTAGTATGGAATTGGAGGAAATAATGTATGAAATCTTTAATATTATATTGTTCCACTTATAAAAGTCATACAGAGAAAATAGCTGAATTATTTTCAAAGAAAATCAATGCTGATTTATTAAATTTGAAGAATTCAAAGAATATTATGATTGATGAATATGATTTCATTGGGTTTGGGTCTGGTGTGTATAAGGAAAGCATGGCTCCTCAAATATTTAAATGTGTTGATAAATTAAACTTAATGAATAAAGATGTTTTCGTCTTTTCAACAAGCGGCGTTGGTATGAGGTATTACAATATGAAATTAATAAAGCTATTAGAAGCAAAGGGAGCAAGATGTAAGGGGAGTTTTGCTTGTAAAGGAAGCTTTGTTAGCAGGGATTTTAGTGATAATAAAATATTTGAATTCAGTACGTTAAGTAATTGAAGAAATACACACCAGTATCAAAATGCCTTTGTAGAAATAAAAGTGTATTTCATAGGAGTTAATGATAATTTTTTTTATATAAAAGTCTGATTTCACATCCTGTCATAAGTTTTGAAATCAGACTTTTTACATATACCATAACTAGGGTAATCTGTTCTCGTTCACAATTTTTCACAATTTGTTCATGGGGTCAGGCACTGTTTCATACTGTTTCATATTTATCAAAAGTCTGATTTCAAATCCTGTCATAAGTTTTGAAATCAGACTTTTTACATATACCCATAACTAGGGTAATCTGTTCTCGTTCACAGTTTGTTCACGGGGTCAGGCACTGGTTCAAGGCACTGTTTCATTAGGGTAATATTTATTCTTTATTATTATAAGATTACCAAATACTAAGAAGATGTTGCAGCAATAAACTTACGATTGTAATTCCTGACCAACATCCAAAACCCATCAGAAGTGGTTTACCACCACCTTTGACCAGCTTAACCAGATCAGTATTTAATCCGATCGCTGCCATAGCCAGAATGATAAAAAATTTACTTAACTCTTTCAACGGAGTAAATAATGAAGAAGAAACACCGAAATTTGTAGCGATGGTGGTTATCAGGGATGCTAAAATAAAATATAGAATAAAAAAGGGAAAGATGTTCTTCAAATTAATCTTTTCTCCTCCGACCTTACTTGTCTTTTTGGTCCGTACCAAAGCAAGAACAAGCGTAATTGGGATGATTGCTAAGGTTCTTGTTAATTTAACAGTTACAGCTTTATCGAGGGTGGCAGAAGCTAGATGATACATATTATCCCAGGTAGAAGCAGCAGCGGTTACAGAAGATGTGTCATTGATTGCTGTTCCTGCAAAGATACCGAAAGCCTCTCCGGAAGTCTCAGAAAAACCTAGCCACACGCCAAGAGAAGGGAACAGAATGGCAGCCAGTATGTTAAAAAAGAAGATAACGGAAATAGCTTGAGCAACTTCCTCATCTTTAGCATCGATCACAGGAGCAGTCGCTGCAATCGCAGAGCCGCCACATATGGAGGAACCAACCCCTATTAAGGTAGAAATATTAGCAGGGATATGGATTGTTTTATGAAGAGCAAATGCGATAACGAGAGAGGTTGTAATCGTGCTGATTATTATGGGAAGAGATTGTTTACCTGTATTAAAAACTACGGTGAGATTTAACCCAAAACCTAAGAGAATTACTGCATATTGCAGTATTTTTTTTGAAGTAAATTTGATGCCTGGTGCAAAAACAGTTTTATTTTTAACGAAAAAGGCAATCAACATTCCAGTGATAATAGCAATAATCGGCCCACCGATGATAGGATAATTCTTTCCCAATAACCAGGATGGAATGGCTATCGTAGTACTTAGTAATATGCCAGGTAGATTTTTTTTAATGATATTCATTTTTTATGCTCCTTTATGTATTATGAATTCTGCAAAGATAGTGAAAAGCTTAATAACGAAATAAAGAATATCATAAATTATATATAAAATGAACTTATCATTATTTATATTACGATAAAAAAATGTTATAGTTAATGGAGTGATTTATAATTAAGGATAAGTTATTTTTATTGAAAGGAATATTATCATTATGTTAGATTTTAGAATGGATACTTTTTTAGCGGTTTGCAGATGTATGAATTTAACAAAAGCTGCAGTTCAATTAAATATAACGCAACCGGCGGTAACACAGCACATACACTAC
Source organism: Herbinix sp. (assembly GCA_029238935.1). Lineage (GTDB taxonomy): Bacteria > Bacillota > Clostridia > Lachnospirales > Lachnospiraceae > Mobilitalea. The sequence goes on from JAQZBN010000031.1 coordinate 9,821, forward strand.
TTAGAAGATTATTATGGTAGTAAACTATTTGCATATGAAGGCAAGAAAATGTATTTAACGCATGTAGGAACGCTTTTATATGAGGCAGCGGTTACAATGAAGCATGATGATATTTATTTGAAAGAGAGTATTAAGGATATTGATAAATGGAAAAAGAGGTTGATTTTCGGGGCGACATTAACAATCGGTGAGTTTGTAATGGCAGAACATATAAAGGAATATCTGGATTTATACCCGAATGTTGAGATAAGAATGATGGTAGGGAATACCAGCGAGTTATTGGACAAGCTTACGATCGGTGAAATTGATTTTGCCATGGTGGAAGGTAATTTTCCCAAGAGTAAATTTGATTATATGGTGTACTCCCAGGAGCAGTATATTCCTGTTTGTAAACAGGATTACTCTTTTAAAAGAGAACCTGAGCAATTGATTGATTTATTGGAGGAACGAATTATTATTCGGGAAGATGGATCTGGAACCAGAGAAATACTTGAAAAAAACCTTGCTGCAAGAAATATTGATTTTGAGGATTTTAGCCATGTAATTGAATTAGGTGGGATGAATGCGATTAAATCATTGGTGCAATCAGGATATGGAATAACGTTTTTATATGAAGCAGCAGTGAAAAAGGAATTGGCAGATGGTAGCTTAAAAAAAATAAAACTAAAAGATTTTCAGGTTGCTCATGATTTTAACTTTGTCTGGAATAAAGGAAGTGTTTTTTCGGAGAATTATCAAGAAGTATGTAAATTATTAAAAGGGGATTCTAAATAATAGCATGTTAATGGATTTAAAAGGAAATATTGATAAATACCCTAATCAAAATTTAATTTATTGATTGAAGACTCTATGATCTTACCCCATACTGAACTGTATGAGAGTGAGGTAAGAATATGTTGGCTTCTTATATTAAAAAATCATGTGAGAACATAATGTTATTGCATCAAGTCAAGTTATTTTGGAGTGCACAATTTCGGAAGAATTTTATCTAAATAATTATTATTAAACTTACATTTTTATTAACCAAATCATTATTACTGCAACTATATAAGCAGAACGTAGAAACGTTCAATCAAGTGCTTCAAAAAACAGAAAAGAGGTGAGATGTTGGAGATAGATAATCTAGATGATAAAATGGCAAGCATATCAAGGTCTGTACTATCCTATTGTATTGCACGAACATCAAACCAACATGATGCCGAGGACTTAGCGCAGGATATTATTGTAGAGCTTATAAAATCTGTAACAAATATTCGTGATGAAAAGGCTTTTTATGGTTTTATGTGGGCTGTTGCCGGAAATGTTTATGCAGCTTGGTACAGAAAAAGGTCGAAGAGAAGAAATTGTGAGTTAACAGAGGACATATTTGACGAAGTGGATTGTTTTGAAAATATTAATAATCGAAACGATGAACTTTACGTTTTAAGGCGTGAATTATCTTTGTTAACTGAAAAATATCGCAAAGCAGTAATCCTTTATTATCTAGAAAATAAATCTTGTATCGAAATCTCATCTCTTTTAGGTATTAGTGAAAGCATGGTAAAATACTTGCTTTTTAAAGCAAGAAAAATATTGAAAGAGGGTATGGATATGGAACGAAGTTATGGAGAGCAAAGCTATAATCCCAAGACCTTAGAGCTTATGTATATGGGAGAGGGTCCAAATCAATTTTGGAAGATAACAAACGATAAGAAAATCCCGCAAAATATCCTGTTTGCTTGTTATAATGACAGTTTAACAGAAGAGGAAATCAGTCTGCAAATAGGAGTTGCATTGCCTTATTTGGAAAAGGAAATCAGTACACTGTTAAAAGCTGGTTTAATAATAAAAAACGGTTATAAGTACAGTACAAATATTATCATATTTACAAAGGAATTTAAGAATGAGCTTGATTCAAAAATTATGAAAAGGCAGGAAGACATTGCTGATAAGCTGTATCGTTATATATCCGACAACGAGGAAAAGATCAGAAGCATAGGCTTTCATCTTAGTGATATGTCTAGGAATTCGTTCTATTGGCATATTACTTGCGTTACAATGAATTATTTATTCGGTAAAATTACAGAAAAGTTTACTCCTTGGGAATCACCTGTTACTGCATTTGGAGAGAAGGCATATGTATGGGGTGATGAATCACCAAGAGGAGTATTAAATACTTGCAATATGAGCAAATATGACGAATGTCTTATAGAGGGTGAATTACATTTCTTAGATTATCTTCCCCATATCAAAAGTGATAGTAATGTATTCTACCGCAATTTAAAATTAGCAAACTTTCTTGTAAAACTTGCATCAAACAAGGTACATAACTTTAACGAGTATGAAAAAGAGTTTATGGCAGAGCTAATCGAAAAGGGATATGCAATCAATGAGAATGGCTCAGTATCTTTAAGTCTACCGGTTTATTCTCAAAGCCAGATTAAAGATTTATTCAGTATATTAGACCCAATCATATATGTGTTCTTGGATATTGCTTCAGAAATTATGAAGATCATAGAAAAAGTACTTAAAAATCACACACCAACACATTTAAAGCAGCAGATTACAAGCATTGCTTGTATGAGGATGTTTGATGATATTATATGTGCAACAATAGAGAATATGAGGGACAAAGATTATTTGAAGGTCAATTGGAATGCGAACGAAATGCCCACTGTTTATTTGGTTTTAGAAGAATAAAGATGGGAATTATGTACTTATTAATGGTTAAAATGTAATAAGAGTAATTCAATAGAAATGACAAGGTCGGTATCTATAATAGTACCGGCTTTTTCAATAAATTATATAAATACATGAATGATATGATGGAAATAATTTCCACAAATAAAGATCATAGACGATAACGGTAACGATGAAAGGAAAAACTGCTTCTTTAAACGTACTAAATTACGACTTTCTATTAAAATACTGGATAATTCAATGCTATGATAGTATACTAAAGGATATAGGAATTTTGTAGAAACATAGGAAAGAGCAACCAGGTATGAAAATAAAATAGTAACCCAATCGATACATATTGATTAAGCTAATTTCATTATAAACTACTATGAAGGAGATTCAAAATGGAACATGAGTATATCGAAATCGTAGGTGCCCGTGCCAATAACCTAAAGAATATCAGTTTACGAATTCCCAAAAAGAAGATAACAATCTTTACCGGAGTATCAGGATCGGGAAAATCATCCATTGTATTTGAAACAATTGCCCAGGAAGCAGGTCGACAGTTAAATGAAACCTTTAGCAAATTTGTTCAAATTTATTTACCTAAGTATAGTCATCCGGAGGTTGATTCAATTGAAAACCTATCCCTAGCAATTATTGTAGACCAAAAAAGAATTGGAGGTAATTCTAGGTCAACTCTTGGTACAATTACGGATATCAATCCGTTGCTCCGGTTGCTTTTTTCAAGAATTGGGCAACCGCATCTAGGACCCTCATCTTATTTTTCGTTTAATGATCCAAATGGAATGTGCAAGACCTGTGAAGGCATCGGCAGGATTGTAGCGTTGGATCTGGATAAAGCGCTGGATAAAGAGAAATCGTTAAATGAAGGGGCAATTTTATTACCGGGATATAAGCCTGGTACATGGCAATGGAAAATGTATGCGGCTACCGGATTTTTTGATTGCGATAAAAAGATTAAGGATTATTCAGAAGAAGAGTATGACAAACTGGTTTATTGTAAACCTGTAAAAATTAATTCAACTTTCATAGAAGGAATGAATACTACTTACGCAGGTCTTGCTGAGAGATTCATCATGCAGAACATTAAAACCGAGTTTGAAAAATCAGAAGCTTCTCAGAAGAAGATTGCTCCTTTTACAACAGACGAGCAATGCCCTGATTGCGGAGGGAAACGATACAATGAAAGTGTATTGTTTACTAAAATTATGGGATATTCAATCGCTGATCTTACCGGGTTGCAGGTAGATGAGCTTCTAAAAATAATACAAAACATCAAGGATATTAACATAAAACCGATTGTTAAAAATCTTTCTGATCGATTAAACGATTTAATCCAAATAGGGCTTGATTATGTAAGCTTAGACAGAGAAACTTCCACATTATCCGGAGGCGAATCACAACGGGTTAAGATGGTGAAACACCTTACCAGCAGCTTGACGGATGTTATGTATATTTTTGATGAACCAAGTATTGGACTGCACCCTAGAGATGTACACCGTCTGAACGAGTTATTGGTTAAATTACGAGATAAAGGGAATACGGTGATTGTGGTAGAGCATGACCCTGATGTCATAAAGGTTGCCGATTATATTGTTGATGTCGGGCCGAAAGCCGGTAAAAACGGTGGTAGAATCATGTTTGAAGGTAGCTATAGCGGTCTTTTGAAAGCAAATACTCTGACAGGCGAGTATATTGGTAGGAGTTTACCGATTAAGAGCAATCCAAGAACAAGTAATGATTTCTTTGAGACGAAAAAGAGTAGTTTACACAATTTAAAAAATGTCTGCTTACGAATACCGAAAGGTATTTTCACTGTTGTTACAGGAGTTGCAGGGTCCGGTAAATCTACACTTGTTAACGGTGTCTTTGCGAAGGAATTTAAGGATGCAATCATTATTGATCAATCCGCAGTCAGTGCAAATTTAAGATCGAATCCCGCAACCTTTACCGGAATCATGGATGAAATCCGTAAGTTATTTGCTGAAGAAAATAAGGTAAGTGCTGGTTTATTTAGTTATAATTCAGAGGGTGCCTGTGAGGCTTGTAAAGGTAGGGGATTCATCGAAACAGATCTATCCTTTATGGATTCTGTTGAAACTATTTGTGAGGAATGCGGTGGTAAACGGTTCAAGCAGGAAGTTTTAGCGTATAAGTATAATGGAAAATCGATTGTGGATGTGCTTGATATGACAATAGTTGAAGCTGTTGACTTTTTTACTCAGAAGGAAATCAAAAACAAGTTAAGGCTCATCATCGATGTCGGTCTTCATTATATGACACTAGGACAACCCTTAGACACCCTTTCAGGTGGAGAGTGTCAGAGATTAAAGCTTGCCAAGGAATTAAGTAAAAAGGGCAACATCTATATCATGGACGAACCAACCACTGGTTTGCATATGTCCGATATTACCAGTATTTTGACCATAATTGAACGTCTTGTTGAGAAGGGAAATACGGTAGTTGTGATTGAACATAATCTAGATGTAATTCGAAATGCCGATTGGATTATTGACGTTGGTCCTGAGGGTGGCAGCAAAGGAGGTCAGATTCTGTTTGAAGGATCGCCTGTTAACTTGAAGACCTGTAAGGAGTCAATTACAGCACAATTCTTATAAACGGTGGTAGATTTATCTATCTAAGATTGTTAAACTCCTTCAGGCTTTGAACTATACGATTCCGATTTTCCCTTCTTAGATAATACGATAGGGATGTAATACTTTTGTATAACAAGAGAGAAATGTAAAAACCGAACCATGTCTGCAAGGTTCGGTTTTTTTATGAAAGAATATGGGAAACATCCTATTTATTATATAAGTACGGGTTCGTAAACATCCTATCATAATTATATAAGTACGATTTCGTAAACATTTTAACATTTTTATATAATATGAGTTCACAAATATATTCTCATTTTTTTGTAAGATTGTAGGATAGTATTGTAGTTGAATAGGTCAAACGACAAAGATGATGATTTATTAAGAAGCGTTAAGAAGAAAATTAAAAATAACAAAAATTACATATTATTGTAAAAATGTGTGATATAATGATCAAGAACTATGCAGATACGTTCGATCCATGAAGAAGGATTTTGTAATACTTAATGTATTATTAGCTTTTGAAGGAATTCAATAGATATCATTCATGAATGGACGTCCAAATAGTGGTATAAAAGAGATCCTTAAGGATTAATAACTGTTGAGAGGGGGGAAAGAAAGTTATTATGCCGGAGTTATTAAAATTTGCTTTTACAGGTGGTAATATCATACCTACTGTACTGCTGATATTAGTAGTTTTATACTGGATTATTGTAATTATTGGTGCATTAGACTTGGATTTCTTAGACTTTGATTTAGACTTGGATGGCGGTGATGCGACCGGTCCGTTTTATTCTCTATTAGCCTTTCTTAAAGTAGGGGAATTACCAGTTATGTTTGTTTTAAGTATATTAATTCTGAACTTTTGGATTATCGCTATGTTTATGTATTACTTGCCAATAGCACCGGGAGGTGGGTTAAATACATTGTTATTATTTCCAGCTATGCTACTTAGTATATTCTTTACGAAATTCGAGTTTTTACCATTCAAAGGTATTATAAAGAAGAGCAATAGAAAAGAGAACTCAGAAGATGAAATAATTCGGCGGTTGTGCAAGCTTAAGTCAGAAACGAATCATGAACGACTAGGTCAAGCAGAAATAGAAAGAGATGGAGCTTCTGTGATAATTAATGTAAAACCGGAATTCGAGGAAGAGTCCTTTCGTAAAGATGAGATTGCATGTGTTTTTCGAAAAGATAGTAGTAAAGATATATATTATATTGTAAAAGTTGAAGGAGTGATATAATGGATTATTCAGTTCAGATTTTATTAGTTACCATTGTAGTGGTTGTAGTGGTCTTCTTTGGTTTATTGGCATTGTTTTCCAGCTTTTATCATAAGGTCGAACAAGGTAAGGTGTTAATACGTAATGGTGTTGGTGGCAATCGAGTGTGCTTTGGAGGTATTTTTGTAGTACCGATCTTACATAGATACGAGGTCATGGATATATCAGTTAAAAGGGTGGAGATCGCCAGAGAAGGAAAAGACGGTCTTATATGCAAAGACAATCTACGTGCTGATATTAGGGTTGCATTTTTTGTTAGAGTAAATCAAACGAGAGAAGATGTACTTAAAGTGGCACAGCTATTAGGCTGTCAGAAGGCATCTGATCCAAGAACTTTAATGGAATTTTTTGATGCAAAATTCTCAGAAGCTTTAAAAACAGTGGGTAAGAAGTTTGACTTTGTTCAGTTGTATACAGAAAGAGTGACCTTCAAAAGTGAAATTCTGCAAATCATTGGAACGGATTTAAATGGATATGTTTTGGATGATGCTGCAATTGATTTTTTGGAGCAAACAGACGTTAGTCTCTTAAATAGCAATAATATCTTAGATGCTGAGGGTATTAAGAAAATTACTGAGCTTACTGCAAAACAACTGGTACTTGCCAATGAGATACAGAGAGAAAAAGAGAAAACAATAAAGCAGCAGGATGTAGCTGCAAGAGAGGCTATCCTCGAACTGGAAAAGCAAAATGCTGAAGCAGAGGCAAAACAAAAGAGAGAAATCGCCATCATTAATTCAAGGGAGATCGCAGAAGCTGAAAAGATAGCTCAAGAAGAGAGATTAAAGTCAGAGTTGGCAAGAGTAAAAACGGATGAAGAAATCGAAATTGCAGAGCAAAATAAGGAACGACAAGTAATCGTTGCTTTAAAATCGAAAGAAAGCACGGATGCAGTTGAGACAGAGCGAGTGGATCGGAAGAGATTACTGGAAAGAACAGAGAAGGAAAAGTTAATTGAACTTGCTGTTATTGATAAAGAAAAATCATTGGAGATCGAAAGGAAAAATATTCAAGCAGTTATAAGAGAAAGAGTAGCAGTTGAGAAAGATACGGTTGTAGAAGAAGAGAGAATTAAGGATACCCGTGCAGTTGCAGAAGCAGAACGTTCTAAGACAGTAGCTCTGAAAAAGGCAGAGGAAGAGGCAGAAAAAGAGCGTATTATTAAGGTGAAAACAGCAGAGGCTTCCAAAGAAGCTGCTGAATGCATGGCTGAGAAAACCATTATTGATGCAGATGCAAAATTAAAAGCTTCTCAAAAAGAAGCGGAGTCGATTAAGATTATCGTAGATGCTAAGGTTCTGGAGGAATCAACCAGTGGTATAGCGGAATCAAAGGTTATTGAAGCAAAAGCTCTTGCTCAGGCAAAAGGTGATAAAGCAAAGATTGAAGTAAAAGAGAAAGAGGGTACCGTTGAAGCGGATATCTTAAAGAAAAAGTACATAGCAGAAGCAGAGGGTATTAAAGAAAAAGCGAATAGTATGAAGGCATTAGATGAAGTTGGTAGGGGTCATGAGGAGTTCAAACTAAAACTTGAGAAAGAAAAAGAAATTGAACTTGCTTCGATCAATATTCAGAAAGATATAGCACAGTCACAAGCATCGGTGATTCAAGAGGCATTAAAATCAGCCAAAATTGATATTGTTGGTGGTGAAACCATGTTCTTTGATAAGATTATTGGTTCCATTACACAAGGTAAATCTTATGACCGTCTGGTAAACAATAGCGATGTACTTACTGATATTAAAGAAACATTTATTACCGGTGATCCAGAGTATTTTAAAAAGCAGTTACAAGAGTTAACGGGTAGATTTAACCTAACCTCCGAAGATTTGAAGAACCTTTCCATAGCAGGTGCGGTTAATAAGATGATGAAGAGTGCGGATGGAGCAGATAAAACAATGTTGGGTAAATTATTGGATACAGTGAATAAAGCAGGAGTTGGTAATTTACCGGCAAGTATTATATAAACTTCACGTGAATGAGGTAGATAAAGTTGGAGGATAGAGATAATAAAGAATTAGTAAATAAGGATTTGAGCAGTAAAGAGACAACGAATACAGATAAGAATAAAGATATGGAAAACAGTACCTATGAGATCATTAAAAGTCGTCTTTCAAAACAAGGGGACGAACTAAAGGAACGGATTGATAAGCTGAATGCAGCTAGAAAAGAAGTTTTTGGTTCAATTGAAACAAAACTCATGAGCAGTGAGAGGATTATCACGGAGCATAATTGCATCCCCAGAGATATGGCACCAATCGAAGATTGTTTTATTTTTGGATACAATGTTAACATTGGACTCAAATCAAAGGTTGAGTTAGGGGATGTATTCTCAATTTATAAGTATAAAGAAAGAACCTTCCAAAAGGATACGCTTGATTTCATTCATGATGAGCAGTTTCTGAAAGATTTTGATGATCTATACCGTTATTACAAGAATACATTTTTTGCAAAGTTTACAATAAGTGAACCATATCTATATATGATTTTCCAGACAGGGAAAAGTGCCACTGATATCAAAGCATTCAAATGGCTAATGAAAGGGAAGAAGTTAATCTATGTAGATTGCCGAAGCGAGCATGAAGTAAAGTTTACTAATAAGAATGAGTTCAATTTTGTGAAGGCGACAAGGGATGATCAGCGTAGTGGTGCTCATCCCCATGTATCCATTCTGGATAAAGTTTTTGTGGAAACAGTGGATGGAGATCTAACCATCAAAATTGAAGACAACACAGATACCGGTAAAGGGATTTATTCAGAAGCCGTGGAGGACAAAGACCAGAATCTGGATGATGCTGAAATATTCTACTCTGATTTAGGCGAGCTGGTAATACTTAAGATCAAGCCATATCAGGAAAATGAATATAGGTACTTTGTATTTAACAACAAGTTAAAGAATGTTGTTAGAATTGATTGGATGAAAGATAACTGTATCCTTTTACCTGGAAATCATGGGCTCATTTTTCCGAAAGGCTATTATCTGCAAAATGGGGAACATAAAATATATGATGTACCTGCTCAAAACTGCGTATTTGATCAGAGGATTGTTTCATCCAATGGGGAAGACTATCAGTATATCTTTTATAATATCGAAAGTGGACTATATTTGATCTATTCCTATAACATCATTGGGCAGACAATAGAAACACCGATTGTTTGCAGTGGATATTCACATTTCAATAATGGTGAAATGTTAGTATTCAAGCATGAAAATGAACCTAGAAAAAATCATATGTTGCAGATATGGCAAACTCCGTATGTAGGCAAAAATCATGTAAGTGAAGGGCTAAAAGACTCGATTTTATTTAATATTGGAAATAAAGATATTGTTAAGTGCATGGCTGATTGTATGATTGCATACAAGCTCATTCAAAAGGGTGAGAGCTATCAGAGTATATACATCGATATTGTCAAAGAATCAGAACTGATTATTGATACCTATTTTTGGCTGGACAAAGAGGAAGCATTTAATTTAAAAGAAGTACTTTTGCGGATTAAAGAAACCTCATCCTTTGCGATTGGCGAATTTGAAAAAGTAGTTAGAATAAAAAATTCTACTAAACAGCAAATAAATGATGTAAAAAATGAATCAGAAGAACTCCTTAAAAAATTGGATTATGGAACCTTTGATACAGTGAACGATTATGTCAAGGTGTTAGCGGAGATACGAAATCTCAGAGGTAAGATCGTATCCCTAAGAGATTTACGATATACCGAACTTACAATCGTTGACTCCCTAGACACAAGAGTGAAAGAGAAAAATGAGGTATTCTCAAATAAGTGTGTTCATTTCTTAATACAGCCTGATGGTCTTAAGATTTATGCTGACAAAGTTAAGGAGTTACAAAAAAGCATAGATTTAGTGAAAAAATCAAAAGACGGTAAAGAACTAACGGAACGGATGGATGAAACCTCAAGAGAATTAGAACTTCTTATCGATATTGTAGGTAATTTTAATATTGAAGATCCTACGATGACTACGGAGATCATAGAGAAGATTTCATCCTTGTTCTCGCAGATCAATAATGCAAAGGCAAGGGTTAAGTCTAGAGTAGAGGAATTTTCTAAGCTTGAAATGACATCACAGTTCCAATCTCAAATGAAACTTCTTAGTCAAGCGGTAGTCAATTATTTAGATATTTCGGATACCGTAGATAAATGTGACTTGTATCTGAATAAGGTTATGATACAGATACAAGAATTGGAAGGAAAGTTTGCTGAGTTTAATGATTATGTAGTAAGCTTAAGTGAAAAAAGAGAAGAACTATATAATGCATTTGCTAGTAAGAAACAAGTACTTGTAGACCAATTAAATAAACGAATCCTTGGTTTGTATCAATCATCGGAACGGATCATTAAGGGAATTGAGAATAGATGTATAGGCTTTCAAACAGTGGAAGAAATTAATGGTTATCTTGCTACGGATATCATGGCTGAGAAAGTTAGAGATATCATTTCCAAGTTAAGAGACCTTGGAGATAGTGTGAAAGCAGATGAAATCGGTTCTAAATTAAAGAGCCTGAAAGAAGATACCATTCGCCAGTTAAAGGATAAACAAGAACTTTATATCAGTGGTGAAAACGTCATAAAATTAGGTAAGCATCACTTCTCGGTAAATACGAAAGCGATTGAACTTTCCATGATTCAAAAAGAGGATGAACTCTATTATCACATAACAGGAACCGATTTCTGGGATAAGGTTATTCATGAGGAAATCCATAAGTACCGTCATGTTTTTGACCAGAATATCCTATCAGAGAACAGGGAGGTATACAGGGCAGAATACCTTGCCTATTCACTCTTTGAGGCAGCAAGTAAGAAGCAATTTGAAAGTCTGGATCAATTATATGGAAAGACTGAGCCTGGGTTAGTTCAGATCGTTCAGAAGTTTATGGAGCCAAGATATCAAGAGGGATATACGAAGGGTGTACATGATATTGATGGTGCAAAGCTTTTAAAAGCGCTTCTGGAATTACATTATAATATTGACTTGCTGATCTATAAAAGTGAAGTTAGAGCCTTAGCCCGATTGTTTTGGAATAAATTAGCGGATATTGACACGAAAGATTTATTAAAGGTTCGTTTAAAAGAACTAGCTAAGGTTCATTTATATTTTAACTCCAAACCTAATTTAGGTAACTATATTCCCTATATAACCGCAAAACTATATGATGCCTATAAGGATATTACTTTCTTTGACAACCAACATATCCCTGCAGCAGCAGAATATCTCTGTAAGGAGATTATGAAAGGGGAAACTTTTGTTGTTAGTAAAGAAGCAGAAATAATATACAATGGGTTTATTGGTTATTTACGAGAGAAAAAGGCTTTGGATGAATTCTCCTTATCCTTAAAAAATAGCATGAAAGATATGGAAGGAGCATTCTATCTAATTAAGGAATGGGTTATTGCTTATCGATCTGAGATTTTGGACAGTTCCGATATCGAAGCTTCTGTAGAGGTAGAAGAATTATCCGGTGTTCTGAATGAAGTTACTGTTATGCTACTCGAGAATAATGGGAATTTAGGCAGAGTTGTCAAGGTTGAAACCAAGTCTACACTAAGTGGAATGATTGGTACTCACGGAGAAATAAGTGGAGGCACCTATACATTAATATATACAAAGTTTATGGAGAAGTTAAAATACTTTAGTGAGGTTGTAGTTCAAGAATATCTCAAGTTCCAGACTATGAAAAAGGAACTGGTTGGACGGTATAAAGATGCGCTTCATCTGGACGATTTTCAACCCAAGATACTCTCATCCTTTGTTAGAAATAAGTTGATCGATCAAGTATATTTACCGCTAATCGGTGATAATCTGGCAAAGCAAATTGGAGTTGTAGGGGATAATAAACGAACTGACCTCATGGGAATGCTACTTCTTGTTTCACCACCGGGTTATGGAAAAACTACATTGATGGAATATGTAGCTAGCAGGCTAGGTATCATTCTTATTAAAATAAATGGTCCTGCCCTAGGGAATGAAGTAACATCCTTAGATCCGGAGAAGGCAAACAATTCCGGTGCCAGAGAGGAACTACGAAAACTCAATCTAGCTTTAAAGATGGGTAACAACGTAATGATATATCTAGATGATATTCAGCACTGTAATCCGGAATTTTTACAGAAGTTCATATCGTTATGTGATGGACAGAGAAAGATGGAAGGGGTATACAACGGTACTTCTCAGACCTATGATTTAAGAGGGAAGAAGGTAGCTGTAGTTATGGCTGGCAATCCTTACACAGAAAGTGGTGAGAAGTTCAAGATACCGGATATGCTAGCAAATCGAGCAGATGTATATAATCTTGGCGATATGCTTAGGGAGAATGAAGAAGCCTTTAAGCTAAGCTATATTGAGAATTGTTTAACCTCCAATCCTGTACTTGGAAAACTATCAACCAGAAGTCAAAAGGATATATATGGTATCGTTGATATGGCCAATGGAGCAGAAAGAGAAAATGTTAATTTTGAGGGGAACTATTCGATTGATGAGCTGAATGAATATATTAGTGTCATGACAAAGCTGTTTCGGGTAAGGGATGTTGTGTTAAAGATTAACATGGAATATATCTATTCTGCAGCCCAAGCAGATGAATATCGGAAGGAACCACCCTTCAAGCTTCAAGGATCTTACCGAAATATGAATAAAATCGCAGAGAAAGTTGTTCCTATTATGAATGAGGAAGAATTGTTCCGGCAAATACTTGCAAGCTATGAAAACGACTGTCAAACACTCACCACAGGAGCTGAGGCCAATATGTTAAAATGGAAAGAGCTTGTTGGCTGCCTAAATAGTAAAGAGCAAAGACGTTTCGACGAAATCAAAAAGATATTTGTCAAAAATAAGTTTGTAAAAGGGGAAGACAAGATAGGTCAGGCCGTATTGGCTCTCAGTAGTCTTACAGAAAATTTAGAGAAGATTAAAGACATTATGGCGAAAGAGTTAAGTTGATGGGAATAGTATCTGTGCAACATTGTAATCGTTAACCTAAGTGAATTAATCATCTTACCAAAATGCGGCGGGTATTCAATACCACGCCGTATTTCATCAGAAAGGAACAAAATGAATAAAACATTAATCTGGGCACATCGAGGAGCTTCTGGATATGCGCCTGAAAATACGTTAGAAGCATTCCAGAAAGCGATCGAATTAAAAGCAGATGGTATAGAGTTGGATGTACAGATGACGAAAGATGGACAGCTCGTCATTATTCATGATGAAACTGTCAATCGTGTAAGTGATGCAAAGGGGTGGGTAAAAGATTACACTTACGAACAGATAAAACTACTTAATGTGAATAAAAAATTTCCCGAGTATGGTAAAGTTAAGCTTCCTTCCTTAGAGGAAGCTTATCTACTTATGAAAGATACGGACTTAATCATTAATGTGGAACTAAAAAACGGAATTGTTTTTTATGAAAACATGGAGGAAAAAGTACTGGAGTTAACAAAGAAGATGGGCCTACAGGATCGCATTATTTATTCCTCCTTCAATCATTATTCTATGATGAAGTTAAAAAGTCTGGATTCATCGGTTAAAACAGGTTTTTTATATGAGGATGGATATCTAGATATGCCGGAATATGCGGTAAAACATAAAGTTGAAGCCTTACATCCGGCTTTGTATAACCTTCAATATCCAAATTTTATAAAGGATTGTAAAGATAGGAACATTAAGATACGTCCATGGACGGTGAATAAAAAAGAAGAAATGATCATGTTATGTGAGAATGAGATAGATGCTTTGATAACGAATTATCCTGATATTGGGCGTCTTGTTGTGGAGGAATATGCAAAGGAGACCAGTAGTAGATAAATTACTACCGGTCTCCCATTTGAGTATTGGTGTAGGGATTAATACTTATTATTTATATAGTGTATTAAATAAACAGGACTCTACTAATATTGTATCTACAGCTTTTGTATGTTGTTTGGAAAGAAGCTACTTTTCCAATAAAACTATATTATTTTATTAATGAGAAATCAAACGTATTTGCGAAAGCCTCCAGATCAGTTGATGTAATCTTACCACTATCATCTAGAAAGCCATGTTCTGTACCTGCCAATACATTCACAGTGATAAAGGAATTCCCTAAATCAGTGATGATTAAGGATTTCGATGGACTAATAGCTAAAAGAACAGTTGTACCGGAAGTAGTGGTATAAGTCCATTCCTCATAGTCATTAATACTACCGACATTAAGGATTACATCAGTAAAAGAACCTTTCTTGCAATTCATAAACTGATAATCTATGGCAACACCATTTGCTAAATGAGCAGCCCCATCAAAATGGAAGGTGCCATCCTCATACATGTAGGTGCTGTAAGCGGTATTTGCTGTTCCTAAGAAATTACCTGTACCAGCTTGTTGAATTAGTTCATCGGTACTTAAAAAGTTTATCGTACTATGAAGAGAAAGATTGAATTTGTCTATAATCTCATCTAGTTTATCAGCCATTTCCTGAGTATAAACTAAATAAAGATTATATTTGGCATCCAATCCGGTAGGTCCATTGCCAACCTCAGCTAAAAGGGATACATCCTGATCGTAGCCGTCACAAAAATTGGTCCATTCAGCTACAGCCTTTGATTCATTACTATCTGCAAATCCTTGAAGCGATATAAATTCAACCGGCGGTGTTGGAACTGCAGTTATAGTATCTACTGGATAAACGTTATCTTCTACGGTTTCTGCATTATCATTCTCATCGGCAGGAATGGGATCAGAATTGTTATTCTGCTTCACAGTGCTATTGGTAGAAGGGGAATTGGTATTGCCTATTAACATATCTTTCAGGCCAAACATATTCGTTGCATATACGGTTGATGAAGCAGCTAAAATAATGCAGACAGAGGCTGCAACAGCTAAAATTTTTAAACTTTGTTTGTGTTTATTTTTCATTTTTTTATTATCCTCCATATTTAAGTTTACTGTAGTATGTATCTGTGAAAATGTAGCTTTATATTTGTTATTCATCCTTCCAAACCTCCTTTAGTTGGTCTCTGGCACGAGAAAGCCTGGTCGTAACAGCGGACACCTTTATTTTTAGCATTTTGGCAATTACTTTCACGGGCAAATCTTCATAATAGTATAGATATAAGACAGTACGATATTTTTCAGGTAATCCCATGACTGCCTGATACAGATCCGCTTGGTCTTTTTGCTCAAAGGACGTCGGCAATACGATATCATCTTGTATTATATTTTTACTTTTCCATGAACTCCTTAATAAATTTTTGCATGTGTTAATTGTTACCCGAATCAACCAGTATCTAGCATGATCATCACTAATGAAATCTTTGTTACTGATATATAATTTCATAAAGACATCTTGCACGATATCATCTGCATCATAGGTATTGCCTAAATAACTTAATGCTATTCGAAACACGGTATCTTTATATTTTTCTGCAAGAGCAAGAAAAATAGCGTGCTCCAAAAAATCACCCCCCCTGGTATTTTGAAAGCTTTCACTTATAATACAATTATCTTCCATGATTTGTCACATGAAATGTTTTATTTTTATTTAATTCTATGTTTTTATTTATATAAGCCTAATGAATATATAAAAAAAGTCGCCTATTCAGACGACTTGTACATTTCATTCAGAATAATTTTATCTATATGTTACTGAATGATATTAAATTCCTAACTTGGTAAGGAGTTTTTTCTTTTTTACATATCGGATATGTTTTTTCCTATCCCTTGAATCGGTTATCCTGTATTTATCTAAAACTTCTAATACTTTCTCAACATCAGTCGTGACAGGAGCTCTCTTTTTGGATTTGAACCAACGTTTTAATCTTTTATATGGAATAACAGGTAGGTAAAATTCATCTTCCAATTGCAAATATACCCTTTTTGACGTAAATACAATAAGATTCTGAATGCTAAACTCATAAATCCCCTCCTTATGCAGCAAATATTTAATTGTATTTGCATGGGTATGATTTTGTCGTAGAGGATTATAGAAACGATGGTGTTCTGTACCAATAGTTTGGACCCAGTATTTATTCTGAGAAGAACCGGAGATTCTCCCTTTGTAGTTTTTTGTTTCAATAACCGTAATACCTGTCGGAGCAATTACGACATGATCTATTTGTGTTATTCTGTCATACAAAGGTAGTGATAGGTCATTTAAAACAGCATAACCTTTTCGCTCAAGTTTTCGTAAGTATTTCCTGACTTCTTTTTCACCTAAGTAGCCAATGCGTTTTATTTTTAATCTCTTAATAAGGCTTTTTATATATAAAGTAATGAGTACAATTATGATAAAAAGTAAAAAAAGCTTTTTTAAAGAGTTGATAGAAACATTCAAATCTGTGAATATCATTGTTAAGTCATGTAAAGTCACACAGTAAGTCATAAAGCCTCCCTGAAATATTATGTCTTGTTATCATGTTGTCTGTGTCATCCAAGGATAAGGAAAAAAGAAAAACAGCTTCTATCATACCATAAAATTAACAAACTTAAAAGAGTAAAGAGTTAAATATAAGAAGTTATATACGTTATAATTGATTTTAAACTGATAAACTGTGAATAAAATTGTTCAAGAATAAATTGCATCAGTTTTCATAATTATTTGTTGGATGTACATCATTGTTATTGAAATGTTATGAAAAAATCATATAATTAGTATATTATGTTAATGAGAGGGGATCTATAGATGAATACTAATTTAAAAACATTATTAATGCAAGAAGAGGAGCTTCAATTTGATACCTTTAATAATGATGATGCGCTTCAACTGGGATTAATCATTATTAAAACGGCAAATGATGTAATAAAGAAGGGGGTAGCAGTACATATTGAAACTGATGAATGTCCTTTGTTCACACATTATATGGAGGGTACCTCCGGCAATAATCTTTATTGGGTCAATACTAAGAAAAATGTAGTGAAGAGATATGGAAACAGCTCTTTATATGTGGGTGAGATGTATAAGGAACAAGGAACAACATTTCATAAAGCAACGGAATTATCAGATCAGGAATACCAAGCAGAAGGAGGTTCTTTTCCATTGATTTTACGCGGAAGAGGTCGAATAGGTTCTGTTACTGTTTCTGGTTTAACTGGGGAAGAGGACCATGCATTGGCAGTAGAAGGAATAAAAAAATTACTTTTAAATAAAAAGTAGGACAACCATAGTTTTTAGGATCGTTTCGCGGTAACATTAACATGGAAAAATAAATTGAGTAATAAAAAAGTATATGGTTAAAAAGCAATGACAACAGCATTGTTTTTTAACCTTTTTTCAATGCAATATTACTAGATTAGAGACATTGTAAAATGGATGATATGAATTCAAATGAGAGGGGAAAAGAAGAGGAATTAGCAGATAACAACTCATTGATTAAAATAAATTATCAAGATTTGGATTATCGTAAAAAATATTAGTAATTTACGAATAATATTATTATATTTTGTGTTATTGTCTTGAATAATATTGTTATTTATGTTATATTTTGACAGTGAGTATATAATTTAAAAAATTAAGAGGTAGATGAATGTTTATTTATATACTATTAGCTGTTCTATGCGCAAAATTAAAAGGTTATAAACTAATACCGGTTACAAGAGCCTATTCATTATACCCTTACGCTGTTGTTGAGGTTATGTATTTGTTTTTGCAGTTTAACATTTTTATACGAAATTATAGTTTTCTAAAATTTACAACCGTAATAAATATGATTTATCTATATACTCTGATCATTCCAATTATTGTATACAAATTATATAAGCCAGGAATCTATGGCTCGATATTAATCGTGGTCGGAACTTTGCTGAATAAATTTGTGATCAGCCAAAATGATGGAAAAATGCCTGTATTTGCTTCACTTTCAAAGCTTACAGGATATTATGATGAAACAGCAATATTAACCGTTGATAAGATACATAGTATAGGGAATGAAGCAACCAGATTTAAATTTCTTACGGATTTCATAGATATTGGATGCAGTATATTAAGTATTGGCGACCTACTGATTCATTCTTTTGTATTCATCGTAATATATAACGTAATTAAAGAAATCAATAAAGGAAATGAACTTGTAGAGGAAAGCAGGAAGGGAAGTTTCTTATGGAAACAATCAAGGTAATCATCTTTGAATATATATTAGGATACTGTTTACAGGGATCTGCAATTGTATTTGGAATTTATGCTTTTAATCGGCAGAAGATTATAGTTAAGAATTACATTTTAGCTAGTATCCTTATTATGATTATTTCGTATCTTGTAAGATTACTGCCAATCAGCTTTGGTGTACATACAATTATAAACATGTTGTTTTTATATTTAATATGTGTAATACCGCTTAAAATGCCAGCCTATACTACTATTCGATCCACCTCAATCGTTACGGTTCTTTTGCTTATATGTGAGATGGTAGATGTGGCGATCATAATTGCCATCATAGGAAAAACACATTTTGAAAGCTTAATGTATCATTCATTACAAAGATCTTATATAGCGTTACCCGGAAACGTATTATTTGCTCTGGTGGTTATTGTAGTATATCATTTTTTAACGAAGAAAGGTGATAATCATAGAAACATTAGCTCACAAGTTGGCTGAAAAAATTGCTTTACAATTGGAGTATGATGAAGATAAAAAAGCTGTTATTGCATATGGTTTAATTGCTATTTTGCAGATGATAACCATTTTTATCATCATAACAGCCATTGGATTAATATTTGATTTTTGGTTTGAGAGTATGATCATATTCATGGGTGTGGGACTCATCAGGAAGTCAACCGGTGGAGCACATGCAAAAACAATGAACGGATGTATTATAATAAGTGTTTTATCTGTTACTATGCTGTCAGCTCTTTCCCGTTATTTATTCGGTTTACCAGTAAATATTTATATCAATTTAGCAGTTACAATCTTTATTTTTATGATAAGTTTTATCATATTTTATCTTCGTGTTCCAGTGGATTCACCGAACAAACCTATTGTGAAACCTGAAAAGATTAAGAGGTTAAGAAAGCAAAGTTTTATCTTATTAACATTATTTTTCATGATGACAGTCGCTGCTATCGTATTGACGACATCTTCATATCAAAGATTTTATAGTATTGCAGTTAGTTTAAGATTTACAATTCTTTGGCAGTTATTGACTTTAACAAAATCAGGCGCTTTGCTTTTGGGAAAAATTGATTCACAGATTACACGAATCCTAGAAAAGGAGAAAAGCCTTAGCAAAGTTTAGGACATCCATATTTTTTATAGCATAGTATTTTTACATACTATAGAACATTAGCGAAAGGAGGTTATCAAAATGAAAAAGAAAAATCTTTTAACTCTTGTTGCAGCTTTAGCTACCGTAATTGCTTCTACAATAGCTACTTCAGCTTGCTTCTTTTACTTTTATCAACCTGAGGAACCTAAATGCTTGAATGAAAAGTAGATTGAAGTGTAAAGACTTGTGGAAAATTTTCACAAGTCTTTTTTCGACATACAAATAATAGGAAGAAGGTAACATAATTGTCAAGAAGTCTCCCAAGTTTAAATAATAAGAAAAAAGAGCAGATTAGAACAATGTTTTTTACTTTAAAAATTCTTGCTCTTTTCTTTTCCGCAATCCCATTATTTCATTACTTTTCTAAAAAGCTTAATATAAATTTTACTAATAATAATTACAGTGTGTATGCAATCGGTATAACATTAATATTTATTTGTTTATTAATGTTTTTTTTGATGTTCATTTTTAATCGAAATGAGTATAACAAAGTATTGCAGATATTGGAAATGGTTGTTTTTATCATAGTATTTATTGTCGTGATATATGTTAGTGGTGCAAATGAAAGTTATAACAAATTTATATTCTTGTTCATAATCATTTCTTACACAATTGAATATGATATGAAAACTGGTCTTACCATTGCTTCTATTTCGGCAGCGGTAATCATGCTAATGGATTTTGTATTTGGGTTAAAGAATGGTGTTAATGTACAATTTGAAAATGATCTAGCACTTATCGCGATGTTTTACCTTGTTACTTGGACCTTAGGCTTTTATGTGAAGCTGGAGAAATCACATATACAGGATTTAATGAATTACGCAAATATCGATGGATTGACAGGAGCATATAATCATAGATATTTTTATGAAAATATAGAATTGTTGTGTGAAGATAGTAAAAAAAATAATACACAGCTTTCGTTATTAATGATAGACCTGGATTATTTTAAAAAATATAACGATATGTATGGGCATTCAAAGGGTGATGAATTATTAAAGGAAATTACCAGCATTATACGAGATAATCTTAGAGAGAAGGACATACTTTGTCGCTATGGTGGGGATGAGTTTTGCATTATTTTACCGGATACAGACAAGGAAAAAGCCTGTTTTGTTGCCAATAAGATAAGAGAAGCTGTCTATAATTATGATTGTTTTGGACAGGAGTATTTAAAAAATGGAAAAATGACACTTTCTATCGGTGTTTCAACTTATAATAATGAAATGGATCATTGTAAAGATTTGATAGAAAATGCTGATATGGCTTTATATAGAGCAAAATTTTTACGAAGAAATAAAGTTGAGGTATATTCCTCTATATTTGAACAAGTGAAAGAAATCAATAATATAAATACAAATTTATTAGAAGATATCAAGCCTTTAAAAACACTGATAACCGTAATAAATTCCAGAGATACGTATACATATAAGCATGTTGAAAGAGTTTTTAACTACTGCAGTATTATAGCAGACCATCTTAAGTTATCTTCTGAGGATAAACGATTACTAATGTATGCAGCATATCTTCATGATTTGGGTAAAATAAACGTTTCAAAGGAAATTTTAATTTCAAGCAGTAAGCTTACACAGGAGCAATGGGAAGAACTAAAGAAACATCCTCAGGATAGTGCTGATATTATAAAACAAATAAAAGGATTTGAGAATGTGGTCCCAATCGTTTTAGAGCATCATGAGAAGTTTGATGGTACCGGATATCCGAATGGTCTGAAAGGCGAAAAAATAAGTTACCTAGCTCGTATCTTGACTGTTGTTGACTCTTTTGATGCGATGACAAATCAGAGACCATATCAGAAAACGAAAACATTCGATGAGGCGTTTGAAGAAATTGAACGGTGCAAGGGTACTCATTTTGATCCAAAGATAGCGGATAAATTTATTGAAGCTTTAAAATTAATATAGATTCTTAGGAGAAGAATAATGTTCCGTGATGTGATGTAAAGGATACATTAATAAGCTTCATACATAATAAGATCTGTAAAGATGAAAAGAGATTTCGAAAGGAATCTCTTTTTGCAGGTTTACTAAACCAGTAATCCAAGGAATGCCGCTGTAATCTCAAAGAAAAGGAGAAGTTAAAATGAAGAAAGTGATAATAATAAATGGACCAATGGGAGTCGGTAAAACAACAGTTAGTAAGATCTTATGCAATAAATTAAGTAAATCAGCGTTTCTTGACGGTGACTGGTGTTTTGATTTACATCCGTTTATAGCAAATAAAGAAACAAAAGAGATGGCAATCAGAAATATTACTTATCTTATAAAAAATTATCTTAACTGTAGTGAATGTGAGTATGTAGTATTCAACTGGGTTATGGATAATGAGTTCGTATATGAAAATATCTTAAATAATCTTTCTGATATGAACTACCAGCTCATTAAAATAACGTTAACCTGTAAGGAAGAAGCGCTGGAAGACAGATGGTATAAGGATAAAGTGAATGATTGGAGAATCCAGGAGTGGCTGGATGTCAGCAAAAGATCTCTCCAATATTTTGAACAGCGGGATACGATTAAAATAGATACGAGCAATATTTCACCTGAAAATGTTGTTGATGTCATTTATGATATAATTCGAGGATAGTTCTAATTTACTTGCTTTTTTCTGCATATTATGATATTTTCAAAAGCATAAAACTTTGTGGAGGTAATGATGTACAAGTTGATTGCAGTTGATATGGATGGAACTCTTTTAAATGAAAAGAAAGAAATCTCAAATAGATCTCGGAAAGCAATTTCTAAATTGAAAGAAGAGGGAAAGAAATTAGTGTTAGCAACAGGAAGACCGTTGAATGGTGTAATGCGTTACATAGAAAAATTGAATTTATTTGATGAAAATGATTATGTAATTGCGTTCAATGGTGCGCTTGTCCAAAGTACAAAAACAAAACAGATCATTTTTAATAAACCATTATCAGTAAAAGCTTATAAAGAGTTATATGAAATAAGCCAGCAATTAGGTGTTAATATTCATGCACTTACTGATCAAAGTGTACTTACACCAAAAAACAATCCTTTTACGGAAATTGAATCAAATATTAATCAAATACCAATCATTGAAGGTGCTGTGGAAGAGATCAAAGATACAACTATTATCGTAAAGGTCATGTTTATTGACGAACCGGAAAAGCTAGATACTATCATTCCACAAATTCCAAATTGGATAAGGGAAAAATATACGATTCTTCGTAGTGCACCCTATTTTTTAGAGTTCTTAGATAAAAGTGTTAATAAAGGAACCGGTGTCTCTGCTGTAGCGAAGCAGCTTGGTCTAAAGCGGGAAGAAGTAATATGCGTAGGTGATGCCGGTAATGATTTGGATATGATACGCTATGCAGGATTAGGGGTAGCCATGGGGAATGCTTTTGATGAGATTAAATCAGAGGCAGACTATATTACTCATACAAACGAAGAAGATGGCGTTGCCCACGTTATAGAAAAATTTATGCTAGACTAACACCATAATATAATTAGTATCAGACAATAATATTGACGGTAATAACTTTACATTAGGGGAATGATTCTTAAGAAATGAGGTAGCATATATGAAATTAATCATAATACGTCATGGGGATCCCGATTATTCCATTGATTCACTTACAGAGAAGGGTTGGAGAGAAGCAAAATTGCTTTCGGATAGAATTTCAGTTATGGAGGTGAAGAAATTTTATGT
Source organism: Herbinix sp. (assembly GCA_029238935.1). Classification (GTDB taxonomy): domain Bacteria; phylum Bacillota; class Clostridia; order Lachnospirales; family Lachnospiraceae; genus Mobilitalea. Next base: position 33,325 of record JAQZBN010000031.1, read on the forward strand.
ATCACCCTTAGGTAGGGCAAGAGATACTGCATCCATTACCTTGAAGAAAATGAACCGAGAGGCTGAGATGCTTCCATGGTTGAGAGAGTTTCATGCACCGATTGTAGATGAAATGACAGGAGATAAGCGTTTGCCCTGGGATTTCCTTCCTGCGGATTGGACTGGAGTGAAGGAGTATTATGATCGTAATCTTTGGCATACCGTACCTGTGATGCAGTCAGGGGATGTTATTAGCGAAGCAATGCGTGTATATACCGGACTGGATGAAATCTTAAAAAACCACGGATATGAGCGTGATGGGAACCTATACCGTGTAATGAGCCCAAATAATGATACGATAGTTTTATTCTGTCATTTTGGTGTTGAATGTATCATGTTAGGACATTTGCTTGGTATCTCTCCTTTGGTATTATGGCACGGTTTTTGTGCAGCACCTACCTCAGTGACAACATTGGTTACCGAGGAGCGTAGAAAAGGTATTGCATATTTCAGAATGAGTTCTTTCGGTGACATTTCGCATTTGTATGCTGCTGGGGAAGAGCCAGCTTTTGCAGCTAGATTTTGTGAAACTTATGATAATGCAGCTGAACGACATGATTAAAAATTAATAAGAGATTGGGAGTACAAAAGAAATGCCCTGTCTGTCAAGGAAAATCATAATCTTGACGGACGGGGCACTTTTTCTAATAAAGTATCTGAACGCGGTAGGCAGGAGATTGAGGTGGTATGCTCATTGTCTGAAAGATAGCGTGCTCCACTTTTACTAACTGCCCAGGAGAGATGGCTAATAAAGGAATCTGATTACCGATTTGATCTAAAATGATAGTAGCATCAGAAATAGTAAATATCATCTGATCGTACATATCATAAGGATTTCCTGTAGTGAGAAAGCCATTCGTCACATCTACACTCACAACACGATCCGTAGTAATACTTACATTAATTTCATCTTCGAGTGAAATGATAAGGAAGGCTCTCGCCTGTGGAGGAATGCTTCTTGTCATGGCGGAGGAGAACTCAGCAGCAATCCGTGTCCCCTTCGTTAATTCACACAAGCAAATTTCGTTGCCATTTTGATTTACAATTATAGTATCCATTCCTACATTCAATCTGAGAAGATCATTATAAATCATATTATCCTGATCCTCTACTCCGTAGGAGATAAGGATATAACCGGTAAGCTGATTGTCCGTATAAACTTCTTCTATTAATGCGTTATTTACTCGCAAGGTATTACCATTTGTTGTCATTCCCTGAGAAGGCATGCCAGAATAGTCCATATTATCCTCGATATATCATATCATTTTAATAATATTATATGCATGCAACTCTAGAAGTTCTGATTTATTACATCTTTTCTAGCTCCTTTTGAAAAATCATATTTAACTTGATATAGGCAATACTATGTGATTGGAAAGAGTAATGTTTTTAGAATCATCTTATAATACAGGAAGGGGTTTCCAATGGATAAACTATTATTTGGAATATCAGGATTACCTATCAGCAGTGGATTGAAAACTATAAATTATGCATCAGGAATTCAATATATCAAATCAATAGGACTAGATGCAATGGAGCTTCTCTTTGTAAGAAATGTAAATGTTACAGATAAGAATAGAGATAAAATATTAGAAGCTAAAGTCGAGAATAATATTTATCTGTCAGCCCATGGATCTCATTATATAAATCTAAATGCGGATGAGCAAAAAAAACAAGATCTTTCAATAGAAAGAATTATAAAAGCGATGGAGGGTTTATTAGCTGTAAAGGGAAGGAGTTTGGTATTCCATCCCGGGTTCTATTTGAAAGATTCGAAGGAAGAAACATACAATACAATAAAAGAAAACTTAATGAAACTTCCGTATAAAGGTGTAGATTATAGACTTGAGACCACTGGGAAACGAACACAATTCGGAACACTGGAGGAAATTGTTTCTTTATGTAAGGAAATAAAATACTGCAAGCTGTGTATTGATTTTTCACATATTCATGCAAGAGGAAATGGTACCTTAAAAGGCTATCGAGATTTTGTGAAAATATTGGAATATGTTTGTAAAGAGTTAGGAAGACCCGTATTAGATGATTTACACATACATATGGGCGGAATAAGCTATAATGAAACAGGTGAGAGAAATCATCTTCCCTTATTAGAAAGCGATTTCAATTATGTTGAATGCTTAAAAGCAATCAAAGATTTTGATGTGAAAGGTTGTATCATTTTAGAAGGACCTCTTGTTGAGAAAGATGCAATATTACTAAAAAACACCTACAGCAAATTATAGCTCAATCGAAACCATATAGTATAAACAAATTTATTATGTTAGAATAATAAGTGTTTTGATAGATACAAAGAAATAATTGGAATAATTCACCAAGGAGATATAAAATGACAAAAACATATTTTAATCCAGGCTGTGCATTAAGCATATATAAACCAGAAATGGAAAATAAGATTTTAACTTTTTTAAATGAAAATTATGGTGAAGTTATTCTACATAAAATATGCTGTCACCATGATCCTCAGCTGGAAGCAGGTTCTGAAATTATTAATGTTTGTGCAGGTTGTGACAGGCGTTTCAGAAGTTTGTACGAGGGTATATCTACCATCTCTATTTGGGAAGTGATAGATGGATTGAATACATTTCACTACCCTAATTATAAAGGATTAGAATTATCTGTTCACGATGCTTGTCCGATACGTGGAAAGTCGCAAGTCCATCATGCAGTACGTAATCTTCTTAGAAAGATGAACATAAATATCGTGGAGACAAAGTATCACAGCTCTAATTCAATCTGTTGCGGTGATGATTATTATCCAAAACTTCCGATCGATCAAATTCATCAAAAGATGAAGGAACGTGCAGACATGATGCCCTGTAATGAGGTTTGCGTTTATTGTGTTTCCTGTATCAAATCGATGCATATTGGGGGTAAAACACCAAGGCACTTGATGGATCTACTGATGGGTGAGACTACGGAGCCACAGATATATGATACTGTACTATGGCATGAACAATTACAAGTGTATATTAATAAGCATTAAATAAAGCTTACATAATAAAATCTCTAAATAGTAGAGTGTTAATGAAACATGAATGAAATCCTTACTTTCCTTTCTGGGAGGTAAGGATTTTTTTTCCTTTTTATGCTATAGTATAATAAAATTAAAATTTATGTAAACAGGATACAGAAAAGATAGATTGCTGTGCTAACATAAATTTGGAGGTGGGATAATGGCATACAAATTATTATTGGTGGAAGATGATGCTCAGATACGAGAAATTATAACGGATTATTTTACGCAGAAAAGTGGCGAAACCTTTGATATAGACTCTGCCAGCACTGGAATGGAAGGTCAGGAAAAAAGTATGGAGAAGGAATATGATGTTGTGCTTTTAGATATCATGTTGCCGGAAGTAAATGGTCTTACAATCTGTAGAGAACTTCGTAAAAATAGTGATGTTCCTATTGTTTTTATCACAGCAAAAAACAGTGAGAGTGATAAATTGCTTGGATATCAACTAGGTTGTGATGATTATATATCGAAGCCGTTTTCATTGGCAGAGCTATACGCAAAGATTACCGCTCTAATCAGACGAACCAAAGGAACAGTAAGAAATGATATGATGATTGCAGGAAGAATAAAATTAAATCCTCATCTTTATACGGTATTGATCAATGAGGAAGAAGTTATTCTGGCACCAAAGGAATTTACTATTTTAAAAATACTGATGGAGAATTGCGGTAGAATCGTAAGCCGCGAGAGCCTATTAATCCGAATTTGGGGATATGATTATGAAGGGAATGACAGAGTAGTTGATAATCATATCAAAAAATTGCGGAAATCCTTGGGAAAGGCTTCCGGTCAATTAAAAACGGTAATCAAAAGAGGTTATAAATTGGAGGGGTAGGATGAAAAGGAATAGAGCGAAGCATAGGATATTTTTACGAACTTGTATTTCTTTATTGTCAGCATATCTAGTGCTGATGATTGGATTTAGTATATTTATGCTGTTTCAGGAAAAGAAAGTGGCAAGTATGCAATACGGTACTTATGCCAGTTATATCAGTTCCACGGTTGATGAAATTCTAAAAGATAATGTCGATGACGATTATAAAATCATTGATACTGGACAGATAAAATGGGAATTTGTAAATAGTATAGCTAATTACACTGCTTCTAAGACTGAAATAGCGATATTTACGAAGAATTATGAATTAGTCTTTCATACCAGAGACGACTTATTATGCAGCTATACCAAGGATACCGATGGAAGAAAGTATTATACAGGATACGCGTATCTAAACCTGGATGATTGGTTTGAGGAAACGGTTGTTACAGAGTTAAAAAGCTATTATTATGCTGATACGAAAGCGAAGAAAGAAGGGGATCTGGCTGGGTATTCTATTAGTCTGGAAAGCTTTTTTGTGGAAGATGAAATGATTATTCCGGAGAAAATCAGCGTTATTCCTATGTATGCTAAGGATTTTGATAAAGATGGTCGTGTAACATCAAGTTCCGGATCACAGCAAATGTTTTATGAATCCAATTATGAGAATACGAAGGGATTAAAAACCTTTTACCATGGTGCAATTATACCGGGCTTTGGTGAGAATGAGATAAATTCACAACTCCGAACCATGGTCACGGATGAGGAAAAGTTACGGTTGGCAGCGAATAAGTCAGAGTTGGGATCAACCGAATTCGTAAATCCGGTGACATATCGCTTTTATTTTGCAATACCTTACCAGCGTCATCTAAATCTAGATGAAACTGATCATTATTATAGTGATTTTTGGACTGTTACAGGGGTACAGGTTAACTTGTTAGAACAATGTTTGAGTACCTTAGTATTTGTATGGATCATTAGTTTTATCGTATTTGGGATAGCAGCCCTTCTTCTCTCGACACAAACTTATAAAGTTTATAGAGAAAGAGAGGAATTTGATCAATATCGCAGGGAAACAACCAATGCCCTGGCACACGATCTGAAAACACCTTTAAGCATTATCTCAGGGTATGCACAGAATTTAATTGAAAATATTCATACGGAAAAAAGAGAATACTATGCCACGAATATCAATGGGAATGTAAATCGAATGGATAAGATCATTCGGGAGATGCTTGAGTTATCCAGATACGAATCAGACGTGATACCTTTAAAATATGATGATGTTTCACTTAGAGAAGTAGGTATTAAGCTACTTGAGCGCTATACTCAGATTTGCAATGAAAAACACATTACGACAAGCTTGGATGGAGATTCCATTGTTAAAGCCGATTTTTCCTTACTGGAAAGAGTGATGGATAACTTTTATGTCAATGCTTTGGAACAAACCCCGGAGGGTGGAGTAATTGACATTAGCATAACAGATCATACTCTTGAATTTTTCAACAGCGGAAGTCATATACCGGATGCTGTTTTAAGTGAGATTTGGAAACCGTATAAGAAAGCAGATACATCCCGTAGTAATACAAAAGGTTCAGGTCTCGGTTTATCAATATCAAGTAAAATACTTGATCTATATCATTTCTCCTATGGTGTAAAAAACATGGCAAATGGAGTGGTATTTTGGTTTAAATGGTAAAGTGCCATTACTTAGAAAAGGCTGTATTGAATGAGTTGATCATTTGATGCAGCTTTTTTTATGTTAATTATTCTAATATTGCAATTCTTTTTAGTATCTTTTGATAAAACTCAGAACATAAAGTTTCCTGAGTTTTTTATTAATAATTTAATAACAAATCAAAATTAAATCGGTTACATCAAAGGAAGGTATGTAATCACTGAAAAGGGGAGGTACATAAGTAATGAGATAGGAAATATGAGTATAAATTTCCATAAAATGCTATATAATTCTAAGTATTGTATAGTGAATTAGAAAATAATTCCTTAATATTACTAAATTGAGGATACATTTCCAACAATTTCCTGCGGTAATTCGTTAATAATTTACAGTAATAAACTGTTGACATGAGTTGAAATTAGTTTTAATATATAGGAATAAAAGTAACTATTTTATAGAGACTGGCAAATAAGTGAGTCACCGTTTGCCTTTTTTTATTGTAAAAAGGAGTATGACAATGATTAAGTATGTGACAAAACGATTATTACTTGCAGCAATCACGATTTTTGCTGTAGGCACAATTACTTTCTTTCTGATGAACATGGTTCCAGGGGGACCCTTTCTTTCAGAAAAAGCAATAAGTCCAGCAGCGAAAGCAGCATTAGAAGAAAAATATGGATTAGATAAGCCACTGATAAAACAATATGTTACATATATTACGGATGCAGCTCATGGTGACTTTGGAGAAAGTTTAAAACAGAGAGGTCGTACGGTTTCTTCAATTATAGCAATGAAATTTCCAGTGTCTGCAAAAGTAGGTGGCTTTGCTATCTTAGTTTCTTTATTAATCGGTGTTCCTTTGGGATGTATCGCTGCTTTACACAGAGGGAAGTTACTTGATAATTTTATCAATATCATATCAACTTGTGGAATTGCTGTACCCAGTTTTGTTATATGTACTATGCTGATGTATTTCCTTGGGGTAAACTTAAAACTTTTACCAACGTTTGGACTTACCTCATGGAAACATTATATTATGCCTGTAATATCCCTTTCCTTTTACCCTACCGCTTATATCATGCGACTGATGAGAACCTCCTTGCTCGATGTATTAGGTCATGATTATATGCGTACAGCAAAAGCGAAAGGCGTACCACAGTTTGTTTCCCTTTTTAAACATGCGCTTCGTAATGCATTGCTTTCGGTTATAACTTATATTGGACCGATGACAGCTTATACATTAACAGGTAGCTTTATCGTTGAAAAAATATTCACAATTCCAGGTTTGGGTGGAGAATTTATTGGATCCATAAGTAATCGTGACTACACAATCATTATGGGAACTACCATTTTCCTTGCTGCACTGATGGTCATTATGAATGTAATAGTTGATATTTTGTACAAGATTGTAGATCCGAGAATTAAATTAAAATAAGTCTTACGATTTGACGATTTTGAATTGAACATTGATGCGATAAATTGAATTTAGAAAGGATAAATGCAGATTGCTTTTATACGCAATGAGCATTAGATAAAAAAATGAAAAATAATCCAATTACATTACAAAAGAAATGGAATCCTGAAGATTTCCAACCTGCTACGGAACAGGAAAAAGAAAATCTCATAGCTATGCGTGAAAGCGTTGGTTTCTGGAAAGATGGTATCAGGCGGTTAAAAAAGAATAATGTTGCTATGGTAAGTTTGGTTGTAATTACTCTTATCATGATTATATCTTTTATTGTACCTATTTTTTACCCCTACTCCTATGAAACCCAGATTAAAGGTTCTGAAAACTTAAAACCAATGACATATTCGGAAAAAGAAATTGAACGTATTGATGCAGGAGAAAAAGTATTTCCTCATATTCTGGGAACGGACAAACTGGGTCGTGATTATGCAATACGAACCATGATGGGAAGCAGAATTTCTCTAATTGTTGGTATCATTGCAACTGCAATTATTTTATTAATCGGTTCAATCTATGGCGCGATTGCTGCATTCTTTGGAGGAATGGTAGACCTTATCATGATGAGAATCGTAGATATCATCTATACGGTTCCGGATATTTTATTAATTGTGCTATTATCCTTTGCATTAAAAGGTCCTTTGAATGCTTTATCAGAGGTACCAGGCTTTGGATGGATTCATACGGTTGGTGTTAACTTAATCAGCATATTTATAGTGTTTGCTTTATTATACTGGGTCGGAATGGCTCGTATGGTACGTAGCCAGGTCCTTATGTTAAAAGAGAGTGATTATGTTACAGCTGCAAAGGCATTAGGAGCATCAAATGCAAGAATTATTAAGAAGCATTTATTAACAAACTGTATTGGAACATTGATTGTAACAACTACACTGCAAATTCCTTCCTCAATTTTTACAGAAAGTTTTCTAAGCTTTCTTGGCTTAGGAGTAGCAGTACCTTTGCCATCTTTGGGAAGCTTAGCAAGTGAAGCAATCAACGGACTAAATACCTATCCTTATCTTTTGTTTGTACCTTCTATATTGATAAGTTTAATTATTCTAAGTTTTAACCTTTTAGGCGATGGATTACGAGATGCATTCGATCCGAAATTGAAGAACTAGTGAAAGAAGGTAGAAGAATGAAAAAATATTTAGTTGAAATAAAAAATGAAAAGCTATCTTTCTTTACACCAGCAGGTGAAGTAAAAGCCCTCAATGATGTGTCCTTTCATTTGGACGAAGGTGAAGTACTTGGTATTGTAGGAGAGAGTGGATCAGGAAAATCAGTTACTGCATACAGTCTTATGGGATTAACAGCGCATCCCGGAAAGCTGATTGGCGGAAGGCTTGAGTTTAACGGACATGTCATCAATGAAATGTCGGAAAAGGAAATCAGTAAAATACGAGGGAATGAGATATCTATTATATTCCAGGATCCTATGACAAGCTTAAATCCAGTATTTACAATTGGTAATCAGATCATGGAAGTAATATTATTACACACGAACTTAAATAGAAAACAAGCCCATGCAAGAGCGGTGGAGTTGTTAACTCTGGTAGGAATTAATGAACCGGAGAGAAGATTAAAACAATATCCTCATGAATTATCAGGTGGTATGCGTCAGCGTGTAATGATTGCAATTGCTTTAGCCTGTGAACCAAAGTTATTGATTGCTGATGAACCAACAACTGCTCTAGATGTGACCATTCAAGCTCAGATATTAGATTTAATGCTGGAGTTAAAAAATAAACTGGGCATGGCAATTATCATGATTACCCATGACTTGGGAATTGTAGCTAGTATGTGCGAAAAAATTGCAGTTATGTATGCCGGAAAGATTGTAGAATACGGAACAACCGATGATATCTTCTATCATCCGAAACATGAATATACCAAAGGGTTATTGCTTAGTATCCCACGTCTTGATGCTAGAGAGCACGAAAGACTCGTACCGATTGAGGGAACACCGATTGATATGTTAAACCCTCCTAAGGGATGTCCTTTTGCTCCAAGATGTAATAATTGTATGAAAATATGCTTACGGGAAATGCCACCGGTAACAAATATAAGTGAAACCCATTATACACAGTGCTGGATGAACCAGAAGGACGAGATGGAACAAAATCACAATACTGTTCGTAAGGAAACAGAAGGAGGTACTGTGAAATGAATGAAAAATTAATTCAAATCGAGCATTTAAAGCAATATTTCCCTGTTGGAGGTATTGGTAAAAATAAAAAATATGTAAAAGCAGTAGATGATGTTTCTTTTTACATTAACAAAGGTGAAACATTAGGACTCGTTGGAGAAAGTGGTTGTGGTAAAACAACGACTGGAAGAACATTATTAAGACTTTATGAGCCTACAGCAGGACGTATCCTTTACAAAGATGAAGTGATTTTTGACAGTGAGACGAAAACTGCAGTGAATATGCTTCCATATCGTAAAAAAATGCAAATTGTTTTCCAGGATCCCTATGCAAGTCTTGATCCTCGAATGACAGTTGGAGATATTGTTGGTGAAGCAATTGATATTCATAAGTTAGCCTCCAGCAAACAAGATAGACAGGATCAAATCATATCCTTACTCCAAAAAGTTGGATTGAACTCAGAACATGCAAATCGATATGCCCATGAATTCTCAGGAGGACAACGTCAAAGAGTAGGTATAGCAAGAGCTCTTGCAGTAAATCCTGAATTTATAGTATGTGATGAACCGATTTCAGCCCTTGATGTTTCCATTCAAGCGCAGGTAGTAAATATGTTTGAAGATTTACAGGCAGAACTTGGACTTACCTACTTATTTATCGCTCATGATATCTCTGTGGTAAAGCATATATCGAACCGTATCGGTGTAATGTACCTTGGAAAATTAGTGGAATTAGCAGATAGTTATGAATTAACATTTCATAATATGCATCCTTATACCAGATCTCTCATTTCAGCAATTCCAGTGGCTGATCCTAAAACAGCTAGAGAGAATCAACGAATTGCTCTAAAAGGTGATGTTCCTAGTCCGTTAAATCCCCCATCTGGATGCAGATTCCGTACAAGATGTCCTTATGCAAGTGAACTTTGTGCACAGAAAGAACCGGAGTGGAAAGAAGTGACTCCAGGTCATTTTACTGCTTGTCATCATTTGGATAAATTAAATTAATGCGATAAAAACAGTTTGTATAGGTTATTATGCGGATTGTTTCTATAAATATTAACAATACATTAAGGAGGAATTTTATGAAGAGAAAAGTGGCACTTATATTGACTGCTGTTTTATTGCTAAGCATGCTGGCATTCACCGGATGCGGTAAAAAAGACACAGGAAATACTCAAACAAATGATGATGGCAATACTGCAGGTGATGACACTTCCACAGGGAAACAATTAGCAGTACAGATAGGACCGGATCCGGAGACTATCGATCCTGCTTTAAATAGCGCGGTTGATGCTGGTAATATGCTTCTCTATACCCATGAATGCTTATTAATCTTAGATCAGAATAATCAATTAGCTCCTGGTCAGGCTGAGTCTTATGAGGTATCTCCTGATGGTTTGACTTGGACTTTCCATTTACGTGATGGTTTAAAATGGTCCGATGGTACACCTTTAACAGCAAATGACTTTGTTTATAGCTGGAAACGTGTATGCGATCCTTTAGTAGCAGCTCCTTATGCTCAAACTGTACTTGGTATGGTAAAAGGATTTGATGAAGCAATTGGTGGTAATTTAGATGCTTTAGGAGTTTCTGCTCCTGATGATAAGACTTTTGTAGTCGAATTATCAGCTAACACCTCCTTCTTCGGAAGTCTTGCAGCATTTGCTACTTTAAGTCCTGTACAGCAGGCAACTGTTGAAGCAAACGGCGATGCATGGGCTACCGCAGCTGAAACTTATATTGGAAATGGTTCTTTCTATGTTTCTGAATGGGTACCTGGTTCTCATATTTTAATGAAAAAGAACCCGAATTACTGGAACGCAGATGCAATCAAACTTGACAGCATTAAGTTTGTATTAATGGAAGATGCAAATGCATCTTACAGTGCTTATAATTCCGGTGAAGTATTAATGATTAAGGATGTACCAACAGAGGAAATTCCTAGCCTTGAGGGAAATAGTGAATTCCATGTTGAACCAATCATTGGTACCTACTATCTTTCATTAAATGATTCCATTGAACCATTTAACAATCCTTTAGTTAGAAAAGCACTAAGCCTTGCAATTGATCGTGAATATGTGGCTGGAACCTTAATGCAGGGAACCTATACACCTGCTTCCAATCTGGTAGGACCAGGATGGGTTGACACTGATGGCAGTGTATTCATGGATAAAGCAAATGGTGGAAAACCTTATATTGATACAACAAACTTCGAAGCAAATCTTGAAGAAGCGAAAGCAATCTTAGCAGAAGCAGGATATCCGAATGGAGAAGGCTTCCCGAACATTACCTATAGCACCAATGATTCCGGTTATCATAAGGTTGTTGCTGAGTATTTACAACAGGCTTGGGCTGAACTTGGTATTACATTAGACGTTGAAGTTGTTGAATGGTCAAGCTTTACCCCTATGCGTCGTGCTGGTGATTATCAATCATCCAGAAATGGCTGGGTTGGAGATTACAGTGATCCATCCAATATCTTAGATCTTTTTGAAAGCACCAACGGAAATAACGATGGTAAATATAACAATCCTGAATTTGATGCAGCAATGGAACTGTCCCGTACCACTACAGATCCTGCAGAACGTTCTGCTGCATTACACAAAGCTGAGGACATTATGATGGAAGATGCAGCTGCTATTCCGGTTGCATACTACAATGACTTCTACTTACAGAGTGAGAAGATTACAGGATCCTGGCATTCACCTTATGGCTACTGGTTCTTCATGTATGCTGATATTGCTGAATAATACAATAATGAAATAACGAAGTAATAGAGCGTCGCTTCCATTGGAAGCGGCGTTTTTTATGCTGGGGTGTCCAGTCGAAGCTGGATCACACTTGCCTTGTATAAAAACATTTTTAGTGATGAAATCCGAAACATGTATCGTAATAGGAATTGTAGTGAATGAAGCAATACTATATTTGAATATAAATAAAATGTTTAATGGTTGCGGTAATATCTGTGAATGTAATAGATGTTGATGTATTCTGTAATATCCTTAAGATCATAATTATCTGGTAAATCTATAAACATTTATTGTTGTGGTAAAAATATGAAGTATGATGTAAAATTAAATATGAAACAAAGCGAGATTGGTTTATTATTACGATCTCCTTTATCAGTCATGAGTTGTAACTAGCCTTAAAATAATGTAAAGGAAGGTGGACTATGGAAGGTTATTTTTTTAAGCAGGTCGACAATAAAATGTTTTCTATCTATCACGCAATTTATTCTGATAATAATATTTTCTTAAGTTATGATTGGGAAGAATATATTGAGAGTTTTATACCTCAGGATACAGGTTATATTATTTATGATAAAGGTAATCCAGTTGGAGGAGTTGATATTCATGATAATTGCATTCGCTCACCATTCTTGATACCACCATATAATAATCGTCTTGAATTTTGGAAACAGGTTTTGTCCTACTTGAGATCAGAAATCGGAGCGAAGGAAATTAATTTTAACTATATAAATAATCAAGATTCGGATATATTAATTTCACTTGGGGCGACGGTTAGGCATGCTCAGCGCAGAATGTTACGACCTACGTGTAAGTACAGCATTAATCCGGATCGTAACTATAAATTCACAATACCGGATAATGCGGATAAACAAGAAATAGTTCAGTTAGTATATACTGCACATCGGTATGGTTATACATCAGCAATAAAGGGAGCACCGTCAATAGAGTCGATTCAGGAAGCGATTGATCGAAGGTATGACCTGTTTTCCAAAACCAATACATTGCATTTTGGAACAGTTGTAAAAGAGGCTGAAACGGATAAAATTGTTGCAGTTTGTATTGCAGGTATTTATCCGGACTCACCGAACAATTTTGCAACGATACACCAAGTTTCTGTCTTGCCGGAATATCGTAAAAAGGGTATAGCGAAAGCAATGATACGAAATACAATTAACACAGCGCATGCAGTATCACCGGCAATCGGGTTAGGAGTTTTAATAGGAAATCCTGCAGAACTTCTGTATGAACAGCTTGGCTTTACAAAAGGTCCAAATTATGCAGATATGACCTTACAATTATGGTGATAATATGTAGGGCTATAGAGCCCTTTTTACGTGTTCTTATACATGCTCAATAACATTATATATAACTGATCAATGCGATAGAAATATAATGCTTATTTAGCTTCAACTAACTGTGTCACATTCACTTCACGAGTATTTTGTGGTTGTTTCAGTGAATGAATACTGGCGGTATCTTTCGTTGGGTTAACTTTTTCAATATAAACAAGATCACCATTATAGGTTACGTCGATCATTTCTGGGGAAGATGCAATTTGTTCAGCTCTTTCTTTGTTCATGTTATACTCCTTTCATCGTTAATTCGATATTATAGTAACCGAATTTTATATGAAATATTAGTTTATATGTTATCGTATATTGGTAAAGAATTTGAATTGTTTGATTTCATTGATGTGATAAGGCCGTAAGATAGGTATGTCTATTATTTCGCATTTTTACGGTTGGTTTTATGTTAATTCATGGAAATATCAAATCTATTATTTAATTTCTTTATCAATGGTGATAAAATACAGGAAGGAGGATATGAAGTTATGGTAAATAAAAATTATATTAGGCAGGAAAAATCTAGTCAAACCAATCATTACAGGAAAAACATCATTACCTTTTACATATGTTTAATAACCGTGATATCCTGTATCATGATACCGGTAAAATCGAATGCTGTAGAGAACGGTTCGGAGCAAGGAAATTCGTCTGAAGAAATGAATCAAAACGAAACGTCCTTGAAATCGGAAGAAGAACTTCATGGATTCTATCCATCGAATACAGTATTTTCTGAGCAAATTCAAAAATACATAGATAATTTAGACTCCGTAAGCTTTGCTTGGAGTAGAATAGATTCAGAAGACCCCACCACATTGAATACAATGAAAGGTAGGAATGGAAACAATAGTTTCTATTATCCGACGAATTACCTTCCTCCGGTGGAATATGCGCATAGTAAAGGAAAATCCATTCAATTAAATATTTATATGGATCGAAGTGATTGCACCCAGTTGTTACCCTATGACGATAAACGAGCATCCATGATTCAAGCAATTATGGATACGATGCAAACAGACTTATCCCAGGGGAAGGGAATTTTTTATGATGGTGTGGTAATTGATTTTGAAGGATTACGCAATACTGACACCCAAAATACCCCGTTATTTTATGAAGGTAAGGAGATCAGTATTTATTTTACTCAATTTCTAGCAGAGCTAAAAACAGAATTAAGGTCGATAGAGAAAAAACTGTACGTAGCTGTCAACCCAGGATTATATTACGATGGGTATGATTATGCTGATATTTTAGATGTTGCAGATCGTGTGATATTAATGGCTCACGATTACGAACCAACGGAACAACTACAAAAAAATGAAGTGCAACAATATACAGGCTATGATGCTCTAGAGCCAATTAATAGTATGGCTCCAGTGCCGTTGGTTCGAAAGGCTCTTAACGAAATGGCAAGTGCTGCTTCGGATCAATCAGAAATGGAAAAAGTTTGGCTTCAGATTACATTTGATAGTGCTCAGTGGCAATACGATGTAAAAAATGCAGATGCATGGGTGACATTAAAAGATACGACCCTAAGCAGAGAAGGAAGAGTTACTCCGCTGTATAAGTCGATTAAGGCACGGGTTGATAATACAGATGGTAAGGGACAGAATATCTCATATGGCTATAATAATGAACTACAAAGTCCATACATTCAATACTTTAATTCATCGGATAAGTCCTGGAATATCATATTGTATGAAGATAGCAATAGTATCCGAGCAAAAATTGATCTTGCCAAATCATATGGCTTAGGGGGCATTTCACTTTGGAGCTTGGCAAATGTGCCGGATTATACAGATACCAAGGGATTGAAATACCATCTGGATGGGTGGAGTACTATTGTAGATGAGATGAAAACCTATCATGAAAAAGTGGATGGTAGTAGTGTATATGTTTCATTCAAGGACGTTACAGTTGAGAAAGCGGTTAGAGATAAGCTTGGTAAAGTAGTTGGGAAAATCACGGTATTTGACTTACAAGGGATATATCGATTAAAGTTGCCGCAGGGAGTAAAGAGTTTGGTTGATCTTAAGTATCTTAGTAACCTTGAATATCTGGATGCTGGTCAGCTGGGGATTAAGGATATTACTGTAATTGAACAACTAAAGAATTTACGTGTTCTTTATCTTCAACGGAACAAAATATCAAATTTAGATCCTTTAAAAAAGTTAACCAAACTGGAGCTTTTATCATTAAATGGCAACCAGATAGTATCCATCAAAGCGTTATCCTCACTGACAAATCTAAAAGAGCTATATCTACGGGAAAATAAGATAGAAAGTATAACATCCTTATCTAAGTTAACCAAATTAGAGATCTTAGAAATTGGTGTAAATAGCATTATAAAGATTGATGCATTAAAGAATCTTAAAAAGCTGCAACTATTAGGTTTAGATAATAATAAAATAACGGATATCCAAGCATTAAAAGGCCTGGTTGCTCTTGATACGTTATACTTGCAGAGGAATTCTATTAGCGATATAGGGGCACTGGCAGGTTTAAGTAAAATAAGGCTATTATCTCTGAATGGAAATAAGCTATATGATTTAAAACCGTTAACCAAACTAACATCTCTTGAAAAGCTTTACTTAAAAGATAATAAAATCAAAACGATTACTGCTTTAAAAGGACTGATAAATCTTAAAGAGTTATACCTAAGTGGAAACCAAATAACTGATTATAGCTCCCTTAAGATATTATATTTAAAGTCTAATTTTGACTGTGATTTCAAGATATAAAATCACACATATAAACACAGTAAAAGGATACCGTATGAAAGGCTAAATACGATATCCTTTTATTAAAATAACATAAGTAGACTGTTTGTAATGGAATTTACTATAGGTATACCAATGGTATACCATTATCCATTGACCAGAAAAAGATATACTTATTAAATATAGGCTGTTATAATAAGCGTGGAGGTGATTTAATGGGAAATCAAGAGCATTTTTGTACTTGTTCTGCTAGAGATTGCAAGTTTCATCCGGTAAATCATGAATCCGGATGTGATCTATGCATTCAGAAGAATTTAAAAGCAGGAGAAATACCGGGTTGTTTCTTTCGTTTAGTCAGTGAAGATTTATCGGAACTCAATGAATTTACAATTGAAAGCTTTGCAGATTTTGTTCATATAAAAAAAGGTAGTAAAAGCAATATATAGAATTCGTTTACTCGTAATAACCAAAAAGAGGATAAGATGATACATACATTTTTAGATACAACGATTGAATTTAATATCATATTTAAGAAAAGAAAAAGTGTCGGTATTTACGTAGACATCTATGGTCAAATCGAGGTACATGCACCGAAAGGAACACCAATAGATACAATTCATCAGGTATTGGAGAATCATTGGGACTCGATCATCCAAAAATCAAAGGAGATGAAGGATCGGACAGCTGCACCTATGGAGAAGGTCTATGACCATGGTGAGGTTTTCCTGTATTTGGGAACATCCTATCCTATCGTAATATCGACTAACTTGGATCAAAATCAAGATTATGTTATGCTTGAAAAGGATAAGCTTCATGTTTATGTAAAGCAACACAACGATGAAACCGTTAGGCAAGCACTGAAACGTTTCTATTATCGGCAATGTAAAACCCTCGTAGAAGCCCGGATTCGTATTTATCAACCTGAATTTAAGATGAAACCACGATCTATTCGTATAATGGATGACAGTAGTAATTGGGGAACCTGTAATTCAAGACTGGAGTTAACTTTTAATTGGAAGCTTGCCATGGCTCCGATTGAAGCAATTGATTATGTGGTGGTCCATGAGATGTGTCACATGGTACATTTAAATCATGATCGATCCTTTTGGCGGCTGGTAGGTAAATTAAGATAGTAAGCGAATAACAGCCATAGAAAATAAGGGATTAATAACAAGCCTGCAAATTTATTAATATCATAAAAGAACATTATGGTCAAAGCAACAAGAAACAGTAAGATAGCTAATATAACAACTGCAAATCCATATGCTTGGAAACGGAAGAAGATAATACTCCAGGAGAAATTAACGAGAAGTTGAGCAAAATAGGAAATGAAAGCATTTCGTTTATCTTTTGGATCAGCAGGTGATATGTATACAAGATACGCAGAAATCCCCATTACAATGTAAAGTATGGGCCATACAACTCCAAATAGCCAGGCAGGAGGAGAAAATGGCGGAAGATGAATTGACTTGTAGACTTCCCCTTGACTTCCTGATAAAAGACCTGAGAGTAAACCTGTTAATAATGCGATACCAGCGCTTATAATAGCACCTTGAATATTAAATTTTTTCATATTTTATATACTCCGTATGATTTAGTATAATTTATGCAGGTAATATAAATGTATTCATGTATAAAAAAGGTGCCTGACCCCCTTACAAAATTCTTACGAATGTAAGAAAACTGTAAGGGGGTCAGGCACCTTTTATAAAATAAGTCGAAGTAATACAGTTACGGTAATCAAGGATAATAGCGTCGTTACGGATACTACAACAGCAGCATAATCTTTTTCTCGATTAAAACTTTCAGCGAGGATAGATGTCATAGCGGAGGCTGGCATCGCCGACATAATGATAACTGTATTGATTGCTTTCGAAGGTTCTCCTAACAATAAAGAAATTAGATAAATAATAATTGGAATAAAAATTAATTTCGTAGTTACTCCATAATATAAGGTCCAATCAATTAAGTAATCCTTTATTTTAACCTCGGAGAGGATGGCTCCAATAATAATCATGGACAAGGGACCTGTAATGTTTCCGATACTTCGTATGCTAAAAAGAAGTGCATTGGGTAATTGAATTCCGAAAATCATAATGATTAGACCTAAAAAAACCGCAATGATGGAAGGATTTAAGAGGATTTTTTTTACTTCCGATAAGAATTCATCCTTGTCAAATTTCCCTTTAAATAATATAATACCGTAAGTCCAAACAAATATAACGAAGAACATGTTAAAGATGGAACCATATACAACCCCTTCAGCCCCATAGATCGAATTTAAGATTGGAAACCCAACATAACCGGTATTCGTAAATACATTGGCAAAATGTAAGACGATTTTTTTATCTTTCTTTACTGGAAGAAGAAGCAAGTAGGATACCAGCATGATTATTATGTAAGCTGCAATACTGTAATAGAATGTTTTTATCACATTAGATTTAATAGAATCATCGTAGGTAAAGATAAAAGAAGACAAAATCATAAAAGGTAATGCGATTTGTATAAGTAAATCGATAAATGCTTTATTCGCTTGTGGAGTTATAATTTTTTTCTTCGTGCCGTATACGCCTACCAGCATTATAATAAATAATGAAATTACACTATCCGTAATAACAGAAAAATCCATAAGATAACCCCTTATAATTAAGGTATGAACCATTTTATGCTAGGATAGTTTTGATGGTTAATCATTATTAAGGATTGGTGAAGTAAGGTAGATTATGATATGACTATTTGTTATAATGAGGAAATAAATGATATAGATTTACAAAAGTCGGAAAGGAGAGTTATATGAATCATTTTGAATATATTGTAGAACGAATTGATGGGGACTATGCCTATCTTAGGAGAACAGATGAGCCGGAAAATGATTTAAAATTGGTAGCACGTGCTATATTACCTCCGGAAATTATGGAAGGTGTAAGACTAATCTATGAGATGTTTGAATATTCCATCCAATAAAGAAGGAAAATAGAAGAAGGAAAGAAATTTTAAGTTCCTATCAAATAGATTAGTAGAGAGAAGTGTGTACCCTATGAGTGAGAGTAAGTATTCAAAAAAATCACAAGAAGAATTAAAAACTATGTTGACCAAAGCCCAATACGATGTAACGCAAAACAATAGTACTGAGAGACCTTTTCAGAATGAATATTATAATGAATTCAGAAAGGGAATTTATGTAGATATAACGACTGGAGAACCTCTTTTTGTCTCCGGTGAAAAGTTTGAATCCGGTTGTGGATGGCCAAGTTTTGCAAGACCGATCGACGAAACATCCATTATAAAAGTGAAGGATGTTAGTCATGGAATGATACGGACGGAAGTAAGAAGTAAGACAGGGGATGCTCATCTAGGTCATGTATTTGATGATGGGCCAGAAGATATGGGAGGAATGAGATACTGTATAAATAGTGCGTCTTTAAAATTCATTCCGAAAGATGACATGGAGAAAGAAGGATACGGTGAATATCTCCCTTTATTTCATTAAAAGCATAAATGATTTTATATCCCATTTCAAAAAAATAAAATAATGTAAAAGAGGTAAATATCCATATGAGTGATACGATTGTACCGGACAAAGCCTTTACCCATGGAGGTAAATTTCATGCAGATGATGTTTTTTCTGCTGCTTTGTTAACATATCTAAATCCGAATATAATGATTGAAAGAGGTTTTTCCGTTCCAGATGATTATCATGGCTTAGTTTTTGATATAGGATTTGGTGAATTTGATCATCACCAAGCAGATAAAAGAGTCAGAGAAAATGAAATTCCATATGCTGCATTTGGACTGCTATGGGAAAAATATGGACAAGAAATCTTGGAAGCTCCTGAAGCTGAGAAGTTTGATCGCTCTTTCGTCCAACCATTAGATTTATGTGATAATACAGGCTGTGACAATCAAGTAGCACGAATTATTTCATTATTTAATCCGGTGTGGGATGATCCTAGAAATGTAGATGATGCATTTGAGGAAGCGAAGGAGCTTGCACTTACGATATTAACAAAACGGATTGAGTATAGTAAGTCAATCACCAGAGCGGAAGTAGTTGTTCGTAAAGCTTTGGAAAAAGCGATGAATCGGATTCTTATATTGCCTGAATATGCACCGTGGAAAAATGTGGTGGAAGATACCGATATTTTATTTGTAATTTACCCATCCGATCGAGGAGGATATAATGCACAAGCAGTACCCGGAGATGATAATGAGGATGAGAATGGATTAAAGATCGCTTTTCCGGTTTCATGGAGAGGCCTTTCTACGGAAGAACTACGAAAAGTATCTCAAATTGACACGATAACATTTTGTCATAGCAGTGGTTTTCTAATCGCCGCTGATACCTTAGAAGATATCATTAAAGCCTGTGAAAAAGCAGAAGAGCTTATGGTAGAAGAAACAAGGCTTAGTCAAGATGAATAAAGGAACCTATAGATCCCTCTGAAGGGTGACTTCTTATAAATTGCTTCTCAAAAAAAAAGAATAGAGTAACATCTGTAATTACTTTGTAATCCTCTTCATCAGTCAAAAGTGAAGTATGGAAAAGGAACCTTAAAAATAATAGGTTAAGTAAATGTTTTCTATATTTTGGATGTTTTTAATTGCTCTTGAAAGCAATGTATGTCATAATAGAAGTGAATAATCAGTTTTTTTATGAGCATAAAGGTATATTCCTTCAAAAATATAGAAGAGGTTAGTGAATAATGTCGGATTATATTAATTTAACAATCAATAATCTTGAGCACGAGCATTTATGTTGTGCTATAGCAGATAAAAAACACCAAGAAGGCGTGGAAATAAAAAAACAATGGCTTAAGGATAGAATAGAAGAAGGTCATGTCTTTAGAAAGCTTGGTATACAAGGTAAGGTATTTATTGAGTATGCTCCTCTTGATAAAGCATGGGTTCCGGTGATAGGTGATAATTATATGTATATCTATTGCTTATGGGTATCAGGAAGCTTCAAGGACAAAGGGTATGGAAAAGAACTTCTTGAATACTGTATTAACGATTCAATCAAACAGCAAAAATCAGGTGTTTGTATCATAACATCCAAAAAGAAAAAACCATTTCTATCGGATAAGAAGTTTATGTTAAAGTATGGTTTTGAAGTTGTTGACACAATTGGTGACGACTATGAATTGCTAGCATTATCCTTTGATCACTCAACTCCAAGTTTTACAGAAAGAGCAAAAGAACAAAAAATTGCGAATCCGGAATTAACCATTTACTATGGTAAGCAATGTCCTTATATACCGAATTGCATGGAACAGGTTAAAAGCTATTGTAACAATAATCATATTGACCTTAATATAATCGAAGTTGATTCATTGGAAATGGCAAAAAGTGTTCCATGTGTTTTTAATAATTGGGCTGTTTTTTATAAAGGTAAATTTGAAACGCTTCATATGTTAAATGAAGGTTATTTAAAGAAGTTGCTTGCAAATTGCCAGTAATCATAGCAATGAGTGCTAACTTTTTAAAGGAATATAAAGAATGAAAGAAGCTGAATGGTTTATAGAGAGGGTATAACATGCTTGATTTAAATTTATTACAATGGATAACGGTAATTATAACAGCCTTTTTAGTTGGCTTCTCAAAGACCGGTATTGGTGGAGTCATGATGATGGCGATTCCCATTCTGGCTAATACCTTTGGAGGAAAGGATTCAACAGGAA
Source organism: Herbinix sp. (assembly GCA_029238935.1). GTDB lineage: Bacteria > Bacillota > Clostridia > Lachnospirales > Lachnospiraceae > Mobilitalea. The sequence goes on from JAQZBN010000031.1 coordinate 54,997, forward strand.
TTCTACTGCCAATGCTTTTGGTAGGGGATATCTTCGCTATATGGTATTACCGTAAGAGTGTGGATTGGAGAAAAGTCTTCACACCTCTTCCATGGGCGTTGGTTGGACTTGCAATCGGAGCTTTTATTGGGAATTATATCAGTGATAAAGTGTTTGTAATATTAATTGGACTTATTGTCTTATTCTGTTTAGGTATACTAATCTATACAGAAAAGAAGGGGAAAGACTTTCAAGTTCCGAATAATCCGCTATTTTACATATTGGTAGGTATATTAAGTGGCTTTGCGTCAATGATTGGTAATGCTGCGGGTCCGATTTTTAGTATTTATCTACTGGCATTGGGATTTAAGAAAAATAATTTCATGGGTACCAATGCATGGTTTTTCTTTATTATCAATTCTACGAAATTACCTCTTCAAATCTTTGTATGGCATAATATTTCTTTAAAGACATTTTTCTTAACGTTATCTATGATACCGATCATTACGATTGGTGCAATCCTTGGATTTATCGTATTAAAAAAGATTAATGAAAAATATTTTCGTTATATAGTGATTGCTATGACAGCGATAGCAGCATTACGGTTATTATTATAAGCTGACATTAATTATACGAGGAGGGGTAACATATTATGTATCATTCAGATGAATTGGTTATTGATGCAAGCTCCAGGCAAAGACTGTAAATACAGAACACGTTTTGTTTGGAGCTAGATTATGTATTCTATTAAGCAAAATAGCTCTGTGCAGTTTTTGCATTCACATTCAAACTTTATTATTACTGGTGTAAATGATCTATTACATCAATCCTTGTGAATTGGAGCAAAAATATGAAATATGAAAATGCACAGAATATAATACCGACTGATATATTAAATCAACTACAGCAATATGTTGATGGCATATATTTATATATTCCTAAGAAAGAAAAGAATAAAAAGCCTTGGGGACAAATGAGTGGATTTCGGCAAGAATTAATGAAAAGAAATCACGAAATCTATACAAATCATAAAAACGGAGTGTCAGTAAAAGAAATAGCAATGAGTTATTATCTGACTGAGAATAGTATTCGAAGAATCATTAGAAAATGCAAAGAATCAATAAGTTAAAAGATAAGAGGGTTATTTGTTCGAATACAAGTATCCCTCCTTTTTCGTATACGGTTATAAATAAGACAGAATGAAATAGGTTCTGGTTGTTAGAATAATAGTTATGATATTATTATTTTGCGCAAATACTCAATACTTAACCGCAAAAATAAAGGAGATCAATAATGAAAGAAAATAAATATGATGAGACTAATTTTTTTAATCAATATAGTAAGATGCCTCGTTCCATGGGAGGATTAAGCGCTGCAGGGGAATGGCCTGTGCTGAAACAAATGCTACCGGATATGCGAAACAAACGCGTATTGGATTTGGGATGCGGCTATGGCTGGCATTGTGAATATGCAGTGGAGCAAGGTGCAAAATCTGTTGTTGGTGTTGATATCTCTGAAAAAATGCTTGAGGTAGCAAAAAAGAAACATCTAGTAGGTAATATAGATTATAGACAAATGGCAATGGAAGATATCGAGTTTCCCAATGAAGTCTTTGATATCGTCATTAGTTCATTAGCGCTTCACTATATTGAAGACTTTCACGAGCTGTGTAACAAAATACATTCGTATTTAACTGATGGTGGATATTTTATATTTTCTGTGGAACACCCGATTTTTACGGCATATGGAGAACAGGACTGGTATTATGACAAAGAGGGTAACCGCTTACATTGGCCTGTTGATCGATATTTTGAAGAAGGAGTTCGTAAAGCTAAGTTCCTGGGAGAAGATGTGATGAAATACCATAAAACATTAACAACCTATATAAATGGATTGCTTCATGCAGGTTTTGATCTATGTGAGCTGACGGAACCAAAAGCCAACGATGATTTTTTAAAAGCATATCCTGAAGCAATTGATGAGCTAAGAAGGCCTATGTTTCTTATACTCTTAGCTAGAAAGAAATAAAAATCTACTAAAAGTAAGCAGTATCATAGATTTGTTATATTTGTGTAATTAATCTACGAGGAAAATGAGGAAATTTATGAATGACAATATCATTATGCTAAAGATCCCTTATGATTTTGGGTATGGGGAAGAGATTATTTATCCGGTAATATTAAAGGATGATCATGAATTAATTCTGGTAGATTGCGGTTATGCAGACTTTCTCCCTAAGCTAGAACTGGCTGTTAAGGAAAAGGGGATTGATCTCATGGCTCTCACGAAAGTGATTATTACACACCACGACCATGATCATATGGGTAGTTTGGCAGCCATCAGAAAAAAGTATCCAAATGTCCAAGTAATTGCCAGCGAGGAGGAAGCTCCTTACATCGAAGGGAAGGTAAAGTCATTGCGCTTGGAGCAGGCAGAGCAGATACAACTACAGTTATCACCGGAACAACAAGAGGAAGGCAGAGCATTTCAAGAGATACTAAGAGCGGTTGAAAATGTGGAAGTTACCCTTACTGTAAAAGACGGTGACTGTATCGATTGTTGTGGCGGAATTGAAATCGTGGAAACACCCGGACATATGCCGGGACATATTTCTATTTATGTAAGGGAATCGAAAGTTTTCATTAGTGGAGATGCATTGGTTATTGAAAATGGGAAACTTGAAATAGCTGCTCCACAATATACTCTGGACTTGATCGAAGCAAAGAGATCTATTTCAAAACTTCGTGATTATGATATTCAAAAAATTATTTGCTATCATGGAGGCGATTATTCAGGAGATATAGCAAAGGTGTTAATGGAACATTCCCCACATTTCTCAGAATGAATGGAAGAGATTGTTACAAGAATGGACCGTTTACAATATAAAAAAAGTCGGAAACGAATAATATCGACCTTCATACCGTTATATGAAGTAAGACCAATTCGATTAGAAATGATCGAATTGGTTTTTTTGAACTTTATATTATTCACTCATCTATTAATTATGAATGTAATTAGGCATACTTTTATAGTAGAACAAACAGAATAATTGCAACTGTTGTTAATATGATACTCCTTTCTTGCTTTTCTTCAATTATTTTCTTGTATAGGTAATATGTTTTATGTTATGATCGGAACAATATCAAAATCGAAACTGTTAAGGGGAAAATGAATGAATCCAATTATAAAGGTTGAGAACTTTACAAAATCATATGGAAATTTTATAGCAGTGAATAACATTTCATTCGAGGTGGAGGAAGGTAGTGTATTTGCATTTCTGGGTCCCAATGGAGCCGGAAAGAGTACTACGATTAATACACTCTGTACTATATTTGAAAAGACGTCCGGTACTCTATTAATTGATGGCAAAGATGTTACAACACAGAAAAGTGAAGTCAGGTCGACGATAGGTGTAGTATTTCAGGACTCGACATTGGATGCGAAAATGACAATTGAAGAAAATCTGAAGATGCATTGTGTCTTTTATAACATACCCAAAAGAGAAGTGGAAGAGCGAATCCAATTTGTTTTAACCTTAGTGGATTTATTAGGTGAACGAAAGAAGCTAGTTGGAGCATTATCGGGAGGTATGAAGCGACGGGTGGAGATAGCTCGTGGATTAATACATTTTCCAAAGGTTTTATTTTTGGATGAACCAACCACCGGCCTTGATCCTCAGACAAGGGCTCATATATGGGAATACATTATTAAGCTGCAAAAGGAGCGAAATATTACAATCTTTTTAACAACCCATTATATGGAAGAAGCAGAAATCTGTAATAAGATCGCAATCATTGATGGTGGAACCATTGTTGCTCATGATACTCCCTATGCTCTTAAGAAGCAATATACTAGGGATAAAGCATATATTACAACAAAGAAAGAACCCGAACTGGAGCAGTTATTGAAACAGTATAATTTGAATTTCGCAAAAAAAGAAGGATATTATAAGGTGGATGCAGAAAATATAGATCAGCTGTTACAGGTATTGAGCCAACAAAAAGATGATATTACCGACATTGAAATAAAAAAGGGAACATTTAATGATGTGTTCCTGGAGATTACAGGTAAAAAGATTAGAGAGGATGCATAATATGAATACTATTTTAGCTTTATGGAAAAGAGGTTTGAAAGCATTTGTAAGAAATCGAACCGGATTAATATTTTCACTTATTTTCCCCTTCTTCTTTGTGTATGTGTTTGGGGCTATTTTTAAAAATGATTATATCGACAATCCGATCGCTTACATGTTATCCGGTGTTATTATCACTACGGTTTTCGAAAGTTCATTGAATTTAGCTTCCACTACAGTGGATGACATGGTAAACGGTTTTATGAAGGAAGTACTGGTATCACCTGCTAAAAGAATATCGGTTGCCATAGGACAATTGTTATCTGCTGCGACCGTTGCGACCATCCAAGGTATTTTAATCTTGGTGATTGGTTTACTGATTGGAATTGAATTTAAGGAATGGACTACACCGTTTTATGTGCTTGTCGCTATGATATGTGTAGGACTGGTTTTTTCCGGAGTTGGTCTTTATCTTGCTACCATTGTTCGAAATGGTCAAACATTTCAAATCGTAAAAACAGCGGTTACAATGCCCTTAACATTTATATCAGGAGCATACATTCCATTGGAAATGCTACCAAGTGCTCTGAAATATGTTGCCTATATTAACCCGATGACCTATGCTACAGCATTTTTTCGAATGATTACATTGGAAAAGATGAATTTGTCCGCCGGTGAACTGGTGAATGAGGGAGTAGCCATCAGTATCAATGGTTTTATTGTAACTCCGTTCATGTCTTTTATCATTATTATGCTGATCGGATTATTGTTTTTGATATTATCTACCAATAAATTCATTAAAACAGACTTTTCTAAACTGAATCGAAGTTCCAGTGATGCCAGTGCTCTGTGGGGTTAATAGAGTCTATAATATCAAAAGAAGTATGATCCAGCGATATGTACATTCCAGGGGGATACTTCCATTTATTATAAAATTTGGTTTATCTAACGACTAAAATATGCTATAATGTGAAAGAAATATTTAGTGTTTGAAATACTAGATATTTCTTTTATTATGGAGTTTTATAAAGATATCATAAAAAGTACATAGAAAAAGTATATTTGAACATTCGATTAAATTAAATACAACAATTATTAGGAGGATGTAATATGTTATTAATCAAAAATGGAACTGTTCTTACCATGGCAGGAGATCCCATACCGGAGGGACAGGTATTAATCAATGAGGGGAAAATCATTGCGGTTAGCAAAGATATTTCAATAGGTGAAGATTGTGAAATCCTTGATGCAAAAGGTGGTTTTATTATACCTGGTATCATTGATGCTCATTGTCATATTGGTATGTGCGAGGATGGACTAGGATTTGAAGGGGATGATATCAATGAGATTACTGATCCTGCGACACCACAGTTGAGAGCGATTGATGCAATCAATCCAATGGACAGATCTTTTACGGAAGCTTATGAAAATGGTGTTACTTGCGTATGTACGGGTCCTGGTAGTGCTAATGTAGTCGGTGGTCAATTTGCAACCATTAAAACAAAAGGGAAACGAGTAGATGATATGATTGTTCAGCCGATTGCTTCGATGAAGGTAGCTTTTGGTGAAAATCCGAAAAGATGTTACAATAATAAAAAGTTATCTCCATCCACCCGTATGGCTACCGCTTCTATTCTAAGAGAATATTTGTTTAAAACTAAAAATTATCTAGCGAACAAAGAAAAGAATTCATCTTTCGATATGAAGTTAGAAAGTTTAATTCCTGTAGTGAATGGAGAGTTGAATGTAAAAGCCCATGCCCATCGTGTAGATGATATCTTTACTGCGATTCGTATAGCGAAAGAATTTGGACTTAAAATGACCATCGAGCATTGTACGGAGGGTCATCTGGTTGCAGATGAAATTGCAAAAGAGGGTTTTTCTGCTATCGTAGGACCATCTTTAGGAAGCAGAAGTAAAGTAGAGTTAAGAGAAAAATCATTTACAACCCCGGTAGCTTTACATAAGGCAGGAGTAAAAATTGCGTTGATGACGGATCACCCTGTTATTCCTGTTCACTATCTGCCACTCTGTGCTGCCTTAGCGGTTCGGTCAGGTCTTGATGAAGAAACAGCACTGAAGGCGATTACAATCAACCCGGCAGAAATACTTGGCATTTCTGATCGAGTTGGTTCCCTGGAAATATCGAAAGATGCAGATATAGCGATATTTGACAGACATCCTTTGGATGTACAGGCAAAAACTACTTGTGTACTAATCAATGGAGAGATCGTTTACCAAAGCAAATAGATTGAAGGATAAGTATCAATGGTAAATAAAGAATTTTGGATTGGAAGCTTGATTACTTCAGCATTATAATTGATGTATATAATGAAAAAAATATGTTTACGCCAAATGGACAACCTGATCATAGGGGTATCCATTTGGCGTTTTTTATATTACATTTAAAATATTGGTTATTTTAGTGAACCAAATTCATTTTCATTACAATAATAAGTAGATGGTAAAAATATGAATATTACGGAAAGGAGATTGCAGATATGACACTAGAAGAGCTGAATCAATTAATCATAGATTATGGGACGCATATCTATAGTTTCTGCTGCAATCTGACCGGAAGCAGGATAGAAGCGGATGATTTATATCAGGATACCATCTTAAAAGCTGTCGAGTTACGCCACAGACTCGACAGCAGTGGCAACCCAAAAAATTTTCTTATCGGAATTTCGGTTAGAATTTGGAAAAATCATAAAAAGAAATATGCCATAAGAAATAACCTCATTCAGATGGATGAATGGAACGATGACCTTATGCAGAATGCGGAAGATGGAATGAACCAGCCGGAAGAAGAGACGATAAGGAAAGAAACAATTCAAACAGTACGTCTTGGTATGAAACAGCTTCCGGATAAATTGAAAGCAGTTATTTCCATGTATTATACAGGTGATATGTCTGTGGAGGAAATCAGCAGAGCACTATTTATCCCAAAAGGTACAGTAAAAAGTAGATTGCATAAGGGTAGGTCTTTGATAAAAGAGTATTTGGAGGCGCGGGATTATGGATTATAAGGATATCGATAAACTATTAAAATATGCCCTTTCTCCAGTAAATCATCCTTCTGATCAGCAAAATGACAAGATAATTCATCAGTTTAAGGAGAGTGGCGTAATGAAGATGAGAAATAAGAGTTTAAAGTTAGCAGTCTGTGTGTTGTTTTGCATTCTTTTTCTACCGACTTCGGTATATGCAGCATATAAGTACTTATTACCGAAGGAAGCAGCTGTTCGAATGGAAGACGAACAGTTAGGGGAACATTTTGATAAAGATGGTGAGGAAGTTTTACAGACCATAACAGATGGTCCTTACAAAGTCACCTATCTTGGGCATGTCACAGGAGAAGACATCAGTGAAAGGACCGGAACGGCTTGGGAACTCCATCCCGATCGTATTTATGTAGCAGTGGCTATTCAGAGAAAGGATGGAATAGAGATTTCATATAATGATAATTTATTTGTATCACCCTTAATTCAAGGTTTACAACCATGGTCTTATAATATTGCTACGATGAATGGAAGCTATATGGAAAAAAATATTGAGGGGGTTTTATATCGAATTATTGAATGTGATAATGTTGAGATATTTGCGGATAAGGAATTGTATCTTGCTGTATCGGATACAACATTTTATAGTGTAGATGCCTTCCAGTATGATGATACTACAGGGATTATTACCGAAAAAGATGATTACACTGGAACCAATATTTTATTTAAACTAGACTTGGATCCAACCAAGGCGGACCAAGAAAAAGCAAACGCATATTTAAAGCAATTGGAAGTGGAATGGAATGGTGATTCGAATTCGGATGATAATCATAATGAGGATCTAATAAATGATTCGGATATTGATCTAGATAATAATCAAGATTATAGTACGAAGAAGGATCAAGATATTAATCAAGAGACGAATCAAGAAACGGATCAAGAGAAGGATCAAGAGAAGAATCAAGATATTAATATAGGAAATAATCAGACGAATGATCCAGTGAATACAGAATCAGCTCAAGACATTAATGAGGTCAATAAGGAATCGAATCCTAGAGTTCAAAAGGAGATTTTTACAGATCAGGAGAACGGGTTGACGTTCCATATAACAGAGAATGAGTCTTCGAGATGGTGGGCAAAGGATACGAAGTCAGAAACGGTATTTCGCTATACCTTGAAAGTAATTGGAGAAGGTATTGAGTATCTAAGTTATACCTTAAATAAGGGAGAGTTTTGTTATTATCCTGTGAATGCTCCGGATGAAATAGAATTCTTTGGAAATGAAATACAAATACCTTATGATGATCAGGAGACTGGCTATAACTACTCAATCATCTTTGGTGCCAAGTATCAAGATTATGGATATGATATGGAAGAATTAAATAATCTAGGGTATACAGACATAGATGCAAGAGATAAAATTTATTATGATGTTCTAAATCAGGAGATTGAAGCTACAAAGATAAGTATGGAAATCAAGATGAAAGACGGACGTAATATAGAAAAAACACTAACGTTACAGAATGTACTGAATCAAGAAATTGGAAGTATATGGATAACAATAACAGTTGAATAATCGCTTCAATAAAACTTATTAATGATTTTGATTGATGAAAAAATGTAACAGATGATGCTAATCATGACAGGCATCATCTGTTTTATTATAATAACTTCTTGATGCATATCTGTACTTTTTATCATTTACGTTAAGTTATAATAGCATAGATTTATTTATGCTTCAACTAAGGTATTCTTGTTACTAAATCTTGCGTTATCATTCATTGTATAATATAATTTCCATAATATGTGAGTTGAGACTTAGCAAGTTATACGGAGAAGTGCCGTTAATACATATTTTATAGATGCTTTGTTAACGGAAACTACAATTGGGTCATGAAAGTTTAACAATGATTATAGAGAGGATGGTGAGGTATGAAAGATATAAAAGATTACAATACATTCACAAAAATTGAACACATAAATAAAGGTTGGTCCAGTGATAAGAAATATTATATCGAAGACACTGAGGGAAGAAGATTACTTCTGCGCATCGCAGACTTATCCCAATATGAAAGAAAAAAGTTTGAATATGAGATGATGAAGAAGGTGGCAGCGTTGGGGGTTTCAATGTCACAACCTCTGGATTTCGGTACCTGTGATAACGGCAATAGTGTTTACTCGTTACTTACCTGGTGCGACGGTGAGGATGCGGAAATTGCTCTGAAGCAACTGTCTGAAAATGAGCAATATGTGATCGGAATTCAGTCCGGTGAGCTGCTTCGAAAAATACATACAATCCCAGCACCGGAGGATCAAGAGGAATGGGGCAATCGTTTTAACCGAAAAACAAGTATTAAAATCGATAAATATAGAGCTTGCGGAATTACTTTTGGTGGTGATGATAAAATCATCGGTTACATTGAGCAAAATCGCCAACTATTATCAGGTAGACCACAGTGTTATCAACATGGGGACTATCATGTGGGTAATATGATACTTTCGACAGACCATACCCTTTCCATCATTGATTTTAACCGACCTGATTTCGGTGATCCCTGGGAAGAGTTCAATCGAATCGTCTGGAGTGCAACAGTCAGTCCTCATTTTGCTACCGGACAAATCAAGGGATATTTTGGGGGCAAACCTCCTATTGAATTTTTTAGATTATTGGCCTTCTATATATCCAGTAATATGCTTTCCTCAATCTACTGGGCAATTCCATTTGGAGAAGGAGAAGTTAACACCATGAAAAATCAGGCGAAGGATGTGCTGGAGTGGTTTGACCAAATGGACAATCCAGTACCAACTTGGTATTTGAAGGAATATAAACTACAAAAGGGGATAAAAATGAATCAAATTATAGTTGGGATAAATCCTTAATTTGAATTAATGAATCGTATTTTGTATTGTATTTTATCATAGATCGTGTGATAATACGAGAAGATGTTTCCCTAAAAGTTTCTTTTGAAGTAAATTAACCCCAAACTACATAATTAATAAGAGGAATAAGTTATGCACTATAATTGTTTAATCGTAGATGACGAGATCGAACTTGCCAAGATGACATGTGAATATTTCGAGATGTTTGATGTTACCTGTACTTACGTTGCTACTGTAAGAGAATGTGAGGAATGCTTACTGAAGAACACCGTTGATATGCTCCTTTTGGATATTAACCTTGGGAATGGTAATGGGTTTAATTTATGCAAAAAGATTCGAGAACAATCGGATATTCCTATTCTTTTTATTAGTGCAAGACAAAGTGATGATGACGTGTTAATTGCGCTTAATATAGGTGGGGACGATTATATTAAGAAACCTTACACCTTGAGTGTTTTATTAGCAAAAGTAAAAATAATTCTTAAACGAATGGTCAATAGTGAACCGCGAAAAATTCAGGAATACAACCGTATTAGGGTTGATGAAAATGTAATGAAAGTATACATTGAGGGAAAAGAAATTACCCTAAAATCCAGAGAGTTTCGTCTTTTTCTATGCCTTTTTGAAAATAGGAATAAAATTGTTACGAAAGAACAATTGTTTAACCAAGTATGGGGAAATGAATTCTTCAGCGATGGGACCTTAAATGTTCACATTAGAAGGATTAGGGAAAAGATGGAAGAGGATCCGAACAATCCAAAGCTGATTAAAACGATCTGGGGAACGGGGTATATACTAGAAGTATGAAGATTAGATACCTATCGATAATTTTTACAGTAATGATAGTATTGTTAACCGCGATGATATATTGGGTGGTTGATCAGTCGGATTATCAGGCTGCTGATTTACCAACCATCAATAAAGCGTATACTCAGGTAATTAAGAAACTGGAGGCAGGGGCAAGCATTGGCTCCTTAGAAAATGAATCTCACTGTAAAATTTTGCTGACCTCGGAGGACGATTATGCTACCCGGATGTATGAAGCACTCGGAGATGGAGATATTCTGCTGGATTATACGAATGGGAACACTTTACTTGGCAAAATTATATTTAATGAAATTGCAGGTAAATATGACAGCTTGAAGAAAGAAATGGAACGCATGATCTGCTATCTAGGGATTTTAATGCTAGTAGCAATCAATGTGGTGTTGCTTCTCATCTATCAATATTATATCAAACCATTCCAGAAGCTTAAATCTTTTGCAGCAGATATAGCGAAAGGCAATCTGGATCACAGGCTTGAGATAACGAAGGATAGTTATTTTGGAGCATTTACAGAAAGCTTTGATATCATGCGAGAAGAATTAAGAAAAGCTCGTGAAGCAGAGTACAGAGCCAATACCAGCAAGAAAGAGTTGGTTGCAAGTCTTTCCCATGATATGAAGACACCGATTTCTACGATAAAAGTTACCTGTGAAGTATTGATGATGAAAGAAACTGACCAGGGAAGGAAAGAAAAGATTGATATCATTGCACAGAAAGCTAATATGATAGACACTCTCATAGACAATATGTTTCATGCAACACTGGAAGAATTACAGATTTTAAAGGTGGAGCCGAAAGAAGAGCTATCCGATATCATAGAACCAATGTTTAAAGAACT
>JAQZBN010000150.1 GCA_029238935.1 Herbinix sp.
CCGTTCGTTCCTGTTGTATTATTGTTATTGTTGATACCATTATCGATATCATCTGTGACATCATTTACTCCATTTTTAATGTCATTTCCTACATCATTGACATCATTGTCAAGATTATCATCCATATCATCTAGAGTGTCATCTGTTCCAGTAACATCATTGTTATAGTCGTCATTGGTAGCACATCCAACAAATGCAAACATCATAATACTACATAAACTAATTATTAATGCAAGTTTCTTTTTCATTAATTCTCCTCCTATACACATTCAAATTACAAGCTTAGTATCTCACTTGACATATAATTTATACAAATAAATAGTTTGCAGTTATATGAATAGATGGAATTATATACCACTTATAAAATTGTCTAGGATTAAGAATATAGTAGTTCTCTTATATTAGAATAATATTATACGATTACTATTGTTTATTATTAAAATTAACGTTTTTCTTGAAACTCCGTCATATCATTTCGAAATCGTAACGGGAGATTATTCCTTTGCAATTTATAGTTCTCTCTTTCCTTAATTGCAATGTGTTGAAAAAACGCTCATCATAAATAAGAAATCGCTCTTGTGGCATTCGATCTGCGAAATGGGGCATGATAATGGACAAAACATTGTTTTTGGGATGGATCACCGAAGTCAATAATCCATTTTCTTTTTCTGAAAAACGTACAAATCCTAAAAAATGATGTGCTTCATAACTTACATTCTTATTAATGCGAAACATCTGATTAACTACAGGATTGCTTAGATGCTCCAAAACATCTTTTCCAATAGAAAATCCATAAATAAGAAAACGATAAATTAAATCAGACTTATCTGTAAAGTCAGATAAAGCGACCCTGCAAATAATTTGATAAGCCTCGTTAGAAATTTTTTTCTTAATGGAAGTTGCTACTTTCTCGGCCAATACAGGATCTGTGTCAGCCACATGATATTCAGCAAATAATTCAATATTAGAGTATTTACTATATTCGTTCTTCTCTTTTATTTTAATATTTGAATGTCCATATTTTGAACTCCAGGCTATATATATCGCTGAAAAAATCCCTTCCAAACTGTCATCACATAAGTAAATCCTTGTGTTAACCATACCATCACCATTCTAAATAAAACTATAACCACTAGATACAGATACGTGAAACGACAAGTCATTTCACTTGTTATGAATAAATCAAGCATTGGCGATTTGGGAATAATACCGCTGCTCTGGTTTAAAACTAACATCATCAAACAAAGAGAGTTGTTGATAAGTTATATTCTTATCAATCCCCATTGGAATCTGATCTTTAAGCGCTACCAATTGTCTGGTAATAAAATTTTCCTCCACATTAATGGAATACATCATTCTGCCTTTGCAAGTGATAAAATATATCGCTCTCTTTAAAACAATTCCCATTCTCTTTAGATCAGCGAAATCTAGTGTAGCACTCTTTCTGGCAGCTACAATTCTATTTGCTGAATTAACACCAATCCCAGGAACACGAAGTAGTGTAAAATAATCTGCCTTATTCACTTCAACCGGGAATAGCTCTAAATTTCTTAATGCCCAATCACACTTAGGGTCTAACAATATGTTAAAATTAGGTCTTTTTTCATCTAATAGCTCGGTAGACTGAAAACCATAAAAACGAAGTAACCAGTCCGCTTGATACAATCTATGCTCACGTAATAAAGGTGGTCCTTTATCTGTTGAGGGTAACATAGAATCCTGATTTACATTCATAAATGCGGAATAAAATACACGCTTCAAATCAAAGTTATTATATAACGCTTCTGCCACAGACATAATTTGATAATCACTTTCCTGGGTCGCACCTACAATCATCTGTGTACTTTGACCTGCTGGAACGAAATTTCTCTTTGACATAGATTTACTCTTATAAGGAATAATAACACCTTTATTAGACGCTACAACCTCATCAATTTCTTTATCCTTGCTGCTTATGATATGGCTCTTTTTTTGTTGAACTCCCGGAGGCAAAATAATCTGACTGCCTGAGAGACCAATCGCTTCTCTGTGACCTTGTCTTCCTAATTGAATCTGACGAATTGGCTTTAGTATATTCTTTCTATTCTTATGAGGCGCTAATTCCTTAAGACTTTCCGCCGTAGGAAGCTCTAGATTCGTACTCATACGATCCGTATACCAACCAAGCATCTCAATTAAGGCTGGATCAGCACCTGGAATGGCTTTACAATGGATGTAGCCGTTAAACTGGTGCACTTCTCTTAAAAGACGAAGGGCTTCAAGGATTAATTCCATCGTATGATTTGGACTCTGGATAATACCAGAGCTTAGGAACAAACCTTCTATATAATTTCTCCTATAAAACTCTATTGTAAGGTCACTAAGCTCCTGCGGAGTAAAGGAAGCTCTTACAACATCGTTTGAAGAGCGATTCGCGCAATACTTACAATCAAAGATGCACTCATTTGTAAACAATACCTTCAGCAACGAGATACATCTACCATCGGAGGAAAATGAATGACAGATACCACAGGCAACACTATTTCCGAGACTTGATCCATTTCCTTTTCGATCAACACCACTGGAGGTACATGCAACATCATACTTCGCAGCCCCAGATAATATTTCAAGTTTTCTCTGGACAGACATATTTTCTTGAATTACCATGGATGTTCTCCTTTTCCCAAACAAATGTTCTTGATTTAGTATATCAATTTATATATCCTTTGTCAATTATTTTCAAACACTTGTTCTTGTTTTTCATTATAACCTAATAAATGATGGATTTTCCTTTCAATGGAGAAAGCTATTATTTGTGGCTTTTTTTGCATCACAATTGCATTCATCAGTCATTAGTAAATTTATTCATGTCATTAAGACATGGTAAGTATTGAGAAAGGTAAGGTAATCTATATGCGTATTGCTGTCTGTGTAAATGCAGAGGACATAACCGCTTCTCTGGAAGATGTTCATCTTGTAAAAGTGTATGAACGAAAAGAGGAGCAGTGGGTTTCCCTAGAGGAATTCCCTTGCTCCTTAGAATTAACAAATGGTAAGCAAACAACTTTAATTCCTATGAGGCAGACGGTCATCCACTTTTATTTCTTGATTCCATTTATGAGAATGAATTCAAGGAAATTGATCTAAAAGCTTCTAAAGACGCTTCAACATCAAATAAAACTGATCATGTGATAACCCGTCTTTTTGTTGAGGAAATTGATCATCCAAGCTACTACAATATCAATCTTAAAAGTGCCTTACTTCAATATCCTGAACTATCCTCTAAAAAGTTACTTA
>JAQZBN010000151.1 GCA_029238935.1 Herbinix sp.
TATTAGCTATTGTTGCTTGTCTTTTCAAACTCAGCTTGATCTTTAGGCTCTAGCATACCCAATAACTTTGCTTCTATAGCTTTTGGATTTTTACCTTCTTGGATACCAAGTATCCCCTCAAGTATTATATACATATTTGATACTTCTTCGTGAGATTTTCTTTTTAATCTATTTGCAAAAGGATGGAAAAGTACATAACCAAAGAATATACCATATAATGTTGCAACGAAAGCTGCAGCTATCATGTGTGACAATCTTTCTGTGTCTTCCAAATCCGCCAATGCTCCAATTAATCCTATAACCGCACCTAGAACCCCTAGTGTGGGCGCGGCGCCTCCTGCAGTTGTGAATACTGATGCACCTCTACGGTGTCTTTCTTCAACAGAAGATATCTCCATCTCTAAAACTTCTTTTATATAAGAAGGTTCAGAACCATCCACTACTAAACCTAGTCCCTTCTGCAAAAATTTGTTTCCTAAAGTAGGAATTATACTTTCCAGAGATAATAAACCATTCTTTCTAGTTGATTGAGCTAACTCAACTATTTGATTTAATAAATCTACAGGGCTTTCCCCTTTTTTATCCCTAAATAGAGCACCAAATATTTTTGGTATTTTCATAAACTCATGTTTTGGAAAAGAATTCATAACTGCAGCGAATGTTCCTACTAAAATTATTATTGCAGCAGCAGGATTTATAAGTACTGCTACATCAGCACCTTTTACAATCATACCTACTACTATAGCACCAAGGCCTGTTATTACTCCTATTATTAAGAAAATATCCATTCTTGTCCCCCTTAAACTTTTGTTATCTGCTTGTACTATATTTTTTTGTCATAACGATATTATACTATAAGAATAATATGAATTGTAATGTTAAATTTTTTCCATCATAATGAAATTTTATGTGCCGCAAAGACTGTGTTTCAACGGTTCATATATATCTTAAATTGCAGCTCTGACAGCTGTTTTTCACTCCCTGTTTTAAGTTTCATTTTCAAAGGATAGGTAATTTAATGAATCCTTTCCGTATATCTTAACTAAATATTCTAGATTACTGCTATCATTAACTAAAACCCTTGCTTCAACTATATTATCGTATAAATATTCCATATATTTAATCACCTCGTAAGAATATTATGTCTTACTATATATCGAAGAGGATTTTTCTTTCTTAATAGATAAAGCTGAGGTTACTAATGGAAAGCGGATTGTTTTGATGGAAAAAGGGATAATTTGCTTCACAGAAAGGAGTATCACCACACCCCTTTAAAGGTAGAGTACACTTTTACTGAGGGAAGACAAATACTACTTCCCATATTAAAGCTAGCGTATAATTATGGCTCAGAATATATAGATTAGTAATACAAAAGCCATCAGTGCATACTGATGGCTTTAAGGATTTACGCATTTATTTCAAATGAAATTGTTTTTCTTCAAAATCCATAACATAATAGTGATTATTATCTTGAATTATTGTATGCCCTTCAGCTTCTAGTAGACGCTTTTGTTCATCAATTCCACCAGGATATTTCCCGTTTAATTCACCATCTTTTTTAAGAGTTCTCCAGTATGGAGTTATATCAACACCGCGCTCAACTGAAGCATATGCTGCCAAAACGATGAATTTTCTTGAACTTACAGGGCAGGTATAATCAGCATTATAATTCTCTGCCAAGTAATCCTTAATAGCATTATTAGTGATAAGTTTGCCTTCGGGGACCTTCTTCATAAGCCTATCATAATCTAGCGGAGGTGCGATAATTACCCTAGAACCCCCTGAGTTTTCAACCTTATGCGGTGATCCAACAATTCTTATTTTTGGTACAACTTTACAAGCTTCACTAGATATCCTTAAGGAGTGGGCTTTAATTGTCTCTCGTACAGTATTTAATAATCTATCCCCAGCTGAAGACATTCCACCACCTATAATAATAATCTCTGGATTAAATAAATTAATAGCATTTGCTAAACCGAAACCAAGTATCTTTCCAGTTTCATGCATTACTTCAATTGCTAAATTGTCGTGCAAATCATATGCTTGCGATAGCATATAGGCTTCGATTTTGCTGTTGTCATGATTAACCCATTCTTCTATTATACTAGTTCGCCCTTCCTCTAATTTTTCTACTAAAGTTTTAACCATTCCAGTTGCTGAAACATATCTACCTAAACAACCAGAACTGCCGCACCTGCAAGGTCGTCCTTCCCTATACATATTCATATGACCGATTTCTCCTGCACTGGAGGTTGCTCCATATAGAACTTTACCATCTACCACTATTCCTGAACCTAAACCAGTGCCCAAAGTGATAAGTACAAGATTTTTGGATTTTAATCCAGCACCAAACAGCCACTCACCATATAAATTAACTCGCACATCATTATCTATAAATATTGGAAAGCTAAAGCTCTTTTTCATTTCATTGACAACGTGAATATTTTCCCAATCAGGAAAGTTTGGTGAAAAAAATGATATGCCTTCTTTGGGATCCAATAACCCTGGAACTCCCATTCCCATGCAGTAGATTGATTTCTCTGTAATATTAAGCTTTTCCATCAGTTCTTCCACTATATGTTTGATTTTATTTAGAACATGCTCAGGTCCTTTGTAGGCTTCAGTTGCTCTGCGTATTTCAAGAGCTAATTGCAAATCTAAATTAAATACTGCAGCTTTGATATTGGTTCCCCCTAAATCAATTCCAATTATATATTCACTCATACATTATTACTCCATTTCAACAAACTTTTGATCTATTTATGCTAATGTTTGGTGTTAAAGCACCGCATCACTTATAAGGTAGTTTTCAAATTTAGCTTTATTTAAACTTGGAATTATCATAATTATATGGAATACTTGTGCCTACCACTACATCCTCAATTTTTTCGATTATTAACCAATCATCCATATTGCTTTGGTGATCAAATTCTAAAGGTTCTATCTCCTTAACATCTTTAAACTCAACTAAGCATAAGCATTTTTTATGCCATCTTTCTTTTTGCTTATTGGATAGATTAAGCAGGCTTTGATTGTCCTCCAGTATTTTTACAATTTCATCTTCTGTCAATTTAACATAATTTTGAACATTTACTACCGTAGCCGCAGCAGAGATTTTTCCAGTTCCTTTCTTCATAAAGTATAAAATTTCACCTTCAAAAACTCTACTATGAGGAATCTTTCTTCCTGCCGCACCCCTTACAATCATAGTTTTAGAACCGTCAAGAATTTTCTCCAAAACCTTTTCTTTATCATCACAATAAACCAAGTGTACCATTCTTTAATTACTCCCTTCGTTTTATATTAATAATTTTCATATTATCACAACTTCTTATTTATGGAAATAAAAAACAATACACCTGCTATAAAGAATATATTCTAGGTATACTGCTTAAGTGGCCATAGAATATAAAAATAAACAGATCAGCTATAACTGATCTGCTTAAAATAAACATATTTTACTCTCTGCATCTATAATTTAGGATAGATATTAGGGAAGGGCAGACACAGGAAAAAACATGAACTTTTAGAAATAAAATTTTCTTGAAAAAAAGGCTTATGCAATATATAATATAATTTGTCGAACTTGCTGGAATAGCTCAGTTGGTAGAGCGTCACCTTGGTAAGGTGGAGGTCACGGGTTCAATCCCCGTTTCTAGCTCCATATGGCTCATTGGTCAAGCGGTCAAGACACCACCCTTTCACGGTGGTAACAGGGGTTCGATTCCCCTATGAGTCACCATTAAGCTGTGTAATTAATTATTACACAGCTTTTTTACATTGCTAAGGTTAGCTAAAGTCTATAATTTATTTATTGCTTATCCTAAAAGAAATCTGAATCAACCTTCTATCAGCTGCAATATTTGCTTAGGATTCTCCAGAATATAGTTTGCATTGATTCCTACCGATGACTTAGCACCCCATAAGGCTAATGCAAAATCTATACCGGCATCAAGAGCACATTGCATATCATATTTTGTATCACCAATATATATTGTCTTCGATTTATCTGCGCCTGAAAACAAACTAATGTCACTTCTCCTGGAATTCCTAGAGTAAATTTTAATTCATCAAAGCTTAAGCTTTTATTCAGCTCTTCAAGCACTACTTTCTGGAGTGATGAAAGAACTGCGGTTTCCGTGTCTAAAACAGTACCATCAATATCGAAAATAATGTACTTGTACATACCTACCTCCATTAAATCACCATTACACTATCTTTCCTAGTATTGCCTCTGATATTCTATAAGCATAATCATCAACATTTTTTTGAACGTCAACGCTTTCAAAATCTGCAGGAGAACCTAAATAACCCTGGTGTGAAAGTTCTTTTATATGGCCGCCAAACAACCATGCTTCACCACTGCTTTCAGCTAAGATAACGGGAGGTAAAGACTTGGCTTTTTCAACATCCACCAGAGACGGATAAAACTCATATATCATAGCTGTTTCAATGTCTCCTCCATGAATATCTGGGACTTCTGCTTTGCTTATACTAATTACTTGTGGTTTAATGGGACATAAATAGGGCTCGTCAAGCTTTAGTCCAAAGTGCGGAAATCTCCATTCATCAAAAGCGTAGCAGGCATTGATATGCAGCTGCTCATGAGCCTCCCTAAAGGCTTCTATAATGGCAATATTATGCTCGATATCTCCATGGGCATTAACACCAAAAACATTTTTGAAGCCAAACTCTGAAAGTGATAATAAAATATCTGAAATCAATGCTTTTGCGGTCTCTTTTCGTATATGAAAAGAGCCAATAAAGCCAGCTGTTGATTGGCAAACACCCCAATAAAAAGGGACAATTGCATTTTTAAGAGCAAGACTTTGTATTTCAGTCCACTTCATATTTGCCATTGTATTCTTAAAAATTTCATTTATCATAAAAACTCTCCCTTTACAGGTTATAAATAATAGTAAGCTCACACCTTTGAGCCTGAGGACATCAAAGCTAGTACTCCCTATGAGTCCTACCTCTTTACATAATCCTCTACGCCAATTGAATATAAATACTCCCCATTGTAGCTTGAATGTTCCTCACTTAATCCACTTATGGTACCTACTCTTTTGAGCCCCAGCTTCTCTATAACCCTGATTGAAGCATTGTTCTCAGGATGCACTGCACCAATAAGCTTGCTTAAGCCTAGCTGTTTAAAATAATATTCCAGCATCACTTCTGCTGCTGCATCACTTCTGCTGCTTCTGTTGCATAGCCTTTACCCCAGTAATCCTTCCCTATATGATAAAATATTTCATTTTCGCTTCGGTCATAATCAATTCCGCCAACACCACAGATGCCAATTATCTTCCCACTTTCCTTTTCAGTAACCGCAAAAAAGTGTTTGAAGGTTTCATTTTCTAAATCATATAGCCACAGAACAAGATTTATAAATCCCTCAGCGTCCTCAATTGACTGCCATGGTTCATCAGGAGTATACTCAAACATTTCCTTGTCCTTCATGATATTAAGAATCAATTCTTTATCATCTTGTCTAAAGGGTCTCAATAATAATCTCTCAGTTTCAAGTTTTATTGTTTTATCAAACATTGTTATCTCTCCTTTACTTATTTTAAATCCTCCCAAGCCCTTAATTGAGGGCATGGACACAAGTCATCTTGTACCCGAGATCGTCTGACGTTTCTAACTTCCCACTCCTAAAAGCTTAGAAGGCCACCAACAATTAATTGATTATCCTCTTATAAAGCTTCCTTCAGAGTGAATTATTTGCCCTGATATCCACTCCCCCTCTTTTGACATGAGGAAAGAAGCTAAGTTTGCTGCATCTTTAGGCTCTCCTAATCTTCCAAAAGGGAATCTTTTAATCAAATCTTCCTTTAACGCTTCAGACATCCAACCAGTATCAGTAGGACCAGGGTTTATAGCATTTACAGTAATTTTTTTAGTTGCCAAGGCAGCTGCAAGTGTATATGTAAGTGTTTCAAGTGCACCTTTGGTTATCGCATAGGATAACTCATTATACATAGGCCCCAAGGATTGGCCTGATATCATGTTTATTATCCTTCCACCATCAAGAAATTCATATCTTCTGGCAAATTCACAGGATATTAATGTGGTAGCTCTTAAATTAATATCATAATGCTTATCTAAACTTTCTTTACTTATAGTAGCGTAATCATCGTTTACAGAATGACATGCATTATTTATAAGCCCATAG
>JAQZBN010000083.1 GCA_029238935.1 Herbinix sp.
GAGCACATGCACAGGTAACTCCCAGAATTAGATGACAAAGGTAAGTAAATCTCTTGCAATAGGAATAGATAATCATAAGGAATAATGCAACAGGGGATAATAAGAAGCAGATCCAATTTAACTGATATGCTCCCAAGAGCATAACAAGAAAGCATACCGAGGTAAATACAATCACTTCTTTCTTCTTGATCTCACCTTTAGGTAATTGGCGATTGGAGGTTCGAGGGTTTCTTGCATCGATCTCTGCATCAATCACACGATTAATCGCATTTGCTCCTGTTCTTGCACCTAAAAAGCAAATGAGAATCCAAAACAGTGTTTTAAATTCTGGAATTCCTTTAGCTGCTAATAACATAGATAGGAGAGCAAAGCTAAAGGAAAATATCGTATGAGAGAACATAACCAGCTTTCCGTAATCCTTTAATTTATTAATTGCTTTCATCAAGATCATAGTTCTTCCACCTTTCATCAACTCGATGCTTAATCTTTTGTGACATGACAATATCATTTGGCCAATCTCTGGTCAGACCTTCCTCTTTCCATTTCTTTGTAGCATCAATTCCTATTTTACCGTCTAGAATGATCAGATCTCGTTTTGCATCAATATTATTAAATACCTTCCACATCACCGTAGATAAATCCTTCGGATCAACTTCACCGTCCACAGCAAGCACAAACTTATCCGGGTTAGAACTCATATATTCAGAGAGTACTTCACGGCCCTGACCTGGTTTGCTCTTCGATATTGTAAGAACATGATAGGTATTGGTAAGATCTTTATTCTCATCCTTACTGGGTCGTCTTGTTGCATCGATACCAAGACGGTTACCGTATAACGGCAAGTTAGAGGAATGATCCAAAGCATCCAGAGGACCTTCGACGATGAACAAGCGATTCGATGCATTGACATTGGTAAGGACAGCATCACGTACCTGTGTAAGATTTTGTACATCTACGGATTGATCAACAACCACAATTAATTTCGTGTACATCATCTGCCCTTGTCCCCAGATACTATTCATTGTCTTAATTGCGGCACCGGGATAATTCGATTTAATTGACACAATTGCACAGTTATGAAATACCCCTTCTAAGGGAAGATTCAGATCCACTAACTCCGGAATCATCATTCGAAGCATGGGGAGAAAGATACGTTCCGTCGCCTTTGCCATGTAACAATCCTCCATTGGAGGCTTTCCTACCACAGTTGCAGGGTAAATTGCATTCCTTCGGTGGGTAATACAAGTGACATGAAATTTAGGATAATAATCAGCGAGAGAATAGTATCCGGTATGATCGCCAAAGGGACCTTCCAGAACCAGATCCTCCTGTGGATCCACATAGCCTTCCAGTACTATTTCAGCATTACTTGGAACATAGATATCATTCGTAATGCATTTGACCATCTTCACTCTTTTCTTACGCAGCCAACCAGCTAACATCATCTCATCCAGCATCGGAGGCAGCGGAGCAGTAGAGGCATAGGTAATAGCGGGATCACAGCCAAGAGCAACCGAAACCGGCATCCTTTGCTTGCTTTCCTGATAACCCTTATAGATTTCCGATCCGTCCTTATGTTTGTGCCAATGCATGCCAGTACTGGTTTTATCCAGTACCTGCAGACGATACATACCGACATTTTGACGTTTTGTCTTTAGGTCTTTTGTAAAAACCAATGGAAGAGTAACAAATCTACCGGCATCCTCGGGCCAACATTTTAATACAGGGATCGTGTTAAGATCGACATCTCGTTCAATGATTTGCTGGCAGGTGCCTCTACGTCTACTTTTTGCAGGAAAGATATGGAGGAGTCTTAAGAGGCGGGGAATGCTTTTGATCAATTTATTTATGGATAAATAATTTCTTAAATCCAGATATTCGCCAATCAATTCACCAAGCTCGTCCAATTCTTGAACACCTAATCCCAGGCTCATCCTATGGAAACTACCCATGGCATTGATTAGGACGGGATACTTGGAGTCTGTTACTTTTTCAAATAATAAAGCAGGTCCGTGGGCTTTGGAGATACGGTCAGTAATCTCTGTAATCTCCAATTCTGCAGAGACCTCAGCCTTGATTCGCTTAAGCTCACCTTTTGAGTCAAGTTCGTTGATAAATGTATGTAAATCCTTATATGGCATACAGTGCGTCCTTTTACATTTGTTTTATTTTTTAGTATTTCCATTCGCTAGAAAAAGTACCATATCTATACTAAATCAGTTTAAAATTTTAATCAAGTGCGGATTGAGTTTATTTCTGAGTGAATTTTATACAAAAAAAGAGGTATCTTTGCTTTATGGAGTTGATTTATTGTTTGATACATTAATAAGATAGATGATAAATGTAAAATTACTGAAGAAATTCAAAAAATCTAGGACTTATTATTGTACATACCATGTTTTACCATATTATGCTTATGTTGTACTTAATCATAGCAATTTTGAAAGAGAAAAAATATATACTATTTGTTATTATATAATTACCGTACGGAAAGGAAAATGTATATGGAAATTGAAATCGTATCAAAAGCAAAAAGTTACATTATGCAGAATTTGAATACTCATTTAACTTTAGATGATATTGCAAAATCTTGCGGCTATTCTACATACCATTTTTCTCGCGAATTTCATAAAGCCACGGGGTCTAGTGTTATGGAATATATAAGAAAAGAGAGAATAATGGATTCTCGTAAGAAAATGTTGTTTGGTAAGAGCATATATGAGGTTGCACTCAACTATGGGTTTGATACACACACTGCTTTCACAAATGCTTTTTATCGATATACAGGCTGTAATCCAAGCGAATATCGTAAACATGAGGAAAAGCATACTAATTATAGAAAAGGAGAGGTAATAATGAATGATTCATCAATAGTTATTCGTATGATAGAGATAACTGATGTCAATGACATGTGGGAAAATGTTTTCTCAAGAAATACACCCGATGAAATTAAAGAGCGTATCCAAAGGGATTTAGATGGATATGATGATAAAACGAATTTCCATGTTGTAGCTGAAGTAAATGGTGTAGTAGTTGGTACATTAGGACTTCAACGGTTTAACAAGTATAGTCGTTATGCTAATTTGTGTGATTTTGTTATCCATCCTGATTATCAAGGGAAAGGATTAGCAAGAAAAATGTTAGGTAAAGTTAAGGAAATGATTAAAGATACAAATATAGAAACCTTGCAATTACAAACATATGTTGACAATGAGGAGGAAAAGAATAAGTATATTACATTGGGATTTAGTGAGGTTTTTAAATCAGGAACACTAAATTATTTTATGATGGCAATATAAAAAAATGAGGCACTTTCTTTACGACGGAAGTGCCTCACATAATTTATTATTTATAAAGGTAATCCTTAATGAGGAAACACTTGGAAATGAACACTTTGATGTACTTAGATTGTTCGGATGCTGACAGAAATATATTTAGTTTATTTTTATATGTGTCCAGCAAGCTTTTCTGGTTGAACAGAATAACCTTTTTTTCATTAAAAGAAGGATTTTCTTAACATTCATAATAATGATGAGCATATGGAGTAGACTCATATAAATTTTAAGAGCACCTGTGTTATAACCTCCATATTGATATGCCAGTATAATGATCTCGAAGTCTTGTTGATCTTGTTATCTCTTTACATACGAAAAGCCACAAAATATTCTTCTTTGTGGCTTTTAAGTGCAATCAATTTGTTCTTATCGAATATCAACGCAATGTTAAATGAGTTAATCGTCTACTTGACAACTTTCTTGATATCTTATTTTGATGATTAGCAGTTTCCTCGACCATCGATGGAACAGAAGCTTCCGGACACGTCGGAATTCGACGGCTCTACTTCGATGATATCCGTAACATCAAAGGTTTTTCTTCCATCTTCAAGAAGAAAGAATGGAATACCAACGCGACCTTCTTCTTTTACGGATATAAATAATTCATCATGATCACGGTAAGATAAAAATTCCTTTAAAGTAGTAATTGTTTCTGTGATATTTCTATAATCTAATTCAATTTCTGGACTTTTCATTAATTGTTCTTTCGCTTCGACACAGTCCGGGCAAATTTCAGTACCATACATAATGACCTTCATAGATTCTCGTCTCCTTTTAATAATTTAAAATAGTATTAATAAATACACTTAATCTTATTTTATGATGTATTATATCGTAATATTATTCAGATTGCTATACCTAATGTTAGGAACTATTTTCTTAATATATTATCAAAGGAAGGATCCTATGTCTCTGAAGGGTAATTAAAAGGGTATTATGCCTCAACTTTCTCATCAATCCAATGCTGTACATAATTTGCAACTTCATGGACATCTTTTCCGGTAATATCATAAGTATCGATCTTTTGTCCGGAGATGATACCATGTTCCATAAACCATTGATTATAATCAATGGAACTAGTTATCCAGTTAAGGTCTGATATTTTTCTACCTTCCCTCATTCTTTTTTCAAGCTCCTTATCACTGCATACTAATGCTAAATAATATATTTTAGTAAAAAATTGAAGATGATAAGTTTCTTCAAAGCAATCGAGTGCACCAGCCTTTGTCCATAATAATGGTTTTCCACTTTGCATGATATCTTTTGACAAGGACATAATCTGTTCAGCCATGTTTTTATAGTCCTCATCTGTTTCATGAGGCATGAGATTGTATAGAAAGTCAGCATCCATTGGGATGAAGTTAATATCTCTTTGCTGCAATTCCATTGCGGTTGTTGTTTTTCCAACACCGCTGCATCCGGTTAAGATGAATAGTGGCATTGCTTTAAAATTCCATGAATGTCCACAATTCGGACAGGTAATCTGTTGCTTATCCGGTGTGACCTCTTTGTTCCATTCATGGTTATGACATTGAGGACATAGATCGATCATTTAAGTCTCCTTTATCGTTGCATCCGTGAAACATATGGATGAGTAATGTAGTATAAAAGTTTATAGGTAATAACACTGAAAGCCTAAGGATTTATAAATGTTTTTGGCATCTGCAAATGCTCTTGTTGTAATAATGCTTGATCCATTTGCAAAGGCATCTTCAACCGCTTTTTGACATAAGGCTTTTGCTAGCCCTTTTCTTCTATATTCAGGAAGAGTAGCAACAAACTCGAGAGATGAAATGTTACTATGATTCAAAATGGCAGATACGGCTACCGGTTCTCCCTGGTAATATCCAAGATAGCAGGGCATAATTCCATTTTTGCAGATCTCAAAATGGTTTACCCGGTGCATAATAGGATAGTCACCATGTAAAACCAAGTTACAGATATCAGCCCATACACCAAATTCTTCAATGGTAGTGACTGGTTTTATTTGGATATCATTCGAGTATGTCTCGTAAACAGACATTTCTTCCGGGAACAATGCCATATATAATTCTTCATCGTTCTCGTGTTGTTCTGGCGTCAAGATCGGCCTGTCTATCCCCCATACATAATCGGCAATTCGATCCGAAAGACATAATCCCCACCAGGTATGTACATTCTTTGATTTTATCTCATGGATCATTTGTAATACATCTTCCTCCGTCAAATGATCAAGTTTAACATCAAACAATGAGGTTCCTCCCTCTTGACCTTGTTTTGGGTAAATCATGGAATAGCATTCATTTTGCACAAATTCCATATGAGAAGCGTTACCTAATTGACGGCAATAAAAATTAGCACCATCGTCTATAAGCTTCATGATTTCTAAATGATTCATATTGATATCCTCCGTGTTAGTTTAATAAAAATACGATGACAGGATTAGGCTATAAAAAAATGAACTAGTATCGTCAGTTATCATAAGAGACGGTATGCTTAATGATTGAGTGGATTTTATAAAGGGTTCCGAATTCGTTGATGTTTGTAATTGATTAATGGAATTTAACATAATTGATTCTATCACGTCCTGAATTAAAATACTACCATAAAAACCCAGTTAGAAGATTTGGTGGCCATTTGCTATGAAAAATGAGTATTAATATGAAGTTAATCACATCGATATCTGGAGTACTTCAAGCATACCTATTTTTTATATGACTGTATGAATGATGCCAGTAAAATTATTTGCATTTAAGACTGCAGAGCAAGCTTAAGATGAATAAATCTTGCAAGAAAATATTGTATCTATAATAGAGAGAATATAACTTAAATATCATAGCAAGCATTAACTAACCAAGTTGGATATATGAGCGCTTAAACACTGGTTACATTAATCGTTATTATGCCAAGACTCTTGTTCTGTAAAATATTCGCGCATTCCACTTACTTCAACGGCAGGAACATAGGCCACAGCATAGGTTTTATCACCGGTATCCTTATAGAAAGCGTAGAAGGGAATGACATATTTTCCAAAGGTATCTCTTCGATATACAATTTCAACACCATCATAATTCTCAAAATCAACTTCTTTATTTGCACTCATACAAGCAGGGCAGACGTGACCAGCAAAGATGTACCCTTTTTTAAGATTTCTCTCTGCATCCTGCACAGAGATCAGAGTGACATCACTAGGAAAAGCCTTTTCCAGTTCATATTCGGTGTAATAAATACCTACCAGTGGAAGTTCATCTTGATTTTCACCCATAAATAGAAAGTCAATGGAATCCAAATATTGATTGTACATAGCTTGGTTCATATCATCCGAATCTTCGTAAGCCTCAACACTGAGAGAGACATAACCTTCGTCTATGCTTTCCAGACTACGGGAAATGTATTGGAATTTACAGTTAGTACCAAATAATTTATTAACAAAGGCTAAAGCACCAGAGAGTTTATCTAGTATAGATTCATCGGACTCATCGGCAGTGATAATTATTTTCTCTCCGAATAGTTCAAGATATTGAATAGGTCTATCATTATCCCATATTCGATAATTCGTTTCTATGGTACCTCTACTATCTGAGGTGTCCATTTGAATACTGAAATTATCTGATATCAGGTCAACGTAATAGTGGTTGTAATCTTCATAAGAAGTATAGTTCTCATCGCTCAGACTAATATCGAAATTACTTTTTAATTTTTGAGTAATATTTTGTACCTTATCAATAAAATAAGGATGGGGATCTGATAAAACGGTCTTATAGACTGTAAGTGCAGGTAGTACAGTATTGTTCTTTACCGGAGATCTCATTAGTTTAGAGAGACTATCTGATTCCATAGTAAAATATGCTTTGGTAGATGCATCTCCAAATACCAACCCCTTCGCTTGTGAGATTAGGTCGCTTGCCATGATTTGTATGGAATCAGACATTTTATCAGATCTACGATCTTGTAAGAGAGGATTAAGTATCAGGCAGCAGAAAAGCAAGCAAAGACATGCTGTTATTAAGATCCATCTTTTCTTGATTAATGATAGGGTCCTTAATTCACCCTTGATCGTAGTTGAATTCAATGCTTCTTCGATGATATCATCACCAATAGAATTAAGCTCTTTATATAATTGCTTTCCATTCATATAGAATAACCTTCTTCCGATAGATATAGTTTCAATCGATTTCTTGTTCGAAAAAGAGAAGATTTGACCTTGCTTTCGCTGATTGAAAAGCGTGAAGCTATTTCTTTGATGGAACTAGAGTTCCAGTATCGTAGGATAAACATAGTGCGAGCCTCACGGTCTAAGTTTCGTAAGAATGCATCGATGACTCGTCCCAGTTCTCCTTCATTATATTGATTTTCTATCTCATTTTTACTATTCATACAATCTTCAAGTTCGCTAAATAACAGCTCTAACTCTTTGTTTCTCTTTTTGGCAGAATAATATTCATATTTTTGTAATGCAAGATTACGTACAATTTTACCGAGATAGGCGATGAATGGATTTGGTTCATTCGGAGGGATCGAGTTCCAGGCTTTCCAATAAGTTTCGTTTTCACATTCCTCCGCATCTTCCTTGTTTCGTAGTATGTTATAAGCGATATGTAAACAAAACTTTCCGTATTTTGCTTTTGTTTCTTTGATCGCATTTTCAGAGCGTTTGAAATACATTTCTATAATGGTACAATCTTCCATAGGTTCAACTCCTTTCTTATTAATTAGGCCTATACTAATATTAATCGGAAATATTTAACTTGGTTGCATTCCTACAATATCATTTTTAATTTTATAATGAATCGGTGAAAAATTATCAACTAGCTTAACTAATAGAAATATCTAACAGTGAGTTAAATCCAGGATATAATAAAAAAAGTCCATCGAATCGATGAACCTTTATTAAACGAGATTTTTTTTGTGTACAATCCTGCATACGTGTTTCTAAGTGATCATAACCTCAGGATATAAGAAAGTTTGTGCAGTTAAGCATTATATCATTACGCAGAGTTCATTATCCGGGAGAATTAGAGTCATAAAAAACCGACATTGGAAACCAACGATATCTTACCCCTACATATCGAAGAGATTTTGGGTCTTTTTTATAGGTATAGTATGCAAAGTAGCAGTCCTGTGCAGGGGAATATACAACTTCATTGAATGTATAATCCTCGCTATTTTCTTGATTCGTAATATAGTTGTCTGCGATAAACTTAACTACTTGTTTCGGTAGAATTTCTGAAAACCATAAGATAAGAAATATCACTGCGATTATAAAGATGATACCAAACCGTCTCTTTTTCATCTTAATCTCTCCTATTTTTTTAAGAACTTATATACATATGTATTGAATTCTATGAATTTAGACGAGTAAAATCTTACTATATATTATATCATAACTATCACATTTTAGATACCACTTATTTCCACCGCTTTTTTTGATTCGTGAAAATATTTCATCTTGTGTTATGGAAAGCTGGCAACTACTATGATTTAAGGTATTTTGATGGTGTTTTCCTTTTGACTTAAATATGATGGATGTAACGGAAGCAACGGCACCATTTGTCTATATTTATATTATTTTACACATAAGAAGATTCCCGCATCTTTCGTAATTCTAAGACCCTTCGTACCGATCTTGTTCAAGATAAATTTTTCAAATCGATCCTGCTGTTTACCTATATACTCCATCTGGTTGCCGTGGCAGGAATAGATATAGTCAAGTAGAGGTTGTGATTCTGTAATTCTCAAACTATCTTCATATCGATATATCTGAACGTTGTTAAAAATGTGAGCTAATTCCGCAGTTCCATTGTCTAGGCCAAAGATGTCATATAGCTTTACTTCAGATAAAGCGATTCTATCATCAAACTCTTTCGCCAGAAGTTCAATTTCTTTCATATGTTGCTTCCCGTAGGTACTACAACATAAAAGACCTCCTTTTTTCAATACACGATGGATTTCCTTTAAGGTTTTTTCCCTGTCCTTTGCATAAAATAAAGAGTGGTTTGCAATTACAAGGTCAAAACTTTCATCTTCGTGGGGTATTTCGTTAAAGTCAAAGCAGTTAAAACTAAAAACAGCCTCACTGCCTTGTACATTATTCTTCGCACTTCGTAACATACCGGAGGAGACATCAGATAATATAATATGAATGTCTTTCGGCAACGAATCTAGATTATCCTTCCAAAGCTGTCCGTTACCACAGCCAACTTCAAGGATCTTCATACCACTATGAATAGGTAAGTTGCGATAAATCCACTGATACCATCTCTCGGTATTTTCAGAAAATCGTCGATGTAGTTCAATTCTTGCTTCGATATTCGCTGAATTTTGATATTGTTTTGCTAAAGTTTCTTCCATACTGACTAAGTGAATGAGACTAATCATTTTCTTCCAGTCAGTTTCTGGTTTCTCAGTGATCGTCTGTGATACCTCAAGGATACATTGCTCGATTTGCTTTAATTCTGCAATTTTTTCTCGAATTAATTTTAATTGAAGTTCGAACGATTCCTTTACCACGCCGGAATCATTATCCTTATGTGAGATACATAATATCTCGTCTAGAGAGAAGCCAAGTCTCTTTAATACCAGGATTTTTTGTAACTTTAGAAAATCGCTGTCTGTATAATAGCGATAACCGGATTCCTTGATAATTGTTGGCTTTAATAATCCCTTATCATCGTAATAACGTATCGTTCTTACCGATACATTCGCTCTTTTTGAAAATTCACCGGTTGTATATATACTTTGCTCCTGCATTCGCCTTGACCTCCCCAGGACTTTTATAAGGTTATTATTTCGTTTTTTCTGACCAATGTCAATTT
>JAQZBN010000002.1 GCA_029238935.1 Herbinix sp.
AGTTATTAATTTATGGATTTTTCATGCATTATAGTTATCATAAGTAAGTGTTCCTCTTTTTGTCAATCAATAATTTACAATGGATATGATGATGCAAACTTTTATCATCCTATAACCCACTATGTCTCTGAGCAATAAAAAGGCAGAAAAAAAGATATTTCATCTTATTTCTGCCCAATATCAATGATATTATGTTATAAAGTATCTATCATCATAAAGTATCTATCATTTATTTTGTAATATTAGCTGAGTACTTTTATAATATCTCAAAGTTATTAAGTCCTACGCTAGTTGCTACTCTGCGTATCTGAAGCTTTAGACCTGCATTTGTACCACAATCAAAGATTAAATTTTTAAATTGATCCTTTTGATACATCTCAAAGCATGCACTTAACATAGGAACCATATCTTGGGAACTCACCTTCAATTCCCTGCTATTAAAATGTAGTCAAATTCATTGGCATCCACTGGTTGAAAGAAGCCTTTTACCGTAGCATAAAGGATTTTTCCTACCTTATCTAGTTTTAATTCTGATTTTTTACCACCTGTTGTCTCCATCATATGTACCTCCATCGTAAGCATTGTTTACTAATCAAACAAAACATACTTTATCATATCATGTTTTTATCCATCTGCCAACTACTTTGTTAATAAATTATCATAAAATGGCAAAGATTATAACCATATTAGCTACGTTGTTTCATACGGTTAATGATATCTACAACATTTTGAATATCTGAAGCATTGAATAGCCCAAGTGCAAAGGTATGAGAAGTACCAGAGGTCGTTGTTACCTTGATACATAGATTGATACCTATCACGCTGGATCTTTCTGCATTTAAGACTTCATTCATCGGTATAGTGAAAGGTTTACTAAATACATGCACCGGAAGAGGATTAAACATGATCTTTTTATTTGTTATGATCAGAGTTCCGCTGATCTGGCCTAATCCCTTATAATAACCTACCAGACTTTTTCGATACAATTCTTCTTCAATAAGATTATTATAAGTACTACTTGATCGGTTTACTGCATTATTACTATTGTTATTGGTATAGTTGTTTTGATTATTTAAGTTATTGAAACTTTGATTAGCTAGACTATTATTGCTATTATTAATTGCAGAACTACTATTGAAAGAGTTAATGGTATTATAGTTACTATTGTTGTTAGTACTACTATTGTTTATATTACTGTTGTTTATATTACTGTTGTTTGTATTAAAGTTGTTTGTATTGCTGTTGTTCGTATTACTATTGTTCGTATTGCTATTATTCGTATTGCTATTATAAGCATTGCTGTTATTACTGTTATATCCACTATTATTGTTACAAATGCTATTACCGCTATCACAATTATTATTGTTAAAATAGTTATTTCTGCTTTCGTTATTTTCTGTAACGTTTTCGTTTGTGTAATTGCTCCCGTTGTTCGCATTAAATACTATAGTAGGTTCCGCTTGCTTTTTTTCCAATACTTTTGCTCCGCAATTACAACAAAAAGACATGCCATCCGGTACGACATATCCACATTCATTACAAATATTCTCTTTTTTCACTTGAATAATTTTTGTACCGCATTTTCCGCAGTACTGCATATCATCTGATACTTGAAAACCACAGTTACTACAAAAAGCCATATTCAATCCTCCCAATCTTATTCATGCTATGTTCCTATGTAATTCAACGATACATTCGAATTTGTTCGGAATACCATATCTATCCATACTCAAATTAAACATAGCACAATTCCCAGGGAGGTGTCAATCAATCCCAACCACCATATAGATTTATGGTTTGACCTTTTTTGTACTTTCTCTCTTTTACATCCTTTCCTGGTGAAATTTCCGGTAGATTTGGTTTGCGATGGGTTCGCAAAATGATTTTTAGGGAATTGTTTGTTTGTGGTACCGGAAATTTCACCAGGAAAGGATGTCCATTCATTATTAGAAATCTACTTCAGTTCCATAATAGGTGCAGGTAAGAAGCTTCTCCATTTCGGCAGGTGTTATTGTTCTTGGGTTTGATCCTGTACAAGCATCACCTACTGCAAGAGCTGCAATGTTTGCAACCTTTTCCTTGAACTCTTCTTCTTGAATTCCAAATTCTTTTAATGTTTTAGGAATACTTAATTTTGCATTATATTCATCGATCTTGTCACAAAGTTTTTGTGTCAGTTCATGATCTGTAGCACCGGTTAAACCGATTGATTGAGCAATCTCCGCATAACGTCCTGCTGCATTTTTAGCATTAAACTTGATAACATAAGGTAAATAAATTGCATTGGCACAGCCATGGGGAATATGACCTGTAGAAAATGCAGCTCCTGTTTTATGCGCCATGGAATGTACGATACCTAAAAGCGCATTGGAGAATGCCATACCCGCTAGACATTGTCCGTAATGCATCTGCTCTCTTGCCATCTTATCTCCTTTGTAGGAGTCCGGTAAATAATCAAATACCATTTGGATTGCTTTGATCGCTAATGGATCGGTAAAAGGACTATTCAGAGTGGAAACATATGCTTCAACCGCATGAGTTAAAGCATCCATTCCGGTATGTGCAGTCAACATTGCAGGCATAGTCTCAGCTAATTCAGGATCAACGATTGCTATATCCGGGGTAATGTTAAAGTCAGCTAATGGATACTTAATACCTTTTGCATAATCTGTTATTACTGAGAATGCTGTTACCTCAGTCGCTGTTCCCGATGTGGATGGAATTGCGAGGAACTTTGCCTTCTGTCTTAAGGTTGGGAAATTGAAAGGGATACATAAATCTTCAAAGGAAGTCTCTGGATATTCATAAAATGCCCACATAGCTTTTGCAGCATCAATTGGAGATCCTCCACCCATGGAGATAATCCAGTCTGGTTCGAATGTTCTCATCGCTTCTGCTCCGCGCAGTACTGTTTCTACGGAAGGATCCGGTTCAACATTCTCGAAAAGTTCTACGATGAATCCTGCTTCTGTCAGATAGTTTACTACTTTATCAAGGAACCCGAAGCGTTTCATAGAGCCACCACCAACAACGATGATTGCCTTTTTACCACTTAAGGTTTTTAACATCTCTAAACTGCCTTTTCCGTAATATAAATCTCTAGGTAACGTAAATCTTGCCATTTTTTTGTCCTCCTAATATGTATTGTTTACTGAAAAAGATCTTTGTTATTATTTTAACAAAACTATTCATAAAATCAAATATAAAAAAAGCATATCGATATATAAATATCGATATGCAAATACTGATTAGTAATATTTATAAGCAAGATGCTATTTGAGTCTTAACCTCACGAACTTCCTGCAAAAACGCCTTATCAATCTTAGAAAAATGATATCCCTTCGGAAAGATTAAGACATCTTTAAAAATCTGATCCGCATCGTTACAAGACTTTTGTACAAGGCCATATCGATTTAACTGCTCGGCTGGAAGCGGAGATACCCACATATAGCATCTTGGAATCTGATTTAATAAATCAATCTGACTTCCTCTTTCATATACGTGAATTCTCCTTTCCGACGGATTCATTTTCTTTTTTAATTCCAAGGACGATACATGAGGTACAACAAGATCACCATGAATAATTTCAATATACTGCTCTAAATCTTCATAAGACAAGTTTTCTACCATAGCAAGGGGATTGTCCTTTGGCATCAGAGCCATATATCGGTATTCCCATATATTCTCATAGGTCAGTCTTTTGCTGCGGAGATAATCCAGGAAATAATTTTCATAATTTTTTTGATAACGGATAATTCCAAGATGACATTCGCCTTCTGCTACATCTGTTATGGTTGCCATTGAATTTGTCTCTTTAAAATTCAAATCCAATTCCTTGGTATGATCCATGTTTGCAATAAACTTAGTATATGCATATGAGATATAGCTCGCTCTGGGAACTGAGATTCGAAAGGTCACCTTGTTCATTTTGTCCGATTTATAAAGTGCTTCCATCTCTTCCACCTGTGCCAGAATATTCTGAGCATAACATAAAAACTCCTCTCCTTTTTTCGTTGGAACAATTCCTTTGGAAGTCCGATGAAATATCTCTATACCAAGGCTATTCTCTAATTCTTTAATCGCCTTACTTAGATTTGGTTGATTCATATAAAGATGCTCTGCTGCTGCAGTGATTGACCCGGTTTTCGCCACTTCGGTTACGTATTTCAAATGTAATGTATTCACTGGGATACCTCCTATTGTATTCTTTCTTTTAATCGCTTCGACAATAATGCCAGTGACGCAGCCATATTTTCATTCTGAACTAATATGTGCTCCGGTACTGTCAGGTGAACAGGTGCAAAATTCCATATAGCTAAAATACCACTATCAACCATGAGATCACAGACCTCTTGAGCATCATCAGCGGTAACCGTAATGATACCGATATGTATTTTCATTCGATTTATCAAGTCTTTGCATTTCTCCATTGGTAATACTTTTTTTCCTTTTACTTCTGTATTCCAGAGTGCTTCCTGCTTGTCAAAGGCAACAACAATGGATAACCCATAATCAGCAAATTGCTCGTAGGACAGAAGGGTTTTGCCAAGTTGACCAACCCCTACTAAAACAGCTTCACTACTGTTATTATAACCAAGAAGATCTGTTATTTTCATGATCAGTTCCTCAATCAAGAAACCAGACCTTGGTTTTCCGATTGCACCTGTTAGCTCGAGATCTTTTCTTACTTTAATCGGATTAAGCTTTAAATGCTCCGCAATCATGGTAGATGAAATTTGTATTAACCCTTTATTTTTCATAAGATTAAGATAGTTTAAATAATCAGGAAACCTATTTAGAGCAGGTTTTGATATTGAATTGATTTTATTACTCATCCTCTTCTCCGATCTATATCGATATTTATATATCGATATTATTTTACCTCTCTATTCCTTACAACGCAAGTCCATTGATTAACTTTTACCTGTACTTTAGTCTCAGAGGGCTGAAACTTAATTGCATCGTTCTCAATTAGCTGTTATACTGATAGCAAATGATTTTAGGAGGTCTACCAATGAAAAAAAAATTACTTACAATTCTACTTTTCATGACGATTTGTTTAGTTCTATCCGGATGCTCTAAAAATAAGAATGATGAGAATGCATCTACAGATAATATAACCATAATACCGCAGCAGGAGGATACACAAGATGTCACCCCGATCCCTACTTCTCCCGCAGCTACTACTGCTCCTGAAGAACCAACAGCTTCCACTGAAACCACATTATTTCCTGCTTTTCGAGAGGATGAAGAGGGTAACCGGTTGTACGGATATGTGGATCTGACCGGGAATTTTGTTATCCAACCCGCTTATACGATTGCCTCAAACTTTTCAGATCATAGAGCAGTAGTCTATGATTCCGATCAATACTATGTTATTGATGAAAAAGGGACAATCATCTTCACGAATGATTATCAAATAACTCCTTATGTGAATGGTTTTGCAACATTCACCGAAGTAAAGGATAATAAATATCTTAACGGTTATATCGATACCAACGGAACTATTGTTATTAAGCCACAGTTTTTAATGACCAGCAATTTTACAGAAGAACACCGTAGCTTTGTAACCACAGATCCAACCACCTTATGTATGATTGATGAAACAGGTACCATATTGGAAACGTATCCTTTGGATGAAAGATATCAAAATTATATGAGTATTTCGGATGGTTATATCATTTATTCGGACGGGAATGGCAAAGTTGGTGTCATAGACTATAAAGGAAATACAATCTTTGAACCTAATTTTAGTCAGATAACCTATCTGAAGAATGGTTTTTTTGCAATGAAAGAAATAACTGATGAATTATTTAATCTGGAATCGAAACCTGCGGCTCTATATTCCGTGGATAGCGGCAAACTTACTGAATATACCTTATATGATGTAAATGAATTTATAAATTCCTACACTTGTGCAACGGATAGTACTTCAACCTTCTTTATCAATGAAAAAGGTGAAAGAGAAAAGACCTTACCTGAGTTTACGGGGATAGGAACCCTAAACTTATTATCCAAAATCATTCAAGCGAATGTAGACGGAGATCTAATCTATATGACCACCGATGGCACAATCCTATGGGAGAATAGTAAAACACAAGTTTTATCTTCTAATATTAAAGTTACAAAAAATAAATTTAGATCCTGCAAGTATGTCCTAGTAACGTATCCGGTTCTTGAGGGACTCGCAGACCAGAATATTCAAGATATGATAAACACGAAGATCTATGAGTTATTTACACAATCCCGAGCTCAACTGACTGAAGCCGACTTATATAACGTAGAGGATACATTCCATGCAAAATTGGAGGGTGATCTTCTGGAGGTTAAGAAAACCGGTTATGATTATCCCTTTGGAGCTGCCCATGGTATGCCTGTGCTTGATTATTATTATTTTAACCTTACTACCGGGGATTTTTACACCCTTAAGGATCTCTTCCTTCCGGAAAGCGGTTATATCGATTATCTCAATCAGATGATTACCGCACAAATTGAAGATAAAAAATCAAATGCAGATTCGATGATTCTCATCGATCATTTTGAAGGTATCGGAGAGAAACCTAACTTTTATTTAACCGATGATTCCCTTGTTATTTATTTTTATCCTTACGAAATTGCGGCATATGCAGCTGGTTTTCCGGAATTCTCAATTCCTTATGAAGATTTAAAAGGTTATATCAATGAAGATGGAGGTTTATGGAAAGCTTTCGTTCAATAATCAAATCTTAACCATAAATAAAACAGCCTTACTTGATCCATGTAGCTTAATCAAGTAAGGCTGTTTTAGCTTATTTTATAATTTGAATTTCGATATTTCTTCTTTCAACTTATCTGCACTCTCATTGGTACGTATAACTTCATCCATTACCTCATTGGATTTTATAGTAACTTCGGATACCTTCGTTGCAATATCGGTAGTACCTGCCGCACTTTCATCAGCAGCAATCGCTACTCCATTGATTGCCTGTAAGATATTATCTACAGATGCTAACAATTCTTCGGAGGTTGCACTGAATTCAGTGACCAAACCATCTACAAATTTTGCATCATCATTATACCTTGCGGCTACCTCGAGCATATACCGATAATCGTTATTTACTTCCGTTGACATAAATTTTAATACATTTCTGGAACTATCCGAAAGATGTTCCACTGCACTAATTACTCTGGTGGTGACATCTTGGATTTCTAAAACAGCATTCTTTGATTTCTCCGCAAGCTTGCGAATTTCATCTGCAACAACGGAAAAACCACGACCTGCTTCTCCTGCTCTGGCTGCTTCTATTGCTGCATTGAGAGCAAGCAAATTGGTTTGCTCGGTTATCTGCATAATAGAGTTTGATAGAACATGAATTTGTTCTACAACTTTGGAAGCCTCCAATGCTTTTTCCAACTGTTCTTTAGTGGTAAGGAATACATCATTCGCTTTTTTCTCAGCAGACCCGACACTTGCTTTGGTTTGTTCTGCTCGAGTACTGATGTCCTTAGCAGCTAATGCACCTTCCTGTGATCGGTCTGCAATATTCTGTACGGCATCTGCTATTTCCTTCGAGGTAATTGCCATCTGTCCGGCTGCAGCGGCTGTTTCTTCCATACTGGCAGCTAATTCTTGGGTCGTTGCAGATACGCTCTCAAAATTATCATTGAGCTGCTTCATATTTAACATCGCTTGATTTACTTCATCTTCAATATGAATTGATTCCGTGGATATACTGCCAACTAATCCTCTCAAGGAGTTTTTCATTTCCTCAATTCCCTGAGCAATAATTCCGATTTCATCTTTTCTAGCTAAATACCGACTATTTACCTCGATTAAGAAATCACCTTTTGCAATTTGACTCAAATAATTAGAGGAATCTTTGATGGGATTTGTAATCGTCTTTGATAGGAAGGATACTAATATGGCTGCAATAATAATTGCTATGAGGCAAATTGCTAAATTAAAATACTCGGTATTTTTTATGAATGCGGTAGCATCTGCTTTATCCTCTACCGTAATAACTGCCCAGGAATCAGAAACACCCGGAAGCTTTATACTTTGATATGCACTTACTACCTCTACACCATCATTGTTTTTGTATGTAACAAAACCGGTTTCACCATTTAATGCTTTCTCGGTAATTTCCTTTAAGGTGTCAGGAATGGTAATCGTAGCTTCTTGTGTTATCAGGTTTCCTTCCTCATCTTTGATAGCATTACCGCTAGCATCCATTTTTAAGACTGTCTTTGTTAAAGTCTTATAATTACTCAATTCTCTAACCACTAATTTATCAGGATGAGCAATGATAACACCTTCACCATCAACTACAAACGAATATCTGCTACCCTCACTATACTTCTCAATCGTTTCCTGTAACTTAGCCAAATTAATATCAGCACCCAAAACTCCGACAAAGGAATTATTATTATCAAAGATAGGGAATGCAATAGTGGTTACCGGCGCATTTCCGTTAAGACTTAGGTAGGATTTACTGACAAACGGTTTCAGTTCTTCTTTTGCTTTAAGGAACCACCATCTAGTTGAGCGATCTCCCAGTTCTCCGCTCGTTCTGGCGGTCTGCATACCATCTGCTCCTTGGATATAAAGTAAATCAAAGTATGGATGTTTTTCAATAACATTCATAATTATATTTTTTTGTTTCTCGGCATCAAAAGCTTTTACTGATTCCTGTAGTGCAATTTGTTCCGTTATGGAATACCCTTTGTCAATAAATGATGTAACTTGATCAGACAAGGAATTGGCTAAAAGTTTGTTGTTCTCCTCCAATTCTTTTTCATAACTTTGATTCATATAAAAAATGTTTGCAACATTAGAAACAAAGAACGGTAGGATAACCAGTAATAACGTAAAAATAATTAATTGTGTGCGTAGTGATTTCATAATTTTCCTTTCGTATTTTATTTTTGTGATAATTGGTTTCTAATAAAACTATATATTTCCATTTTTTAGTACTTATTAATACTAATCTTTTTCAGCAACGGTTTATTATAACATAAACTACAATAAATTCAATCACTAATGATAATAATTATTCAATTGTCCCAAAGGGACAATTTGTTCCAATTCGGACAATTTGTACCTATTAGGACAATTTGTACCTATTAGGACAATTTCGTATTTATGGGTATATTTTTGTACCTAAGGGTACAATTTTGTATCTATTGGTACAATGTGTTACTTATAAGTACAATGTTCATTAACCTCTTTGGAAAACTGTTGGATTACTAGTTAATTTTCTCATAAGATGGCAATAAAAAAGAGTGGAATCCATTGCTATTCCACTCATGCAATTATCAATGTACTATGTTAAATTTTGGGATGTACAAACTATATACCGGATTTTAGAAGATTTAAGACAGGAGCACTGTAATTAATATTTTTTGCTGCTACAAAGATCGAATCATTATTCTCTTTATCATTCACCTTCTCTTCGTCTAACAATGACTGTAAAAACAATAGGTAATCTTCATAGGTAAACAAATTACTAATTGATTGGTCATTATCTTCTGAAAGTTCAACTCCCTCATAATTTGTAATCTCTTCCGCTGTTTTCGTATTCGGTAAGAGACTATTGGTAACTCCATTATTAGTTGGTAATGGAATTACTCTAGGAGAAACCGATGTTATACTTGTTTTAACCCCCGTATCAATATCTTGTCCCATAAATTTCGTAACTTTCTTAACATAATTCTGAGTTTCTTCAAAAGGAGGAATTCCACCGTATTTCGCCACATTGCCACTTCCTGCATTGTATGCTGCTAATGCTAAACTGGTATTCCCATCATATTTTTTTAATAAGTCGGATATGTACTTTGCTCCGCCCATAATATTCTGCTCTGGATCAAAGGAATTCGTAACTCCCAAGGATTTTGCAGTAGCAGGCATAAGCTGCATGATACCCTGGGCTCCGCATCGAGAAACTGCATTTGCTTTAAAATCAGATTCTGCTTTGCCAATTGCTTTTAACAAATTCACCGGAACATTGTACTCTTTCGCTGCTTTATCGAATATCTCATCCAGTGACTTTGTTTCGCCTAAGTAAGATGAAAACTCCCCATTGGAAGTATTACTGCTTCTTAACTGACTCTTATTGATAACTGTATCTTTATCTATATTGGTTATTCCGTTTATTTTTACCATAATAATAACCATGCCTTTCTTTACATCTGCAAACTTTGGGCCGCATTATACTAATATCTTATACTATTTTTCGTCTATTTTCAACATGAAATCTCAGTACATTTTACCAATTAGGGAAGCTACATTGACTTGTCCAACTTCAAATAAGTTTTTTGAAGCTTTAGCCCAGCATATCCTCCAATAATTCCTGTAATCACTGCGACACTAAATGCTAGTAATAAAACCGGCATGTCCATTATCTTAAACAAAAGTTTACCCGTCACATAGTTAGTAATCCATACAGAAACAAGTAAACTTACACCATTGTATACACCCATCGCAAGAAGCAGCTTTCCCTTCCCCTGGAGTGGAATGAGTAGGATGAGATCTGCCAGGATACCGGACACAATGATTGCCAATGTCATCCAGGGGTTAAATATTACCATAATTCCACCAAAGACTACATTAATCATTGACAAAGTTCCAAACTTGGGATAGCGAAGCAATGGTAGAATCATAACACAGGTAAGATACGGTCCCATAACTATAAATTTTCCACCTGGAATCGGCAGTAATCGAGATATAAAATATAAAAAGTAACCTCCAATTACCATTAATACCGCAAACATTGCCAAGGTTGTAATCTTTTTCGTCATTACGTTCCTCCGTATTATATAATATGTATTTATACTGTATTTCTCATATTTCTTACTTCCAAATGAGTCATGAACTCTTTTTATTTTACACTCGCCCCATTGGTAATTTTACTTCATTCCTTACTTTGCTATCATAACTCCAGTATTCCGCTTGGTGCATGAAAATTAATCACAGCTGCCTGAGAGTTAATGTATCCTTCTTCAGGATCAAGTTCATGTATTACTACCTGATTGGAAGTTTGATTACATACAATGAGATAGTTACCATCCTTACTAATCAGCATATGTCTTGGATGATTACCCCCACAAGGATAATCCGCTTTCTTTGTTAGGGTACCGTCCTCATTCACTGCAAAAAGTGCTATTGACTCTGCTCCTCTGTTTGCTCCATAGAGAAAAGCTCCATTCCTTGAGAAACATAAGGTTGAACAATAACTTGTCTGAGCAAAATGTTCCGGTAGCGTTGAAATTCGTTGTATTATTTTATTGTCCTGGTTTAATTTGATCAAAAAAATCTCATTCGAATATTCCGTGATAAGATAAAGAATATCTTCCTTCGGAGATAAAAGTGTATGCCGCGGGCCAACATCCTTTGGTAGTGTTATACAATCGGATAATTGCAGATGTCCTTGGTTAATATGATACCGATAAATACAATCCAGCGCTATGTTAACGGTATATAGCATATCTTCATTCTTGTTTAATAAAACACAATGAGCTCTTGTAAGGTCTGCCGGTGGAACGGTCTGCTGTATCTCTTGATATGTGATCTCTCCAAATTTCCCGTTTAACACCTCGATTGCAAATACAGTACCAGTACTATAACAAGCTCCAAAAAGCGTTTTATGTTTCGAAGAATACGTAATATGGCACAGTGCTCCTCCTTCTATTCTTCGCTGATCAATCCGATGCCACTCATTTGCTTCT
This sequence comes from Herbinix sp., assembly GCA_029238935.1. GTDB lineage: Bacteria > Bacillota > Clostridia > Lachnospirales > Lachnospiraceae > Mobilitalea. The sequence continues at coordinate 11,704 of JAQZBN010000002.1, forward strand.
CTTTGATACGAATACACCCAAGCATAATCATCGGCTTCTGTAATTGTATAGAGTATTTCATCTCCTGCACAGACAAAACTGGCGTTTTCTATTGAAGCATCCCAGAGCTTATTATATGACGTGCCACCTTCATATTGATAAAGTGCAATCGTCTTCTGTGGTTCCAAACCATATCCTGATACAATAAGTTCCATTCTAAGTCCATCCTCCTTTATAACCATCATCTTTTTTCTATTTCGAGCTTGTTTATTCTTTATACCCATTATATACCATGTTAAGGGAAATAGAAATCATGTCTTCTAATAATCTTGCTCTTCCCTCTATTGTTACTTCATTAGCATATACGAGGAAGACCCTCACCGTAGAGTATATCGATGATACGTTGTCCTTTCAAACGAGTCGTCATCACTACCCCTTTCCCTTCGGTAATCTTTCCGATTATCGTTGCATTGCTTCCATATTTACTTTTTCGAACCGCTTCCAGAGCCTGATCTGCCTGATCTGCCGGAATTACCGCTATCATCTTGCCTTCATTCGCCATATAGAGAGGATCCAGTCCCAGCATATCACAGAAGCCTCTTACCTCCGGATTCATTGGTATCGCTTCTTCTTCAAGAACTACTTTACAGGAGGAGCTTGAAGCCACTTCATTCAAGACCGTGGCCAGACCACCTCTGGTTACATCTCTCATACAGTGGATGTCAATGTTTTGTTCGATCATATTCTGAACTATAGATGTTAGCGGTGCACAATCACTATTAATATTCGTCTCTATATCCATACGGTGGGACAAGATTACCGCCTGATGATCTCCAAGATTACCGGATAACAAGATCAAATCTCCCGGTTTACAATTGGAGATACTAACTCCATTCTTAGCAATCTCCCCGATACCTGAGGTATTGATATAAATTCCACCCTTACCATCAATGACTTTCGTATCCCCTGCAACAATAGAAACACCGGCTTCTTTTGCAGCAGCGGCCATAGACTGGGCGATCCGGTCGATGGTCTCGACCTCTGCACCTTCTTCAATGATAAACCCTGCGGTCAGATATTTCGGAATCGCACCCATCATGGATAGATCATTGACGGTACCGCAGACTGCTAATTTACCGATATCACCACCGTTAAAAAACAATGGAGTTACCACAAAGGAATCCGTCGTGTAAGCCAATTTTCCATTAACCTCGATTACTGCAGCGTCCTCTAGCTTATCAAGGATTGAATTTTGAAAATGTTTTACAAATATATCATTAATTAAGTTACTGGTCTGTTTTCCGCCACTACCATATGCCATATCTATGATCATTATTCATTCCCTCTGTTCTTATACCAAATTCCGCAGGCACCCTCTGTAGATACCATGCAGGGTCCGATTGCATTTAAAGGATTACATACACGATCAAACAAAGGACAGTCCACCGGATGGATGCGTCCTAAGATAACCTCGGTACATTTACAGCCCTTAGGCGTTGTTAAATCCTTCTCCTTAAATTTGCTTCCGGCATCATATTGCTTATATTCTTCCTTTATTCGTAGCCCGGATTCTTGAATAACTCCAATACCTCTCCATTTCTCATCACATACTGTAAAATATTGATCAACCAATGCCGCAGCCTTTCGATTCCCTTCCTCGGATACCGCACTGGTGTACATATTCTTCATCCGGAAAGCTTGCTCTTTGATTTGCTGCACGATTTCATAGATTGCAGCTAAAATCAATTCTCCCTCAAATCCAGCGATGACAAAGGGTTTTTGATATTCTACCGCTAGATCCGTATAGATATTACTACCTGTCATTACGCTTACATGCCCCGGACACAAAAATGCATCAATTTCTTTCTCGTTCTGGCAGATAAAATGAAGTGCCGGCAACATTGTTTTTATTGATGTTAATAATTTTAGATTTTTTATCTGATACTTTTGCATTTCCTCCATCATCAGAGCATATATCGGTGTTGTCGTCTCAAAACCAACCGCTGCAAACACATATTGAATTTGTTCATTGGAGCGAGCAATTTGTATTGCATTCAGAGGAGAATATAAAATCTTAACATTACCACCCTCTGCTTTCGCACCGGTTAAGGATAACTGACTACCTCTTACCTTCATCATATCCCCAAACGTTAGGACACAGTGATTTTCCTTCAAAGCGTATTCTACCAATACATCAATATAAGCGGAGGATGTTACACAGACCGGGCAGCCCGGACCTGAGATCAGTTCTATCTTAGGTGAGAGTAAGCTTCGAATTCCGCTTTTGAAAATACTTGCTGTATGGGTTCCGCAAACTTCCATAATTTTAATTTTCTTACCATCATAGTTTTTAAGCTCCTCTTTAACCTGCGTTAGAGTCTTCATCTACTTCCTCCTTTAGCTGATCAAAAAGCTCCAGTAATTCCTCTGCCATATCTTTTTTTAATACCTCAAGAACGCATCCTGCATGGATTAAGACATAATCACCAATTTGCACCGATGCCAACGAAATATTTGCTTCACAGATATTATTCATGATATCAATTTTTGCTGTATCACCATGGATTTCTACTACTTTTCCCGGTACTGCAACACACATAATTTCACCTCATTATTCCAATTAAGGTCTGCCCAAGACTAATCGATCCATCGTTTGGAGGGACCATAATGTTTCTATAGACACATAAATCTATTTCATTTAATAATCGAATTGTTTCTTCCGTCAGGATCGTATTTTGAAATACACCGCCTCCTAAGGCAATGGTATTTATTTGAAATTTGCTACTTAGATGTTTGCAAATAGTTGCAATCATCCTAGCTATCGCATAATGAAATCCTAAAGCCAAAGCTCCGATATCCTTTGTTTCCCGCCTATGGCAAAGTGCTTCTAGTACAGGCTGGGGGTCTATTTCAATTATCTCATTCTTTTGCTTTATTGAAAAGTCCAAATCTTCCGGTTTTTTGTTACTAATTAGCGCTAGAAGAGCCTCTTTTTCCAGCAAAGATGCACATTCCCCTTCGTAACGGTTGATATCCTGTATCCGCAAGATGGAAGCTGCTGCATCGAACAACCTACCTATACTGGAAGATCCAATGGTATTCACCTGATTCTGAATGGCTGCTGCAATTACTTTACTACGTTCATCCTCACAATATTGTTCTAATCCGTAATGAATTAGGAAACAATCTGCGGTCTTTTTTGCATCCTTCATGGACTGATCACCTCCTAGCATCGGAGTAACTGAAAGATGAGCTGCTCGGATAAAGTCTGCCCCTTCACAAATTAAAAATTCACCACCCCAGACAGTTCCATCAGTTCCATAACCAGTTCCATCAAATGCAACACCAATGACCGGTCCCATAATCCGGTGTTCTGCCATTACAGAAGCGATATGAGCATGATGATGCTGCACATAGATTAGCTCAAGCCCCATAGACATTGCATATTTGGAAGAATAATAGTTTGGATGCAGATCACATACCGCAAGCTCCGGAGTGAACTTTAGTAGGTTTGATAAATCCGTGATAGAAGCTTGATATTCATCGAAAACCGATTGTTCCTCCAAATCCCCAAACGGCTGTGATATCACTGCACTCCCCCCCTGATAAAGACAAAAGACAGCCTTTAGATCACTGCCGGCTGCAAATATTTTTTTGTTTTTCCCATCAGGAGAGAGAAATACGGGATATGGTACATAGCCTCTACTTCGTCTTATTATCTGTGGTTTCCCGGCTACGATTTTTGCTACCGAATCATCGACGGAACGTTCAATTCGTCTATCATTCCATAGTACACCCTCAAGATAGGGTGACTTTACCGCCAGCATCTGAGTATCCTCTCGAATAATAGGTTGAGCCGACAGATTGGCACTGGTCATGATTAAAGGGCCACAAGACTTAAGAAGCATCATCTGCAGCGGGGTGTAAGGTAAAAACGCTCCGCAATAGATACTTCCCCTAATCGCTTCCTCAAAAGAATTAGGGTTTCTTAACTTAAGCAATACAATTGGCCTTGCTTTTACTTCCAGTAATTCTTTTTCTTCTTTTGTAACAATGCAATATTCCTCGATCTGACTGAGCGTCTCAAACATAATAGCAAAGGGCTTTTCCTCCCTCCCCTTTAAGACTCTTAGCTTTTTCACGGTTTCATTCTTCGTGGGAACACAAGCATAATGATATCCGCCAATTCCTTTGACTGCAATAATCCTCTCTGACTGTAATGCGTTCACAGCCGCATCAAAAGCATGCTGGTTCGTAAGTTCATCAAAACGCAGATAGGGTCCACACTCATGGCACGATATGGTCTGAGCATGGAATCTTCGACTTTCCGGTGTGATATATTCTCTATGACAGGCTTTGCATAATTCAAAGTCATCCATCGTTGTATTTTGCCTATCATACGGGAGTTTATTTATAATCGTATAACGAGGTCCGCAGGCCATACAGCTAATAAAAGGATTAAGATATCTACGATCGCTACCTTCATATAGTTCCTTCTGACATTCATCACAGACCGGTAGATCCGGCGGAATAATTGATACAGCGTTAGTATCACCACTCTGTAATATGGTAAAATCCTTAAAACTACGAACCGTAATGTTTTCCGTTTCAATTCCTATGATTTCATATCCTCTATTTTTTAGGTCATCTAGTTCCATAATAAATAGATCTAAGTTTTTCTTTGTTGCTTCAGCGATGATCTCAACCATCCCTCCGATATTACGAACTGTACCCTTGATTTGATATTTTTGCGCAATATGATAAACAAGGGGTCGAAAACCAACCCCTTGCACAATTCCATACACTACTATTTTTTTTCCTATGCTTTCATTTTTTCTCTGATCCATACTAGCACTTCATCAAAACCTTCTCCTGTTTTACATGATACTTTTACTACAGGAGCTGTTTTATTTAAAGCTCTCACACCTTTCATAAAAAAGCTTTCATCAAAATCGATATAAGGTAACAGATCACATTTATTTAAAATGATTATATCAGCTTTCTCAAATGCCAAAGGGTATTTGTAGGGTTTATCACTGCCCTCGGTAACTTGGGAGATCAGCATCTTAGCATGTTCTCCTATCATAAACTCAGCTGGACATACTAAATTTCCGATATTTTCAATGAACAACAAACCATCCTTAATCTGAAGCTCCTCCACCGCTTTCCCTATGAGAGGGGAGTCCAAATGGCAGGCACCTCCGGTATTAATCTGAATTGCCTTCACACCGAGGGATAGTAAATGCTTTGTATCAAAATCCGCTTCGATATCACCTTCGATTACGTAGGGTGTAATATCACCTAAGCGTTTCACAATCTGTATCAGGGTTGATGTCTTACCAGCTCCCGGAGCACCCATTACATTTACCGCATAAATCCCGCTGTTCGTCAAAGTTTCATTAATTTTTGCCGCTTCTTGATCATTTTTATCATACACGGATTGCATGATTTCTATTTCTTTTGTTTCTGACATAATTAACTCCTAACTTCCGGCCATAACGGTCAGACTATAATTGACTTAATATAGAATTCCTTCCCTATATCCGTTGGACTACCTTCCCCCTTACAACCTGGGCATTCAAAGGAATAGGGTTGCCGGGTAAAAAGCTCACCACAGCGATTGCATTTTAATTTCGGGACAATCCTCTCAATGTTTAACTTTGCATGTTCACAAAGACTGCCTTCGGCTATAATACCAAAGTACAAATCAATGGAACTGGCTACATAGCCGGAATAATCCCCAACAACAAGATTAATCTGCTTTACATCCTGCGCCTGATTATTTACTGCATATTCCTGTGCAATCTCAATGATTCTCTGGGTGATCGGATACTCGTGCATTGCTATATTCATCCTTTACCTTACCAAATGATGGTTCTGTATATTGATGATCCATTCTCAAACACTTCTTTGGACATACTTCCGTACAATAACTACATTGAATACACTGTAGTCTCTCAATGCTCCAGGAGGCATTTGCTTTATCTACCTTAATAGCACCGGTTGGGCAGCGTCTTTGACACATACTACAATAGATGCAATCTTCAATGGTTATCTCAATCTTTCCTCTGGTACGTTCGAATTTTTCTTTATGCTTAATGGGATATTGCACGGTATAAGGACCATGCAGTATACTTTTTACAAGTGTTTTCGTCATACTTAATATAGACATATTATCTCCGTCCTATTCTCTGATTATCATCGTTCCGTACAGCTAATGCAAGGGTCTATGGTAAGAATTAAAATCGGTACGTCCGCTAAGGCACAGCCTTTCAGAGTTTCCAATAAGGCAGGAACATTCGCAAAGGTAGGTGTTCGAACTCTGAGTCGATCTAAGAATTTTGATCCGTTAGCTTTCGCATAATAAACCACTTCACCACGGGGTTGTTCTAACCTGGCAAAATATTCACCATTCGGATTACCGGTTACTTTTACTTTAATGTCTCCCTCCGGAATTAGAGCGATGCACTGTCTGATTAAGTCGATGGATTGAAATACCTCTCCAATACGCACTTGCGTTCTTGCATAGCAATCTCCTTCGGTAGCAATAATGGGTTCAAATTTTAATTTACCGTAAGCTGCGTAGCCCTGCGTTCTTTGATCCATATTGATACCACTGGCTCTTGCCATTGGCCCAACAGCACCAAGATCCATCGCTTGTTGTTTTGACAATACCCCGACTCCCTTGGTACGATATTTTACAGAGTAATCATTTAAAAACACTTCAGTCAGTTCCCTGATTTCTTTTTCCATCTCGTTTAAGATGCGACCAATTTTAGTAAGCATCTCAGCATTGATATCCTTCTTCACTCCGCCAATTTCACATACAGAAAAAATAACTCTTCCTCCGGTGGTTTCTTCGAAGATATCCAGAACTTTTTCACGTAGTCTCCAGGAATGCATGAATAAACTTTCAAAGCCAAAGGCATCCGCCAATAATCCTAACCATAAAAGATGACTATGAAGTCTGGAAAGCTCAGCCCATATAGTTCTTAAGTAGTGCGCTCTCTCCGGAACTTCCACATTCATAATATTTTCGATTGCCATGCAATATCCCATACCATGCATGAAAGAGCAGATTCCACAGATACGTTCTGCTACATAAGTATATTGCTGAAAATCCTTCTTCTCAACGAGTTTCTCAAGTCCTCTATGAATATAACCAATTCTTGGTATTGCTTCAACGACGGTTTCATCCTCAAGCACCAAATCCAGATGGATTGGTTCTGGAAGAACGGGATGTTGCGGTCCAAAAGGTATTACGGTTCTCTTTCCCATTATTCTCCCTCCTTCTTCATGTTGAATGGAGTATCCACTGCTATCTTGTATAAATGATTCTTAAAATCCAAAGCGATATTTACGATTTTTACTCCAAATAGCTCTTTAATCTCGTTTTCATACAGAAATGCATAGGAATAAATGCTGCTGATGCTCTCGATTTCTTCCTCGGTATCGGTTATAATTCTAACATTGAGAAGCTCATATTCTTTATCAAAAGAGTACGTTAATTCCATCCCATTTTTATTGGTACAGGAAATAGCAACCAATCGATAACCATCATTTTTATTATGCAAGGCTTCCACTAAAAGCTCTTTTGAAGATATATTTTTTATTGTTTGTTGTTCCATAAAATCACTTCTTTCCTGTTATTTTTTACGTGCAACCTTTTGCTTTTCTTCCAAAATTCCCAGTGCCTTTACTACACCATCAATAATTGCTTCTGGTCGCGCAGCACAACCCGGTACATAAACGTCCACCGGCAATACTTTATCTACTCCGCCGACTACATTATAACATTCAGCAAAAATCCCTCCGGAGGTGGCACAAATTCCAATAGCCGCTACAACCTTTGGCTCTGCCATTTGTTCATATAGCTGTTTCACAACCGGAATATTTTGTTCGTTTACACTACCGGTAATCAATAAGATATCTGCGTGTTTTGGATTGCCTGTATTAATAATTCCAAACCGTTCTACATCATATAATGGGGTAAGACAAGCTAAAACTTCAATATCGCAACCATTACAACTAGATCCGTCATAATGCAAAATCCAAGGTGATTTTTTTATAAATTTCATTGTAATAACCATGCCTTTCTTCCTAGACTGCAAACTTTTGGCTGCAAGCAATTTTCTTGTAAAAAAAGAACCTTCCTTCTACCAGAGGCAGCTCAAAAGTGGTTGAAACACCTTTGTATAAAGGCATTTCATACTACTCACAAATGTTGTATCAAGTATCCATATAAAAGTATTACGAAACATTTAATTTATATATGAAAAAATGACAAAATAACCAGATTGATCGTTGCTAAAACTCCTGTTACGATCCAGGTTGATTTTAAAGCAAGTTGCCATTTTACTCTGGCAAAGGAATTATCAATGATAATTTCAAAAAGATAAGCAAGGATACAAGCAATCACAGCAAATACATGGCTGATCGGTGTACTGCTTGCAAAGAAAATATAGACAAAGGTCAATGCAATCACAGTTTCATACCAGTGGGTGATTTCTATTACAGCCAGATCTCTTCCTGAATATTCTGTAGTAATACCCTTTACGATTTCCTGATGTCCATGGTGAGACATACTAAAATCAAAGGGTGACTTTCTTAGTTTATAAGTGAGAATAAATACTAATCCTAAAAATACTCCGGGCAGATATACTATGGCCGGCACCTCTGAAGAAATGATATTCTTAATAAAGAAACTTTGATCTGCATAATAAAGTCCAATTGCTGTTAACAGCACCATCGGCTCATATGCCATCATTTGTAATAGTTCACGTTCCGATCCTATGGTATTGTAAGGAGAGTTTGATGCATAACCTCCAAGTACGAAGAATATGGAGCCTAAGGTAAGTGCAAATACTGCTAATAGTAAATCACCACCAAGTAACATAATTACTGTTGTAAATATGATAAAGATCATTGAAATATAAACAAAAAAACGATGCATCATATTAACTTCAATGGATTCCTTCTGAATTAATTTCATCACATCATAAAAGGGTTGCAGAACCGGAGGTCCTTGTCTTCCCTGCATTCTAGCTGAAATCACCCGATCAATTCCACTAAGTAATCCTCCAAGGATTGGTGCTAATAATATAATGCCTAGGATATATAGTACAATCATGCCGCCAGACCTCCAACTAGTAAGATTATTCCAATACATAAAATAATAACTGCTATGATATTGCTTACGAATTCAAATTGCTTATTGCCAAAATAACTGTCCATGTACCAGTTACGCAATTCCACTTTGCGTTCTACTCCCATAGAGCCATGGAAGCGTTTATTATTTCCGATATTCTCACCTGCCATGTAAATTGGAACAATTCTTCTTTTATCTTTCCGATACAACGGTATAAAGCTAATGGGAAGAATTATCAGCATACTTAACATGATTAGCATAATATTAACATCGCTGGCTCCGATTGGAGTAATCGGAGTAGTACCAAAAACTTGCGCCAGATAAGGTACTAATACAAATTTAGAAATCAGCGGGAAGGAAAAGCAGGAAACAACAACGAGTACTGCATGAACAAAAATAGGCATCTCCTCATCTATATGAAAATGATGTTTTGTTTTTACTGTTGCATTGGCATTGGATACCAATTTTCCCATCCATTTGGACCAATAAAATAAAGTTGCAGCACTGCCATATGCAAGAATAATAACCGTTAGTATATTATTTGAGTCAATAAACGCTTTCATCGCAACCCACTTTGATATCAACATCCCAAATGGTGCTAGGAACATTCCGGCAATACCTATGATCATGTACAAAGATAACTTTCTTGAAACATTAAGCAGAATATCCATATCTTCTACATTTCTACTTCCAATCTGATGCTCAATGGATCCAACAGATATAAACAATAAGGACTTAGATACGGAATGGAAAATTACTAGAAGAATCGCTGCCCATAAGGATTCCTGTGTTCCAACACTGGCACAGATTACAATTAAACCCAAGTTCGCTAAAGTTGAATATGCCAATATCTTCTTCGCATCACTCTGTGCAATAGCGATCAAGGAGCAAATCAAAAAGGTAAGGCCGCCTACCAAAGTTACGATCCTACCAACGGAACTCTCTCCAAGCAAAGGTGCCAATCGAATGATTAAGTATACTCCTGCTTTTACCATCGTAGCAGAATGTAGAAGTGCCGAGGTCGGAGTCGGTGCTACCATCGCTCCTAATAACCATGAGGAGAATGGTAACTGTGCTGATTTTGTCAATGCAGCTAAAGATAATAAGAATACCGGAATTAATACAATTGCATCCGGTTTATGTTCAATTAGTACAGATAATTCCAATGTGTTATATCGAATTCCGATGAATATAATCGCTGCAGCAAAGGCAAGACCCCCACCCAAGTTAATGGTTAACGCACGAAATGCATTGTTTTTTGCTTCCGGTGTTTTCGTATAACCGATTAACAGGAAAGAACTTAAGGTTGTTAACTCCCAGCAAAAATAAATCCAAGTCAGATTATTACTAAGTACAATACCAAACATTGCAGAAAGGAATAAGAACAGAATGGAGAAAAAGAAATTCTTTCTGATCGGATAGTTATCATGGTGTATATGATACCATCTCATATAACCTACTGCATAAATACAGATCAGACTACCTACGATACCAATGATTAAGACCATGATGGAGGATAGTTTATCAAATACAATACTGTTCTCTACTTCAATTCCATGTTTTTGGGTGAACTCAAACCAAAGCATAAAGGGAGTTTGAATAGAAGCAAAAACAACTACTAAATATTTTTTGTTCTTTAAACCAATTGAAATAATAAAAATAGCTACCAAAAGTTCAATCGCAGTCATAATATTATCAATCAGTTTTTCATCCTGGTAATTGAAGGAAATTCCATTCTTGAAATACTTACAGACTACAAAGATGGTAATTGCTGCGGTTGTCAAAGCAAAAATCCAAACCAAAACATTTCGTACACTGTCGTTCTTAATTAAAAAAAGCACGATAGAAGCGATCAGCGGAAATAAAATTAATACTGTAAATGCATTCATAATACGTCACCTTATCTTAGTAATTTTTGCGGAACACAAATGTATATTATATCACTTTGATTCATAAAATCAATGAGTATTTTTGTATTTTGTCGAAATTTACAGAATAATATCGTTATTTTTTTGTCATTATAACTAAAAATACTACTATTCCCGACAGGCTCGTTACTCTTCCTGAAAAACAAAAAAACTGGTTTTTCTCGACAAATATTCCAAGAACTGTACTTAAAAACCACGATGTTGGGATTGAAAAATTTGAAAGACATGTTACAATTAGAAGACTGTTATACCTAGATAAATACAAAGGAAATGGAGAATTATTATGAATGTAATAAAAAAAAGTAACCGAGTAAGAAACTTTCATTGGATCTCACTCGTTTATCTCTTGTTAAGGTTATCCGTCATTTTAATTATGGTGGAGCAAATTCGTAATAGAAATTATGAAAATGTATTCTTGTGTGTTTTAACTTTACTCCTGTTTCTCGTACCAAGTTTTGTAGAACGAAGAATTCATATTGACATCCCCGATACATTGGAGACGATCATCCTCTTATTCATCTTCTCCGCTGAAATACTTGGTGAAATCAATTCATACTATTTAATATTTCCGTATTGGGATACCATGTTACATACGTTTAACGGATTTCTTGCTGCAGCCATCGGATTATCCTTAATTGATATTCTCAATAAGCACGAGAGATTTGCGATCTCGCTCTCTCCCGTCTTTGTGGCCTTAGTTTCCTTTTGTTTCTCTATGACCATCGGTGTTGTGTGGGAATTCTTTGAATTTGGCATGGATCAATTCTTTGCTCTTGATATGCAAAAGGATACCTATTTAACTTCCTTCCAAACGGTACTCTTAAACCCCGAGGGATTAAATGTTCCGGTGAAGGTTGCGATTGACAGTATTGAAATCAACGGAGAGTCTTGGAAATCCTATATTGATATCGGTTTGATTGATACCATGATGGATTTATTCGTTAACTTTATTGGTGCAACCATTTTCTCCCTCTTCGGATATTTTTACATTAAGCACAGAGGAAACAGCAACTTTTTAAAACGATTTATCTTACGCTTCTACAAAGAAAAACAGGAAGCGAGATAGCTTATAGAGAGGACCTCATGATAACTATATCGGAACGTCTTAAAGAAAAACTCAAACAAATTCCTTCCCTTCCGGGTATCTATAAGATGCTTGATTCCCACAAAACGATAATCTATATCGGGAAAAGTAAGTGTTTAAAGAAAAGAGTCAACTCCTACTTTACCAAAAACCATAGCTGGGAAAAGATTAAGAAAATGGTTGGTTCCATAGACGATATTGAAATCGTGGTAACGGATACTCACTTAGAAGCAAGACTGCTGGAATGCGAATTAATAAAAACACACAAGCCAATGTTTAATGCTCAGATGAAGCATGACGGCAGTTATGTCTACCTAAAGTTGGAAGAATATAATGCCCATCGTGCTATTTCTGTGATCCATCAACGGGATTTCGATTCTTTTGGTCCATTCCGAAGAAAATTTGCTCTGGATGTTCTGATGAAACAATTGCATAATATCTATCCTTTATCTCAGTCCTACCAAACTCTGATGTTTGATTATCATATTTTCCCTGTAGATATGGATAAGGAAACATTTATGAATAACCGTACTATCCTAATGAAACTATTTACAGAGGATTCAATGATGGATTTATTCCTCCATCAGTTAGAAGAGAATATGAAAGAAGCAGCCTCAATATATAAATACGAGACTGCTTCCTATTACCGAGATCTTTTACAAGGTTTTACATATTTAAAAAAAAGTATAAATGGATATCATGAATTGTTTACTGTACCAATTCTTCTCAAACTCCCACTCCTTGACGGAATCAAGTTATTTTATGTATCCCAAGGGCAGATTGTACGAAAGGAAATCTTCCCTTCCCTTAACGACAAAGAACTTCGATCTTTCCTACGAAAATGCAAGTCTGCCAAACTAAGTACAACATTGCCTTACGATGAAAAAGCAGGGATAGATTATCGGGACATCTTATATTCTGAAATTTTGTCCTTGCCGGAGGATTCGGTTCTTTATTTATAGTTGGAAATGATGACGAACTTTTCCCCAGATGGATCTTTGAAAATAACGGTATGCATTATCAAAGATGAATAAGGCAATTTGTCCTCCAAAGAGGAAAACTGCAATCAATCCGGGATTAATACTTCCCTGATAGAATAATTTCGGAAAGAATAGAACCATGGGTATAAACATCAAGTTAAACACAATATATTTGATGATCCATAATAATTCACTTCGGTTTTTTCTTATCTTACCCTTCTCAAGTTTCCCCCAGGTATATTCTGCAATGACTATATAAAGTCCGAAGGCGGAATAAGTAATACAATATAGTTTATTCGGTGCCAGCATCAAGCTTAATAGGGTGCTGGCAATAAAAAAACCAAAACCTAATGCCATTTTGCATTCCCTGATTGCGATACCAACACAAAAAGAAGCTGCTGCCAATAGAAATAATGTGTTGAATTCAAAAATTCCGCTGAATATAACTAAAATCACAGCAAATGCAAGTAAAAGTCCTAAAAATGCTATCTTTTTAGCATTTACATACATGAGCACAAATCTCCTCCCATACATTCACATAGGGTATCTGCACACCACAAATCACAACAGAAATTACCTGTGCCATAACCGCCCTGTCTACCATAATTATTACCGGTATTTTGATATCTGTTATTTCTCCATTGTAATTGATTTAAAAAGTTCGTATACTCTTGATTCCCCGGATCCATTGCATTGGCTTGCCTTGCATGATTTACAGCATCAATATTATTACCAATCCCTGCATTGGCAACGGCGCTGTAATAAAACCAGCGGGCAGATCTGGTTGGTATTCTTGATAAAATATTTAAGGCTTCCCTGTAATTTTGAGAATTCAAACAATGATATACGGAATTTAACTCCGCAGAATCCTCCTGTGAATTTCCAGCATAGGTGCTTTGTCCATAGCTATAACCACTAGAACTATGTCCGCTTTCCCTGTCCTTCATAATCTGGTCATAAGCTTCCTGTACCTCTTTAAATTTTTCCTCCGCTAATCCTGATAATGGATTATCCACATAGGAATCCGGATGATACTTTCTGCTTAGCTCCCGATATGCTTTTTTTACTTCATCGTTGTTGGCACTGGGTGATACGCCCAACACCTTATAGGGATCATTTATCATGCTTTTGTTCCTTCCTTTGCTGTTTTCTCATTCCTTATCGATGTGTATTTCATCCAGACACCCTCGTACAGAATATTTCGCAGAATATCAATATCTTGTATACATGGCAGTTTCTCAAACTCTGCCGTACATTCTGCCATCATCATAATAAGTATATTCTTATAATCCTCTTCATAGCCTTCCTTCCGAGAAAAAGTTTTTAAAGGATTATAGCTTTCATTTTTGATATCCTTCTCAAGATCATCATAAGCATCCATTAAATAAATATACTTTCCTAAGTAGAACCCCAGATTTCGTAAGGTATTCTCCCATCGGTCCTCACGGTAGACAAAAAGGTCAGCCATCAACTCACCAAAACTTCTGGATACCGCATCCAGATTCTCTTCCTTTTTCTTTTCACTGTCCTGCAATTGTTTGATACACCTACTGATTTCACTGCATTGTCTCGGATATTTTTTTGCCATTTTTTTATAAGCACTATTTAACGCCTTAGAACCTGCCAGACCGGCGATGCTTTTGTCATCCTTCCAGTCATCAAGAAAATGATGATACGACAATGCTATATTCATATCTGCTGCGTATTCCGTTATTTCATTCACTAGCATATCATGCTTTTTCACAGGATGAACAAGGCACCGATGCTGCTCTCGTTTTACTTCGCTTTCATACAGCGAAGTTAGCAAAACGATTAGAAAGGTCATATCATAAGTAAGCGTCATTTGTCCCAGTCGCCCGTACCGATCCTTTAATGTTTTACATAAACCACAGTAATAAGCTTTATATTTATAGAATTCCTTGACTTTTAACTCCGGTTTGCAGATATTTACATATCCAAACATAGGTACCTCCATCTTTTCCACTGTACCCATTCTACATGAGCATACAGCAGGTTACAGACATTCTAACACCCTTTTGCCAGAATTAGCAATACTGCCAAGAGAAATTTAATGGAATATTAAGATATGTTACAATATCTGGTGAGAGATCAAATATTCCTTAAACAGCTCAGGACTTTCGAATAAATAAGTTCGAATATTACAAAGCCTCGCTCCTTCTATATTTGCTTTGGTATCATCGATAAATAAAGTCTCCTCTGCTAAGAGATTATGATCCTCTATAATACGTTCATAAATCTCTTTTTCCGGCTTTATCAAATTTACTTCGTAGGATATGGTTTTACCATCCAGCAAAGTAAAAAAGTCATTTTCAGAGACAATTCGTGCATAAGCAGCTTTATGATAATTGGAGAGTACAAATAATTTATACCCCCTTGCCTTTAATTCTTTAAAAATAGCAATTGTTTCGGGCATGGGTACCAACATGTCCATCCAATGTTCCATAACCTTTTTAATTCCTTGTTCTTTGGATGGTGCTAATTCACAGAATTTATCAACTGCTTCCTCCTGCGTTAAGGTACCTCTGTCAAGCTCAAGCCAGTACTTACTTTGAAAAATTGCTTCTAGAATAGCATTCCTTTCTTCTTCTTCAAAATCTAGTTGCTTCATATAATCAACCGGTCGATAAGATACCAGTACATTTCCAATATCAAATATAATATTCTTAATCATAATATCCATACCTTTCTTTACATCATTCTTTTGTCCATAGGTACAATATTAATTGTTTGAAGGAGAGTCCCTTCTCTTGTTCTAACTTATGTACGCTATTTTATTACAATGGATTTATTTTACCACCGATACCATCTGGGAGGCAATACCAAAACTTCCTTTTATTCAACTTACTATTGTCTTGGTACGATTGAGTCACGCTATCCAATTCGTTGCATAAAATGAAATTACAATTGAAGTTTAGGAGATATCGTATGAATCAATTTTCATCCTATTCATCGGAAGAAGCAGATCAGAATGATCAGAATCGTCCGAATACGAACACGCAGGAAGAGGATGTTGAGTCTCAAACTCTGCAAATACAGCAGCAAGCTCCCATGTCAGCACCTCCAAGCTTTTCACCACCTTCTCCTATGTGGCACAGCGGCCCTCAAGGAATTGGAAGATGTATTAATAGAAATACTTATATTTGGTTAATGAATGGGAATAGCTTCTGGTTCTTCCCGGTATTTGTCGGACGTCAGGCTGTTGTAGGTTTCCGTTGGAGAGGATTTGGCTGGAGTTATCAGAGAATCAACTTTAGGAATATCCTTTCGTATCGCTGCTTCTAATCCATTTTTTTAAGGTTCGGGAATTCCAACAGTATAATGAAATCAGGTGTTTCATTCTTTGTCTAAACTCCCGAACCTGTCCTACATATTCACGATCTCCCTGAAATAAGTAAATTTATGAAGATCTGCAAGATCTAACCTATTTGATAAAATATGATTAATAAAATGATAAAAATTCTATCAAAAAAGCCCCTAATTGGAGATGCTTTACATATACATCTTCGTTTCATTATGGTATAATAGCCGACGATACATTCATAACTACTTACATAAAAGGAAGATGACTTAGGATGAAAACATTTGTTAAAGCAATTATGGCAGGAATAGCAATCAGCATGGGTGGCACTATTTATTTAACCTTAGAAAACCATATCGTAGGAGCCTTATTATTCTCTATCGGTTTATTCACCATATACACCTTCGGATTAGATTTATTTACAGGAAAGGTTTGTTATATTCCCAATAAAAATTTAGGGTTCTTAAAGACTGTGCTGATCGTCCTACTCGGAAATGCTGTTGGAACTGTAGGTACCGGTTATTTATTCAGGGTTACGAAACTAGCAAAGTTAGTAGATCACACCGTAGAGATCGTAGATGCTAAATTGGCAGACGGATTGTTCAGTACCTTGGTTATGGCAATTTTTTGCGGTATCTTAATGTGTATTGCTGTCATCGGATTTCAGACCATCAAGGATGGTGTCGGAAAATACCTAGCACTGGTACTACCCATTATGGTATTTATCTTATCCGGTTTTGAACATAGTATTGCAGATATGTTCTACTTCTCTATGGCGAATGCCTGGGACTTAAACGCATTCGTTCATATTATTGTGATTGCATTCGGTAATCTGATCGGTGGGGCTTCGCTCCCCTTAGCAATTAAAATACTTGATAAAGAAGCATTGGGCTGTCATTAATGACAGCTCTTTTTTTCCTCTTTTCTATTGATATAAATCTGAAGATAGTTCTTTTAACTCCTTCTGATCTAGCACTTCGTACTGCTCTTTATTCTTCCTAAGAACTCCTTTTTCGCATAATGACTGGATCGTACGTAACAGATGACGATAACTTGTTCCTAATAGCTCTGCAATTTCAGTTAAATTCTCGTGAAAAACTATCCTCATTACATTTTGTTCAATTACTCTTTCCCCAGTTGTCATAATATAGCTGGATAATCGATTTTCCAGAGGATACAGAAGATTGATGGAGCTATTCTTCGAACAGCGGACCAGCTTTTTCCCTATGGAGATACTCAAGAACCGTAGAAATTTAGAATCCTCCATTAGTAAATTTCTTACCTGTTCACAGGAAATACCGATGCAATACGTGTCCTCAATTGCCTGAACATTGCTGGTTACAAAATCTCCGTCTAAGATTTCCACATCACCTAAAACCTTAAAGCTCTGGTAGAAGCAAAGCAATAATGATTTTCCATTGCTAAGTGCTGTATAAACCTTTGCTTTTCCTTCTACCAAAAACAATAGATATCTAAGTTCATCGCCTTCTTTGAGGATATGCTCATTCTTCTTGTAATATAATATCTCCATATATGGTTTCATATCTTTAGAAAATAAGTCATCGATGGAATATTTCTTAATATATTGATCTATCTCTCTTTCCTTCGTTACTTTGATCATGTTTCACCTCAATTTAGCAAATTATATGTTTTAGTATGACATATGTCATATTCAAATTCAAGATTTTCCGATAGAATAACCATATCGTATTAAGGAGGTCATATTTATGAATTTATTTTTGTCTTTATTTGTTGGTGTCATCACTTCAATCATGATTTTGTTTAACGGAACTATATCCAATGCTTACGGAAGTTTCACCTCCAGTATTATAATCCATAGCGTAGGGTTATTTGCCATAGTGATTTTACTGCTCGTTCGAAGAATAAAGGTATCTTTTCAACCCGGCATCCCGATCTACTATTATAGCGCAGGTCTTATCGGTGTATTTACGGTGGTTCTGACGAATGTCAGTTATGCTTATCTAGGGGTATCCTTAGTCCTTGCCGTAGGTTTATTGGGTCAGTCTGTATTCTCCATCTTTGTGGATCATTATGGTATGTTTGGATCAAAAATCGTACGATTTCATCGCAAGAAATTTCTAGGGTTAGCAATTATTGCAGTAGGTATTGTTGTTATGACCATATATTAAAAAAGATGAATTAGCAAGCTAATTCACCATTCTTTGTAAAGGAGATGTTTTGATGTTATTCTTTTATTTATTACTTTCCATAATTGCCGGTGCTACCGTGGTTGCAGCCAGAATGATTAACTCCAATTTGGCGGGAAAGATTGGTACATTTCAAGGTACTTTAATTAATTATGTCACCGGGTTAATCTTTTCCATCCTATTCCTGTGGATTAGCAAAGAACAATTTTCTCTTTTTTCTAACAGTAACTCTCAGGTTCCTTTATGGGCTTATTTCGGAGGATTGGTTGGAGTTGCTGTAGTTGTGTTATCCAATTATCTCACTCCTAGAATATCCTCTTTTACCATTACATTACTGATTTTTATTGGTCAGTTGTTTGCAGGAATCATTATAGACTATATTGTTCTCCAGGAATTTTCTATCGGTAAACTGATCGGAGGAATCCTTGTTTTAACTGGATTAGCTTATAATCTTAGAATTGACAAAAAAGAGGTCTCTATATTGTGACGTACAGATCAAATTTCTTTCTTTTATTTTAAACTATTTATTGATTATTACTCTCATCCCTTAAATTAATTAACGGCTAATCCACGTAAAAAGTTAAAATCTCTTTTAATTAATCGATGGCTTAAATTCTTTCGTTAGTTTTTTAATCCAGTCAAAACGGTTTACTTTCACAACTGCCACGGCACATTTTAAGACCTGATCGCATTTCAGGCACAGAAATACAACCCAGGTTGGTGCACCAACGCCAAAGGCCATTACAAGTGAGAGTGGGATAACTACACCCCAGATAAATATAATGTCATTAATCAGAACAAAATGCGTTGCTCCTCCTGCTCTGACAATGCCGGTTAACGATGACATCTGATAAGCTGTTCCAATGACCGTAACGGATAATATTGTCATTAATATTCTAGCAGTATTGTGTGTCTCTTCTGACACATGATACAGTAATAATATGTAATCTTTAATGAGAAATAAGAATAAACCGGTACAAATTCCCCCACACAAAAATACAATTTGCAGCTTCTTTGTGTATCTCTTGATTTTAGTAATATCTCCTTCTCCAACCGTATTACCTATGATTACGGAGGAAGCATTCGCAATCCCATAAACCCCAACGCTAACTACGGAAAACACCGTATTAACTATACTGACCGCAGCTATGGATGCTGCTCCTAATCTTCCTACAATTGCACCCTGCACCGCAAGATTTAAACCCCAAAGGATATCTCCCAAAATGACAGGAAATCCGTAACGAAAGAAATCCTTTAATAATGTCATATTGGTCTCTAGCAGATCCTTAAAATGAAATTCCATTTTTTTATCAATAAAAAATATATAAATAAGAAAAATACTACATTCAACGATTCTGGTAATCAAGGTTGCAATCGCTGCCCCCTGCACACCCAGTGCCGGCATACCAAGATTACCATAGATCAGCATCCAGTTTAATGATACATTCATGCAAAACGAAACAATGGAGATATAAAGACCGATCTTAACCGTACCGACACATCGTAAGGATGCATTAAAAACACTGCTGATGCAAAAAAACAAATACGTAAAACATATTACCTTGGCATATTTTATAGATTCCGTAATCACAGCCGGATCATCAGAAAATAGACCCAGAATTTGATTGGGAAAAAGAAATACTGCTCCCCATAGAAGAATGGAACAAACTACAGCAAATCTTAATGCGATAGAAACAATATTCTTTACACTATGGATGTCTTTTTTACCAAAATACTGTGCACCCAGAACAATTAAGGCTGCTCCAATTCCAGATACAAACATCTGCAGTATAATTTGAATTTGATTACAGAGATACACTCCCGATATTGACAATTCACCCAAGGAACCTACCATTACATTATCCGCTAGATTGATTGAGAATGTTATAATATTTTGCAATACAATTGGAAATGCAAGTAAAAATAAACGACGATAAAAAGCCTTATCCTTCATGATGTGAAGACCCTCTCCTATCTATGATAAATTCAATACTTCATCTCTTGATATCAATTAAGTTTATAAAGAATCACTTAACTCATGATCTGTAAATTTTTAATATATTCCAAACTGATCTTAAGATCCTCATAACTATCTCTTTCATAAGCCAGATCATGATCAGCTAAAAGCCATTCCGGATTGCACAATTGAATTTGCTTTGCGAAAGCAGGAAGATTAGCTATTCCATAACCTACCGGTCGAAATTCAAAATAACTATAATTTTCATCTCCCTTTTTAGGACCTAATTCATGAACATTTCCAACATGTTTGATATCCTCTGCATAAAAATCCTTAAGATGAATGATCGGACAACGTTTTTGATATTTATCCAAAAAATATGCAGGATCTCCTCCTCCAATCGCGATCCAGCCCAAATCGATCTCATAGGAGAGTATTTCTGCAGGAACCCTGTCCAATATCTCTTCTAATAGATAGCTTTCGCCAATGTTATATTTCAATTCATGATCATGATTATGGTATAGCAGAGTAATTCCAGAATCTTTACATAGTTTTCCGATCCTAGTTACATCTTTGATGTAGGTATCGATTACAGTGGAATCTGGAAGCAGCTGCTTATTAGGACCTGTGATTGTAATGTAGTTACAACCAAGTTCCTTGTGAGATGAGATTACTCCGTCTGTGTCTTTCTTAAATTCTTCATAATCCACATGATTTCCAATTGCGGTTAAGTTTAACTCCTTTAATTTCAGACTGATTTCTTTTGGGTCTTTCCCAAAAAAGCCAAGAAATTCTACCCCATCAAAACCTAAATTCTTTATTTTTTTCAATACTCCATATAAATCTTCTGCGCATTCTTCTCTTAAAATATACAAGGGTGATGCTATTTTAGTTTTCATCTTCATTTCCACCTTTATTATACTAATCTATTCTTAGTAATACCTTCCATTTTGCTATTTGTATATTCTACCACCAAATCCCATCAAAAAACAATGTTTCGTCTGCTCATTGTAATGTAGTATATTATTTTTTACGGGAAACATGTCATTCCTATATCAAGACCGGATAAAAAAATACTGTCCCAGGGCTACACTAGATCCCCTTTAGGACAGTATTTTTTATTGTATGTTGGTAGCTGATATCTTTAGCCTTGTTATCAATATCGGTTCGTAGTCATTACCACCGGCTATTCATTTTTGTATAGATAAAATTCGTGAATGGACCAATAATTACCCAATTGACCTGTTTGTTCCATTTTAAGATAACGGGTGGTCTGTTCTGGAAGCAGGATAATCCCCTTTCCTTTCTTTCCATTGATTACTGGGTCACCCCAAGTATTACCGTCTTGTGATACATAGATATTGTAGCTTTCGGCAGCATCTCCCTGACTGGAACCGATATCCAGAATGATACAGTCAAAGGTTACCGGTTTTTGAAAGTCTACAACGAACCATTGTCCGGGACTCTGAGATTTTCCTGTATCCCAGCGGGTATTGATGTTAGAATCTATCGCATTCTTCGCATTTTGATTATTCTCTGAGGCACTGGCTACCCAGCCGCTTCTGTCTAAGGTTCCTTTGATCCCGTCATTTCCTGAGATAATGAGTTCATTGACCAAGTTGTTCTTCCATATACTTGTGTTCATATCGATGTCTTGCGGCGTAACAACGGAGGATTGGATGGAGAGATACTTTGAACCGCCTTCACTGTTATTAACCAGATGTCCGGTTGAATTAATGGCAGAGTTCTCAATGGAAAGCAAACCTCCCTTTAATAAAGCAAACATATTCTGGCCAGGATGTAGGAAATTCGCTGATTGTAAGCATAAAGTACCGCTGTTCTCCATAAAAACAATACCATTGCCCGGATTACCCCAATAATCGGAATTAAACAAAGTGATATCAAAGCTGTTATTTCCTTCCGAATATAAATAGGTCGTTGCGCTGTCACCTAAAGAAACAATTTGTGTATTGATAAAATCAAAGCTGCTAGTGGCTAACCCCTTAGAAAGATATAATCCCTTTCGATCAGCATCCAGACCAAGTCCTAAGCTAATTCCGTCCATGGGACCGCCATTTCCTTCCGTAGTCAAAATAATTCCTTTGTCCGAACCATAATTAAAATTATTATATAAAATTTCCCCGGTGCAGTCTCCGAGCGTCAGAAATTCCAAGTGTTCTGCTGCATGCTGATACAAAGGTTTATTAGAAACACCCTGAGGGGAATTCGCGAAGGAACCAAACTTTGCTTCACTGCCGCAAGCATATACAATAACATTAAATTGCAGATTACTGATCTTTCCGTTATTACAATTTCCTCCTACTGTTACACCGGTATTAAAAACGTGACCGGTAACATAATCGACATAATGATTATCACACCGATAAGTAGAGAGATCTATTCCCTGGTAAGCTGCTCGAAGTCCCACATTAATAATATAGATGTCACTCCCCCTTCCCTGGATGGTGTAAGGATAGGGTACCGGTTGATAATCCGGTTCTACTTCTTTTGTTCCGGTATACTTCTGGTTAGGATAATCTATGGTAATTCCCCGAAGACCACTCCGCTCCTCCATGATCAAGAACGGATCTGCATCGGGGTTATTCTCCCCTCCATACACTTCAAGTATGGAACCTTCTCCATGAGGTACCGAGCTATTTTCCATCGCACCTCGTAATTCCACTCCGGAGGGTATCGTTAGGCTTCCATCCACCCGATATTTGCCGGGAGGTAGAAATACAATTCCCCCTTCTTTCGATGCATCATCCAAAGCCTTTTGTATTGCTGTGGTGTTATCGGTTATAGTACCGTCATTTTTGGCACCGTAGGGTTCATCGGTCGCTACGAATAAAGTAAAGGAAGCTGGTACTTTCCATTCGGGACGATACTCCGGAAATTCCGGAACTTTTTTCGTTGCCACGGGAGTATGGTCGATATTCGAAGCAAACAAAGAATTCTGTTCAATCTTTGGTTCCATATCACCAAAACGATTACCTACTATATTACCCCTTCCTGCCAAGCCAATCGTAATATGGGCGTTCGTTTTCCCATTCAGGAAATCAGAATCTGTGATATCAAGGGTTCCTCCATTAATAAGTACCTGTCCGGTCTCTATCATTGATTGCTTCATGAAGAGCTTCGTGGAAGAGGTTTCCGACATCTGAATAGCAGCATTCTTTGCTTCGATTTTAGCAGCTAAAACCTGTACAACACCTCCTGTGCTATTACCAACTGAGATACCATTCTCACATTGTACCACAATAACATGGTCAAACATGATACCAACATCATTGGTTGCTTCAATTGAAATTCCTGTCTGACAACCAATAAATTCAAATTGATGATGATTTCCGTTAGGCGCAGCACCTGGATCACTGGATACCGTCGCTGCTGCACAATACCCTTTATTATATCCTTCTACACTAAGATAACAGGTATAGGACCAGTCGTTACGGCGCATGATAACTCCGGTGCCATTCTGATAAATATATTCTTTTACTGAAGAAGCTGCTTCGGAGTCGGTAAATGGATTCTCAACCCCCAAACGTTCATAAAGTCCACAGTTAATCCAATAATCCGGTGACAGATCAATCCATTCTAACCTTCCGACATCTGCAATATTATCTACCTCAGCTCCAATATAAATTGGAGATCCATATAAACCGTTAATTACCGGTGAAGCCCCTCCGTTCTCATAGGAGAATAAAACACCAATATAAGGATTGACCAACGTTACATTTTTTACATTATTATATTCGTTTCCAAAATATCCGGGGATACCCATGGTAATGGTCGGTGCATAGACTTTGATATCCTTTGGACTTTGCTCCGGATACCAAATCGTAACATTCATTACTCCAGCACCTACCTCCATACCAATAAAAGGGTCATCATAAGCAGTACCATTCAAGCCATAATATGCCATCAATACGGTACCCTCCATTGGTTTATCCTTTTCAGGCTTCTTCCAATCCCCTCTTATGGTTACACCCTTAGGAATCACTAATTTTCCCATGAGGCGATACATACCATCCGGTACGTACATCGTCCCTCCCCCAAGGGTACGAAGTTTATTAAGGATTGCTTGAAAAAGATCGGTATTATCCATGGTACCGGATGGATCTGCACCATAATCCATCACATTAAATGCGGAAATGAGCGTTCCAACTGTGTAATCTGTAAAACCTTCTTTATTTATTAAAGTCCAATTTGGTTCCAGTTCACTACTGATAAGTTGAACCTTTTCAATTTCTATGATTTCTTTTTGTTCTTCTATAACACTCCCATCATTCTGCGGATTCGAACTATTTTCAGCTCCCATAGGATCATCGGTTGCCATACTCTTCTCTTCCTCTGCAGCCGGTTTCGTAGAACATCCTGCCAACCCTACCATACCTAGTAAGAAACCTAAGATCAATCCCACCCTAACGATTTTACTCATCCTTTTCTCCTCATTCTTATGATCATTTCATCAAGCAGCACTCTTCTCCATCATGGATACCAAGCTGCTCCGCTACCTGTCTTGATATATGCAGTTGTTCCGTATAGGTATGGGAAATACGGATGACAACATCCTTAATTACGATTTCATTCCCATCGCACATTTTAACCGACACTGTATTCAGATTCTTGAGATTATAAGGAGCAGAATACTCCGGTGGAATATGTAGGTGATTCATTGGGATAATAACACAACCTTCTGCAACTATACTCTTTTCTCCTGCACATAAAGAGACTGATCCGCTGCCTAATTTTCCTGATACCTGAGATACTGCATCCACTCCCAACCGATTTGCTTCCTGTGTTGACAACTCGATTTGCGTCTTCGCCCGAAGCGGTCCGTAGACAGGCAATACTATTTTTTCTCCAGTTGGTCCTTCAACCAATAAAGTTTGTTTTGCGATAAAGGTTCCTGGCTGAGTCAGCGTCTTTTTTACCCCTAGTTTTGCTTTTTCCCCAAACAAATACCTAAAATCATGCTTTGATAAATGAATATGACTGTCACATACCTCAATCATCCAACGACCATTTTTCATAAGAACTACTCCTTTCAATTAAGTCTGCCCTACTAAACTACATTTCGTAAATATGCATAATGTACAGGTATTGTAACATGGCTTGATTGATATTACTTGTAACATTTTCCAAAACAGCAGACGTATTTTGCTGTGTTTTTTGTTACTAATGGCAAACCAAGGTGCAAAAATACATAAAAAAAGAACATCACCTATCTATATTCTGTGATGCTCCAAATTTTAATTGTATTTCTTATTATGTTATTTTTTATTTCGGTATTCAGACGGGATGCAGCCACTCACTTTTTTAAATACACGATTAAAATTCTCCACACTATTAAATCCGGTTGAAAATGCTACATCAATAATTTTCATCTTACCAAACTGTAATAAATACATTGCCTGATTCACCCGATAATTATTCAGATAATCAACGAACTTCGTTCCGGTCGCCTCCTTAAACAATCTTGAAAAATAGGAAATACTTAATCCAGTTTCATCTGCAGCCATTGCAAGAGTTATATCGGAAGCATAATTTTGTTCTATATACTTAAACACTCGATCAAGTCTCTCCACTTGTTCCAATCGTTTGATATTCTCCTCTGTTGAATAGGCAACCATTGGTGCGTATCTTACGATATCCGCAGCAAGATCATTGACTCTTGCCAAGATGAAGAGTTCGTGCCCTGGTAATTGTTCTTCCCATTCCTTCTGTAATTCAATAACATGTTTCTCTAAGAGCGTATGTAAGGAGAACAAAGAGATCGTATTTGAAGCCTCCGGTGATAGATGAGGCTTTTGAAATCTTTGATAAAAAATCTGATCCTTATATGGGCCAAAGGCTGTTATATCCAGTTGGAGAATGAATTTTTTATTTCCCTCGGTGTTCATGATCAGTTGATGAAGCTCACAGGAATTTACCAGAAAAATATCTCTTGGATGTAAGGTAATCTTTCTACCATCAATCTCTAGATAAACCAATCCCTCCAGAACATAAATCATCTCTATTTCCTGATGCCAATGGATGGGAAATCCTAACTCTGATCTGCTATATACAATTTTATATGGAACTGATGGTTCCTTGGATATTTTCTCATGCATGATATCCATGGGTTTTCCTCCCTGCATTATGGCCTGTAACGAACTTCAGTAATTGTCTATATTCCTAATGTACTACAAATAAGTACAGGTTTCAATGGATTTGGTGAAAGAAAATCACTTAAAGTACTACGACAGGATACCCAGTGCAACGAATAACTATTTTTGGTTTTATTATTATGGGAACTGCAAAGAAGAGTCCAACTTTGTTGGACTCTTCTAGAATTAGAAATGCAGTATATTCTTATAGTTTAAACTTACTAACACTTTTATGAAGTTCATTTGCCAGGTTCGATAGATTCTCTGAAGAGTCAGCGATTTGTCCAATCACAGCGATCTGTTCTTGAGTCGATGCTGCAACTTCTTCGGTAGATGAAGCGGTCTCTTCCGATAAACTTGCAATATCAGCTATGGTATCCCCTGCTTCACTGGCTTTCGCATCAATTAATTCTGTAACTTCCGCTACTTTTTTTATGTTTGAATCAATATTTACTACTGCATCTTCAATATGTTCGAAAGCTGATACTGTATCTGATAAGGCTGCTTCCTGGTGATTTACAGCAATCTTGGCTTTTCCCATTTCCTCTACTGCCAGCTCTACTCCAGTTTGCACTTCCTGGATAATCTCTTTGATTTTCTTTACCGAATCATTGGACTGTTCAGCCAGTTTACCAATCTCTTCTGCTACAACAGCAAAGCCTCTACCAGCTTCTCCTGCTCTGGCAGCTTCTATTGCTGCATTCAAGGAGAGGAGTTTCGTCTGTTCTGAAATATCTTTAATGACCACCAATATACTACCGATCTCCTTGGATTTATCAGAAAGAGAACGGATGGCAGTGGATACTCCTTCCGTTACCTTTTTATTCTCCACCATCTTATCTGCCTGGTATTCAACGGCTTTTTTCCCTTGTTCTACTTTTTGATTTGCCTTAAGTAATAATTCCTGAGCGGTATTCATACTCGTTAATATATTATTTAATCCGGACACAACTTCGATAATCTTCTCATTACCCTGTTCTGTTGCCGTAGCCTGCTCACTGGCCCCCTTTGCCAGTTCATTGACCGCAGCAGCTATCTGATCAGAAACCTTATTTACTTCCAATGCAGATGCCATCATCTCTTCCGAAGAAGCCGCTGTATTAGCACTCATATCATTTACTTCTGTAATCAGTGATCTAAGATTATGGAGCATGTCAGAAAAGTCAGAGGAAAGTTTACCGATTTCATCTTTTGATTTTGTGACCTTTATATCCATGGTCAAATCACCGGATGCAATTGCAGCCGCTGTCTTGGAAAGTCTTTTCAAAGGCTTTGATATTGACCTACTGAAAAAGAACGCTAATAAACCTGCACTGATAACGCATAGACTACTTACGACAATAATCAGTGTAATGAATCGATTTACCGGTGTCATATAATCCTCTACGTTCATCGATGCCGTCACATACCATTCTTGATCCGGATAGTTGGTATATGCCATGACTTTTTTCTCTCCCTTGACCGCATAAAAATCATAGGAGCTTTCACCAAGACTCATCTTTTTAAATAAATCCTTTTGGGATTTGGTATCCTTTGATAAGTCAGACTTAAAAATTGCTTCCGGATCTTCATGAGCAATGAGAATTCCCTGCTTATTATATACTTCATAAATAAAATTTGAGTCTTCCGATTTTTTCACCAAAAGCTCAGTCAGTTTAATAAATTCAATGGGCATTCCAAAGATACCCATAAACTGTTTACTTTCATTATAAATCGGAACCGCTACAACCAGATTCGGTCTTCTAGTAGAAAGAGAGGTTAATACATCCGATACCACGATTTCTCCGCTGCTGCTGGCTTCTTTAAAATACTCTTTCGTACTGATATCGACTCCGGTAATACTTCCGTTCTTTGCATCCGCTACGATAATCCCCTTCGCATTGGTAAAAAATAAATTTTCAAACATTCCATCATTCTTCTTGAATATATCCTTTAAATAGGCGTTCACTAACTTTTGAACATCCTTCACTTCTTTCGAACTTTTCTCCGCTCCTTCAATGCTTAGCATGGTAAGAAGTTTGTAAGCATTCGCATCCTGAGCGTTGGAATAGGCCTCTCGCTTCACACCGGATATAACCTGTTCCAATAAATCCAATTTATTAGAAGCACTACTCTGAATTTTTGTAATCGCTTCTTTTTCGATTGCCTTAGAAAAGTTAATAATACCCAAGGTACAGATAACCAATACCGGAATAATTACAAACATTAGAGACATCGTGATAAGCTTAACAAATACATTTAAATTGTTTGGTGTCCACTTCTTTAGCGCAATAATTCTTTGCTTCCCTTTTTCTCTTTTCATCGTGCATCCTCCTCATTCATCCTCTAATCAGCTCCCCACGTTGTTATCAATACAAAAAAAGCTGTGTCGAATAGCACCACAGCATTCTATTCCTATTCTATTGTACCTTCCTTGGTCCCTGGGCTATATTGTTTGATAGCAATTGCAGCATAGTGCTTCCTTTATCTGACTAATATGATAAATCATTTATTGATTAACAGAATACACCATTATTTTATCAATTGCAACTGTTATCTTCGGAAAATGACAGAAAGCATTTTAACGTCTTTCGTTTAGCATTTCAGTAAATGGCGAAAATAACAAAAGGAAGAACATTTATGAAAGTTATTGCATCGAGCATGGAACATAATCATAATAAAAAGGATACTCAATTCATAGTTTGTGATATTTCGCATAAAACGACACAATAATATAAATTAGGAGTTTATTTGACATTGCTTCATATTGTGATATAATTCATGGGTCTCTTGCAATAAAATGGCAGTTCACGAAAGGAGATTTACGATGTCATTTTCAACTTTAATGTATCACGAGATACGAAAACGGGATACCTTCCAGCCAACGAATCCCTCTCCCATCAACGTTAAGCAAAATTATAACGATATCCTACCCTCCCCTTTGTTTGTTACCTTGGAACATTTTGAAGAACAGATGGCATATTTGTATCATAATAATTTTCATACCTTAACTCTGGATGAAGTGAAAGCATATTACTATGAACATATAGAGCTTCCGAAACAATCGGTATTGCTTTCCTTTGACGATTGCTATCAGTCCATCAAACAATATGCTTATCCAATCTTAAAAAAATATGGTTTTCATGGAGTTGCCTTTGTGGTGACCGGTTGGCTACATGATGAACCAAAAGAGTTCCATACGGATCAATCTGTCTGCATGGCAGAAAGCGATCTTAATACAATATCTGATGTATTTGAATATGCTAATCATACCGATTTATTTCATACTAGGACAAACAACACGGTAGGTCGGATTATGACTGCAGAAGATGATGTGTTTATTGCAGATTTGGCAAGATGTAATCAAAAAAATTATATAACGAATAAAGATGTCTTTGCATATCCTTTTGGTTTTTATCAGGAAAGGAATGTAGATCTGTTGCGAAATAACGGATTTAAGTTAGCCTTTACCAGTGAAGTAGGATGTAATAATCTTCATACTGATCCACTACTTCTAAAAAGAAATGCAATCCCGTATTTTATGGATCTTACCTCATTTAAAAATATAGTAAATACTACATTAAATCAAAGCACAAAATAATATACAAGGAGAAATTTCTATGAAATTAAAATGCTATTCCATACTCGTGCTGCTTAGTATTCTATTCTTAACAGGTTGTACAACAAAAGAGGATAAAACGGATAACAGTACACCTACACCTTCTATGAATGAAAGTAATGCTTCTGTAACGCCAGTTCCCAATAACAGCGACTCAAATGCTGATGAAACTTTAAGCCTCAGCGGTGAGGAGTTCACGGTAGGTCTGCTCCCTGCTGAATCGGCAATTCCAATCATATTAGCAAAAGAAAAGGGCTTTTTTGAGGAGGAAGGAATTTCTGTGGCTCTTCAGGTATTTTCATCTCCGAATGATCGTAACGTTGCAGTACAGGCGAAGGAATTGGACGCAGTCATCGGTGACGTAATGACAGAAGCTACTTTTCGAGAGAATGGAATAACGATGAAAATTACCTCCGATATCAGCGAGGATTTTAAGATACTCTCTTCCCCTGACTCCGGAATTCTAGAGATGAAAGATTTTAGTGGCAAGAGTATTTCATTAGTTCCTAATTTTATTCTAGAATACATCATGGATGAGTTTGCAGCTGAGTATAATTTCAGTTATGAAATTATAGAGATTCCTTCCTTTGCCGGTCGGTCCGAGGCTCTTATGTCCAACCAGATTGACGGTGTGGTATTCACAGAACCTCAAGCCGGTATGCTGGTAGCACAAGGTGCACATTTACTGGGCAGTTCCAAGGAAGCCGGTATTAAAGGCGGAACTCTCTTATTTACCGATCAGATGATT
Source organism: Herbinix sp. (assembly GCA_029238935.1). Classification (GTDB taxonomy): domain Bacteria; phylum Bacillota; class Clostridia; order Lachnospirales; family Lachnospiraceae; genus Mobilitalea. Next base: position 42,765 of record JAQZBN010000002.1, read on the forward strand.
ACAGATAAACCAGGAGATATCAAAGCTTTTTACCGTGGTTATAACAAAGCAATTGATTATATGAATCAAACTGAGGTCTCCGAATACAGCAGTATTCTTACAGATTATCAATTCCCGGAGGCCATCGGAAATTATTTATCCAGTAGGACGGACGATTTTCCCTATGCCGGAACGATTGCACAAGATCAGTTCGACCGTATCATCAGTTGGACCAAAGACAAAGGGCAAATTAGCAAGTCATATACCTATGAAGAATTAACGGATTTTTCATTTCTAAAATAGCTGTTGAAAAAGCCCCTATCGGAAGATAATTTTTCCGATAGGGGCTTTCACTTATCTCCTAATCCAAGGAGTACAGAATGCTTCTATTTTGTCAAGAATCTTATATAATAAGACCCCGACAAGGCCTAATACAAGAATTCCGCCAAACATTTCCACATAATTCATCTTCGTCCAAGCACTAAGAATGTAATAGCCAATTCCTCTTCTGGTAGCATAATTTTCAGCAAAAAAGAGGGATGCTAAGGATATTCCTATGCTGATTCGCAGCCCTGAGAACACCTGGGGTAGAATCGCCGGCAGAATCAAATTACGGTAGTTTTGCATTGTTGTCGATTGGTAACTGTTCATTACTTTAAAATAGATGGAGGGAATCTGCTCTACCCCATCCCTCACTGAAAGAATGATTTGAAAGATGATAATCCAAATGATAAGAACAATCTTCGAAACATTTCCAAGTCCGAATAACAGCATAAATATCGGTAAAAACGCTACCTTAGGAATTGGGTATATAAAATATAACAGGGGTGAGAATAAGCCTTTGCAGATCTTATTCGTTCCAAGAATAATCCCAAGGGGAATTCCTAAACTTAAGGATATACTGACCGCAATAATCACTCTGAGTATGCTGGCTAGGGAATGAAGTAAAAGAGATTTACTATCCATAAAGCTGTAGACAAAGGTTGCGATTGGGGAAGGAATTGTATGGGTATGGAGTGTCAGGTGTAAAATTTCCCATAATAGCATGAAACATAAAAAACCAATGAATTGACTTTTTATCATCCTCTGTATCATTCTCATTGTGAATTCTCCTCTTGCAGTAATTTTCTGATCATAATACAGATTTCATAAAACCCAAGTTGCTCTTTCGCATTCTCTAGACCATAAAATGGATTTTTCAGCTCTTTCATCGTTCCGTTATTCCCTAGCAACAATATTCTTTCTCCCAAGAGTACTGCTTCTTCAATGTCATGGGTAACAAATAATACCGTGGCCTTTCCTTTTTGCTGCTGCTTTAAAATCAATCTCTGAATTAATTCCTTTGTCATGGAATCCAGAGCTGAGGTCGGTTCATCCATTAAGATAAAATCCGGTTTCCCTATTAATGCTCTGGCCAAGGCAACCCTCTGTCTTTCACCTCCGCTTAATTCATGGGGGTACTTCTCTTTGTGTTCCTTAAGTCCCATCTCCCCTAACAGTTCCATCACACTCTCGCTTATCTCTTCCTTTGTATGGCGAATCTCTTTCCATTTATTCTTGTACATTTTATCATCGAATGCTGTATCATCAACTACTTTTTTCTCTACCCTTTCATTCGCTTCACCCAAAGGATTTAGCTTTATCTTGGCAGGCATTGAGACTGCTTCATACACCGTTTGCCACGGAAAAAGTCCCAAATCCTGAAATAAAAATGATGTCTTCCTTCTGGGCTTCTCTAGGAGTTGTCCGTCTATAACAATACTTCCAGTGGTTGGTTTTATAAACCCAGCGAGTAAATGCAATAAAGTACTCTTTCCTACTCCCGATTTACCGATTAAGGCATACGAATACCCCTTATCAAAGGTATAATTGACATGATTTAGGATATCCTTGGTTTTGTAATATTGGTTATCATCGAGATTGTTTTTTACTATTCTATTTTTATTGAATTGTTTCCTTCGTAATTCGCCTTCCTTCAGGTCACTTCCATAAGAAAAGGATATATTATGAAGCTCTGCAAACTTATCCATTATCATCCTGCTTTCATTTCGTTTTCATTTCCTTTTATCTATCAAGGATATCAATACCTTTCTAAAATTACAATCCTTTGCTGTAAAATAACGAAAGCTATCTTGACATAAGTAACAATTTGATTTATGGTTATAATGTTATAACATTATAACTAATTGCAGAATGGAGATCACAATGAATTGCTATCTTATGTATGATGTTGGAGGAACCAGTATAAAAGCAGGCTTACTTACGGAACAAGGTAATCTGTTCAAGGATCAAATAAGTTCTTTTGATTCAAAAGCAAAAGGTTCCAAATCTGAAATATTACATAATTTTGTTCATATTGCAAATGAGCTGCTCTTACAAACCGAAAGCTGTAGTCCAAAAATCCTAGGGGTAGGTATGGCTTTTCCAGGACCTTTTGATTATGAACGAGGTATCAGCTATATGACCGGCATCGATAAATATGATGCTATCTACGGATGCCAAATCAGGGAGGAACTTACTTCCTTATTGCGGCAAAGTTCCATAGGTCACGTATTTCAAACTCCTCTTCCCTTTGTATTCTTAAATGACATTGAAGCGTTTGCAATCGGTGAATGCAATTATGGGAAAGCTTCTATGTATCAAAGAGTAATGTATCTTTGCATTGGAACTGGAGCCGGCTCCGCATTTACTATTGGTAAACAAATTGCCAAAAAAGAATCTGAGCAGGTACCGGAGAACGGCTGGATCTATAACTATCCTTTTAAGGAAAGTATTCTGGATGATTATGTCTCCGTCCGTGGGTTGCGTAAGATCACGGAAGAATATTTTACATCACCTCCCGATGGTCTGGCTTTGTCTCAGATGGCTCATGGGGCTCATCCCCTCGCTCTTGCGGTGTTTCAATCGTTCGGTGAAACGGTATGCTTAGGAATGAAACCTTTTCTGGAACATTTTCAGCCGAATGCCTTTGTCTTAGGCGGTCAGATATCCAAAAGCTTTTCCTTCTTTGGCAAGGAATTAACAGAATATTGCAAAGAAAAGAATATAACTATACTATTATCAGAGGATACTTCCCAGCGCATACTACAAGGTCTCTATAAACAGATTACTGGAATATCCCTTGAATCTTAATTTATATTTAGAAAGAAGGTAATCCCTTGGATAAAATCATACTAAACCGGGAGAAGGGTGCTCCTCCTCTGTATTATCAGATTGAGACTATTATGAAAGAACAGATCGAAACTAATACATTTTCCTACGGTGAGCTATTCTTAAGCGAAAAGCAGCTTCAAGAGATGTTTCAGGTTAGTAGAATTACCATTCGCCAGGCAATGAATGCAATGGTTCAGGCAGGCTATCTCGAATGTTCCAGAGGAATAGGAACAACCGTTGTATTTCACAAAATTAATGAGACAATTAATCAAGTAAAAAGCTTCTCCGAAGAGATGGAACAGCATGGAATAGCTATGAAAACAACTTATTGCAAGATAACCCTGGAGGGTTTAAACAAACAGGCAGCTATCGAATTAATGGCGAGTGAAAGCGATCAAGCTTACCAACTGGTACGGGTTCGTTCTGCAGATAATGTGCCCATGGTTTATTCGATTACATGGCTGCGAAAAGAGTTAAATCTTCCCCTTGATCAGAATAGATATTTAACCTCTCTCTATGGTCTTTTAACAAAAGAGTACGGGATTCAGATCATGAAAGGACAGGATACATTTGAGGCAATGCTTGCAAATCAGAACATCTCTGATTCCTTAGGAATCCCTTTGAATGCGCCGGTATTTAAAAGATCCAGGAAGACCATGGATCAGAACAACCGTGTTATTGAATATACCATTTGTTATTATCCCGGTGATAAATATAAATATACCGTTGATTTATAATAAGACATTTTTATGTACACCATAATCACTATAGATAGGAGCGAACTTATGAATAAATATACCACATATCACAATTACGATCTCAACCCCCATAAAGAAATCAAGGGAGCAGGGTCCCCTGCTTACAAAGGGTATGAATCAATTCTTAAGGAAATATCACAATTAATACAGAGCAAAAAACGTCTCTTTGTCTTTGATTTTTATCCCGGAGTCGATAAACAAGAAGTTCTGGAACATCTTAAGAGTTTACAACCGGAATTACTCATAGATATTGAGGATTGTGCTTATACCGGTGAGGAACTCACTACATTATTCTATGACAATTTGACAGAGGATCGTGTCTTTGGTGTTATGACTCATAAGAATCTGATTGATTGTTTTGATAAAACAAAATTAGAAAAGGTTCAAGATGAGTTGAAGCATGCTCAGGATAAAATAACGTTTATTTTTGGTACCGGGGCCGGATTGGTTACCTCCGGAGATGTTTATTTTTATTTTGATCTTTGCCGTTGGGAAATTCAACTGCGTTATCGTAAAGGAATGCCTAACTGGAGATGTGAAAATTACGAGGCACCGATTTTAAGCAAGTATAAACGAGGTTTTTTTGTTGAATGGAGAATTGCAGATCGTTACAAAAAGAAACAGTTTGATAAAATTAATTACCTCATTGATACCAATATTCCAAACCAGCCAAAAATGATTACCGGTGATGCTTTCCGGTATGCTTTAAATCAGATCAGTGAAGAACCGTTCCGTGTTCAGCCTTACTTTGATCCCGGTGTTTGGGGCGGGCAATGGATGAAGGAGGTGTTTGGCTTAGATCAAACAGCAAAGAATTACGCCTGGAGTTTTGACGGTGTTCCGGAAGAAAATAGTCTTCGCCTTCTGTTTGATGATATTTTTATTGATATCCCTTGCATCGACCTTGTATTGTATCGGCCACAAAAACTCCTTGGGGAAAAGGTTCATGCAAGATTTGGTGCTGAATTTCCGATCCGGTTTGATTTACTGGATACGATGGGTGGGGAAAATTTATCCCTACAGGTACATCCTTTGACGGAATATATTCAAGAAACCTTTGGTATGCACTATACTCAGGATGAAAGTTATTATATCTTAGATACCGATCCTTCTGAGGATACCTTTGTATATCTTGGATTAAAAGAAGGTATTGATCAAGCCAAGATGGCTCATGACTTAAGAGAAGCCGAAAATGGTTCTATCGCTTTTCCTGCTAAGGAATATATCAATTGTTTTCCGGTGAAAAAACATGATCATATTCTAATCCCAGCAGGTACAATTCACTGCTCTGGCAAGAACACAATGGTACTGGAAATCAGCGCAACTCCCTATATCTTTACCTTTAAATTATGGGATTGGGATCGATTGGGCCTCGATGGACTCCCCAGACCGGTTCACATTGAACATGGACTACAAAACATTCAATGGGACAGAACCACTTCCTGGATTGAACAAAATCTAATTCATCAATCCGAACTTTGCTATGAAACAAAAAATATTCGAATCGAGCGAACCGGTTTGCACGAAAGAGAATTTATTGATACCTATCGTTATACCTTCTCCTCAACGATTGAATGTACCTGCAAGGATAGCGTGAATGTTCTGAATTTGGTGGATGGTGCTCAGGTCACAATCTTTAGTCCTACGAATCAATTTGACCCTTTTGAACTGCATTTCGCTGAAACAGTAATTATACCAGCCAGTGTTGGTACGTATGGGATGAAACCATCCGGTATTTCAACCGGCAAAGCGGTCATGGTAATCACTGCATCAGTGAAATAATATTCATAGGTATCTCGTTTTCCATAACATTACATATGATATTTCATTTCCTTTTTGCTATAATGTATCGTTATGGGAGGTTGAATCATGAAATATATAAAATCAATACTTGGATGGTTTTTTTGCTTTCTATTTATATTAATCGGGATTGGAACAAGAGAAAGTATCTCTTGGCTATTTTTTATACTATCTGGGATTGTAATCAATCCCTTGGTGTTGTCTCAATTGCATAAAATTCATAAGAAGCCTAAATTAGGAGTTCGTGCAGCTCTCGTGATTGCTCTTTTATTGATTGGGTTAATTCTAGCACCATCATCTCCTCCGGAGAGTATAGTTGCAGAGAACAAAGAAAACATCATCGATGTCGCAGTTTCAAACACGGTGGATTTATCGGAGTCATTGGATACATCAGGTAACACGATAGTAGACTCGACGGAATCAGAAGTTACACCGTCTGCTATCCCAACTGATATTACGCTGGCTGCCGATACTTTATCGGAACCGAATTCTAACAATAATGCTGCCTCCAGCACCATCACTCCTTCGATTGAGGATACACATACTACGGACCGTATTGAGAATTTAAAAAATCCTGTAGCATCATCAAAACCTGTTGCAAGTACAAAGGAGAAGACGGAAGTTATTGTAACCTTTCTTGATGTCGGTCAGGGTGATTCCATTCTCATAGAATCAAACGGGCATTCTATGCTCATAGACGCCGGTGAAGTTGATATGGGAGCTACCGTTGTTCGTTATCTGAAGAAATTAAAAATCAAGAAATTGGATTACCTAATTGGAACTCATCCCCACAGTGATCATATCGGTGGACTTGACGATGTCATACAATCGTTTTCTATCGGTAAGGTGATTTTACCGGATGTAGATCACAGTACGGACACCTATGACGAAGTTCTTGATGCGATTGCAGATAAGAATTTGAAAATCACAAAGCCAATCATCGGTAACAAATACACCTTGGGATCCGCTGAATTTACTATTATTGCTCCTAACGGAACTGATTATAGTGATTTAAATGATTATAGTGTAGGTATTCTTCTAAAGAACGGGAAAAATTCGTTTCTTTTCGCTGGTGATGCCGAAGAAAAATCAGAAGCTGAGATGCTAAAAAATGGTATTAAGTTAACTGCGGATGTATTAAAATTAGGTCATCATGGCTCTTCTTATAGCAGCAGTAATGATTTTCTTGATGCTGTAGATCCCACTTATGCAGTGATCAGTGCAGGTAAAGAGAACCAATACGGTCATCCTCATACAGAGACTCTAGAAAAAATGGTAAAGCGAAAGATAAAGATTTATCGTACCGATAAACAAGGTACCATTATCTTTACTTCCGACGGAAAAAAGATTACAACGAATCAAAAGTCTTACCAAATTACAAAAGCAGACACAGCGATACCTACAAAAGCTCCTACTTCATCAGATTCTGCAAATTCCTCAGGAAAAACAGATTCGACCCATCAAACAGATTCATCATCGGCAAAGGCAATGGTTCATATCACCGAATCTGGTGACAAATATCATAGAGAAGGCTGTCGCTATTTAAAGACTGATATTGAGATAACATTGGAAAAAGCTATTGCGCGGGGCTTAGAACCCTGTAAGGTATGCAAGCCCCCTACAAAATAAAAGGAAGGTTATTGTATGGATAAATTCATAATTGATCGTTTCGAAGGAGAATTTGCCGTATGCGAAGGAAAGGATAAATCCTTTCATCCTATACTAAAATTGCAGTTACCAACGGACGCGAAAGAAGGAGATTGTATTATAAAGGATTCTATGGGAAAATTCATGATTGATCAGGAAGAAACCCGAGCTAGAAAACAGAGAATTCGTTCGAAACTAAACAAATTGTTTGAATAATAGCAGATCAAAAATAGTTGGACAGAATTAAATATACAATTGGGAATAGAACTAATCCAAATTAAAATCAATCCTTGATAAAAATAACAGACACCACCGAAAATGTGATTAACTCTCTGATAGACAGTGAGGATTAACTATTCGATGGTGTCTATTTTTTGATTATATTCCTAACACTTCATTCCACGTAGGTTCACTAAACCCAACATTTTCCTTCATAGCGATTTGAATCTGATCATTTTGGAAACTCACGATCATCTGGTCTGCAAAAGGTGTCTCGATGTAACGGCATGATAATGAAAGCTTTGTATTCTCCTGCCAGATACCAGTAAGCATGACAGGTATCTTCCCTCTATCGTTTTCCATAAATCCTTTCGTCCAATATCCGATTCCAATCTCCAACTCCTGTTCTTTTCCTTTGGATAGAATTTTTAATAGAATCTTATCTGTTTCAAATTGAAATGTAATTGTTTCAAATTGATACATATTGTCCCTTAAGGGAAAGCATCTTCCGTTAATTTTTGGAATGATCTCCGATTGCTTCATTCCATCCGGTAGCATCACTTGAAGCGAATTTAGTTTTTCTTTTAGCGTGGTTGTGTCGGAACCCTCTGTTAACGTCTCATTTGTTATTCCCGGAAGAAGATGCTCAAAGACAAGGTTTAGAGGTAACTGCATATCTTTCATACCGCCGGTGATTGCAATCACTACATCTTCCTTTGGCATGACGATACAAAATTGACCAAAAGCACCATCTCCACGGTAAATATCATGACGGCAACGCCAAAATTGATATCCATAGCCTTGATTCCAGTCACTTTCCGGATTATCTCCATTACTGATATGGGATGTTGTTGCCTCTTCAATCCAAGCTTTCGGTAATAACTGTTTTCCATTCCAAATACCTTGGTTCAGATAAAGCTGTCCAAACTTTGCAATGTCTTCTGTTCTCACACTAAGACCAAAACCTCCGGTGTTATAACCCATGGGACATTCTTCCCAGACAGGCTTTTCTATCCCCAGGGGTTCAAACAATCTCGTCCGTAAGTAATCAATCAATTTTTGCCCGGTTACCCTCTGTAAGATAACCGATAACATATAAGTAGCTCCGGTATTATATAAAAAATGGGTTCCCGGTTCCTTTTCCACCGGAACCTCTAAGAAAGCCTTTACCCAATTACCATCTTCCCGTTTAAAAAAGAAATCGGTCGTATCTTCTACATGTCCGGTAGACATGTTAAGTAAATGCTTAATACGCATTTTATTCCAATTTCCTGATGGATTTGGATATTCTTCTTTAAAATAAGATACCACCAAATCCTCTACCGATAATAATCCTTCTGAGACTGCAAAACCGATCGCAGTCGATGTAAAACTTTTACTTAATGAGAATAATATGTGCGGTATCTCCTTCTGGTAGGGTCCCCACCACCCCTCTGCAATAACATATCCATGCCTTAACATCATAAAACTATGAAAATCCTGGCCCATATCTTTTGATCTACACTGTTCTACTGCCTGTAGAAAACTTAAGATGGAACCGGACTTCACCCCCTGTTGTTCTGGGGTACTTCTTTCTAACAGAAATTCATTCATTAAGGTATCTCCCTTCTCCCATTACTTTTTTACGAATCTGATTAAAACTCCACCAGGTATTGTTTATTCGATTAAATATTAATATAACCAATTGGATATATTATACAGCTGTCCATATTGTATCGCAAGTACCTTTTCAATCGATCTTTTGTATAGTTCCAGGCTATAGATGGCATAATAGAAAATAATCTTGGAGAAAAGTGCTACTTCTACATGTAATGCACCATTTCAAACATTTTACTTGTAGTCGAAAGCTGCAGGTTGTATAGAAAGGCTTGGTAATTATTATGGATAAACTTCTGAATCAGTGGAAGAAAATAAGTCTGGTAAAGCGTATTATCATCGGTATGATCATCGGTATTTTACTAGCTGTTACAATACCGGATACAGCTAAGCCAATCACAATCTTGGGTTCCTTATTTGTAGGGGCTTTAAAATCCATTGCACCAATTCTCGTCTTTTTCTTGGTTGCAACAGCAATTTCTCAACATAAAAGCGGTCACCACACAAATATGAAGTCTATCGTTATACTCTACTTGATTGGTACCTTTTTAGCCGGTCTAGTTGCAGTAATTGTCAGCTTTCTATTTCCTGTAACCCTTACGCTTGCTACAGAAGCTGAAAATGTAACACCTCCTGCCGGAGTCGTTGAAGTACTCACTTCCCTTTTATTAAATCTTGTAGATAATCCAATCCGTGCACTCTATAATGCAAATTATATTGGTATCCTTTCCTTTGCAGTTCTGTTTGGATATGCTTTAAGGAATGCTCCCGATACAACAAAAACTATGCTTTCTAATTTCTCTGATGCAACCTCATCCATTGTACAATGGATCATTAACCTCGCTCCTTTGGGAATAATGGGGTTGGTATTTGATTCAATTGCTACCAATGGTATCATTTCCTTATTAAGCTACGGAAAATTACTTCTGGTTTTGATTGGTTGTATGCTATTCGTTGCTTTGATAGTTAACCCATTGATTGTTTATTTCTGTATTCATAGAAATCCTTATCCTCTGGTATTCAAATGCTTGAAAGAAAGTGGAATTACTGCCTTTTTTACCCGTAGCTCTGCAGCAAATATTCCAGTAAATATGCGCTTATGTGAAGCTTTAAAACTTGATAAAGATACCTATTCCGTATCAATACCCTTAGGTGCTACCATCAACATGGCCGGTGCGGCTGTTACTATTTCCGTTCTTACCTTAGCGGCAGTTAATACCCTGGGAACTCAAGTAGATATCGGTACTGCATTTATCCTAAGTGTTCTGTCCGCGGTGTGTGCCTGCGGTGCTTCCGGTGTGGCAGGTGGTTCCCTTTTATTAATTCCCTTGGCCTGTAGTTTATTTGGTATTTCCAACGACATCGCGATGAAGGTTGTTGGTGTTGGTTTTATCATAGGAGTATTACAAGACTCCTTTGAGACCGCACTAAACTCCTCCACCGATGTACTCTTTACTGCTGCAGCTGAGTTTGGACAATGGCGGAAGGAAGGGAAAAATATCGAACTTTGACTCCTAAATTTTGTAACTCCTCTTATTGTTATTTTGCCAAACTTATATTAAAATAATAGTATTGGTTATAACATAATGAATAAATTCGGAGTGTACTTATGTCAAATATGAAACGATTAATCTTATCGATAAGCGGATCTATCGCTATTTTAAGTCATATTATTACCTTCTCTTCGCAAGATTTCAATAATCTCTTACAGAATACAAATCAAGTCTTACACCAAGAAACATTTGATACTTTGCAGATCACGACCTCCTTTTCCAGTTCAGACTATACGACAGTAATGGATAACAGTAGAACGCTTCGTTCTTATTCTGCTGCTGATCCAAACTCTTCTGAGTTATCAACACAAGGAATAGAAATAGCTGGTAATACCTACAATGACCGTGATGTTGTTCAGATACTCTCATCTAATCAAACCAGTAAAGAAAAAACGGATCAAAAAATCGAATTAATCTATGACTGTAATTCAATCGATTACATGTCTTACATACCAGAACTGGAATATAACGATGAAATACAAACTGTCTTGGATATTGAGAATCCGGATATTGATCTGACTGCTTCTTCTGCTATGCTATTAGATGCTTCCACCGGCGAAGTTCTTTATTATAAGGACCCCATCTTACCGGTATTTCCTGCAAGTACCGCTAAAATATTATCTTCTTTAGTGGCTCTGGATTTTTGTAAGCTTGAGGAAGAAGTCAAGATAGGTGATGAGATTACGTTGATTGCATCGGACTCCTCCAAAGCGAATATCCGAAAAGGACAAGTCCTGACTGTATCCAATCTGCTCCATGGAATGCTTCTTCCATCGGGAAATGACGCAGCTTATGCTATGGCGGCCTATGTTGGACGAAAATCTCTAAAGAATAAAAAAGCATCGAAGGAAAGAGCTATCACAGAATTTGCTAGGCTCATGAATGATAAAGCAAAAGAACTGGGAGCGATGCAGTCTCACTTTGTAACTCCTGATGGTTATGATGCCATTGGCCAATATACAACTGCATATGATATGAGTCGTATTGCCTTAGAAGCAGCTAATAGTAAGACCATTATTAATATCACGAAAAAGAGTACCTTAACAGTAACCTTTGTCAGTGGTGAAAAATATACTTGGAAAAACACTAACTCATTAATAAAAAAAGGTGGTCCCTGGTATAATGCTAATGTCGTCGGATTAAAAACAGGAACTACAACGATGGCAGGTAGATGCTTACTTGCTGTCGCTAGTAACGAGGATGATACGGTCGTATGCGTAATTATGGATTCTACCTCCGAGGGCAGATGGAGAGATGCTACGGAATTATTACAGTATGGATTACAGGTATTACAATAATGTATTAAAATAGAAAGGTCTACGATTGTAAGATATCGTAGGCCATTTTCATGTTTATCTATTTTAGCTCCAATTTTTTAAGATATGTTCCTTAAATTCGTAATATATCAATTCATTTCTATGTATTTCTATATCCGCTGTCACAGTTAAAAGTAGGGGTGGGTGGAATGCGGATTCCAATTACAAATTCATACAGTCTTATCTAAGATTTCCTCTATCACCATCAATCTTACATAGCCTTTGTAGACAATGTTCATATACAATAGGATACATGCCACTGCTACTGTTATTTTAACTAAAAGGAGGTTCGTATGAACATATTCAAAAAAGCTACCGTAATCGCAGCCTGTGTCATAATTTCCATTGTGATTAATTCCACAACATCGTTTGCTGCTGTTTATAAAGTGGCACCTAATGACTCTTTATACAAAATCAGTGTTTTATTTAGAACACCGATTACTACAATTAAATCTGATAATAATCTAACATCCGATCAGATCTATCCGGGTCAGCAAATATATGTTGCAGCACAAGAGTACACCACCAAAAGCGGAGATACCCTATACCTAATCGCTAAGCGATATGGTATTTCATTAAATTCCTTACGAATTGCAAATAATAAATGGGATGATAAGCTTCTACCCGGCCAAGTACTTATATTACCAGGGGTAAAGCCAACCACAGGTTCCGGTACCGTAATTCCCTATACCACAGAGGAAGTCAATCTTTTGGCAAGACTAATCACTGCAGAAGCAAATACAGAATCCTATGATGCTATGGTTGCCGTTGGTGCCGTCGTGGTAAACAGAGTTCAGAGTCCTGACTGGCCTAACAGCATTACTTCAGTCATCAATCAGGTGATTAACGGTTATTATCAATTTACTCCTGTAAAGAATGGATATATTAATAATCCGCCCTCCGATCAGGGATTAAAAGCGGCTTGGGCATGTCTATATGGTAGTGACCCCAGTAAAGAAGCCATGTTTTATTTTGACGATAGTTCTACCAATCAATGGTTATGGTCAAAAACAGTAACGGCTCGAATTGATTCCATGGTATTTGTAAAATAATGGCATAGCAAAAAAAGAACAGTGCACCGCACTGTTCTTTTTTATAAAAAACGTTTCTTGATCTCTTCAAACTTTTCTTGCGTCATCAAAGCATCCTTAGCAAGATCTTTAAACGTTACAACGTAAGTCCATCTGCCATAAGGTTCAATTTTTTTAATTTGTGATATATTAATTAAGTATGATTTATGACTTCGTAAGAACTGATCCGGATCCAGCTTATTTTCGATATCTCCTAGTCCGGCTGAGGTTGTAAACGAATCATTTTTCGTATAAATCACTGTACTGCTGTTTTCTCTTTGCACTAGAATGATCTCTTTAATATCGACGAAGCTCATACTTTCTTTTCCTTTTAATAAAAGCTTATCGAGACCTCGCTCAAACTTAACGATCTTTTCTAAGGAATCTATCTTATCTTCCTGTGATAATGATTTGATGCGATCCAGCGTTTGATTTACCCGTTCCACCTGAAAAGGTTTTACCAGATAATCAAAGGCATACACCTCAAAAGCTTCTGATCGGTATTCCGAGTGGGCTGTGGCAAAGATGATCTTTGCCTTAGGATCCATATCTGCAATGATCTTGGCACAATCTAGACCATTTGTACCATTCATCTCGATATCCAGAAAGATTACCTCAGCTTTTGTCTTTGTGAAGAGTGTTATGGCATCGTTTAGATTATCCGTTTCACCGACGATATTAAAATCATCCTTACGTTCAATTATTTTACGGAGCAATTTGCGAATACCACTCTCATCATCTACTAAGATTACTTTAATTGCCATAAGGATATCTCTTTTTGCGTTTGCTTACTGGCTTACCGAGAATTTCTGACCAGATGACCGCCTCTTGCAATCTCCTCTGTGAAAATTGAGGTTGGAACAATTCTTGATCATTCTGCATATTCCTATTTGCATTAGCTCTTACATCAAAGATGATTGTTGGTGCAATACCCTTATCTGATGATTGCTCCTTTCCCCGACTCGGGGTCTTCTCTAATTTAAAGTTTTTTCTGCTTTGATCTTTAGCAAGATTAAAATTTTTTATCGTCATAGGACATTCCCCTTAATCACGATTTATTTTCATTATCTACGATGGAGGTTTTAGCAGATTCTGAAATCTTTTCTCTCATCTTTGTATCCGCTTTAATATTTTGCATATCGAAGTAATCCATAACGCCTAGTTTTCCTTCTCTCAACGCATACGCCATTGCTTTTGGGATTTCTGCTTCCGCTTCAACAACATAGGCACGCATTTCTTGCTCCTTCGCAACTGCCATAGCTCTGCGTTCCTCGGCCATCGCTTGTGCGATATTCTTATCTGCTTCTGCTTGCAAAGTTTGCAGCTGAGCGCCGATATTTCTACCAACATCAATATCTGCGATATCGATAGACAAAATCTCAAATGCAGTACCGGAGTCTAGTCCCTTACTTAATACTCTCTTAGAGATATCATCCGGATTCTCCAATACTTCCTTATGGGATTTGGCAGAACCAACTGTAGTAACGATACCTTCACCAATTCTTGCCAGTACCGTTGCTTCACCGGCACCACCCACCAAACGTTCCAGGTTAGCACGTACAGTAACCCTTGCTTTTACCAGTAATTCGATACCATCCTTCGCTACAGAAGATACATTCGGTGTCTCAATCACTTTTGGATTTACACTCATTTTTACGGCTTCGAATACATCACGACCTGCTAGATCTATTGCGGCCGCTTTTTCAAAAGGTAATTCTATTCCTGCACGTTCAGAAGCAATTAATGCATTGATTACACTGTCTATATTTCCCCCTGCTAAGTAATGTGCTTCTAATTGATTTACGTTTACATCAAGTCCTGCTTTTATTGCCTTGATTAATGGCATCACGATTTTTGCAGGTGTTACGCGACGTAATCGCATACCAATCAAATTAAAGATACTGACCTTTACATTGGCTGCTAAAGATGATATCCATAGCCCTATGGGTACGAAGCTAAAAAATAATACGATTGCTAATCCGATGACACCAATTAAAATACTTATTCCTACGATTTCTGGCATATTTCTTCCCTCTTTCATTATTTTTATTCTACAGCTTTCACTATTAATTTTGAACCCTGTACTTTGTAAATCACAAGAGTGGTATTCTTAGTTATATATTTCCCTTCTGAGATAACATCTAATTCAATACCATCAAAGTTACCTGTACCTGATGGTCTTAAATCAGTGGAAGCTATCCCTTGTTTTCCTAAGAGAAATTTCAGATCATTGGAACTGATATATCCCTTATCCTTATTTTGTTCCTCCTTCAGTATAATTGGTGATTTTAGTTTACCCTTTGAAAGCATTCCCAATATGACCGCTAGCATAATACCAAGTAAAGCAAGTACAATGAGAGTAATGATGGCCCCTTCCACCAACGTATCGGATACCAAGAAAATTCCCACCAGTAAACAAACCGTTCCAATCATTCCAGGAGCATGTAATCCCGGCGTCACCATCTCAATACCGATTAAAATAAATCCGGTTATAAATAAGAGGACTGCAATTACTAAGATCCAGTCAATTGCTCCTAACATATTTTTCCCCCTTTCATCCTTTTGTAATTATCACTTTACACCTAAACTGAAACTTTTAAAATAGATACTTTATAAGTTATACATCTAACAATCTATAATGTCATTATTCTACTTTCATTTTACAAATTCATCAAAGTAACCACTTTATCTTGTCTTCTTTTTCGGAAGACATACGGTGAAGCTTGTTCGTTCATCATCGGACTTCACATCTATGGTTCCTCCTGATTCACTAAGAATTTTAGACACGATATAAAGTCCTAATCCATGACCTTGTTCTTTCTTAGTGGAAAATCCTTGGCGAAAGATCTCTTCCAGTTGATTCTGAGGTATCTTAGGTCCATTATTACTTATAATAAAGATATATCTGTCCATATCCTCACTGATATAAAAAAAGATCTTCTTATCCGTTTGTATCTCCTGTAAGGCAGTAATACTATTATCCAGAATATTGGCTAGTATCTTACAGAGATTCCATGGCTCAATAATGATATCCTTTAGGTCTGATCTTACCTCAAGATATAAATCAATTGCATTCTTTTCTGCTGTTTCCATTTTCACTTGTAATAATGCATTCACAGCAGGCTGGGCTGTTTTTAAGGCCTTACTTAATTTCATAATGTCTTTAAATACCGGTGTTAAATATTGTTTTGCTTCTTCGTATTCATTTAACTCCATCAGTCCATATATAATTTGAAAATGATTGAGATAGTCATGCCTTTGAGCTCTTAATTTTATGTTTAGCTCCTCCAAGTTTCTCATACTTTCATCCCGGTGATCGTCATGATATCTACTGGCAAAATACAACCCGAAAATCGTAATTAAACTGCTAAAGAGGATTAATCCTACCGCTAGATAAATATATAAATTGACTTCACTGGAAGTAGAGATTCCAACAGCTATCCAGATAATTAAAGCTATTATAAATTGTAATACATTAATCGTAAGCAAAGCAGTAACTATTTTTTTTATCATAATGTCCCCATTCCAAGCGATTTATTTTTTGTATACCATATTTTAACACATATATCCTTGTAATTGGAATAAGGACATAAAAATAATTGAATTTCAATTCAAAGTATTATAAAATATTCTAATACAGAAACGATACAACCTATAAGGAGGTGTAACCTTGAGACTGAAAACTTCGATGCGGAGTAAATTAATTATTGCCATCTTTATCGGCTGTCTCATTCCCTACGTTACTGGTGGTTTATATCTTAAGTCCTTAATTGAACGTTGGCTATATCATAATAGTGTCGACAACACCAATCAAGTATTAGAGCAAGTGAATGAATTAATTGATCAAACCCTGGTACAAGAAATGGATAATCTTCTTACGTTATTATCTTCTGTTCAAGACGTAAAAAATTCCGAATTCGCTATCAATAATTACTTAAAAGCTATCGATAACCCTGTATATGACGATAACGAAATTGAAAAATCGATTGAATCAATTTTTCAACACTTTAAAGAAAGTCATGATACAATTAATTTTATTTTTCTAGGAACAGAAAGCGGAGGCTATATGGAATATCCACGCTTTATCCCTTCACAAAACTACGATCCCAGAGAGCGGCCTTGGTACCAGAATACCATAGTACATGACGATATTGAAATATCGGAACCCTATATCACGAATGTATCCAATGAGATGGTGATTAGTTTCACCAAACATATCATGAATGGGGATCATAAAGTGGGTGTCATTGGTATCTCCGTGCGCCTGGAGGATCTCATGAATAACATTAACGGGATCCAAATTGGTGATACTGGTTACATTTTATTGTTGAGTCCTGAGCATCGTTTTCTTGTCAGCCCGGAATATCCGGATTGGGTAATGAAGACCTCAGAAGAATTGGGTCTTCATAATTTTAAAGACTTAATAACCAAGAAAGATACCTCATTTGAAGCAGAGTTAGATGGGGTTACAAGGGTTTTTAATGTAATAACTTCCAAAGAAAGCGGTTTCCACCTGGTATCTGTAGTAAATAAGAGTGAGATTCTTCACACTGCCAATGAAATCACCACAATATTAAATACCATTTATATCATTACATTTATCTTTATATTTATAATAGTTTATCAGTTATCCAGAACGATCACCAAACCAATCTTAGAAATATCTTCTGTTATCCATAGAATGACTCATTTTGATTTTAATATAGATGACCATAAAAATATTAAACGTTATACCACACAAAATGATGAGATTGGAATCGTAGCAAAGGCTTTGGTCAAAATGCATCATAACTATTATGAGTTGATGGAACAGGTTCATTCCATCAACGATGCGATCAAGAATATTGACATAGAGAAGAAAAATTCGTTCCGTCTCTCATTATCGAAGGACAATCCGTTTCATAGCATTATTTCTTCGATGAATATACTATTAGATAAAATTCATCAATATTTTGATCAGTTAAAAGCGACGAATTCTGAAATATTGACGAAGAACGAATTGCTTACCTCTTCAGAGGAAGAGTTGATGGCTCAATTGGAT
This sequence comes from Herbinix sp., assembly GCA_029238935.1. GTDB lineage: Bacteria > Bacillota > Clostridia > Lachnospirales > Lachnospiraceae > Mobilitalea. The sequence continues at coordinate 60,897 of JAQZBN010000002.1, forward strand.
GAAATCAACCAGCAAAAGGATTATATTCATTATCTTGCGTTTCATGATCCCTTAACCGGGCTACCGAACCGGAGAAGATTTACTGAGAAATTGAATTCTAAGATCAGCCATGGACAATTTGGCGCAGTAATCCTATTGGACCTTGATGATTTCAAAGGAATCAACGATACCTTAGGTCATATGTTTGGGGACCGGGTATTAGAATCCATCGCACAACGAATTGAAGAAGCAGTAGATTACAAAATCTTTGTCTCTCGATTCGGAGGGGATGAATTCCTCATCCTGATCGAAACGGATCAAGACTATAAATATATCGAAGATAGTATTAAGAAGATTAAGCATATCTTTGATGAAAAGATTACTATTGAGGAGCATCATATTGATGTACACTTTAGTATGGGTATTTCCTTGTTTCCAAAAGATAGCACTGATGTAGACCAATTAGTGGTATATGCTGATTTAGCTATGTATTCTGTAAAAAATGCAGGTAAAAATGATTATCAGTTCTTTGATATTCGTATGATGGATGATCAGATGAAAAAGTCTAACATAGAAATTATTTTAAGAGAAGCAATTGATCAGGATGGTTTCCATATAGTATATCAACCCCAAATTGATATTAAGACTGGTCAAGTGAACTGTTATGAGGCTCTATTAAGACTCAGGGATTATTCCATATCGCCGACGGAATTTATAGATATTGCAGAAAAAAATGGATCAATCATAAGAATTGGAAGAATAGTCACTGAAAAAGTTATTCAGCAATTATCCTCTTGGAAGAACGAAGGACAAAAGATTAAACCAGTATCGATCAATTTTTCTGCTCATCAACTCCATGACGGCGATTATATTAATTATATAAATTCACTTCTTTCTCAATATGGGATTGATGCCAGATATATAGAAATTGAAATAACAGAAAATATATTTTTAGAGAACAGAAATGCAACCTTATTATTTTTAAAGCAATTAAAGGAATTAGGAATTCAGATCGCAATCGATGATTTTGGTACGGGATATTCATCCTTAAATTATTTAACCTTTTTACCAGTAGATAAAATCAAACTCGATCGCTCTCTAAACTTAAAATTTCTTGAGATGGATAATATCAAAGTCATGGATAGTCTCATATCCCTTGTTCATAGTCTTAACCTTACAGTTACTGCAGAAGGTATTGAGACTCTCGATCATGTTAAGAGGCTGCAGAAAGGTGGATGCGATTATATTCAAGGTTATTATTTTAGTAAACCTTTGGATGCCGACCAAATACCTACGATCCACGATAAAATCTTCAACAACTATTAAATAGGTGTCAGGCACCCTTAAGAAATTCTTACATTTGTAAGAATTTTGTAAGGGTGCCTGACACCTTATAACAATTTCGACCAGAATTTTTAGCCTCATACAAGGCATGATCTGCATTTTTCAGTAAAACATCCATGAACTCTCCATCCATAGGACTTGCTGATGCAACACCGACAGATATCGTTATGATATTATATATTGTGGATCCCTTATGTTCGATCGACAAAGCAACAATATTAGATACCAGATCCTGCGCAATCAATGAGGCTCCTGGGATATCGGTATTCGGTAATAGTATTACAAATTCCTCTCCTCCAAACCGAGCGACAAGACTACCTTTTACAGTAACTGTTTTTTGTATCTCTTTGGCTACCGCCTTTAGGCATTCGTCTCCAAGCAGATGGCCATAAGTATCATTATATTTTTTAAAATGATCGATATCTATCATAATCATGGAAAGAACTGATTTCTTACTAATAGCATGAAACCATTCTTTCTGATAGATCTCATTAAAATACCTTTTGTTATATAATTCTGTCAAAGAATCAGTCTGAGATGCTATCGTAAGCTTTTCCGAAACGTTTTTTAACTCCAGCTGCATAAGATCAGATAATTTTACTACTGTTTTCATATGCTTAAGGAGTTTTTTGTATTCTTCACACAGAACTTTATAAGTATTTAGGTCCTCTTCAGAAGCAAATTTGTTATGTTCAATTAATTCTTCCGCCTGTAAGATTACCTGTTCTTCTTTGAGATATATCTCCTGCATATTGTCCCTTTCTCATCATTAACAGACTTCAATCTGAAATGAAAGATAACTAAGATCTTCTTTAAACTCTTCCCCGCATTCGATTGCTATATCATTATCTTCATCACAAATCCAATTAACGGTAATTTCTCTTCCTTTCATTGCATATAGATCCAGTAAATCAAATAGTGTCATAAACACTTTTGAAGTACTGCTGTTAAAGTACGTAATCTTAAAATCAATTTGAATTTCTTTTGTTTCTTCTTCTAAATATGACTTAATCCAGTCCAGAACTGGGGAATAAAATTTAGCGACATTTTCCGGAAAAGATTCTCCTTTGATCTGCAGCTTTCCGGTTAAAGCATCAAAAGCTATGGATGGAGTTGAATTGGTTTTTTCGATCATTAAATTTTGCATGTTATCTACCTTCCTACAACTACTTTAATACTAAAAAATGATAATTCATCATTCACAGGTTCAAAAGAGAATTGTAACGGCTCTGATGATCTTCTTGCCATTTCGATTAAACCGAGACCGGCACCTTTGCTTCCGGGTTCTCCTTCCATCCTCCTGCGCTCTTTGTATAATGCTTTCAACTCTTCTTTGCTTAATTTCTTAAGAAACTCCAGATTTGCAGATATTCGTTCCACATCTTGTTTTAATATCCGATTCCCGCAATAGATAAAGTAATTTCCTGATTCTTCTCTACCGATCACAACAATCCCAATCCGTAGTTCCTTTTCATCTTCTTGATCTTTTTTAATTTTCTCAGCAGAATAATTTAGGACATTTTGTACTTGCTCGATGAAGATAGAAAATACCGTCATTGCCATAGCATTGCTCGTTTCTTCCAGCTCCATATTTTTACGTAGAGTATCTCCAACTCCTTCGATACTCGCTTGTGCAATAGCACCACAATAACACAGCATTATTTTGTTTACTTTTAAATCTTTATATAGTTGATACAGCGACATTTCCATAAGAATGCTCCTCTCCTTCGTATCGTTATAATTGAAATCCTATCATTGTAATATCATCCCGTCTGACTTCTTCCCCTTTGTATTTTTTCCATTCCGATTGAATTCGATTTTTCTGTTCCTCTAATGGGTATGCGGCTACCGACTTAAGTAAAGAAACTAGTCTTCGTTTACCATAGGGAAGTTTATGCTCTCCTCCTGGTTGATCTTTTACTCCATCTGATGCAATATAAAAAATATGGCTTTTCTTATATTCGATGATATGATTCTCAAATTTTTTCTCTTTTTTTGTTACATTGCAATCGATTGTAAGGTTATTTCCTTTCACTTCAATGACATGCTCTCCTTCAAGAAAAAACATCGGTATATTTGCTCCTGCATATGTAACTGTTCCATTCTCAGACAGAAAGCAAACTGCTGCATCCAGGCCATCGGAGATAAAATTTTCTTCTCTGCTTATACCAAAAGACTGTTTCAACAAACGATCCAACTCATTCAAAATGACGGAAGGGTTATCATGGCATATTTCATCAGCAATGTGATCTAACATAGCATTAACCGCAGTTGTCATGAGGGCTCCTGGAACTCCGTGACCCGTACAGTCTCCTATAATGAGCAGTTTACCATCATGATAATTTCTCATCCAATAAAAATCCCCACCAACGGTTTCCTTGGGCTCATACAGAATAAAATGTTCCTTAAAATTATCCTGTAGTTCCGTCTGAGAAGGAAAAATCGTATGTTGAATCCGCTTTGCATAATCTAAACTATCCTGTATTTGTGTGTTTTTTTCCTGAAGTTCTTTGGTTCGGTTAGAAACCATCGACTCCAACTCCTGGTTTAGTAACAATGCTCGTTTATATGGATTCGCAATTTGATTTGATACTATGTAAAAGGTAATTACCATTAACAGAATAATTATAATACAAGAAATCAATGTGTTAACTGCTACATCACCTAAAAATTTTACACTTTCCGATCTTGGAATTTGTATCATGATTTTCCAATCCGTATTTCTAATTTTCTTATAGGCAATATCGTATTTAGAATGATTTTGTGTCGTATATTCTTTGATATAATATTCATGATCATTATTATTCACATTTATGATATCAGTATAGATTGTATTAGGCAGAATATCTTTCAGGTTTTTGTTCATGAAGTCTTTATTTTTCGATAGTTGAATGGTACCACTTTCATCTACAAGCCAGATATCATTTTTTACACTGCTGTTCTTATCATTTTGAATCAACTCATTGATGACTTGGGTCAGATTCATGCCAAGGCCGGTGACTGCATTCGGAGTATTCACATCACCCATCATGGTATTAATAAAAACATAGGTATCCATAAGCTCCTTATTCATATCTATATTGATTTCATATTCGTGTTTATTCTTTAAGAATTGAAAATACCATGCATCACTAGGATCTTCTTCTGATACCGTATCTAAGAGTTCAAAGGTATTGTCGTGATATGTCCAGTAATGAAAGGTTTTATTACTCACCAGAAACACTGTATCATAACCTAATTTTTCAGACATCACCTTCATTTTAACACGAACCTGCTCTGACAAAGCCTCATCCTGTTCTTTATTCTCAATCCAATGAAGCATCATGGGATCATTCGCCAATATGAGGGAAGCATCAACGGCTTTATCAATCTTACCTTCTATAGCAGTGCTGATACTTTCTGCTAAAATCTTTAGATCATAGGTTTTTAATTTCGCAACAACTGCCTTGTTCATAATCATGATGCTCGTAAAGCTCATGATTATTAAAGCGGATACAATAACAAAGCTACCAATCAGTATGACTTTTATTGAATTATTGTCAAACAGAGTACTGTTTTTCTTATCCGCAGTTCGCCTCAGACCCATATGATGCACCCCTTATCATTCGTATTAAGTTTTCCTTTACATGAATTGTCATTTTAAGGGTTATTATATCATAGGATTTATAAATATGCAAAAAGAATAAAGGTGCCTGACCCCCTTACAAATTTCCTACGATCGTAAGAAAATCGTAAGGGGGTCAGGCACCTTTTTAAATCCACTTCAATACGGTTTGAATCTTTTCATCCCAGTATTTCCATTGGTGATCTCCAGGGGATTCCTCGTAGGTAAGATCAAAACCTAAGTTTTCAAGGTGAATTTTCATTTTCACATTCTGCTCATAAAGAAAATCTTCGGTTCCACACCACATATAAATGCGCGGTAATGGTTTCCCAGACTCTTTTAGTTGAGTTGCAAGAGCGAATAAATCATTCTTACTATCAGCTACCTGATCCAGAGGTCCGAATATATTACTCCAAAAATTTCTACCTTCTTCATCGCCGATATTCTTACAGATATCTCTTACATCCGCTGCACCGGATAAAGATGCCACAGCACCAAAGGTCTCAGAAGCACCTAGCCCCATCTTTAATGCGCCGTAGCCTCCCATGGATAAACCAGCGACATAATTATCTTCTCTTTTATCGGATAAATTGTTGAAGAACGACCTACATATCTGAGGTAGTTCCTTCGATATAAAGGTCCAATACCGATGCCCATGAGCCATATCGGTATACCAGCCCAAATGGGTTGTCGGCATTACAACTGCAATTCCCATATCACTCACATAACGTTCTATCGAGGTTCTTCTTTGCCAAATGGTATGATCATCGCTCATTCCATGAAGTAAATAAAGAGTTGGGATTTTCCCATCCGCAACAGTTCCCTCCATGCCAATCTGTCCACTAGTCTTCTGAGGTAATATCACATCCATCTGCATACACATTCCCAATACATCTGAGAAAAAATTCACATGTAATAAAGCCATTCTACATCCTCCTTAGATATCCAAAAATACTAATCTTATCCTACTCTTTTCGGACGACTTTATCAAGTAGAATCACTAAGAATATCAGGAGGATGTAATACTATTTCTGCTATATTGAAACGTTAACACCCCATTGTCTTACCAAGTCATTTTACGCTTTATTTCCATCACATGCTGTAAAAATAGTTCCTACCCTGGTCTGTATATTATAGTATCCCGTATCCATTAATATCGTTGGTTTTACTTTGGCAGCATCCGGTCTTCCATTTTCGATGCAGTCCTCATTAATATACGTAGCGACAATTTCTCCAAGAAACATGGTAAAATCAAAAATCGGTATTGTCTGTATTACTTTACACAAATAATTAACAGGGCATTCCTTTATCATTGGAGCGACTCCTGCCTCATCGTAAAAACTTTCAAATACATCCGATTTATCATTAGTCTTCCCCGATACCATTCCACAATAATCAGTTTTTTCAACCAGTTCAGAGGAGGGTATGTTCACAGAAAAATATCCGTTCTCTTGAATTCCTTTCGTTGTATGATGGGTATTTTTTAATGAAATATATAATACCGGCTTTTGGCTTACCACACCGTAAGCTCCTATCGTTGTATAGTTAGGCTTCCCGTTTACACAAGCTCCAGCTAGTACCGTAATGTATGGTCCATAGGGAATATTTGCAATCTTCTTTTTGTTCATCCTGCCATCTGGTATTGATGTGTTTCATTCCTTTACACCAATACACTCCTTTCACAAACTTTAGTTAACAGTAATTTTTATATTTTGTTGCTGCAGCTATTATAGTGTAATATAGAACGAAAAAAATTTATAGACTTTTTCTTAATCATAAGTTATCATATAGATAGAGTGCGCCTCTAGTGAGTGTCACTCTTTTTCATTTCTTCTAATGAAATACCTCTTGATTAATTTACTGGTTTTTGTTTATACTAATGGAATACTTTAGTAAAGCAGGTAAAATTGTAACCTATCAATTGTTTTAGAAAAATGAAAGGAATGTTTATGATACCTAAAAAGTTTTCGCGTTTATGGATTATTGTTTTTTTCATTTACACGTTTCTAGTCTTTCTTAGTTTACTCTTAACCAGAGTAATTTTGGACAGTGATACGTTTGGCGGTTATTTATTCACTTTGATATTTATTGCTGTTGCCTCCTCCTTATTTCCCTGTATCGGTGGCTATTTCGGAAAAAGGATTTATTTTCTGATTAGTACAGTAGCAGTAATTCTTGGAGTTCTGTACATGTTTTATGTCGTTATTGGTAATGTTTCGCCGGGTTGGGGGGATTTGACCAGTATTATCGGGTATCTCTATATCATCGGAATTGGTGCTATCCTTGGTTTCATCACTGAAGTGGTTTTATATTTTATAAAAAGATAAATTAAAAGATATATTAAAAAGCAATAAGAAGATCGGTTTTTCATACCGCTCATTTCTTATTGCTTTTTCGATGTTTGTCTTATGAAATAGTATAATCTATACCTATGATCCAGACAAATCTACTGTTATGATATAGCCTGATTGAAAGCTTAATCACATAAAGTAGTGATTATTATTCCCGCAGTTTATCACATCTAGCAATGATTATTCCGGCAACTTAATCACTAATTTATTGTCATCGGTATCTTTATCTGTGATAACACTATTCATGTATCCACTCATAAAGCCTTCTCCGGATGACTTCCATAATTGATATCCTTCCGACTTAACGATATCTTCGGAATTTAAGTATTCTCTACCTGCAAAATATCTTAAATTCAATATTTTCATGACTTCTGCCATGGCTTCCATCTCTTCTTTTGAATAAATATCTTCCATGAGTAGTCGTTGATATGCTCTGTCGTAGGCAAACTTTCCGAAGAAATCCTCGGCATAGCTTTCAAAATGAAGAAGATTTTCGTCTTTACTACGTTCTTTCTTAGCCCAACTCTCCACATCTAGAACAGAAGTATTATAAAGAAAACTTTTAGCAGATGCATTATAAGTTAGAGTTCCATACTGATGAGGGTACACAGATAGCGCACCGGATGCAATATCATAAACAGGTACCGCTCCTTTTTGATCTGAGCTAATATCTTGTATATGAATATGTCCGCTAAAGATAAGGTTTAAATTGCTTTCTTTAAATATATTTAATGCATACTCGCTGTTATTTAATGTGTATCCTTCTTGAATTACTTCACTGTGGTCTATGATATTATGATGCATTACGGTTATGATGGTAGCTCCTTTTTCTTTTGCCTCATTTGCACATTGTGCTATCCAATCCAATGTACCTTTTGCAAGGATTCCATCTGCCTCGGGCATATTATATGACACATTGTTCTTATATTTATTCGTATCAAGCATCAAAATCCATACATCATCGGAAGGAGCAGCCAAGTAACTTAAGGTTTCTTTATCTTTCGATACAGCCTCCTGATAACCAAAATCAGCATAAATCTCGCTAAATTCAACCGGGCTAATGCTTTCTGTAACATATTGCTTATCATTCTTAAAGCTTCTTGCCCAAGGATTTAGGATATCATGATTACCGGGTATTACATAAACAGAAGTGCCGTTTTGTTCCATCTCCTTTAACTTCTGAGACAATTCAATATGACTGGCTTTTTCCCCATTATTCGTAAGGTCTCCACTGATGATCAAAACTTCTGGTTTCTTCTTTTTCACTTGGTCTGCAAATGCACTGCAGATCTCATCAATATATTCAATCTGCCTGCCGTTACCGGAGGTAATATAAGCTTCATAAGCTTCCCCTTGATCCGTAAGCTGATCCGAAAAATAATGTACATCAGAGGTAATATAGAATTCTATATTTGAACCGGATTCTATATACTCATCATCCTTCATATTCCGATAAGCGAAGAAGGTAATAAGGGCAACGATTAGAACAACCGTAAACAGTTTTAATTTATGAATACCTCAGCACCTCCAATTCGATCTGTAGCTCTAACCTGCAATTTCCTTGTCTGTAATTTCATAAAAATCCGCCTTTTCAAATTCCTGTATTGATATCCTGTTCTTATTTGGATTAGCAAACACAAAGGTTTTATCTACATTATCTACATAATTTTGAATTTTATCATTTGTAGCACTGATGATTGCTTGGAAACCCAACGTACGAATTAAGCCGATACAGCTGCCAACCTTTTCAGCATCCATTTTAGAAAATGCTTCATCAAGAACGACCAGTCTTGGAGTAGGTTTTCTTCTGATGCTTGACTTAAGATTAATTCGATACACTTGCGCAAAACTTGCCAGTAAAGCAACATATAATGGATTTTGTCCTTCACCACCGGAATTCTTCGTAAGCATTTTGCTTAGTCGCATTGGTGGCATACCTTCCACCAGCTGTTCCATATCAAAGGAAAGATAAGTTCGATAATCCGAGTATTTTTCCATATTTTCTCTTGCTTCTTCTAAGGTTTTTGCATCGCAGTTTTCCGGTGGTATAAAGAGATCAATTAGTTCATTAATCAAATCACTGTAATCCTTCTCATGCTGCATTGTAAAAAAATCCATCTGATTCTCTATCTTACCCATCAGTTGATGAGGGTTGATTTCCAGATTTTCATCCATGAACATATCATAGAATTTACCATCTTCCCCTTTATTCTTGGTTATTATGAATCTATATTTATCTTTACCAAAATCAAGCTGAGCCAAAATCCGGTTTAAGTCATCCTTCTGCTGCATAACTTCCTTAATCGAGTCACGAATTTTATAGATAAAATCAGTTTTAAAATGATACACCGCTTGTTTCGCCTGTTCATTTGCTTTCTCTGTAAATTCAACCAGTTTATCGCTGCTTAAGGTAGTAAGAAGCTGGTCATATTCCCCATTATCTCTTCGGGTTAGGGATAATCCCCGGAAAGAATACAGTTTCCGGTATTGTTCTCTTAAACTAATCAGTTTATCAAATTCTTCGGTACTTTTTGATTCACTGGCTTGCTTTCGGTTATATAAAATTCCTCGCAGCATTTCCGGTTTAGTGATTTCTGTTTCCTTTAAAAATGCTTGATATGACTTATCCCTCTGTTCCTCCAGTTGAAAGATATTCTTCTTATGAATCAATTCTTCATTTGATAAAAGATAATCTCCTCTTAACCGCTCTAAATCATTTTTCTTTGTATTTAAGTTTATACTAGCAGATTCTTTTTGATTACTTTTAGCAGAAATTGTTTTTTCGAGTAAATGTTGCTGAGCTCTCCATTCATCTATATTCTTTTCCTTTATTTCATTTATTTTTTGAATATAGCGTTGTTTCTCTTCTTCCCTTGCTTTGATTTCATTGATTTCTGCTAATTGCTTTACATAAGAATCCGTATCAGAAGAGAGGGTCTCATATCCCAAGATCTGGTCTAGGACCTTAAGACGCTCATCAAGCGGGGTCTTAAGAAGCTGCAACTCTGTTACATCCCGTTCCAGCTGTGTAAGTCTTCTTTGAACTGCATTGTGTCCGATATAAGCATATTCTGTATAATTTCGGGGATTCATATGTTGTAGCTTATATCCTTGATATAGAACACAGTCTGAAGTAATGCCACTTTTGTTCTCCCGTAATTCCTCAATCGTATTGCATTTTATCACAGCACCCAGGAGAGAATCTACATAAGCTCTTGCATAATCCACCGAGGTTTCGATTTCGTCTGCCAGTGCGTTTACTAGCTTAGGTTTTGCATCCTTAAGAACCCGTTCCGTATCAATCACTGCTACATTATAATACTTCTTTGGATCTAATCCCTGATATAGTTCCATTGCTTGTTTTACATAAGTCGGGGGAACCATAAGACTCAATTTGTTGTTTCCCATATAACCTTCTACCGCATTGAGCCAATTGATATCCTTCACTTCCAGAATGTCTGCTAATATATCAACCGGTATTTCCCTTTGATACCTACTCATAAGCTCATCAGCAATCGTCTGTTTTGCCTCCAGCAAATAAGCTGGATATGCTTTTTGTCCGTCTCTTAAGGTTTTAACCTGTTTCATCATCTCGGAGAGCTTACTTTTCATCTCATTGATGTTTCCTAATAATTCCAGCTTTTCTTTCTCTATTTCTGTATGTACCTGTGCAATATTTGCTTTCAACAGCTCTATTTCTTCCTGTGTAATCTGATATTCCATGAAATTATGTATACTTTCTTTCACGGAAAGCTCTAAAAGATCTGTTTCCAACCACCCTCTTAATCTGTTTACCATTTGATCAAAGCTTGACTTATTCCGGTATAATAGCTCTAATACCTGATTAAGAGACTTAAGTTCTGCTTCCAAATGATCGTACCCACTATTCTGAATGGAGATTAACACTTCATCCCTCTTATGTTGAAGATTTATGATATCCTGCTCTAAAGTACTAACTACCTCTTCTAATTGCTTCATATCCTCTTGATACGCTTTTTGCTGGATCAAAAGTTTATCTAATTTGGCTTCCAAGGTCTCGATATCAAGCAGATCCAGGTTATATTGATATTGCATCATTTGATCCTGATAGGTACGATAGATTTCGTATTGTTTTTTCATAATCGTTAGTGAATGAATTTCATTTCTGGTATCCTCCAGCCTACGTTTTAGCCTGGTATACTGAGCAACACTATCCTGCATATCTTCCATATGGATATCGTTCTCTGTACATATATAATTTTTAACAAAATCCTCTAACTTAATATCCATTTTAAAAGGGATTGCCTTTTTAAATAACGCTGGGAAATGGATCGGATGAAGACCGCCAAAATAATTCCCGTATAATTCATTTCTGAATTTTTCATTGGTCCTGGTGAAAAAATAATCCTCTTTGGTAAAATGATCCTTCATATATTCTTTCAGTTCATGAATGGAAAGAACCTTGTCCCCATCCCGGTAACAATTTGGTAGCAAACTGCCGGTATGCCAAAAAAACAGTCGGTTTACCTCGTTGACTGTTACATCCACATCAAAGATAACACCGATACTTTGTATAAACTCAGTTTCGGTATCCTGAAACTCTAATACAATCGATGTAGTAAAATTTTTATTTCTTAGATAATTGATCTCATTATTCTCCTGAACTACTTTCATACCCCTGAGGTATTCGATCAATGTTCGGTCTGAATCATCCTTCGCCGCTTTGTTAAAAAAGCCTCGCCCATTACTGTCCGCATACAAAACAATTTGCAAAGCATCCAACACAGTTGATTTACCACTTCCGGAATGCCCTGTGAAGAAATTGATGTCATCATGGAAGGTTAAAAGCTTTTCACTGATGTAGTGCCAATTATTCAGACACATCTTCTTCAAGACTTGATATCTGTCCATCTGCTGCATCCTCCTCTTCTTCTTGATATTGTTCCATCATGGCTGCAATGGATTGGCCATCCAATAAAAGATTGACCGTTGGATAGATCATCAATCTGGTATCACCGTCAATATATGCCATCTCATCTACGATTTCAATGATCTGGTATTTTTTTAGAACAGTAATTGTTTTTTTCACCTCAGTAATAGAGATCGACTTATTATTCCATAAGCGAAATATCTGAATTTTATCATAAATTTCATTTAAGGTAGTAAATACATGAACGGAATTAGATGCCGTGTTCATCTTCTCTTCAAAAATTAATTTAAGTAGAAGGATAAAGATTGTCGTTAGTTTACTTAATTTATCCCCTTGTAAATTACCGGTCCGTAAATATATAATTCCATATTGCCGATTCTCAACTAACTGAATATCTGCAATCCCAAAATACTCCTGTAAGAAGTCAAGATGCCTCTCACAGATACGATAATTTTTATTTGGTAAATGCCGCTCTGCCTTTGCGTCGTACTTTTTTTCCAACAAAAAGGTCTGATGAAATAATGTCTTTATGACTTCCGTCAGATCTTCTTTTTCCTCATCTAATAAATCTTTGTAATATTGAAACATAAGAAATCCTTTCCTATACACTCTAATCCAGATCCTCTGTCGGGGTATTCGCTTCCTTCTTTTGTAACGAATTCTTTTTCTCAAATATCAACCGTGGGTAGGTATACTTCCCATTTGTGATCTGTTCGTCCTCCTGTATCACTGCATAAAATGGACTTTTCTTTCGCACACTGTAGTCATAAGCCAGAATAAGAAGTTCAAATTCTTCATCGGAATTGATTGGATGCAGACTAGTATCGTATTTATTTTCCTCCATCCCAAGCAGTATAAATTCTTCTATCTGATCTTGGTTATATCGATTATGATTACGATTAATTTTTAGAATGTCTTCTTTTGACATCTCCACTTCTATTTCATTCTCGATCTCCACAGTATCCTCAAACACCTTTCGTCTTCCTCTCTTTTTATAGAAGGAATCCGGTGATATTAACGTATCGTCATTGATTTGGATCAGGTTTGCAACTTTAGTTAATAAATGAGGGGTTTTATTTCCTGAAAGTAAGTTTAACAATGCAACCACATTTCCCTGTGTACTGTCCTCATTACTAAGTAGATATTCCAAACGGCTCACAGTTGCACGAACATACTTACTATGCTCTGTATCGATATGGGAGATTCTTTTTTCCATATTGTTAATTCCCCGTTCAATATGGTAAATAATGTCCAAGAACTCTGCTTCCAGCTCATCTTTCTTCTTACCTTCCCCTGCGATCTTCTTGAGCAGGATTTGGAGGCGGCTCTCATCCTCTTTCATCGACCGTAATAATTGCTTTATGTCATTTTTATAGATATAAAAATTATCACTGGTCTTTAAGATACTATATTTTTTGTTAACTATCGTTTCTACATAAACCTCCAGGTGCTCGTTCAGAAGTTCTTCGTAATTTTCCTTCTCCAGTAAAGCACCGAAAAACTGATCCATATTATGAAGCATCTCCTGTAACGCACGATTTAGCCTCGTTGTATTTATCATTGCTGCTTTTAAAAGCTCCAGGCCCGCCTTATTATCATGATAAAAGGAGTATATATTGGTATAAACATTCTGAATATAAAGATCGGTATCATTGGAATCCGGATTACTGAGCTTTTGAAAGACTTCGATAAATACGGATGCATAATCAGGAATTACAATATTGGTTTTAAAAGAGCTATAATCCTCAACCTTCTTCAACCAGGTAAAACGAATCAGACGATTAATAATCTTTGTCGCCATGGGTTCCATACTGTCCATGTCTGATTCGTCATCGTCAACTGAGATATCAACGATACGGTCAGAAAAATATTCCGATATCATCTGAATACAGGTTTCCTTGGTCAAAAAATAGTCATTATATAAATACTCATCATAGAGTACCATCAGTGCTTCCATATAAATATAACGGTTTCTGGAATAGAATAAACTCCAAAACTGTTGGGGTAATTTTAAAATTTCTTTCATATGTATTGCAGTTCTCCTTACTTGGATTGCAGGTTGTACTAGATAGCATACTTCTTTTATTATATAGTAATTTTTGTTGAATTACAAAGAGAAGTTATTAGAATGTAATGTTTTCCATAAATGTATCTCCCTTGATTTACCAACCAAAAACATGTAAAATGAATATGATAGAATAAGTCGTATCAATATCAAGCAATTATGCTACCTGTAAAGGAGGTTTTTTATGCAAAATAAGATAACAAAACTTAAAATCACATTTTTATCAAACTTTCCGTTTCTTGCTTTCCTAAGTTTTTCTTTTATTCTTCTGTTAATTCCTTTTCACTCCGCAGCAGCAGAAGATACTACCATCTATAAAAATGGGATGTACTGCTTTACCATGCTAGATGCTGCAAAAAAGGAAGTAAAACTAATTGGAATTGAGAACAGTGATACAAGGAAAGAATTGAATCTACCTGATAAAGTTATTCTTCATGAAACAGAATATACAGTCGCTGAAATCGATATCAGCTGGAGATATTATCAAAATGAAGCGTATCTAAGCTTTTATAATAGTGTTGAAAATTTAATCATAGCTGAGAATTTTACCGGAACCTATAAAAATACCATGTATGCTTTTCCAAATCTTAGAACAGTGCAATTTGAAGGTAATCTTCCTCCAAAAAGCATTGATATTAGGGTATCAAACCGTCACAAATATCTTGATATTTTATTTTTAGTACCAAAAGGGACCGAAGATGCTTATCGGAACATAATCGATTTTAAAATGGACAGTTATGTCTGGAGTGATTTGTATGAATTTCCGATCCCACTGACCCCGACAATAGCATCAGAGGAATCGGAAACAATTGAATATGGATGCTTTCAGATCGATGGTATCGTTTATCAGGTAATTCAATCCGCAAAGGATCAAGTAGGTAAAGTTCAAATAGTAACATTAACTAAGATGCATGAAGCTTCTTATCTGGCGTTACCAAAGATAGTTAAGAATAATGGGTACTCCTATGAGCTTACAAAGCTATGCACCTTTAGTTTAGTCGGAAGTAAAGCTACTACGATCATAGTACCGGATACGGTAACCGAAATGCAATCATCCGTATTTAGTAAGCGAGTCGAACTTTTATTTCTTTCTAAAAACTGTAAAACAATTCCGAACAATGTAATCACGGATGAAAATGATGAAAGTAATTTGATCTTTGTCTCAGTTCCTGAAGGAGTTACTACAATAAAAGAAAATGCATTCCATGATTTTAATATTAATCAAGGGAGTATTATCCTACCTACAACGATAAAATCCATCGGCAAGAACGCAGTGACTGGTTTTAAGCTGGTAACCTTTCTTAATAAAAAACCGATTCAGAATATTACAGCGGCAATAAAGCAGGGAACTACCGTTAAGGTTCCCACTTCGTCCGTTTCTGCCTATAAAAAAGTGATAGGGAAAAAGGGGACTGTGGTAGCCGCAAAGGATGTAGTAAAGGCAACAAAATTAACCGTAAACAAATCAAGCATTGCAATGGCTCCTTCCAAATCTTATGCGTTAAAAGCCAGTCTTACCAAAGGATCCAATGAGACAATCTTCTGGCTTTCTACAAACCCTGAGATTTTAACTGTATCGGATAAAGGCGTCATCCAGGCGAAATCAGTAGGGATTGCGTACGCAATAGCGTATACAAGAACATCTGGACTGCATCAAGCGGTCGAAGTTACTGTTAATTAGTAAAATAGGTAATGTAATGTTTAACAATGCGTAAAGTTAATATAATTTAATTGGAAAATGTTTTGACGCTTCGGTTTATATAACGAAGCGTCTCTTTTTAGTATAATATTTCCACAAACTAGAATATATTGTTAACTTCTCTCAGAAAATCTTTGATATACCATAAAAAACACCCATTATAATTATGATGTGGTATAACTTATCTCTTGAATTCATTGTAGTAAAGTGCTATACTCATAACGTATTCAAAGACAAATGTCTTTGACATAAAGACGACGAGAGGAGATTATTTTATGAAACGTAAAGTATTGGCAATTGTACTTTGCTTATGCCTCACTACGGCTATGCTAACTGCCTGTGGCACAAAAACGACTAGTACGGATGGAGGAAAAGTAATTAAGATCGGTGTATTCGAACCTCAGACCGGTGAAAATGGCGGTGGTGGTTTTCAAGAAGTTCTGGGTATGCGTTATGCGAACAAAGTTTACCCTACGGTAGAGATCAATGGTGATACATATCAAATTGAATTAGTTGAAGTTGATAACAAGAGTGATAAGACCGAGGCAGTCAGTGCTGCACAAAGCTTAATCAGTTCAGGGGTTAAGGTTGTACTGGGTTCTTATGGGTCTGGTGTATCAATCGCAGCCGGCGATTTCTTCGCTGATGCTAATATTCCTGCCATTGGTGCTTCCTGCACCAATCCTCAGGTTACTCTGGGCAATGACTTTTACTTCCGCGTATGCTTCTTAGATCCATTCCAGGGAACGGTAATGGCTAACTATGCATTCCAGGAAAATGCTAAGACAGCTGCAGTTATCACACAGCTCGGTGATGACTATTCATCCGGACTTGGTAATTATTTTGTTGAAGCATTTACAAAGCTTGCTGGTGAAGGTTCGATCGTTAGCGAAGAACAGTTCCAGACAAATCAAACTGATTTTAAGGCTATCTTAACCAATGTAAAGGCTGCAAATCCTGATGTTCTCTTCGCTCCATCTTCCATAGCAACTGCTCCTTTGATCATTCAGCAGGCTAGAGAACTTGGAATTACCTGTCCGATCATGGCTGGTGATACCTGGGAGAACTCCACTATTATCGAAAATGCTGGTGAATTTGCAGAGGGTATTGTTCTTTCTACTTTCTTTGATGAGGCTGACCCTGCGAATGATGAAGCAGCTTCCTTTGTTACTGGTTTCAAAACTTATTTAAAAGAAAACAAACAATCCGAAATCATCCCTGCGGTATCTGCTCTGGGTTATGATGCTTACCTATGTGCAATTGAAGCAATCAAACAGGCTAATTCCACTGATTCCAAAGAAATCCGTGACGCACTTGTAAATGTACAGATTGATGGTGTTACAGGCGCTATCTCCTTTGATGAGAATGGTGATGCTAAGAAAGATATGGCATTTATTAAGACCGTGAAAGACGGCGCTTTTGAGTTCTTAAAGACTGTAACAGTTGAATAATTAATTGCTATCATTGAGAGGCTGCCTAAAGACTTTGGACGGCAGCCTCTATTTCTTTTACTACTATCAATTTCATCAATAAGATGAAACGATTTGGAGGACATCACATGACTTTATCTACATTTTTCCAACATGTATTAACAGGAATATCCCTTGGTGGTTCCTATGCATTGATTGCCATCGGATATACGATGGTATATGGTATTCTCCGCCTGATCAATTTTGCTCACGGTGATATATTTATGATGGCCGGCTATTTTATGATTTTTTCTATGGTAACTCTGCCTTGGCAGATTGCAGTCCCCCTAGTATGTATCCTGACTATTGTCCTGGGTGTAATGATTGAACGTGTTGCTTATAAGCCCCTTCGTTCCGCTCCCCGTATGTCGATTATGATTTCTGCGATCGCTGTATCATATTTACTTCAGAATTTAGCAACCTATCTTTTTACTGCACTTCCCCGTGCTTATCCGGAAATACCTTTCCTTAAGAAAATATTCCAAATTGGCTCCATTTCAGCCTCTTTGGTTACTTTTATTACACCAGTTTTAACAATCATCTTGGTAATAGGTCTTATGTTCTTAATTAACCACACGAAAGTTGGTATGGCGATGCGTGCAGTTTCGAAAGATTTCGAAACCGCACAGCTTATGGGTATCCGCATTAATAATACCATAAGTACCACCTTCGTGATTGGATCCTTACTTGCAGCAATCGGTTCCATTCTATATTTTACAGATCGTATGTCAGTAACCCCATTTAGCGGTACCCTTCCTGGCTTAAAGTGCTTCATTGCAGCCGTTCTAGGTGGTATTGGCAGTATTCCTGGCGCAGTTGTCGGAGGATTTGTCATTGGTATCTGTGAAACATTCCTGGTGGCACTTGGTTATTCCACCTTCAGTGATGCATTTACATTCGTTTTATTAATCATTATTCTGCTGTTCCGTCCGACTGGTCTGTTTGGCGAGAAAATGATAGATAAGGTATAGGAAAGGAGCTCGTATGAAGACATCAAAAAAAATGATTTATTCCAGCATACTGATAATACTCGTTCTTATCCTGCTTTTCTTTCTCGAAGCGAATAAAACTAGATTTGGTATGGCATATACTGTGCTACAAAAAGGTATGATTTTATCTGTCGTTGCCGTTTCCATGAACCTGGTAACCGGTTTTACAGGATTGTTCTCTTTAGGTCAAGCCGGATTTATGGCAATCGGAGCTTATATTACTGCTATTTTCTTAATTCCTCTGGATAATATTCAGGATGTGTATTATATTAGTGGTCTCTCTCCGGTCATATTAAATTTTAAAACCTGGTTAGAATCCGGTCCTGCCTTCCTGCAGGTTCTCATCCCTTATGCTGGACTTATCATAGGCGGTCTGGTAGCTGCTTTATTTGCAGCCCTGATCGGTATCCCTGTTTTACGTTTAAAAAGTGATTATCTAGCAATTGCTACCTTAGGCTTCTCTGAGATTGTTCGTGCTGTTATATCAAGCCCTCAGCTAGATACCATTACAAACGGCTCTTACGGACTAAAGAAAATCCAAGGATTTTCTTCTATATTCCAGACATTTTCCATAGCATTGGTTTGTATTCTGTTCATGGTACTTTTACTACGCAGTACCTTTGGCCGTGCGTTTCGAGCGATTCGCGAGGATGAAGTTGCTGCAGAAGCGATGGGTATTAATTTATTTCATCACAAACAATTATCCTTTGTCATCGGCTCCTTCTTCTCTGCAGTCAGCGGTGGAATGCTTGCGATGTTCATGCGATCCATTGACTCCAAAACCTTTAGCGTATCTATAACCTATGATATCTTACTAATTGTAGTAATCGGAGGAATTGGTAGTGTAACCGGTAGCGTATTTGCTGCGCTCTTAGTAACTGCTGCAAAAGAATGGTGGCTCCGCTTCTTTGACAATCCTTTCTTTATTGGAGATTTTCAAGTACCTTTATTTAAAACCGGTTTCCGTATGGTTGTCTTCTCAATTATTCTCCTCTTAGTTGTATTATTCTATCAGAGAGGTATTATGGGTAAAAATGAATTCTCTTGGGATCGGCTAGAAAAAAGATTTTTAAAGAGAAAAGCCTCTAAAAAAGGAGGTTCAAAACATGAGTAATCAAATATTAAAAGTTCAAGATATTACAATGCAATTTGGTGGTGTTGTTGCTGTAGACAATCTCTCCTTAGATGTAAACCAAAATGAAATTGTTTCTCTGATTGGTCCAAACGGTGCAGGTAAAACTACAGCTTTCAACGTTATCACCGGTGTCTATGCACCTTCCAACGGCGCAGTATATCTCAAAGATACCATGATCACCAGCAATTATCCAAAAGGTGCTATGAAGAAGCTCTATGCCGGGCAAAAAAATGGTACATATACAACTACGATGCGAAAGACTCCGGATCAGATTACAAAGCTGGGTGTAGCTCGTACGTTTCAAAACATTCGACTTTTTAAAGAATTAACTGCATTTGATAATGTACTGATTGCAAAGCATATGCGTTCTCAAGCTAATTTTTTATCCGCAGCCCTTGGTATTAATTACAAAGAGGAACGGATTATGAGGGAAGAAACCATGGAACTTCTAGAAATCCTAGGATTACAGGATGTGAAGGATGAAGTAGCACATTCTCTTCCCTATGGACAGCAACGTCACTTAGAGATTGCTCGTGCACTGGCAACCAAACCGGATCTTCTCTTATTAGATGAACCTGCAGCCGGTATGAATCCCCAGGAAACTGATGAATTAACAGCATTCATTTACGATATCCGTAAGAAATTTAACCTTACCATATTTATGATAGAACATCATATGGATCTGGTTATGGATATCTCAGATCGGATTTATGTATTAGACTTTGGTAAATTAATCGCTTCCGGAACTCCGGAGGAAATTCAGAACAACAAACGAGTGATTGAAGCATATTTGGGGGTACAGGACGATGACGAAGAATAATTTATTAACCTTAGACAATCTCAGTGTCTCCTACGGTGGCATACGGGCGGTAAAAGGAATTAGTCTTACTGTACCGGAAGGAGAAATTGTTACTCTCATCGGTGCCAATGGTGCCGGAAAGAGTACGATTCTTCGTGCAATAGCTGGATTAACGAAAGTGGAGAGCGGAAAAATCTTTTATCATGAAGAAGATATCACAGGCAAATCTACGAACTCCATCGTAGAGAAAGGGATTACCTTAGTTCCGGAAGGTCGTCGTGTTTTTCCTGACTTAACCGTACTGGAAAACCTTAAAATAGGTGCTTATCTTCGGAAAGATAATCTAGAAGATGATATTAACTGGATTTACAAGTTATTTCCGAGACTTAAGGAACGATCCTGGCAGATGGCAGGAACCCTATCCGGCGGTGAACAGCAGATGTTAGCGGTTGGTCGTGCTCTGATGAGCAAACCGAAATTGATTATGATGGATGAACCTTCCCTTGGTCTTGCTCCTATTATCGTTCACGATATCATGAACATTATTAAAACCGTAAACAAAGAAGGGGTTACAATCCTATTAGTAGAACAGAATGCAAATCTGGCGTTAAAGATCGCTCATTATGGTTATGTGTGTGAAACCGGTAATATAACAACACAGGGTACCGGCACAGAACTACTAAACGATGAATCCGTGAAAGCTGCTTATCTAGGAAAATCCAAACGAAAATAAAGAAGAAACCTAAACTATCGCTTCAAATTTAGCAATAGTTTAGGTTTTATTTGTATACGTTTTATTAATTTATGTTTTTATGTTTAATGTTTTAATATTTTAATGTTTATGTTTTAATGTTTTTAATGTTTTAATGTTTTTAATGTTGTAATATTTTAAAAATTTATTGTTTTATTATTTTAATGTTTAATGCTTTATTGATTTAATGCCTTTAATGTTTTATTGTTAATATCCTTTTATTAGTCTATGTTTTTTGTTTATTCATTTAAGTATTTATGAAATACCTTAAGAATATCTTCACGAGTGAAAGGCTTGCTGATATAATCGTCCATCCCTGCAGCCTTACATTTATCTACTTCTTCGGAAAAAATATTAGCGGTTAACGCTATAATCGGTGTAGATTTTCTTTTGTTCTCCTTCTCTCGTCTACGGATTTCTCTCGTCGTCTGAAATCCATCCATCACAGGCATCTGGCAATCCATAAATATTATATCATACACCTCATTTTCCATATATTGCAAAGCGATACTACCATCTTCCGCTACATCACAAATTATATGATCAAAATTCAGATGTTCCTTCGCTACCATAATGTTTATTTCATTATCTTCTACTAATAATACTCTTAATTTGTGATGATTTATAGTGCTCCTGGTTTCCTTATCCTTATTAACATCGAATGGTTTTTCATTCCGATCCTGTATTTGTATATAGGGTTCTACGGTTACAGTAAAGTAAAAGGTCGACCCTTTCCCTACCTCACTGATTACTCCGATCTCACCATCCATTATTTTAACAAGCTCATAACAGATCGTAAGACCTAAACCGGTACCTCCATGATTTTTTGATTGATTCGATCTATCCTGGGTAAAGGGCTTAAATATAATATCTTGATTTTCTTTTGATATACCGCAACCGGTATCTGTAATTCGAAAATGTAATATAATTTTGCTATCCTCTAAGCTATATGCCTTTTTATACGAATCCATACTATTGCTATCTTTTATCACCTCAGCCTGTTCAACAAAATCACTCTGAATTTGATGTTTTGTTGTACATGCTGTAACATCAATATGTATGTACCCTTGATCTGTAAATTTAACTGAATTACTAAGAATATTAGCAATGATTTGCTTTAATCGGATTGGATCTCCAACAAGAACCGGAGGAATATCTTCTCTGATCGTTTTTGATAGTGTTACTCCTTTTTCATAAGCTTTGTGATAAACTAGTGCAACGGTCTCCTCTATTAGCTCGGAAAGCCTAAATGGACTTTCATCCAGGGTCAACTTTCCAGATTGAATTTTGGAATAATCTAAAATATCATTGATAATAATCAGGAGCATGTTTGATGCCAGTTTCATATGAGTCAAATAACTCTTTTGTATCTCTGAAATCTCAGTTCTTAGCATGATATCTACAAATCCAATGATACCATTTACAGGTGTACGTATTTCATGACTCATATTTGAAAGAAACTTACTTTTTGCGAAGTTTGCTTTATCTGCTTCTGCTTTTGCTTCGATTAATGCTTTATTCGATTGCTCTAATTGTGTCTCTCTTAGTTTTAAATCCGAAATCTTATCCTTCAGAACTCCTACCATGGTATCAAACACCTTAGCAGTGACTGCTATCTCATCCTTTCCATCAATACCTGTTCTGACTGTATAATCACCACTAGCGACGATCTTAGCCGCAGATCTTAATTTTAACATAGGTTTTCTAATATAACCATTCAAAAAAAATGCAGCAGTAATTGAAGAACCAACAACAGCCATAAGGGCAATTATCCAGTATATCATATTACTATATTCTTGATTTAAAGCCATATCATATCGGGAGGATATTGTAACAGCCCAGCCGATCTTTTCGATAGGATAGCTTATGCACATTCTTTGCATATCTTTATTCTTTAATTCTTTGATTTTTATTGTTTTTCCCTTGAGAGAATTTCTAATTGGATCATTTTTAGATAACTGATAGCCAGTTAGGTAGATATCAGGTATACTACTGTGATAAAGTATTTTTCCGTTACCATCAATAAATTGAAAGATATCTCCTTGTTGAAAACAATACTTATCAAATTTTTCACCCAACTTTTGAATGTTAATTACCAATAACATAATACCTACCAATTCATCTTCGTTACGAATACCTACACTAACTGGTAGTATTGGGTCACCGGTGCTTAATGATACGATAATATTGGATATACAAGTATCTTCTCCCTGTATAATTTTTTTAATGTATTCTCGATGACATAAGGATACCTGGAGCAAATCATCTCTGGAACTATTGAGTACAACACCTTTCGGATTTAACCAGGTAATTGTCTGTATCACATCCTGATGATCCATTAATTTCTTCAGGTATTGATTAATATCGTCCGGAGGCAAATCGGGATTGGATACAATATAAGTACTTATATCTTGTCCCTTAATCCATACCTCTCCTATATAATTCATTAATGATGATGAAATTGCTTGAGCCAGGTCTAATTTTGTATTCATAACATATTCAATACTTTTGTCAAAATCAAGCCTTATGTTGATGATACCTAACACTGTAACAGGGATTATTACGATAAGATTGATGATAATTAATTTTGCCTTAATACTCAGTCGTCTGAACATAGGATCCTCATTGGTAATATAATTATAATTACATTATACACCTATCAAGTACATTATGTTAACTATTTTAGTAAAAAATACTATATTATTCCTATAGAAATACAAAAACCTCCTATTCGGAGGTTTTGTATTTGTTGTAAATCTTATAAAAGGGGGGATATTTAAATTGGAATGATTGGCTTATTTTATTTTAATTACTGCTTTCACTACATCCTTTGCATTATTTACTACAAAGTCAAAAGCTTCTTTCGTTTGTTCAAAATCAAATTCATGACTTACGATATCCTTTACGTTAATGGTACCGCTGGCAATCGCATTAATCGCTACCGGATATAAATTACGGTATCTGAATATTGTCTTAACTTCGCCTTCCTTACCCATTAACTTCATAAAATTGAATTCAACTTCGTCCTTCGGTGTCATACCAACAAGTACGATTGTGCCTCCACGTTTCACAACATCAGCAGTTTGCTTTACAGTAACTTCTGCACCTGCTGTGTCAATTACTACATGCGCTCCACTGCCTTCGGTAATTTCATCTATTCTTGTGAGAACATTCTCTTCTCTCGCGTTAATTGTATGGGTAGCACCAAGTCTTTTTGCAGTTTCTAAACGATTCTGTAATACATCTACTACAACTATTTTTGCTGCACCTCTCGCTTTGCTGGCAAGTAAGGTTACCAAACCAATACAACCGGTACCAAAGATTACTACGGTGTCACCTAATTTTACATTTCCTTTGCTGGTTGCATGGAGTCCTACTGCTAAGGGTTCCACTAAAGCACCTTCTAGATTAGATACATTCTCCGGTAATTTGAAGCACATATCTTCCGGATGAGCTACATAATTAGAAAATACTCCATGAAACGGAGGGGTAGCAAAGAATTCTACATCCGGACAAAGGTTATATTGACCAGATTTGCAAAATTCACATTTACCGCAAGTTTTACCAGGTTCTAGAGCAACTCTGTCACCGACAGCAAGGGTTTTTACATCCTTACCAACTTGAACGACTTCACCGGCACATTCATGTCCAAGAACAAAGTCACCATTTACAATAAAATCACCAATTCTTCCATGTTGGTAGTAATGAACGTCTGAACCGCAGATACCAACAACATCTATTTTAATTAATACGTCCTTATCATTTACAACAGGCATATCAATTTCTTTCCAAATCATTTCGTTTGTTCCATGCATAAATACTGCTTTATTTACCATTACGAAAATCCTCCTTTTTCATTATGGTACGTGGAATGTTACATCCCACGTACCATGTTGTAATATTTAAACTTTATTAATTACTTAATCGCTCCGGATTTCTTGTGCATTTCAATATATTGATCTACGTTATCTTTTGTAATTAAAGGACAATCAATATCGATATCAATCTGTGTTTCTTCACCGGTTAATAATTTATTTGCTGTATCCATTAATGCTGTAGCAAGATCATAAGCACTCTGTAAGCTTGTAGAAGTCATCAAGCCATCTTTGATTAAGAGAACTGCTTCTGCCGTACCGTCAACACCATACGCTAAAATATTATCATAATTTGGATCATCTTTTACAACTTCTAATCCACCTGCTGCCATGTTATCATTCATCGCAATGATTGCATCAATCTTATCGTTTGCCTGAACCCATGTTTCCATATAGTTCATAGCTTCATCTTTATTCCAGTTTGCAATTTCCTGTCCAACGATTTTTACGTCAGGTCTTTTTGCGAAGAATTCTTTCTCCCAGCTTTGTTGTCTCTGATCTGCATGGAAGTTTCCTGGAGGGCCTAAGAGTACTACTACGTTCGCATTTTGAGGAACTTGCTCTACTGCTAAATCAGCATTCACTTTTGCCTGTAAGTATGGATCTGCATCGACTGAAGATGCACCTTCAATACCACTAATACGAGCATTTGTTGTAATAGTAACAATACCTGCTTGAACTGCTTTTTCTACATAAGGTCTCTGAGCTTCACCATTGTTTGGTTGTACAATGATTGCATCATACTTGTTTGTAATAGCATTTTCAATTAAGGAGTTTTCAGTATCATCGGAAGCCTGACCATCAAATACATCTAATTTTATGTTAGGATATTTTGCTGCTTCTTCGATCACTGCATTTGCTAACCAAGCTGCAAAGGAGTCTGCCTGAGCTCTTGCGATATATGCCACTCTGTATTCCTTAGCTTCAGTGTCATCCCCAGTGTTATTGTCTGGTGCTTGAGTTGCTGTCGTATTGTTTCCTGTGTCATTACCGTTATCTTCTTTGGTTGCACAACCTGTAAAAACTGAAGATAATAATGTAACTACCATTGCTAAAACCAACAATTTCTTCATATTTTTCCTCCTAATAATTTATTCTAAATAGAGACAATCTCTATATTAGACATTTGAAATGTTACTTAGATGTTGATAAATTAACGCTTTCTGTTTTTTGCCCAGATATCATACATAACTGCAAGAGCGATGATACCACCACGGACGATTTGCTGAAGGTAAGAATTTACACCTACTAGAACCATTATGTTGTCCAAAAATCCTACAATAAATGCACCTGCTAAAGTTCCTGATGCAGTTCCAATACCACCGGAGAAGCTTGTACCACCGATAACCGCTGCGGTAAGTGCTTTAAACTCATATCCGGTTGCACCATTTGGCATACCACCGTTTACACGGGACATAAAGAGAACGCCTGCGATACCAACCAAGATACCATTAATGATGAATGCTCTCATTTTAATTCTATTAACGTTAATACCGGATGCATTGGCTGCTTCTTCATTACCACCGATCGCATAAATCGAACGTCCGAACACGGTATGCTTTAATAAATACCAGGTAATAATTAAGGTAACTACAAGGAAAATCATTGGAGTAGGTATTCCTAGAATTTTACCTTGACCAAATTTTACATAATCACCAATCTGGTAAATATTCTGACCGTTGGTGTAAAGAAGAGCTGCACCTCTTGCCATTGCCATCATTGCTAAGGTAGCAATGAATGGAGGAGTCTTATATTTGGTTACCATTAATCCGTTTAGAATATTACATGCAACACCAACTAAGATTGCAACGATAAAGGATATGGTTAATGAACCGGTTGCCTGATAGGAAGATATTGAGAGAACACCTGCCAAAGCCAATACAGAGGCAGAAGATAAGTCAAGCATACCAGAGATAATCAATATCGTTTGACCGAATGCCAGAATAGTTCCAACGGAAATCTGTGTTGAGATATTCTGTAAATTGGCTACCGATACAAAGTTCTTATTCGCTAGCCAGCAAACAATAAATAAGGCTATTAAAACGAAATAAATACTGTATTTGCTTTTAATATTTGCTATCATGTTACTTTTTGAATTCGTTTTGGTATTCAATTTATTTCACCTCTTCTTGGGATTTTGTACCGGTTGCAAAGGCCATAATGTTTTCCTGTGAAAATTCATCTCTGGTTAACATCCCGGTCACTTTTCCTTTCGCCATAACATAAATTCTGTCACACATACCGATAAGTTCCGGTAATTCGGAGGAAACCATGACCAAAGCCTTCTTTTGTTTTGCAAGCTCAGACATTAATTTGTAAATTTCATATTTTGCACCAACATCGATACCACGGGTTGGCTCATCCACAATCAGAATGTCCGGATTTGTTACCATCCATTTTGCCAAAATAACCTTTTGTTGATTACCACCACTTAAGGATTCGATTTTTGTTTCATAATTGGGTGCCTTTACATTCATTTTTCCACAGTATTCATCGATGGATTTATTCTCCTCTTCTTTGTGTAATCTACCGTGATGAATGAATTTATTCAGACTTGCCAGGGATACATTTTCTTTGATGCTTCGAACAGGAATAATACCAAATCTACGTCTGTCCTCGGAGAGCATAACCATCTTTCGATCAATACTGTTTTTTACATTCTTAATCGTTGCTTTTTTGTCTTTGATGGTTATTTCGCCTGAATGATATGGATCCAGACCAAAGATACTTCTCATTACCTCTGTTCTTCCCGCTCCCATCAGTCCTGCAAAGCCTACGATTTCGCCTTCTTTCACATGGAAGTTAACATTTTCAAACTTTCCTTTTTGTGAAAGTCCCTCCACCTTTAAGATTACCTCTCCGATTGGAAGATTTTCTTTTGGATAATTATTTTCTAACTTACGACCTACCATCTGAGAAATTACTGTTTCTAAATCATATTGTTTGATCGGTCTTGAGTCTACTACAGTACCATCACGGAAAACCGTAATTTCATCTGCAATTCTAAATATTTCATCCATTTTATGTGAAATGTAAATGATACTAGCGCCACGCTGTCTTAATTCATTGATTTTTTGGAATAAAACCTCAACTTCTTTATTGGTGATCGCAGAAGTAGGCTCATCCATGATGATGATATCGGATTGATAGGAAATCGCTTTTAAGATTTCTAGCATCTGTATATCAGATACAGACAAATCTTTTAACCTCGTCTCAGGGTCATAGGATAAGTTCTCCTTCTTCAAAAGCTCAATCGTCCGTTTTCTTATTTCCTTCCAATCTACCTTATTTAACTTATCTTTCGGCCAATTACCTACAAATAAGCTTTCCTCAATTGTCATTTCCGGCATATAATTCAGTTCCTGAAAAATCATTGAGATACCTAAGCTTCTGGCTTGGATGGGATTTTTAATCTCCACCGCTTTCTCATCGATCATAATCTCTCCGGAGTCCGGTTTATGAATGCCGTTAATAACTTTCATCAATGTAGATTTTCCTGCACCATTTTCACCGCAAAGCACATGAACGGTTCCTTTTTTTACTGCAAAATTCACATTGTTCAATGCCTTTACTCCGGGAAAGGATTTATTAATATTTGACACTCTTAATTTAATATCTGTATTTATCATTTATTGCTTCTCCTTTCTTATCTTTTTAGGCATTTTTCCTTAATTGCTTTCTGTAAGTACAATAATACACTAGTATTATGCATAATTAAATGTTCTGAATTATGTTGCTTATATACATTTTTACTGAACTACTCCAAATACATTGTTAAACATTTGTCTTATATGCACAATATTACTACTCTTTTATACTGGATTAAGGTGTTATTCAATAAAAGTTCCTAACATTAATCCAGTACAAAAGATGCAAAAAAATAACCTCAGTCCGATCGTTCCAGTAATCCAGACTTATGTCCATGGATTACGGGATCTTTCTCTTGAGGTTATTATGCTTCATTTATTTTCTTCCCATACCTTCTTTATACTCAATTACCGTCATTCCAGTAATTTTTTTAAAAACTTTACTGAAATATTGCTGATTTGCATATCCGACCTTCTCATAAACCTCCTTTATTTTAGCATCCCTTTCTAATAACATTTGCTTTGCCTTTTCTATTCTTAGTTTATTAATGAAGAGAGACATATTCTCTCCGGTTTCTTTTTTAAAGGCACTGCATAAATAATGCTTTGATATACTTAATTCCTTCGCTACGTCATCCAGAGAAATATCTTCTGCATAATGATATTCAATAAAATTGATTGCTTGATTTATCATTGCTTTGGAGTTAATGAATCTCATTTTTTGAATTTCAGATATTAGCTTACTTGAAAAATCAGAAACCAGCAACTGAATACCCCTGAAAAAGTATGATTGTTCAATCTGGTAGTGATATGTTTTGTGTGTCTCAAACACTTCTCTATTTGCTAAATAAACTCCATAGCTTCCAAAAAGATCTCCTATTAAGTTAGAGTAAAATATTTTTACGATCAAAGGTGAGACCAACTCCCGTTCGAAATACAGACCGATCTCTTGTAGCAATTCCTGTACTTTGTCCCTATTTTCGTAACCAATTGCTTCAATCAATAAGCTATTATACTTCTTTTTTAATTCGGAGACCTTTGGTTCCTGAAAGCTAATCTGATCAACAGCGTATATACTATTGGTATCTTTTTGATAAAATAAGATTTGTGCCTTTTCGGTATGCTCCTTAAATACCAGTTCTGCTTCCGTTATCTTATGAAATACTGTGGAATAAACTGCGTTAATCGCTATATTAAAATACTGCATAGAAGAATTACCTACCGAAAGTAACATTCGCTTAAGCTGATCGGATTTTAATTCTGATAAGGCTATAAATAATAAGCTAACGCAACCTTGCTGTCCAACGATATATGCGGTATTATGTTGCTTCAATTGATCAATTAATATATTGATAATTGCATTCGAAACTTTTGCTGTATCCGATTGCGAATCCGATGTATGGCAAGCTTCTATACTAATAAAAGCATAATATGCATCGTTTATTGGAAAACTGACCGAATTAAGATTACTGATCATCCCCTCATCCATGCGGAATTTATTCTTAATTAAATCATCAAAGATTGATCGGAGCAGTTCTTCAGAATTTGGAGTACTCTCTTCTTCTATCTTTGATTTATTCTGCAGATCCAGCTTCTCTTTGATGGAAATCATTAGCTTAATTAATTCATCATCTTCCACTTCTGATTTTAAGATATAATCATCTGCTCCTGCCTTCAAGGCCTTTCTGGCATAGGAAAATTCATCATAACAGGTTAATACCAGTATTTTAGCTTCCTTATTCTCATTTCTGATTTTTTCGACGAGCCATAATCCGTCCTGCTTTGGCATACGAATATCGGTAATAACTACATCCGGCATATGCTTTTGATAGTTCTCATACCCCTGTTCCCCATTGGAAGCTTCTGATACGATTGTAAAACCGATCGCTTCCCAATCAATAGTTGTCTTTAGACCAACCCTTACAAGGACCTCATCATCAACAATCATAACCTTATACATACCTACCCAAACCTTTCTAATCTGAAAACCGGTTACCATTTATCATGTACTATTCACCAGATGAGTTATTCATTCTGTTCACCGGTAATGTGACCCGAACCAGAGTTCCCACCCCAAGTTCTGTTTCTATATGAATACCATATTCATTTCCACAGTACAAACGAATTCTATGATTCACGTTATTAAGTCCAACTTTACTAAATTTATTCTTATCAGCAGGGCCAGATAAAATTCTTTCGATAATAGAAGCTTCCATGCCGGGACCATCATCTCTGATCTCTATTATTAATTTATCGTTCCGTAGAAAGCTTACTACCTCTATGGTAATCTCCTGCCGTTCATCGGCCAAGCCATAGATAATGGAATTTTCAACAATGGGTTGCAATATTAATTTCGGTACGGATAAATCCAGACATTCCTCCTCAACTTGTTGGATAAAATGAATGGATTGATTAAATCTAAGTTTTTGTATTACGATATAGTTCTCTACATAGTCCAACTCTTCGCTTAAAGAAATCATATCCTTACCCAGGTTGATACTAATTCGAAGAAGCTTGATTAGAGCAGTTATGGATTTACTAACACTGGTATTTCCTTGGATTTTAGCCATCCACTTAATTGTATTTAGGGTATTATATAAAAAATGTGGATTTATCTGTGCATGTAAGGCTTCCAGTTCCACTTCTTTTTTCTCCTGCTCTTCCTTTAATAACTTGTCGATTAGAAGCTGCATTTCTTCTATCATATGATTTAAGCTTATTCCCAGCTGTCCCACTTCATCCTTAGTGCGGACTTCTGTTCTAGCCGTTAAATCGCCTTGTTCTACCTTCTGCATGATCGTTTTCATTCTTATCAAGGGTTCTGTATAACGAATGGATAGGATCAGCATAAATGCAAGAATAACAAAGACATATACTACACCCCACAGGATGAGATAAGACTGAATTCGATTAATCTCTTGATACAGATATTTGGTTGAGAGTGTTTGTATGATCTTCCAATCATTATTTTGAATGGTAGAATAAATCGCAATACGCTCCGTATCCCCTTGGTAGAGTACATAATTATGACCGTTATCATCTGACAATACCTCATTAGCATAAGGTTCCTTCTGTATGGTCTGTCCAACTCGATCTTTATCAGGATGGCTAATAATTCTTCCCTCTTTATCACAGATAAAAACCTCGACATAGTCATTGATTTCATTATCTAGTAATCCTAAATAAGCATTTTGCAATATATTCTCTTCCAAATCAAAACTGATATAGCCATATTCCGTCAATGTATTAAAATCGATCACCTTACGACCCAGGGTAAAGTATAATTTATCAAACCTTCCGGAAAGTATCTCAATCATCTTACTGGTCGTAGGCAGCCAGATTGGCTGTCCCGAGGATTCTTCCAGCGAAGAGTTTAACTTTTCAATCAAACCCAGCTTACGAACACCACTGGAATAATAATTATGACCTATGGTTAAATCGATGGATTCTATATCATCTCTGGAAGTAATGAATGTCCTTAATACATTATTGAATTCATCTTGTGAATAATCTGATTGATGCGCCAACATTCGAAGCAGTGTAGTATTGGAAATAATTAAAGTAGAAAACTCCTCCAGCTCATCTAGGATTACATTAATCTTTTCGCCGGTCTCATATACCGACTGAGTAGCTGATCCTGTATATTTATTTTGGATGATTTCTTTTACTGTTTTTGAGTAGGTAAGGGAAATTGCGATCATCGGTAATACAATCAATACGATAGCAATGATACTAAGCTTTACCCTCAGGGCATTATAAAACTTTATTTTACGCATAAGTAACCATCCCTTTCCCTATTATTCGATCAACCGATTTAACTCATCATAAATCTCTTTACCAACTTCTCTGCTATCCTGACCTTCCTTAATCATTTTATGAAGATGACTGATTAATACTTTTTCAATATCGTAAAAATTAGAGGTTTTTGGCCTGAGATAAATGTTCTCTTTCTCCCAAGCATTCAGTATTGCCGATCTGTGTTTTAGCAATTTTGCAGTAGCTTGTATATCAGCTTCTCCCTCAGAAAGCTCCTCAGTGTCAAGTTCACCATAAGCTGATTTTCGTGTCGGTAAACTACCTCCTTCCGGGTGAACCATTACTTTAATCTGCATATCCTTCGAGGTTGCCCATACAATATAAAGCCAGGAAGCTTTTTTTTCTATTTCCGTGGCGTATTTATTAATTCCAATACCGGAACCTCCATAGATGTTACCGCTTCTAGCATCTCCATAGGGTAGAATAGAATATCCAACATTCCCAGCAACTTTAGATAATAAGGGATCCTCTACATAAGTATAATTTTCATCCCAGTTTGCCATCATGGCAATTTCACCGTTACGAAATGCATTTGCCGTATCCGACCAGTTCCAATTTACACTCTCCGGTGCAGATACAGCCGCGACTTCCTTATACATATCCAAGGCTTGAATAAAATTGGAGTCCATGGTATTAATCTGCTGAAAACTTCGTGTACCTAAGGTATTTATATTTTTATCTGAAAAATAATCACCACCATAAGCAGCAAGAATATTAGAAAACTCGCAAAAAATCGAGTTGTGTTCCTGTGCCATGAGGCCACTGCCATATCTTACTTCCTCCTTTGGTACATGTTCCTCAATCCACTCCGCTACTTTACAATATCTCTCCCAGGTGAATTCCGGTGTTCCCGGTTCTGGGATAAATCCAAGATCCTCTTGCATTTGTAGACGATATTGATCAAATATATCCTTACGATAGAAGAAGATCATGGTGGTACTGTCAAATGGAATAGAGTAAATTTGGTTTTTATTTATAAAATACGAGCATACTTCTGTCTGAAAATCGATAAAATCATCTGTAAATCCTACAATCTTTGGTTCTGATAAGGATTGATTGTAAGGATTTAAAACTTCTAGGTAATTATAAAAACGGTTTAGTGTTTGATAAGGATCTACATAGATTAATTCATATTTCCCACTTTGGGAGATAAAATCAAGGTTCACCTTCTGTATTAAGGTATCGAAATCAACCGCTCTTATGTTGATATCAATTCCTGTAATCTCTGAGAATTCTTCACTCTCATGTGTCAGGATATTGGCATAAAGATTATTCTCAACGATAAAATTAAGATTAATACCTTCAAATTGCTTAATGTTATATCCTTTGGGAAATTCTATATTTTCAAAACTTGTCCCAATTAAGCTATTAATATCTAGTTCGATCCCATCCTTTTCTTCCGCTTTTGGACCCGAACACGCAGATAGGATCCCTGCAAGGATAATCATAGTGCTGATAAAACCGATTAATTTATGCCATTTCCATTCATACATTGATAATCCTCCTATCAAAAAAACGCAAATATCTGTTACATGTGTAATTCATTCCATTATTATTAACAGGATCAATTCAATCATTCTTTCTACTCATCTTTATTAGCGTATAAAATACAAGGTCTCCAAATAGGAAGATTATCAGGCTTTCGTATTTATTTGCAGCTGTTCTATCAGCTGTTCTATCAGTTTTACTACCATCAAATTTGGCTATTTATTAAATCCCTGGCATGACTCTTCCACCACATACCGGAATATAAGTTCCTGTAGTAAATGCTGCCAGATCCGAAGCAAGGAAGCATACCATATTTGCGATATCCTGGTCTGTGCCACGATGTCCCATGGGAACAGTTTTATCATAATCCGGTTGAACTTCAGAATGATCATCTCTGTCTTTTTCGCTGATGGTCCATCCTGGAGCTACTTGATTGACGGTAATATTATGTTTACCTATCTCTTTTGCTAAACAACGAACCAATCCATCCAAACCGCGTTTTCCTGCAACATAAGCAGATACTCCTGCGTCAGATAAAGCCGAACATTCCGTATTCATCACAACGATTCTTCCATAGTGCTGTTCAATCAAATGAGGTACAAACGCTTTGTTCATATAAACATTATGCATTACACAGCTTTCAAACTGGCTGATATAATCCGAAGGATCCTGTTCCAGCACACTTTTCCAGCTGTATTGAATTACCGCATTATTAATAATAATATCCGGTTTTCCATACTCCTCATAAACCTTGTCACGCATAGCATAAATACTTTTTTCACTGGTAATATCCGCTTGAAATGCTCCGGCATTTCTCCCCATCGCTTTTACCTCTGCTACCAACTCTTCCGCTTTCTCTTTATTACGCAAATAATGAATTGCCACATCTGCTCCACACTCAGCTAAGGAACGAACGATGCACCGTCCTAACTGTCCGGTTCCCCCTGTCACAATTGCTTTTTTACCCGTAAGATTAATATTCATCCTAATTACCATGCCTTTCTTCTAACCTGCAGGCATTGGCTGCAGGCTTATTCATTCTCTTTGTTTCATATTCCGTATCTCTCTTGCAGGAATATTACTATGAATCTCTCTGATCATTGTAAGTACAACTGATCATATTGTATAATATTTTTCGTATTTACTAATACTTTTTATTATATTTTACCGTATTTCTTTACAAATTGCAAATGTCATGGAGTCATAAGTTTCACTTGATTCTATGCCAAACATGCAATATAATCATTTTTAATGACAATCTATTCAATAAAATGTAATATTTGTATTTTATAAGATGAATCATATAACACTATTCCAAAGCAGTATGAATACAATCAGATAGAATTATTAGGAGGTAACTTTTATGCAAATGGAACAATTACAAAAAGATATGGTAGCGGCTATGAAAGCCCATGATAAAGTACGAAAGGATGCCATATCCTCTCTAATCTCAGCTGTAAAGAAAATAGCAATTGATGAAGGTTGTAGAGATGATATCAAAGAAGAATTAGTTGATCGTGCTATATTAAAAGAAATGAAGCTGGTGAAGGAACAACTGGATACCTGTCCTGAGGAAAGAGCTGAATTAAAAGCAAGTTATCAATCAACTTATGATGTCATTAAAGAATACGCTCCTTCTATGATGTCAGAGGAAGAGGTAACTGCTTATATTCTTGACAAATTCTCCGAAGCTGTGGCAACCAAGAACAAAGGTATGATTATGAAAAGTGTAATGGCTGATCTGAAAGGAAAAGCGGATGGTAAATTAATTAATGAAATTGTAGGAAAGCTTTGTTCCTAAGACATAGAAAATCGCAGCTATCGATTACAAAGACAGCTGCGATTTTTATTCCTACTTAAATCTTTATCTATTCATAATTAAGTTCCAGTACATCGGTATCCTTTGTTTCCGATATCGTTAGATACTTTCCATCGTTCGTGATGTGAAGTAAAGTCAATTGATACCGATCTCCAAAATCTAAAGTCTCCAATGACCATGTATCCCCACCATCCTGGGTCTGCGCAATCCAAGTCTTTCCTGCACCATCGGATATAGAAGAAAAAGCGATAATTCCATTGCTTTCTGAGTAGAACTTTATCGCAGCATGAGGTGAACCACTGGTAGAAATAACACCATTTTTCAAATTCAAACTGCTGATGTCTAGGATCTTCTTATCCCAGCTTGCTCCAGAATCACTCGTAATATACAGATTCCCTTTCTCATCCAGTAAATATCCGGTAGTATCCTTCGATATGTGAATTGCTGCTATTTTATTTTTCCCTTCACCTACCTCTTCTGGTAAAGCTACTTCCGTCCATGTCTTTCCTCCGTCTTTTGTAGCACCGAATTTATAAATCGAAGCAATCCATCCTATTAATTTTTCAGAAACTTTTTTATATACTTTCATATAATTAATATTAAGATTAATATTATTAATATTTAAATTAATTATTTTAATTTTTATATTGACATTATAAATAACAAGATGTATATTATAACCAACATAACAACAGAGAGGTGAACTACATGAAATATAAAGCTCCTGGAAAATGTCCTGTATGCGGAGAAAAACTAATCATTACAAAGCTAGGATGCCCCAAGTGCTCCACAGCCATCGAAGGCGACTTTCAACCCTGTGAATTTTGTCGTCTTCCCGAAGATGATCTTGAATTTGTCAAAGTCTTCATCAAATGCCGCGGCAATATCAAGGATGTGGAAAAGGAATTAGGTATCTCATATCCCACGGTACGAGGTAAGCTAGATTCTGTCATTCGTAGTCTGGGTTTCGATGTGCCAACCAAAGAATCAGTAAAAGAAAAAGACCAAAAGGAAGTTGTTCGGAATGAAATTCTCGATCAATTATCCAAAGGTGAGATCACTGCAAAAGAAGCTACAGAAAAAATCAAAAATTTATAATAATATTGGAGGTATTAGTATGAGCGAGCAACATAAAATTTTAGAAATGATTGAAAAAGGGCAAATTACTGCCAGTGAAGGTATGGAATTATTAGATGCACTTAATATGA
Source organism: Herbinix sp. (assembly GCA_029238935.1). Taxonomy (GTDB): domain Bacteria; phylum Bacillota; class Clostridia; order Lachnospirales; family Lachnospiraceae; genus Mobilitalea. The sequence continues at coordinate 97,784 of JAQZBN010000002.1, forward strand.
CGAAGGAAGAAGAGCAAACGACAGAATTACAAACCATTGCTACCAGACGTAATTACAAATTTTTAAAGATTAAAGTGTCTTCGGATAATAAAGTGGTTAATGTCAATGTAAATATCCCAATCCGTCTTCTTACTACCATAGGCGAGATTGCCAGCAAATTAACGACTTTGGTACCGGCAGATGCACGAAGAGAGATGGATGCCAAAGGTATTGATATTACTAGTATTGATTTTGCTAAAATAATAGAAGAAATTGTGAGCGGTACGATTGACGAACCAAATATTGTCGATGTTGAAGCATGGGATGAAGAACATAAATGTATGGTAAAGGTGAAGATCTATGTCGATTAAGGGCTTTCGTATCCTATGGATAAAATTACAATTCGAACATAGAAGGTTTTGTACGATCCCTTTTCCAATCCCTTTATTTATCTTTCAAGAAATACTGGACTGTGTTCTTGATCTCATCACAATCGCCTGTTTCTTCCTTCCGGGAAGAAAAGGTAACTACAGAATATCGTCCTCACCCTATTCAGTAGCAACACTTAGGGAACTTATCGGAATGACCATGCAATTATTAGATTCCTTAACAGAAGGCGAACCCTATGATCTGGTCGATGTAACCGCTGATAAAGTTAGGGTCTCTATCCGGATTAGGTAAAAGAAATCGTTTTGGAGGAAACATGAGTAAAATATTTTTAAAATATATCTCTATAATCGTAACTATTTATTTGCTTTCCATGGTGAGAGATACTGTTATCATCAGTGATACCTCTTCATTATTACTTATGGGATTGGTATTATTTCTTGTCAATCTTCTCTTGAAGCCGCTTTTATTATTAATAACCTTACCCTTTAGTATATTAACCTTAGGTTTATTCACATTTATCGTTAATACCTGGACCATTATGATTGCAGACTTCTTTGTATCCGGTGTATCCATGGGAGGTTTTTTCAATTCATTACTTGCTTCTCTCATCATTGTCATTTTGCACCATATACTACGTGATAAGAAGCATTTAGCAAATTAGTCTATGTTGCATTACAAGATAAGAAAATGCGTAATTTATAAGTGTTATCAAATAATCGATTGGATGATTTTGATAACACTTATTTTTTTAGTAGAAATCCTGAATTTCTATGATATAATAAAAACCAATATGATCCATATAATGGTAGTAGAAAAATATCTATAAGATTTATCCATTCCTAATATCAAAGAAGAATTGCGGTGGAGAAAAAGATGGGGTTGGAAACCAAAAAAATTGATGATTGTCTCTTAAAAGTGAAAGAAGAATGGCTCGGTTGTGCTGATACATTTCCAAATATTATGAAGGAAACAACTAAGGAAGATAAATCCAAAAACGAAGCATACCTCCAGTTGGTGTCTAAGCAATTTCAGAAACAGTTCGACAGTTATCCCCACTTTTACTTCGGAAGAAAAAAGTGGAGAAAGGAAACACTCTCCCTATTAAATGATATTTTATATCAGGAGACAGTTCTTGGAATTCATGAGTATATGGACCAAGTTAAAATCGATCATTTACAGCAAGAACTAATGGAATTTCTCCGCCATGTGCGAACATTTGCTCCAGAACTATCTTTGGAGGAAATAGGGCAAGCCATACGTAATTATATCGTTTACACTATGTTCAAAGAAATCAGTCAAAAAAACGCAGGCTTTCATATAGGATGTTTTGGTTATAGCATGTTATATCCATTTACCGATAATTACATCGACAATCATATGCTTTCATCTCAGGATAAAATGCGATACAATCGTTTGATCCGTGACAAAATTGAGGGGAAAGAAACTCATACCAAAACAATCCACGAACAAAAAACCTGTGCTTTACTTCAAGATATTGAATCCGTATATCCCAGGAATCATCACTCTGATATCTATATGCTCCTACTCCTAATGTTGGATGCACAGGAACATAGTTTACTTCAACAGAAGAAAAACATTATGTTATCAGGGGATGAACGATTACATATCTCGGTTCAAAAGGGAGGTATCTCCGTATTAATCGATCGCTTTTTTGTAGATAAGGAAATCACAGAGGATGAACTCTACTTTTATCTTGCTTTCGGTTTTTTCTTACAATTGGCAGATGATTTACAAGATATCAAAGAAGATAATTTGCAGGGTTATCAGACTATATTTACCTTGCATCTGACAATTGAGCAAACAGAAAAGACCGTAAATCGAATGTTTCACTTCATTTATAAGATTATGAAGGAATTTCACTCAGAGAATGATCCTTTTCAATATTTTATCTTATTAAATTGCTACCAGTTAATCTGTTCCTCAGTCATAGGAAGCAAAGAATTTTTTAGTGAGCAATATCGCAAGGAGTTAGAAAAATATTTACCGGTATCCTATTCTTTTTATGAAACGACTCACATGGAGCCTCTGATCAAAAAGACCGAGAAGAAATACTTGAAGATATTAGATGATATCCTCTTCACATGATATATTTATGACCTCCGATCTCTTGTAATAAAAAAGATGGAGGTCATTGTTATCTTTAAATGCCTATCATTTGCTTTAAGTAATCGGATAAATCCTTTGCTGCCCTCTCATGGGATAACTGTCCTGGATGGTTTCTAGCTCCCACTGTCTCCCCATTCGTATTCGGAAGTTGAAAAACCGACACTGATTTATCCCCGGTATGTGTAATATATGAAGCCACTGCACGATAGATTGCCGGCATCATGGAAATTCCGAGCATTCCATATGCCCATACAATTTTTGCTTTCTTATTATACTTTCTTAATTTAACAAGAAACTTTTCTACTGCTTCTTCAAAAAGTTTTACATCCTCTTCACAAAAACTTCCATCTTCATTTAAGCGTTGCTTGTGAGTTTCACCGGTTATTTCATCTTTCCAGGCTGAGTTAAAAAAGGCTCCTCCATCGTTGGTTCCCAAATTAACCACAATCACATCCGGCTGCCAGGAGTCAAAATCATTCTCTTCTAGAGCACCTAATTCTTTATTCTTTTCACCGGTAAGAATTCCACATACTTTCTCATAATAATCCGGAAGATTAGCATACGGATTGTTATCCCAGCTTGTGAGAACACCCCATCCACTTTGAGATAGGATTCTATAATCTGCATTCATCGCTTGCGCGGTCAAAGTACCATAATGATAGACAGCACTAAACCACATCGAAATCCAGTCTTCCTCTTCTTTTGCACCAATGCTTCCTTCTCCCGAAGTAATGCTATCTCCGATGAACTCGATTTTGTAAGGTTTATCTTCCACCGGTAATAGCTCACCATCCAGTTTGATCGAATGAATTTGCAAACAGCAGCCAGGATCTCCATTCATTGCCTGTACATCCTTGACAATGCGAACATTCTTTACAACATTTCCATTCATACCTCGAAACACACAAATCCAATACCTACCGGATGTTAACATCTGTCGGCTTACCGGAACCTCATTTATCAATATACTGATCCAAGGTTCATAAGTGTCATAATCCACTTCTACTTCAATCCAAATTTCCGATCCTTTCACATTTAATTCAATACCGCTGCCTGTCCAAAATAAAGTCAATGGAGAGAGGCACCCTGTCGTCCTTCCATGTACCTTTACATGCTCCAACTCCGATAATGCATGTATCTTATAATTATTATTTTCCCTCATCTTAGTACCTCCGAAATCCTTTTCTTTTCCTTTTTATAGAAAAAGATATGTTGATTGATTACTTAAATATTACTCTCTACTATTACGGAAATCAAATAAATCAATTTCATTTCATTTATGATCAAACTTATTTTTTATATACTTTTCGCTCTTAAATATATAGTTATGCCTGAATGCAACCATACTGTATTTTATTATTACCTTAATACTTCTTGCAAAAGTCTGATTACGTCCAGATCAGCCGGCAACCAATTTACCCTATCCAGTTCCTCCACTGCAAGCCATTTTGCTGCTTTGTGCTCTATTAGTTTTAACTCCCCGCTATTGATTGTGCATAAAAAACAATGCATCGTCAAATGAAAGCTGGGATAATCATACTCGACTGTCGTTAATAATTGATTCATATTTATTTTTATATTTAATTCTTCCCATATCTCACGATGAAGGGCGTCTTCCTTTAACTCTCCTACTTCTACTTTTCCTCCCGGAAACTCCCAGCCATCCTTAAACTCTCCATAACCTCGCTGTGTCGCTAGAATTTTTCCGCTTTCTACTAGGATTGCTGCCACAACTTCTATTTTTTTCATTGTATTCTCCTATCGGTTACTGCAATAATCGATCGTTTTATTTTACTTATTCTTTTTTATATTATAACAATTGTATAACATAAATTATATAACAAAAACTAAACCGCTGCATCTCTATTTATAGAAAATGCAGCGGTTTATATCTTTTCTTCCTTACCTTTCATTATCTGGTTCTGATATCAAATCGATCAATATTAACGTAATTATACTCAGAACTCACATTTTTATCCCCGGTCACTCTAATCTTAAGAGTATGTTTTCCCGAAGCCAAAAGAGGAGTTGTAAACATAGCTGTGCTTGGTGATAGGGTGGGGGAATAGAGATCAACTAAGGTTTCTGGACCATCATCGACTGAAATTGCTGCAATACCGTTATTATTGCCCGGAGCACCAAAGTACGTTGCTTGAACACCTTCAAAGGTAACCAGACAGTACTTATCCTTATCTGATGTCCAATGATTATCACTATTATAACACATTTGATTTGAACTAAAGCCCCACTCTCCTTCGTAATGAATCAGGATACTCTCATGCTCCGTATCCGTATCATTTAGTGTAATGAATGGATTTACATTCTTTAAGCTTTGCCTAATCACACCATAGAAAGGTTTTGTTGTCTTGCTACCATCCGTCAGTGTTAATGATACCTCCATCGTTTCATCCCCGTCGATCTCCGGAATCGTAATTGCCTGAGTAAATTGATATTTTTCAAATGGAGCAAAGATTTTACTCATCGTATATTCTGAAATTGTCTCTTTTCCCTTGGTCAGAGCGACAACTAAGGTTGTAGCTTTCTCCTGATTCGAATTATTCTGAAACTCTGCCCAGAACCTATGCTCACCGGCAGGGAGTGTTACACCCTCTTGGTCCCCTAAGGAAGAGCCATTATAATTAAATTCCGGAATCGATGCATTAATTTCGTTGGACACCTCAGCGGTTGTAAAACTAACCGTGCCGGAGCTTAATCCTTCTGCACTTGCCGTTACGGCTACCGTACCTGAGGTAAATCCAGTCCGTATTGCTACTTTCATTAAGCCACCCTCTGCTTCTAGCTGAGGATCTCCCGGTGCTCTGTAATTCATCGGTTGTGATTCATCCACATAAAAATTATAAGAACCTTTATAGTTTGCTGGTCCGGTTACATCAAAACGGATCGTATTATTCGCTAGCGGACACCAATTACCATCGACATCGACGATACGGGCTTCAATAATTGCAATATCGGATCCATTTGCGTAAAGCGTAAAGTTATCCCCGTTTGGTTTTGTCAGCATCGGTTGTACACTCAATTCGATATGATCCGGTGCTCCTGAGGTTACTCTAATGTCTTCGCATATTGGTTTCCCATTTTGGTCGACGCCGACTGCCTTTAAAGTACCTCTTTCCCAATCCACATCAGACCAGGTGCATCTTTTATTCTTATTCGGGGTACGTACTCCCTGACTCACTCCGTTTATAAATAATTCAACACCGGAGCAATTACTCCAGGCATCCACGGTTTGTTTACTAGGAGCATAATTCCAGTGGCTTTGCAGCGTAACTCCAGGCTTTATTTCATATGGCATCCATACAGCGTTTTTCCATATTTGATATTTAAGCTTTGGAATACGATTTCCATCCATGGCCGAGGAACCTAAGGATTTTTGATTTTTACGACCGTTTAGATATTTGGTGTAACCTTCTCCCCAAGTCTCTACTAGCATCCAGTCAATAAATCCGCAGGCTTTTTGTGCTATCTCCTTGTTATACTCAGTGATATACCAGTCCGCAAATTCTTTTTCATGGACATAATCATATCGTGCAATACACATATCCAGTTTAGTGTCACTGAAATATGCACCATAAGCCTCCATATTTATGGACGGTGACCCCTCTTCTTTCCAATACCAATTGGTATAGCCAATCATTAGCTTGGTATCGGTTGGTTTAAACATCGTTTTGTCTCTGCTATGTACGATACGAGGCGCCAGATAATCCCATTCATTGACTAAATCATAGGTTGACTTAGGTGAAATATTTACTCCGCTGTTGGCCATACCATTATTCGCTTCCCAGACAGCTATGGATGGATGGTTACGATCTCTTATGATCATATCCCGGTCATATTCCTTCTTATAGGTATTGGCAGGCTCATCATGGAGGGACCATTCGTCATCACCACTATTTTCAATTACTAAGATACCATAAGCATCACAGGCCTCGATCGTCGCCGGTGTTGCAGGTACATGGCCAATGCGCAAGGTATTCGCTCCTGCTTCTGCCATGAAAGCAATATCTCTCCATTGTAGTTCAGCCGGTACCGCAGATCCCAAACCTGGATAGGTATTGCGGTTACCAAAACCATTTATTAGATGCTTTTGTCCATTGATATAAGCATAATCACTGTCCCAAGTAATCGTTCTGATACCCAAAGGACTTTCAAAGACATCTACGGTTTTCCCGTCTACTTTCACAATGCTATATACCCGATAGAGATAAGGGGTTCCATAAAGACTGGCATTGGGATACCACAGGATAGGATTTTTAATCTCCCCGGTCTGATCAAACATATGGATGGCACCGGGTTGTACCGTTTTCTGCTCCGTCATCGTTAAGACAACCTTCTGCACATCATTTACCACCTGCGTAATCAGCGTAACCTCTTTGGTCATTTCATCTTCATTTTCTACGTTGGTCTGAATGCGGATTTGTGCACACTCTTGATCCGCTGAAATCGTGGATACGTAGGTACCCCATTTTTGGATCGGTGAATATACATTGGATGGCACATGTACTTTGTCGGTAATGTGAAGATAAACCGGACTTACAATACCCCCATACCCCATACCGAAATCATTTTTAGTTCCGAAGTTTGGCCAGGTGAAGAAGGAACCAGAATCGTTCGATACCCGAACCGCAATCACATTCTCTTCTTTGTAATTAACAAAATCGGTGATATCCAGAGTAAAGGGCAAAAATCCTCCCACATGGGTAACTTCCTCCGGTTGATCTACTTCTGTATTACCCGGCACAAAAATACCATTGATATAGACTGCAGCTCCGATATTGACTCCTTCAAATTCCAGAAATATTTTGCTGCCTTGATATTCTTCTCCTAGTTCAAAATGTTTTCGATACCATACCGTTCCCTTATACATTGATATATTTTTTGTATTGGTGAAGGTATCCATATCGTTAAAGCAATGGGGGACTCCAACATTTTTCCAGGCATCATCATTATAATCAGACAATATCACCTCATCCTTCTTAAGGTCTGATTTCATGAACTTCCATGGAGTATCCCCCAGATTGATCGTTTTTCGCTTTGATTGTTCTAAATACATTTTCTTTGAACCTCCTAATGTACGAATGGAAAATAAGGATATGAATACGAGAATTAGAAAGCATATGATTATTAAGATCTTATAATGTCTTTTCATAATAAACCCATCCTTTTCATTATAATACTTCATTCCAAACTATTTGTTCACAAGATCATCCCCTTACAGAACAGTACCTTATATTTTCCTTTGGGATCATTTATTGTATCTGTATCTATCATGTTTCCGATGAAATTATAAACAGTGCAATCCTAAATTTAATATCTTTCGTTCATGCGTATCACTCCCAAATATCATTTTCTCGATTATAGCATTAGAACTTCTAGCTTTCCTCTCATTAACCAAGAAAACTTTCCAAAATATTAACATACAGGATTGCAACCCATTATAGTTTCAGATACAATAAAACTATCTTATTCTTATATAGAAATCGGAGGGTTCGTATTTGAAAACATATTCCATACCGTTCTATGATAGTTCAAAAAAAGAACAGTTATATTGCTCCTATGTGGAAAACCTTACTTTTCCCCCACATTTTCATGAACAAGTGGAGATTTTATATGTCATCGAAGGTGAAATTGAAATCACCATCAACGGAGAAACAGAGCTTTTAAAGGAAAGAGAAAGTGTCATTATCTTTCCTCATAAAATTCATGAATTTCTAACCCCCATCCATGCTAAGATACATTTAATGATTTTTCCTACTCCTTTGCTTGGGGATTTTTATTCCTTTTTTCATGAATTCCATCCCAACAACCCTTATATTATAAGCAAAGCAACTGCAAAATTAGTGACTCAAAACATAGAAGCATTATTTCAATATATTAACACGCTTAACGTTGACCAGGATCCTTGGCGGTATGACTATACGTTTCAGAACAACAAGGAATTATGGCTGGCTAAGGGATATATGCAACTGATTCTTTGGCATATGTTCGATACCATGGAATTAATACGTAATAAGAATTCAATTGAAGATGATAGTGTACTCAAGTGCATTCAATATGTTACCGATCATTATCAAAATCCGATCCAATTAGCTGACATCTCAAATTATGTAGGAATTAGCCGTGTACAAGTCTCCAGGATATTTGCGCGAAAGATCGGTTATTCCTTTCCCGACTATCTAAATACCTTGCGTCTTAACCATGCCCTCCGGCTTTTACAAACAACGGATATGAGTATTTTAGACATATGCAACGAATCTGGTTTTGAAGCGATCAGCACCTTTTATTATTGCTTTAAAAAGGTGTATCACAAATCCCCCATTGAAATGAAAAGGTGCCTGACCCCGTGAACAAACTGTGAACGATTCTCGTTCACAGTTTGTTCATGGGGTCAGGCACTGTTTTACATTACATTCATCTCATAGATCGAGTACGTCCAGCCAGTCCCTCGCTTTAGCATAAGTATTTTGATGTACCTCGCTGTCACCGGATTAAATTCATATATCTTGGTTCCGGTACTTCCGTTTGTTTCCGTAAAGATATCCGTAAAATTCGTACCATCGTTAGAATATTGTAGCTTATATTCTTTTCCATAGGCATTTTCCCAGGTTAGTTCAATTGTTGAAAATGTCTTTGGCTCTTTTAAGTCGACCAATACCCAGTGATCATCTACCGCAGCTTTTGCAGCCCACCTGGTACTCATCTCACCATCCACTATTTTTCCAGGACCAAAATCATTACTTTCATAATCACTGGCGGTCACTTCTGCATTGAGTGTCAAACTAGGCCTTTGATTTACCAGAATTGCAAACTCATACATGGAGTATCCCCAATTGGTACCTCGTTTCACTCCGACCCAACGTACATATCTTGCACTGATTGCCGAGCCAAAATCGAAATTATCTTCCCTCTCCGCACCTGTTCCACCAGTACCATCGACTTTGTGTGCGATCTGAGAAAAATTCTCTCCGTCATCGGATACTTCAATATAATATTCTTTTCCATAAGCCGCTTCCCAGTTGATTGTAATGGAATGAAACTCTGAGACTTTACCCAGATCAACGAATAGCCACTCATCATCACTACCCTGACCCGACGCCCATCTGGAACCGATGTTCCCATCGATTGCATTTTTGGCTACATTATCACCTTCTTCCGTCGTACTGGCGGTGACGATGCTTCCGATACTTAGGTTACGTTTTAGTGAGTTGATTTCAGCCGGCTCATAATTTACTGCATTCCGATATTTTCTAACCGGTGTTAATAGGGTTGCACCTTCCTTGATATAGCATTTTATTGTATATTCTTTCGATTCTTCACCCTCCGGTATGACAATAGGGTCAGTGGTTATTGTAAAATGATCACCAGATATTAATTTCGAGTCGAATGCACTCCTTCTAGTATCAACCAGTTCATTTCCTTGATAAACTTCTGCAATTAATTCACCGGCTACATTGCTTTCTTCTGATACATCGATATCCACCGAGATCGTAACCGTTCCGGCTGACACCAGTCCTGTAAGCTCACCGTTATGTTCCATGTACATACTGCCAATCGTAAAGGATGTGGTTCCTTGGTTTATCACAGAATGATTCACATTAAACCCTTCTAGTTCAAATCGCGGCTCTGCACCATATAAATTCTTTTCTTTAAAATCCAAAGTAATTTCTTTTACTTCCCCAGGCATTAATGAAAAATAATTATCCTCATAGAAAACCGGAAGTACCCTTTCCCCACTCTGCTCGTTCATCACTTTAAGCCGGATCATCAGTGCCGGTTTATCCGAGTTGTTCTCCACTCTGATGTGATAGTATCTTGAGGAGTCTTTTGTTTCAATATATGAATACTGTGCTTTTACATCTAATTGAGGAATTTGATCCATCGTCGTATAATCCTGATAGGTATTAAAGTTATTCCAATAGAAGTCTGTGGTAAGGATCTCACCTGCTGCATTTTCTACCCTGGTCTTAACAAACTGAACCGGGGAGGCATTTCTGTCAAAGGCAAGCTGAAATAATGTCTCCTTCGTATCTGATTTCATGTCCTTGGTAACGCTTTTCGCATAGAGTAACTCCCCATTGATATCATAGAGCTCTACAATCGCTTTCAGTCCATTTTGATCCTTTGGAGTTGCATTGATCAGCACCATATCATTATTAGCGATATTAAAGATGAAATTAATCGGCTGATTACCGGTTTTTACACCATAATATGCTCCATTTACATCGTGGTAATAATCATAGGTCTGCCAGATCAAAGACGGCCAAACCGACTGACTCATCCACAACAGCATCCCATTACTTTTAGTATCAAAGGTAGCCTCAAAGATCGCTTTATAATTTTCATATCCGACCATCTGGGCATTTCGAACGAATTCTTCCACATTAGTATAATTGCCATAGCTGGTACAATCCAGCATATATTGTTTTCCGGAACAATTCCAATAATCAGCAAGATCATGAAGAGACCACATGGAATTCTTAGGCCATAAATTTTCTTCCGGAAGCATCGCTTTCATACTCTCAATTACAGGAATGTTAGGTAGTCCTCGCTCGCTGGTAATCAAATTAGGAGTTGTGCTCTTAAAATAGAACTTCGGTCCTTTGGCAGCATAAGGTCCCCCTGGTCCCACAGGATCCCATCTGGAATTCGGAAAATAGAGCCTAGTTCCGTCTAGCTCCGTAATCAAGCTGCGGAAACCATCTTCCAGCTCTTTCTTTTCCGGCCATGCTTCATTGATACCGCAGTAGAAAGCTAAGGATGCATGGGATCTATAATCTTTAATCTTATCCTCTGCATTGGCCAGGAACATCGGAACATCCTTTGGTACATGGAGCCAACCCCCTGGCAGGAAGAAATCGTCCCAAATCAGAACTCCGTATTTATCGCAAGCTTCATAGAACGCCGGATCATTGGTTTGACCTCCCCAATTTCGGATCATATTCAAATTAGCATCATGATGTAACCGAATTTTATCATCAAAGGTCTCATCATCCACGTCCAGATTAATCTCTTCCATTCCCCAGTTACCGCCACGGCATATAATTCTCGTACCATTGCAATATAAAGCTAGGTTCTTTCCGTTGATATATCCATTGGGATCAACTTCATCCCCGGGCTCTTGTTTGTAGCTAAATTCGCGCACACCAAATTGAAAACTATCCTGATCCGATTCTACGCCGTCGATATAAGCACTTACGGATACCCTATACAGCGGTTGATCACCATAGGTGTTCGGCCACCATACCTTTGGTTCCTCCAAAACTTGTGTATCAAATATTACTTCCTTCGTTTGACCAGCTTCCAGTACAATTTCTTTTTCAAATATAAGTTCCGGGCATTCCTTCACTGTACCTTTCACAATTGCTGTAATCGATTGGTTATTTGAATTATGCACTTCTGTTTTCAATATTAAATTAGCTTTTGATAAATTAAATGATCCATCCTTATTAGGATCAAATGTCGTAATCATCCAGGGATCAATCACTTGAAGCTCTTTCGTATAGGTTAAAAATACATCATTATAGATACCTATGTTACGGCCTCTAACGGTTGGAACCCAGTCCCAGCCTGCGCTAGCGGAATGAGTTGGACCATCTGCCCCGATGCTGCCGTCATTACCAAACACTCCACCCATGGTACCCGGACCATACTCTCCACTGACGAATGGGGTTCCGGGATCAGTATTGTTATAGATCAACACTGCTAGATAATTTTCTTTACCAAAGTTTACAAACTCCGTTACATCAAATTTTGCTCTTGTGAATGCCCCATTAATATTACCAAGTCTCTTCCCGTTAAAATAAACTTCTGCCTTATAATTGATTGCCTCAAAATTCAACCAAACCTTTTGTCCTTGTGAAGACTTGGGAATCTCAAAACTATTTCGATACCAAAAATTAGATTTGAAATAACTATCCGACACTAAAAACTGTTGATCACCGTAATTCGGATCCGCAACCGCACCTGCTTTGAGAAAGGATGTAAGCACTGTTCCAGGAACTATGGCAGGCAGCCAAGTATCCGAGTTATACTCTTTCGATGCAATCCTGCATCCAATTGTATCTGCAGTATCATTGGAACTTTCTGGATTTGCATATGCATCTGCACTTGAATCCACCTCTGAAGCTCGCTCCACTTGCCAATTACCTCCAGTTAAAACGAACGCACCATCATCCCTCGTCCGAGGTTTATTTTCCTGATCCCCTTGATAGTACAGCTCATTGGTTCCATACACTTCGAATTCTCTTACGATATAAGCTAAATTCGCTTCTGTTGGTTTTGATTTGCACAGTAATTTTACATAACGGGCTTTGTGCTCATCAAAATTAAGCACCTTAACTCCACCAGTTCCGCTCTCATCCTGCGCAACCTTCGTCCAAGTTTTTGTATCATCGGAAACTTGTATCTCATAAGTTTTTGCATACATACTTCCCCAATAGATTTTTACGGAACTAAGAGCACTTTCCTGTCCTAAATCGACATAAATCCATTCCTCATTGTTCCCACCACTCATCCAGCAACTTACAAAGTCATCTTCACCATATGGTTGAAAGATTCGATTTCCTGAAGCATCTAATAAGTTCCATTCAGAAAATTGCACTCGATCAGAACCATTTACACCAGTAATATTTAACCGAAAATAATGATATGCTTTTTCAATGTTAGAAACAGTATAAGTATTCGTAACTCCTCTTCCGGAAAACGACTGAGCCTCCTGAGAATCAATTGTAGTAAAATTGGTACCATCATTGGAGCCCTGTAAGGTCCAGGATAGCGGATCTGCACCAGAAGCAGAATACCAATCACTATAGATACTGGATGCTATTTGATAACTGGCTACCACTGCCTTTCTTGGAACCTGTACCTGAACCCAGGTATTTCTGTTAAAGCTCTCAAATCTTGTGTTTATATCATTATCAAACAAATATTTCACATTACCATATCTAGCATCATTTCCATGTTCATGAGAATAATGAATAGCCATTTTGCTCTCATTCTCTATGTCATGAATGATACCATCCGTCACTAAATGCGCTGTCTCGTTAAAACCGAACGCACTGGATTGATATGCAGCTCTTCTGAGCGCTAAATTTCGGACGGAACCGTCCGCAACACCTAGTAATTGATTACCTAAAGTAACCGACATCACTGTAACCATAAATATCACACCTATCGGAATAAATTTTTTTAATAACTTGAACAACATTGTTACCTCCCGTTATCATTCTTTATAATTTTGAGAAGAACCTTGATGTTTACATATATTGTATATTGATTATAACATTCGGTTAGGTAATAATCTTCTGAATGATTCTATAAAAATTCCAGAAAATTAACATTAACATATCCTAAACTATATAATCTTGAGTTAAAAGACATGATGATCATCTGCAGTAAAATGATACTAACATTTTCTGGTATCCTATGTCTTGTTGCTCTTCCACATTTTATTGTGCTATAATAACATTAAAGGTGCCTGACCCCATGAACAAAGTGTGAACGCTCGCGTTCACACTTTGTTCATGGGGTCAGGCACCTTTTTACATAACCATATCCCGTGTGATTTCTTTCAGGCTGTGTGCTCCGCACATAGCCATTGTATCTTCCAGTTCTGCCGCCAGCTTATGAATATAAGCCGTCACACCTTCTTCAGCCCCACCATAAACTGCAGTTACAAATGGTCTTGCAATCAAAACACCATCTGCACCCAGTGCTAATGCTTTAAAGATATCCATACCGGAACGAATGCCACCGTCAACAAAGATCTTCATGGAACCGTCCACAGCTTTCACAATTTGCTCTAGTACTTCAGCCGTGGCCGGACATTGATCCAAGACTCTACCACCGTGATTTGAGACAACTATGGCGGATGCCCCGGCTTCTTTTGCTTTCATGGCACCTTTTATTGTCATAATCCCTTTTACAATAAACGGTACTTTTGTAGCCTCAACAATTTCTTTTAACTCAGAAACTGATTTACTGCCAGCTGGTGGTGTCATGTTTTTAAGAAAAGGAAGTCCTGCTGCATCGATATCCATAGCAACTGCAAAAGCACCGGATTCACTAACCATCTTCATCTTTTCTTCAATTGTACCAATATTCCATGGCTTTACCGTCGGGATACCTATCCCACCTTTTTTTCTGATTGCATCAGTCGCATACTTCATTACATCCGGATTTGTTCCATCCCCTGTAAAGGCTGCAATTCCTGCATCGGCACAGGCACCAACTAAAATACTATTATAAGCCAAATCATCGTATTTTTCACCATAATGCAGATTTACCGTACCAACAGGGCCAGCAAAAAAAGGATACTTAAATTCTTGTTCAAAGATACGAAACGTTGTATCAACCGGTTTATTCTCCGTTAAGGTATCCATGTTGACACGGATTTCTCTCCATTTATCATAATTTCGAATGGCCGTATCCCCAAGTCCTTTTGCTCCGGGACCAGGCATTTGATTTTTGCAAGCTTTTCCATTGCATTCTATACAGGTTCGGCAGTATTTTCCCATTTGATTTCTTGCGCTTTCTATTACTTCCTGGTAATTCATTGCTTGTTCTCTCCTATCTTTGGCATTCATAAAATCTTATGTTATTCTTTAAGCATACGCAAAAACTTTAATTTGTAAAGATATAAAATGAATGTTTCCATAATTATCATAAATACATGCAATCATTTTAAGAAGAACAATAAAATGCACCAAACATTAGATGATATCAGTATTATCTAATGTGGTGCACTTCGCATCTTTGTATAATTCGTATTCCTATAACAACTTATACTTCCTCATTTTCTTATATTTTCATAATAACCAACATGACTCTCAACGAACTAAATCTTCTAATTTTCCAAAGGTATAACCCATCTCTTCCCACTTAGTAAGCAATTCATCCATAATACACGAATTTGTCTTGGAGGTGCTATGTAAAAGAACGATGGCCCCAGGATGAATCCGACCTAAAAGCTTATTAAAAGCTTCTTCCTTCGAAGGTTGTTTGTCATTATACCAATCTACATAAGCAAGACTCCAAAAGAAGGTTTTATATCCCAATTCCTTCGCCATGGTTAAGTTATTTACACTATACTTGCCTCTCGGGGGACGGTAGAATTTAACCAGATCCTGCCCTGTAATGTCCTTATAAATCCTTTCCAAATCCTCAATTTCTTTTCGAAATGAATCCATCCCGGTTATGTTAGTCATATCCGGATGATTATAGGTATGATTTGCAACCGTATGTCCCTCTGCAACCATTCTCTGCACCAGATCCGGGCTGGTTGTTAAATAATTTCCAACCAAGAAAAACGTAGCAGATACATTGTGTTTTTTCAAAGCATCTAATATCGTCGCAGTGTATCCATTCTCATAGCCTGCGTCAAAGGTAAGGTAAATCACTTTCTCCTTAGTGTTCCCTATAAAGTAGGCATCATATTTCTTTAATTCATCTGCAGTAGCATTGCCGGTTGGTGGTTGACCTTTTACAGTAAATCCCAAGCCCCAGTTTTCACCACCATCCTCCATTAAATAATCCTTTTCATATGCATTTACGATCATTGCAACACCACCACCAAAAAAATAGGAACAAGTAAATATGAGAAGAGTTGCTATTATTTGTCTTATATTTATCCGTATCATATCTTACTCCGTCAATCTTCATTACTAAAATATATTTGATGTAGTACTTAGTCATTCCTTTGAAACCTATTTTATTCGCCTTCTCCGATCGAATAGTTTATGAATATAATTTTACTATTAATGAAAGTGAAATAAAAACCTACATCTAAAAATAGAAAAGAATGAATTAGATCATTCAAATAATAATCGATATTTGACAGCTTCTAAGCATAAAGCAACTTAGTAATTTAATTTCATATAGTCTTATAACAACACAGATCCATAACAATCACTTATGAAAATGCCACCGATGCAGCAATGCTTCCCGCCATGATAGATAAAATGATAGCCAGCGACCATTCCGTTGAGATATGCATATCAAATATTAACACAGTCAGCTTGATTCCAGTAAAGGTAAGTATTGCAGCAACTCCATACTTCACATATTTAAATTTTTCATGAATTTTTCCAAGTACAAAATACATATTTCGAAGACCTAGAATTGCTAATATGTTAGAAGCATACACGATAAAAGGATCTGTTGAGATAGAAAAGATAGCTGGAATTGAATCAATTGCAAAAATAATGTCGGTTAACTCTACAAGTATTAAGATAGCAAAGAGTGGAGTTGCATAAAGCACTTTATTTTTCTTTATAAAAAATCGATCACCCTCCAACTGATTAGTGACAGGAATTATTTTACCTAGAGATATAATAATTTTACTTTCTTGTAGATTTTTATTTTCCCCCTGCTTAAGGAGCATTTTAATACCACTGACGATTAAAATCACTCCAAACACATACAATAACCAGTGAAACATCTCAACGACCTTAACACCTAAAAAGATAAATAGCATTCTTAATACACAAGCTCCAAAGATTCCATAATTCAAAACTCTTCTTTGATATTCTATTTTGATACCGAAACTGGAAAAAACAATGATAAACAGGAATAAATTATCAATGCTTAAGCTTTGTTCCACTACATATCCCCCTATAAACTCCAATGCTTTTCCTTCTCCAAGAAAAAGGAGAATCCCTATTGCTAATCCTAAAGCAACATCAAACCAAAATAATACCCAGGATAATGCTTTATAAGCAGACATGTACATTCCTCCCAATTGAGATTAAAGTAATTTCATGAAATAGCCAGCCATTGAACTATCTAGTGTAACAAATAATGATGCCATCAAAATTCATGGAAAGACGAATGAAACTCATCCAATATTTTTTAATAGTTCAATATATAAAAGAAAGACCTTTTATATACTTAGCAAATGCTAAAATATAAAAGGTCTTTTAAGGATAACAATGCATCTCATAAATTTATATGTCCATACCATTATTAGGGCTAATTATTTGTCCTGTCATAGATTCTTGCATCAAGATTGCACAGATGAACTCAGCGATATCCTCCGGTGTAGAAATCCGTTGTAAGGGAAGGTGCCCGCTTAACCGCATCATCTTCTCTTCTTCACCCATCCACCAACGAGTATCTACCGCTGCCGGAGCGATACAATTTACCCGAATATCCGGCGCTAGACCATGAGCAAGGGATTTCGTCAACCCATGGACTGCCGCTTTTGAAACCGCATAGGGCAAGGATGACCCTGAACCGGTTATTCCAGCAATACTTCCTACATTTAAAATCGAACATCCTTTATTCCTGAGCATATAAGGAGTAACGGCTCTGGCACAATAAAACATTCCTTTTACATTAACATTCATCAGTTGTTCCCATACCTCATCGCTGACGGCATCAAGATCGGATAACTCAATCTGTTTTGTGATACTTGCATTGTTAACCAGGTAATGCACGGTTCCAAACCTCGAAATCACTTGATGAACCATTTCCTTTACCTCATTATCGTTTGATACATCCGCCTGAAGCAACAGAACCTCTGCTCCTATGGTTTGTATTTCTCTAGCTGTAAGTAATGCCTCCTTCTCCGAATTCAAGTAATTGAGTGCTATTTTCGCTCCTCTTTCTGCCATTTTAAGACAAGTACTTCTGCCAATCCCTGTACCTCCACCGGTAATAATTGCTACTTTATCTTTCATTTCCATCTTCGCTCTTCATCCTCCTTATATTCAAATGATAGTTTTATTATACATTTTGATTATGTCGATGTATAATAGTTAGAAATGATAGACCCCATCTGTAAAAGTGATAGGAGGAGAAATGATGGACAGTTTTGAACTTCGCATATTCAGAGAAGTTGCTAATGAAAATTCGATCTCAAAGGCAGCAATCAAATTGGGATATGTTCAATCAAATGTAACTACACACATACATCACCTGGAGCAGGAACTCGGTGTTATGTTATTTATCAGACATAGTAAAGGAGTATCTCTTACAGAGTCCGGAAAGCTATTACTTCCTTATGCAGATCAGATCATTGCTCTTTTGGATAATGCAAAACAGAGTTTACAGGAAACCTCAGCAACCCTCCGCATTGGATCAACACAAACCATTGCTTCCTATAAACTTCCCTACTGGCTTTCTTTATTAAAACAACTAACTCCCAATCAAACATTTTCAATCACTACCGGATCTCAAGATGATCTGATTTCTGCAATTGCAGCAGGTGAATTGGATTGTATATTTATTAATACCGACTACTGCCATAATAAACTTACGACAGTCGTTACCTATTCCGAAGAATTAGTTATTATAGCGGAGAAGAAATCTATGAATGAGCATGACTTAATAAGCCAACCCATCATAGTCAATAACTTATCATCGTGTCCCTATCGAAACTTACTATTAAATTGGATTTTATCCAAATCAAATCGATACCCCCAGGTTATCGAGTTTGATACTTTAGAAGCAATTATAAACGCTGTATCATTTGGGATGGGGATTACATTATTACCTATCAGCGCAGTCCCAAAGACAGCATCCTTTGCCATCTATAAGGATGATGCAATCGAAACTGTAAAAATACAATTAATAACTCCAAAGGATACAAATTATCCACACCTGCAGGATTTCATTCATATTGTTAAGGACAATAACTAATTCCCACAAAATCAACCTTCTTAATACACTGTAATCACTTTTTTTATCATGTGGTTCATTATTGTTACCATTTACAAATCTCTTCTTCCGTTATTCCTCCAATAGATACAATACAATAAGCAAAACAGTACTTATTCTAACTAACTCATATCTCACCTTCCATTTTTATGAAAGGTAAGGCTGACATGCGATAAGCAAACAATCAAAAACCGCCACTATAAGTGGCGGTCCTTACTACATGTTTATTTCATCTTCTTTGATACATAGCGGAAGCCTCTGTAATTCGCATCATCCATCCGTTCATACGTAGTCTCCATAACATCATTATTATACTCGGATAAAATAGCATCATCACTGTGGCTGTTAGAAGGCTTTATGCCCTGCAAAAATGTGAATATGTTCTGCGGATCATATTTTTCTTTAATTTTTATTAACGTATTAACATGGGTTCCATAATATTCGTCCAGATAGTCCGGTAATTCTCCATACGGAAAGTTAACATAGGAGCCAGTGGTGACCGCTTTAAAATACGGAAACTGCATCCTAATCCATTCTTTATTTCCTTCGGCATATCGCTTATCTTCCCAAATAGTTTCTAACCATATAATATACTTTGCATCCCGATAAAAGAATGCAGTATCATTTTTACCAACTTGTGATACTTTACCTCCAAGCGCATACATTGAAATTCCTGCAAATACGGAACCTTTAGGGCGATCTCTGATTAAATCAACTATATCCGATATTTCGTCCCGTTCAAGATATTTTATCACAAATCGACTTACAGATTCAAACTTCTCAGAGGATGGATATGCACTTCCAATAATCGTAACCGCTTCAAGAAATGATGTTTTTTCTATATTATAGTCAGCCCGTGGAAGCTTTAAAAAATTTTTCATTATTTTCTTTGCTTCTTCTGGTTCTCCGTAGAAGATTCCCCTCACTAACATTGCTAATCCATCCGTATCTGAATTGTATATTCTGGATATGAGTGTCATTCTGCTATCCTCGGTTGCTAACCACTCCTGCCAAATGGCCATAAACGCTTCCTGATCTTTTGGACTAACATGAAGATAATCTATTTCAATTAAGGTTACATTCTTTACTTTGGGGGGAAGTTTAAATATCATTGATACGATAATCCCAAAATTTCCTCCTCCTGCACCACAACAGGCCCAGAACAGATCCGAATTTACCATTCTATTTGCAGTGATGAGATTTCCTTCATAATCAATGATGTCAATCTCTAGCAGGCTATCACAACCTAAACCAAAATAACGACAGGAGAGTCCCCATCCACCACCCAGGCTATAACCGCTTACTCCAACAGTAGGGCAGGTCCCTCCCGGGAAGGGGTATCCCTTAGATGCCACAAATCCATAGACTAACCGATTTGTCACGCCACCTTCAACATATAATTGATTCCTACATTCATCCAAATCCATGTGATTCATCAGGCTGATATCAATGATCAGAGTACAAGTTCCATTTGAATACCCTTCATAATTATGCCCCCCGCTGCGTATCCGAATTGGTACACTGTGTTTTCTAGCCCAGATCACTGCATTCGAAACATCATCTTTGTTGTTGCAGTATACAATAACCAAAGGATATTGCTGGATTGCCCGGTTAAAACCTTGTCTAGCTTCGTTATAATAGACAGGTTCAAACGGTGTAATCACGCAACCAGTCAAGCCTTCTAAAAAATTATTCAAGTTAACACCTCCATAAATAGATTAATTTTCATACAATACTAAGAATGAACACTTACTGTATTATATGACTGAGGTTTTCATATGTTATGTACGTTTTTTTATTTATCTGCATCATTCTATCGACATCATAGGATAAACTGGAGACAGCTCTTCCTTCGAATTCTACTTATCAAAACTTTTATTAGAATCCAAAATTCCTTACTCCGCAGTTCAGCAGAATAAGGAATTCGGATTTAATAATTTATTTAATAGTTAACTTTTACTACTGAGAATCAAATGAAATACTCAATTGTTTTCTCAGGGGTTTTTCTAGTTTTCGTGTTATATAATAACATGGCTTCTCTGCGGTCTATTTTACCAAGAGCATAAAAGCTGTCACCTTCATCATTGATTACTTCCATCCTTACTTTGCGATTCATCTTCTTGGGGAAACCGTCGACCTTCAAAATATTACTACCATCCACAGGTTCCTCCCAATCGTAAGGATCAAAAAGGCAGATATTATCTTCTTCCACATCCGTAAGAAGCACATAATGTTTTGTACTTCCTAGCCATACACATAATATCACAACGCCTCCCTGTTGAAGGCATTCCATTAGTTTATTATTCTGTCCGACCCATACGTGTTCATTCAATAACATCTCTGTATAAATAGGAAATTCTTTTATTTTTCCAAAATGATTCAACCAATTTGATAGAAACATCATCGCCATACATGAAGTTCCACTTTTGCCTAATTCTCCATTTTTATCATAGGAATCCAATGTATAAAGGGAAATTGACTTAATAATATCAGGATAAATCTCTTCCCGATCAAACAAATAGCGAATTGCATTATTTAACGTCGTAGGTCCACAATCATATTCGGATGTTTGGTAAATTAAATGATTTTTCATATTACATTACCTTCTCTTTTCTAAAGGTATACATTATAATACGCTAAATCCTGATAAGTTGACATTATTCTTTCCTATTTTCCAGAAGGATCAAATGCATCCCTTAAGGCATCTCCTATAAAATTAATACTGAGAACTAAAAGGATAATGAGTAAACCGGGCGGAATCCAAAGCCATGGTTTTGAAGTCAGAATGGATAGAGATTGCGCACCATTTAGCATATTACCAAGACTCGCCTGGGGCGGTTGAATTCCCATACCCAAAAAACTTAAGGCAGCTTCATCCAGCATGGAAAGGGCTACGACTGAAGTTGCATAAACCAGAATTGGTGCAATGGTATTCGGAAGAATTTCAGACCATAGAATATATCTTTTTGGCATACCAGCTACCATATCCCCCTGAATAAAGTTCATCTCTCTTATAGAAAGTACGTTACCTCGAACAAGTCTTGCAACGCCTGGCCAATCAACAAATCCCAGGATTAAGATAATATTCCATAATCCAGGCTGAAAAATAGCAGCTGAAACCAATACCAAAAGTATATAAGGAAATGACATTACCATATCGGTAAAACGCATGATTACCATATCAACCCAGCCGCCAAAAAATCCGGAAAAAAGCCCTAATGCCACTCCGATGAACGTCGATACCGCAGTAGCAGAAAATCCTACTAATAATGATATTCTTGTAGCATAAAGAAGTCGGCTTAATACGTCTCTACCTACCTGATCTGTTCCCAATAAAAATTTACCGGAAGGTCCATCGCTAAACCCACCAACCACTTTATTCGGATCATAAGGAGCTATGATAGGAGCAAGCAGTGCAGCTAGAATGATTATGGATAAAAATCCTATGCTAATCACTGCCAGCTTATGTTTCATAAAACGTTTTGCCGCCGTACTGCTGTACTTATATTCCGCTTCCTTTTGCTTTCTTTTTCTTTTCATCATAATCCTTCTCCTAAAGCCTTAATACTTAATCGTTGGATTAACTAGGGCATAGATAATATCAGTAATCAAATTAGCCGCCAAAACAACCAAAGCTGACATCAAACATACACCCATGATCACAGGATAATCCCGATTGATGATTGCACTCATCGTCATCAAACCTAATCCCGGCCAGCTAAATACTTGCTCTATAATGATAGCACCTCCAAATAATAACGGAATATGCATCCCCAACACAGTAACCACAGGAATCAGTGCATTTCGAAGTGCATGCTTATTGATCACAAGGAAACGTCCTATCCCTTTGGCTTTCGCCGTACGAAGATAATCCTGCTGTAAGATTTCAAGAACGGCACTACGAATATAACGAATGTTTGTTCCAGCCATTGATGTTGCAAGAACGATGACCGGCATTATCATATGTTTCGCCACGTCCCAAACACTTTTTTCCATACCTAAGGTGGACATTCCACTGGATGGCAGCCAACCAAGTTTCACTGTAAAAAGATATACTAAAATTAAAGAGAGGAAGAAACCCGGTACACTACTACCCAGAAAAGACATGGTTACTACCGTATAATCTCCTTTTGAATATTGATGAACTGCACTATAAATTCCAGCCGGAACTGCAATCAACATACTAACAACAAGCGAAGTAGTCATTAGCAGAAGAGTCGGCCCGATATAGGTTCCAATCATTTGACTTACTGATTGGTAGCTTTTAATCGAATATCCCAGATTTCCTTGAAACAGTTCCTTTAGCCAGATCAAGTATTGCACATAAATTGGCTGATCGAGTCCCAGTGCAATTCTCTTTACTTCTAGGGCTTCCTGAGAAACCCTAGCTCCTTGCAGCATTTCCAATGGACTTCCGGCAAGATTCATAATCAAAAAATCAATCATAGTAATACCAATTAATACCGGTATTGCTATTAATATACGCTTAATGATATATCGAAGCATCTGGATCCTCCTTTTGCTGCAATGATTTACTGATGACCGGGCAAGCAACCAAATGATTACTTCCCGGCAAAGCAGGCTCCAATCCCGGTTCATTCAATTTACATTGATCCATTGCATACGGACAGCGGGACCTAAAACGGCATCCCGTATGGCGCTCAGCATTAGAAGGAATTTCTCCCTGCAAAATCACTCTTTTTCTATCCCGTTCCATTGGATTCGGTACTGGTGCAGCATTGCACAAGGCTTTCGTGTATGGATGTATGGGATTTTGAAAGAGCTCTTTGGCATCTGCAATTTCTACTATTTTGCCAAGATACATTACTGCGATACGATTACTAATATAGTTCACCGCATCTAACCCGTGGCCTATAAATAGATATGTAAGCTTTAGTTCTTCCTGTAAACTACGTAGAAGATTTAATATCTGCGCCTGTATCGATACATCCAGTGCACTCACCGGTTCATCACAGACAATAAGGCGGGGTTTTAACGACAGAGCTCTCGCTATGCCAATTCTCTGTCTCTGCCCACCGGAAAATTCATGGGGATATCGATCCTTGCTGTTCTTAGGAAGACCCACCATATCCAGCAGACGCTCCACTTCTTGACCAACGGTATGCTTGGTACAAATCCCATGATACAACAAAGGAGCAGAGATAATATCCTTGATTCGTTTTCTAGGATTTAAGGCAGAATAGGGATCTTGAAATACCATTTGAATCTCTGTACGAATTTTTTTCATTTGGTGTACAGATAAGTCATTCATTTCATGACCATCATAGATAATTTGGCCACCGCTGGGTTGTTCTAAGGCGACGATCTGTCTTCCGATCGTTGATTTACCACATCCGGATTCACCTACTAAACCAAGTGTTTCGCCGGGATATATTTCAAAATCAACACCGTCCACTGCGTATATCTGGCCGACCCTATGAGTAATGATCCCATCACGAATTGGGTAGTATTTCTTAAGCCCATTCACTTTTAGCAAAGGCGTATCGTTCCTATTCATTCAGCAGTTCCTCCTGATCGTCAGTAAGAAAACATCGTTTCCAGTGTCCTTCTCCAGCTAATATCAATTTCTGCTCCATACCGCATTCCTCTTTAACATAAGGACAACGATTTGCGAACCTGCATCCTGTGATATCCCCATATTGCTCCGGGACCGAACCTTCAATCGAGGTCAATAACCGTTTCTCATCGTCCCGTATACTGGGAATGGACTTTAAAAGCGCTTTTGTATAAGGATGCTGAGGCTTTTGAAATATATCATACACATTTGCCTCTTCGACAATTTGCCCTGCATACATCACTAAAACTCGATCTGCCATCTCTGCAACTAACCCCATGTCATGGGTAATTAAAATAATGGACATTCCGAATTCATCTTTTAAATTTCGTATCAGTTCCATAATTTGTGCCTGAATCGTTACATCCAAAGCAGTTGTCGGCTCATCAGCAATTAGTAACTTAGGGTTACATGCCAGTGCCATAGCGATCATGACTCTTTGTCTCATACCTCCGGATAAGGTATGTGGATACTTTTTCATCATGGATGAGGGGTTGGGCAATCCCACTCTTTCCAGTAGATTGATTGCCCGTTCCTTCGCTGCTTTCTTATCTAATTTTAAATGCACTTTCATTGTTTCTATCATCTGAGAACCGATGGTAAATACCGGATTAAGACTGGCCATCGCATCCTGAAAAATCATCGTTAATTTATTTCCGCGAATTTGATCCAACTCTTTTTCTGATTTCGTTAATAAGTTATCCCCATCAAACTCAACCAGTCCTCCGATTATTTTGCCATTTTGGCTTAACAGTCCCATTACAGATAGAAGCGTAACACTCTTACCGGAGCCGGATTCCCCTACAATGCAGAGGATTTCGCCTGAATTGACTTGAAAGCTTACATGGTCAATACATTTGAAATCTCTTGCACCGCCGGAAAAGGCCACCTCTAAATCTTCAACCTTTAATAAAGGTGTCATTATTCTGCCACATCCCATTCGTGAACATTGATGAATGATCCATATACATTTGGAGTTGCATTCACTATACGTTTGTTAACTACACCTATCGCACTGATTACATAGGCCGAAATCATCGGAACTTCCTGTTGTGCAATGGTATCAATGGAAAGATATTTTTCTCGAATTACATTTACATCACTGGTTGTTTGAGTAGCAGCCAGCGCTTCGGTAACTTGATCATTCACATAACCAGTCCATCCGCCTTCGGATAATAACCAATTGATATCCGGGTATGGATCTACCGGAGCATAGGTATATTGTACAGCCAACAGATCAAATTCTTTATTTCCGGCTTTTGTCATTAATGTAGATAAATCTACCGTATTGATTTGAACTTTAATTCCTATATCTAAGAGTTTTGCTGCGATATAATCCGCTGCCTGGGTAAAGGTTGTATCGCCGCTATTGACATAGAAATTCAACACTTTAGAAGAATCCCAACCATCCGCTTCTGCAGCCTTAACTAATTCTTTTGCTTTCTCCGGATCATATGCGGTAGGTGTTAAGCTGGCGTCATAGAAAGGTCCTGCACTGGATAAAAATCCGTCTACGATCTCACCTTTCCCATTTAAAAATCCACTTACGATAGAAGGACGGTCAATTCCATAAAGAATAGCTTGACGAATCCGTGCATCGGTAACCGAAGTTGTATTAAAGAAAATAGATTGATTTGTTACAGGAGATCCATAATTTACTGTTACATTTTGAAGTGCTTCTACACTAGCGTAATCCTCTTGAAGAATACCGCCTGTTGTCTGTTGAACAAAATCAATCTCACCGGATTGTAAACTTGTAAGCAATTGAGCCGGTGTAACAATCTTAATATTAAGCTTATTTACCTTAGGTTCACCTTTCCAATACTTATTATTTGCCACATAAGACACAAAATGTTGCAAATCATAGGATGTAATTTTATATGGTCCGCTGACAACTGTCGGAGCGCTGAACCATTCATAAGAAGCCAGCTCTTCCTCAGGTACATCCTTTAAGATATGCTTTGGAAGAGTAAGGATATAACGTCCGTAAGTGTTTTGGAATGTAGTAAGAGCCATTTGATATTTCGTTGTAAATTCTACTGTTTTTTCATCGATTGCTTTGATACCGGAGATTTCGGTAGCCCCTTCTGTTACAAAACCGTCATCACCAATTCCCTCAAATGCATAAAGAGCCATACTTGCATTAGCGAGCTTTGGACTGGCTAGCTTTAGCACGGTAAATACAACATCCTCTGCAGTTACAGGCTGACCATCGGACCAGGTTGCATTTTTATCAATCGTTACAGTAAAATGAGTATTATCTTCTGTGGTAACGGAAGATGCCAGCATACCTTCAAATTCCAGGTCACTGTTCAATTCTACCAAAGGTAAGAATTCCAAGGAGGTTGCATACTTTAAAACCTCTGTAGCATCCATGAGCAGTGGATTTATACTGCTTAAGGAATCTGTCATACCAATGTTAATCATCTTCTCTGTTGTATCGGTATTATCACCAGAATCATTGGACTTCTCCGTTGTAGCTTTGCAAGCTGTCATTGACACCATCATCAGTATCGCTAGAAATAGTGCCATGAATCGTTTCATTTTGATTTGTTTCATCATCGTCATCCTCTCCATTCATATCATAGTTTCTTTATTCCTTTTTTGGGTATAAATATTCTTCCTTCACCTTCTTTTCGCGGTAAGTATATTTCCTCACCATACAGATCCATATGTAATCCCATATTTCATATCAAATTAGTATACTTTCTTGAACCATCTTATTCCTAAATAATTTTTTTGTCAATCTTTTCATAAAAATAATATTTACTACTCTGTGAAAAAATACAAAGGCTCGATAACCATTCCAGTACCTTATGTTTATCTTATATATGTATATGATTTTATCCAGTACTAACTCACCTTTCCCATGGATTTTTACCATTAATTTTACATCACCTAGCCTAGTATGTATATGCTTCAATCCTTAAATCGGAAACAGATTAAGTTGTCTCTTATCCAATAGTCTTTATTCAGTGATTTCTGCATATAAATCAAGTAAAATAGTTTTAATTTATGTAATTTCGAATTAAGAATATAAGATTCTGTATGTTAAATGGATTATATGAAACTACATAATGTTGGAATAAAGTTTGTATTATTTTAACACTTTCGAACATTCGTTTCAACAAATCTTTTCATTAATATGCAAGATACGAATACAACCTTCTTTCATCTATTTTATAAAAAATAATATTGCACTGCACACTTATAAAAGTTATAATTTTATTTAACCAAATAATGAGAAAGTTGAGGCGAATTGATATGGATATTTTAGAGTTAGCTCTTTCTATGGAGTTGGATTTAGAGAATTTTTATTTAAAACAAGCTGATTTACACAAAGAGAATAGTTTAGCTGTCGTATTTACTCTATTAGCCAAAGAAGAAAATAATCATGCTACTATATTAAAGCGCAAAGCAGATAAACTTACATTATCTCTGGAAGACAGTGATATTCTTTCCGAAGTTCGATCGCTCTTTAAAGAAGTGCACGATTTTAAGAATGATATAAAAAACATTCTAAATCAATTGGATACGTACCGACTCGCTTTGGAAAAAGAACAACATAGTTTAAAATTTTATCAGGATTTACAACAAGATGCTACAGATGAACAGTCTAAGACTGTCTTCCAATATTTAATCAGTCAAGAAGATAAGCACTGTATCATATTGGAGGAACTGGTTAAATTGGTTACCAGACCGGAAGAATGGGTTGAATCTGCTGAATTTGGTCTAAGGGAAGATTATTAATTAACCTTCAAATTCATTCGATAATAAATGATAGACGAATGTTTCCGAAATCATCGATGTATTTTTTATTGATAAATGGAAGGCTCAGTAATTTATTTTGTGGAAATTTGGTTGTACAGACTATGATTTTCGGCTTCATTACTCCATATAAAAATCCCGGAAATGCAGTCAAGGCAACGGTTCCAGCCTTTATAGCATATCTGGGACTTTTCAGAGACAAAGCATTGAAGATCACGCAAAACACAATTGTAATTACAATCTCTTATTGAACTTATTGAACTACATATATTAATCTGCATATTAATGATCCCTATCACAATAGTCT
The DNA here is from genome assembly GCA_029238935.1 of Herbinix sp. GTDB lineage: Bacteria > Bacillota > Clostridia > Lachnospirales > Lachnospiraceae > Mobilitalea. The sequence goes on from JAQZBN010000002.1 coordinate 126,604, forward strand.
ATCTATCGATGTTAACTAAATCATAATATCCCGATTTGTGAACAGGCTGGAAACGGCTTGTTCATAATCGGATAATCGTTCTGATTTCTTTATCTTTTTTGCGTACTTTTCATTATCAGGAAATAAAGTAATCATATAAAACCAGACTTCCTTCATTTTAAACAATACATTCCGATCACCAAATAATATCTTTTTATACCCCTCATAGATTCTATCATGGAACTCCTTAAGTAATTGTTTGTCTAGTTTACTATTGTCAATCATGTCTTTCACTAACCCAGGATTAGCTATTAATCCTCTGCCTATCATGATCATAGTTACATTCGGAAAATGTTCGGTAAAATTCTTATAATCCAAAAGACTCACAATATCTCCGTTATAACATACAGGATTTTTACTTAGATGCATTCCTTCCTGAAACATCTGCATATTAGGTTTATTTTTATAATAATCTTTTTGAACTCTTGGATGAATGATTAACTCTTCTAAGGGATACTTATTAAATAGATTGATTAACTCATAGAATTCATCCGGCTCATCTTTCCCTATTCTGGTTTTGATCGAAATCTTCGTTACAGCCTGAGAAAAGATCTCATCCAAAAATGCATCCAGTTCTTCTCTTCGAGCTAAAAATCCCGATCCTCTATTTTTTGCGACTACTGTTCCAGAAGGGCATCCTAAATTCAAATTAATTTCATCATATCCCAACTGCTTTATTTTCTTAGCAGTATGAATAAAATCTTTCGCATTATTGGTTAATAACTGCGGTATCAGGACAAGTCCCTCGTTATTTTCTGGTAAAATATCATTTATTTCTTTCGATTTAAAATTATCACTTTGATTTGCTACGATAAAGGGTGAAAAGTATTTGTCTATATGATCAAAACAAGCGTTATGAGCATTTCGATAAATATAACCTGTTACGCCCTCCATTGGTGCAAAATAAAATTTCATATGAAATATCTCCTTCATTTCAGTAGTTCTTTTCTTTAACATGATATCATTCCGTTTTATATTATCACTTTCTATAAATGCCTGTCCATCTCATTTATATGTGATTACAAAATAATTTCATGTTGATGATTTTCAGTAATACACTCGGTAGAACTTACATGACAGCAAATTCAACAGCATACAAAGATAAAAAAACTGACCCCATTATCCTGTCCTATCTGGGTGTGGTAACGAGGTCTGTTTTTGAACTATCTTTCACTATATTGTTTTCTTACTTTGTTAGGACTACATCTAGTAAATACGAATAACCCCTAAATAGGAACGTAATTCAAAGTTCTTTTCGGTCCGAAGCAGAAATAGATAGTCCCCAGATTCCTTAGGTAGAATTATCCGATTCTCTCCTGTTACTGAAAGACGTTTCAGTTCCTCGAATCCAATTTCCTTATCTACGGACTGTGAGGTTAGATTATAAACATGGCAATCATATAGCTCTGTTACTGTTGAATATATCACCTCTACATTTTCACCTGCAGTAAAAGTAGCTGTCCAAGGGTAACCGTTCGAAAGATAGAACGCCTTGACATCATTTGGAATTTCTGTAGAATGTACGGATTTATATACTGCTTGCGAAGGTCTTAAGGCTGCTGCATTTACATTTCCATTTACATCAGTACTACCCTTAATTCCTACCTCTTCAGAATCTATTTGCATCCAATATGCAGGTGATATCATAGGTGAGTAGGTGAAAGCAAATGAATTATATATGCTCTTAACTGAGCTATCTAGATATGTTGGCATATAACTTCGATTCCTATCGATCGATGCTTGAGATAGTGATATTTTCTGCCCATCGTCAAACACGCCTATTATATCCTCTGGCATATCCGTTTTTTTTGCAACCAATATATAGCCATTGGAATTATTGATAGTCTCTATATCCTTCTCCTCCAAGTTAATATAAGCATAAGCGTTTTTTCTTGTTTTGACCGTTTCCACTTTATCTTCAAATATTGCTTCAACTTTATTAACAGATTTATAATTATCACTGGCTTGACTTACCTCTTTTCCCGCAAGGCCGAAGAATACTTTATAGCCACTTAGTTCAGTAAAGTTCAATGTCCAACCATAGCTATATCGTGTTAACGCTGAAACAATACCATCGGAGTTTATAAGGTATAAATTGGGATAATGCTCCCCATCTGTTATCCTGTCTGCAAGAACCAACGAATAATTGTTATCAAATGAGATTTGTTCATATATAACAATTGGATCATCAGTCTGATTATAAAAATTTATGAGCACTTGGAGTGCCATAGTTTCAACTCCTATGCTTGCACCAGCTTTTTCATTTGAATTTACTGCAGGAAGTTTCACTTCCGGGTTTAAAACATGGTTTGAAATACCCTTCTTAACAGTCTCAGTTGATAACTCGATTGTTTGTTCTTGTTCATCTAATCCACTTACTTTCGGATTTAATATAAGTCCAATACCAACTGCTGTCACAATAATAATTGAAACAGCAATTATCCAAAATCTTGGTCTTTTATATTTTAACACGTTTTTAATCCTTACTTTTACATTCCCTTCACCAAAAGCAAGGGGACTTCCGTTTAAAATATGCATACCGGTAGCAAGTGTCAATAAAGAATTAGCATAAGGTTTCTTTATATATTCATTCATTTCTTTCAATACTTTTTCGTCACAGGATAGCTCCATATCCGTACTCATCAACATAAACGCAATCCACACAAGGGGATTAAACCAGTGAACGGACAATATTAGAAATGCTAACACCTTAACAATATGGTCTTTCCTACGAATATGGATCTGTTCGTGTAGTAAGATGTAGCTTCTTTCTTCTACATTAAGTACGATTGGCAAATATATCTTTGGTCTTATTAATCCAAGTACAAAGGGTATTTTAAAGTTTTCAGCTTCATAGCTATTCTGCTCTATCAATTTAGCAGATCTAAGATTTCTTTTTAAGATTAATATAGATATCAGGCTATAAACAATCAATGCTATTATGCCTAAAACCCAGATGTAAGCCCCCATTTCTAAATATATTTGCAATGGATTTGCACTAACACCAATAGTAGGTACAGTAAGTGTTTCACTTACAAAAGTATCAACTATCTCTATGCCACTATCAAACTGCGGATTTTGCTGATAGATGACATCATGGACAATTGGAATAGTATTCGTATTCCGTGGTATAAGACTATACATACTTTCAAAGGAAAATGGAATCATAAGGCGGAACGCAACCACACTCCATAATGCAAAGGAAATGCCTTTGGGAGCTTTTTTGAGTAATAGTCTGACAAGTATCACAAAAAGGATTACATAGCATGCCGTAAGGCTCATATTTAAAACAGAAAGAAAAAGTGCACTCATTGCTATCCCTCCTTATGTTCATCAATCAATTTTTTTAACTCTTCCGCTTGGTGCTTACTTATTTTTTTTGCTCCAATAAAAGATGTAAGAAATTTCGGCAAGGACCCCCCAAAGGTATCTTCAACAAATCGTATACTTTGCTTGGTATAATATTCATCCTTTGTAATCAGAGATGAAACTACAGCATTTTCATTTTGAAAGATGTCCTTTTCACATAATTTTTTTAGTACAGTATACGTTGTAGACTTTTTCCATTTCATTTCTCTTTCACATAGTTTCACAAGATCACCGGAACCAATTGGCTCGTTATTCCAGATTAATTCTGCAAACTTTTCTTCCGTTTCTGCAAGTTTATAAAACTTCATACGAAACCTCCTTGGTCTATATGAGATCGACTTTATTATATAAGTCTATACTCAATAGACCGAATTGTCAACATATGTTAGCAAAATATGATACCGGATTGAGCCAGTGTTAAAAGGCTTAAGCAAACCGCACAAAAGTAGGATAAAAAGCAAAGACTGCATCAAAGGTTTTATCCTTCGTGCAGTCTTTACCCTCGGGTCTCCGCTTAAAAGAGACTGTCAAAATATACTTGATCATGTAAATCACTTTGATGAACTCCCTATTGTGACGACCTTTCCATCTTTTCAATTTACACCAGTAATGTCTTCCTAGCTATATCAGCTAGAATTTTTGCCGTTTGATCAATTCCATAGCAGCTGCTGTCAATCATAATGTCATACCCATCGTAGGCATTTGTCGCTTCTGTCCAATAACGTCTGCGATAATTTTCCCTCGCTTTATCTACTTCCTTCATCATCTTCTTGGCAACCTTAAGATCCATCTTTAGTACATCGGTACAGTTTTTCAACCGAACCTCATAAGGGGAGTAGATATATATATTGAGGCATCGAGGATGATCTTTTAATATACTTCCTGCACAGCGACCTACAATAATGCAGGATTCCTTTTGCACAAAATCACGGATGATATTGGTCTGTACATTAAATATCTCGTCCTGCACGTTAGCAACGCCCATCCCCAGAGGGTATTTTCTTGGGAAATAAGCAGAAGAAGCATGCTCCTCTTCACTGCTTATAAAAGGGATGGGCTGGCCCATTCTTTTAGCAGTCTCCTCAACAATATCTCTATCATAAAATTCAATCTGTAACTCTTCAGCCATCTTCTGAGCAATAGAACGTCCAAAACTGGCAAATTGTCTCGAAATCGTAATAACATAATTATCCATGAAGCAAAAAACCTCCTATCAACTTTCCCTAAATGCCCTTAAGACGTACGGGAGACACCGCTTGGAGTCCGTCTATGCTTTTGCATATATCTCACAACCGAAGATATGGTAAAGTTTATAATAAAATAAATAATTGCAGCAACTCCAAACAATACAAATACATCCGATACGTTAACAGTTCCTGTACCATTATAATTATTGGCTGCACTCAATAGCGTTTTTACCCTTGACATTAGTTCAATTACCGCAATATTAGCTAAATAGGAAGAGTCTTTTATGGTTGTGATTACTTGACTAAGCAAGGTAGGTACGATGTTCCGATATGCTTGTGGTAGTACTATATAAATCATAATTTGTACCGTATTGAACCCCTGGGAGTGCCCTGCTTCAAACTGACCTTGGGCTACTGAATTTAGTCCTCCACGAACAATCTCTGCAATGACAGAGGAAGTAAATAATATCAGTGCTGCAGCTGCCTTAAATAAAAGTTTCACTTCAACCGATGTTAAACCAAACATCTTTTTAGAGAGGAACTCAGGGAACGGGAAAAATACCAAACAAATAAAAATCCATAAAAGCAATGGTGTGTTCCTGAAAATTTCAATATATGCAATCGACAACCAGCGGAAAATTTTAGTTTTCTTCGTAGTGCAATAATTTCGAACAAGCGCCAGGATAGAACCCAAAAGAATACCAACTCCAACAGCAACTACTGATAATATTAGGGTAAATGCCACACCTTTTAAAATATACGTAAGTACTGCTTGATTTTTTAAGATTAAAAAACTTCCTTCTAGATTACTCATTATTTTGCCACCATTCCTTTCATCATAGGTTTTCCAGAATCCACTGTCTTCTGTTCCCGTTTTTTCAAGGAATTTTCCCACATACTAGCTAACGTTGATAATGGGTAACAAACGATAAAGAATAATAAACCGCTGACTAAATAAGCAGGTGCATAAGCTCCACCTGTTGTAGCACCGGTTACAAAGCTGTAGGTCAACGAAATAAGATCTGCTCCTCCGATAATATACAAACTTGAAGTATTCTTAATTAGGTTAACCACTTGATTTACTAGGGGAGGAAGAATAATCTTAATGCTTTGCGGCAATATGATAAAATACATTTTACCTATATAATTGAAGCCTTGGGATTCAGCCGCTTCAAATTGTCCTTTGGGAATAGCTCCTATACCTGCTCTGACAACCTCAGCCATATATGCCCCATGATAAATACCCAGAGCAATAATCCCTGTCGGAATAATCCCAATACTATTACCAGAGAACGCCAATGCATAATATAAGAAGCATAATTGAAGGATCAGTGGTGTGTTTTGAATCAATTCTACATAGACCCGACTGATTACAGCGAGAATTTTATTACCACTCGTAGCCATCAATCCGAATAATATTCCTAGAATCAGCGATAGCATTAAAGCAAAAAGTGCCATTCTACCGGTATTGAATAAACCTAGTAGGAAGGTGGAACGAAACGTCCATACTTTTTCCCATGCAGCCAACGAAAATAAACTATCCATTACGGATCCTCCTGTTATAATTAATGAACAAGGCTTCGCACCAGGCGAAGCCAGAAAACTTTTATTCTAATCCATATTCTCCGATGAAACCTTCAATAGTACCATCGGTAAGCCAACCGGTGATTAATTCATCCACTACCGGTGATAATCCAGAACCTTTTTTGGTAGCTACACCATATTCTTGAGGTGAGAATTTATCTGCAATGTAAGATCTTCCTTCCGTATTATAAACAGCTAAGATCGATTTATCTACACAGAAAGCATCGATTTCACCTGCACTTAATGCGGTTGAAATGGTTGGATAATCATCATATTGGTTAAAGGTAACACCTTCGGTCCAAGTAGCCGGATCAAAGGTTTCTGCGTTAAAATTATCTTTGCTGATAAATCCACCCTCGATCATTGCATTGACCAGTGCTTTTGCAGAAGTGGAACCGGAGGAAACACCAACTTTTTTACCTACAAGGCCTTCCAAGGATGTGATACCTGATTTATTTTCTACCAATACGGTAACATAATCCGTAAAATACGGAGTTGAGAAATCCCAGCTTTGCTTTCTTTCATCTGTAATCGTAAAGGTAGCTAACACACAATCAATGTCTCCTGAATCTAAAAGTTCGGTACGAGTAGCCGCAGTAACTGCAGTAAACTCAATTTCAACTCCAAGGGCTTCTGCTATCTTTTCTGCCAAAGCAACTTCAAGTCCTGTATATTCCTGAGTTAATGGATCCTGATAACCAAAACCTACAACAGCATTCTTAACTCCAACTCTTAATACTCCACGGTCAATGATTTCCTGAACGTCTTCCGGATAATCCGAAGTATCGTTACCGTTATCCCCTGTCTCGGAGGGTGTATCCGATGTGTTCTCCTCACCTTTGCATGCTGCTAATAAGGTCATCATTAATGCTAAACTTAAAATGAATGCCATTAACTTTTTTATATTCTTCATTTCATATCCTCCTTTTTGCTTCCGCTTGTGTCCCTTATCTTACCAATCACTCTATGTTCTCATAACATAGTGACCGTATGTTAAAAGGATCATTCGTCTGTTACCGTATTATTTTACTTAAGAATTGCTTTACTCGGTCATTTTCCGGATTCGTGAAAAAATGTTCCGGAGTACCTTCTTCAATGATCTGTCCATCTGCCATGAAAACAATACGATCCGCCACTTGACGAGCAAAACCCATCTCGTGGGTAACAACCACCATTGTGATATTCTCTTTCGCTAGCTTAACCATAACATCAAGTACTTCTTGGATTGTTTCAGGGTCAAGAGCAGAGGTTGGCTCATCAAAAAGGATAATCTTCGTTTGAGCGCATAATGCTCTTGCGATAGCAATTCTTTGCTGCTGTCCGCCAGAAAGAGTCGTCGGATATACATGTGCTTTATCCCTCAGTCCAACGATATCAAGATAATGATAAGCAAGATCTTCTGCTTCCTTTTTACTATTATGATGTAATTTCATTGGTGCTAACGTTAAGTTTTTTAAAACAGTCAGATGAGGGTAGAGATTGAATTGCTGAAACACCATGGATGTCGTTTCTCTTACCAATCTTGTTTTATTCTTTGCAGTCAGCTCCTCGCCATTAATAAAAACATGTCCGCTTGTAGGCGCTTCCAGATGATTTAGACAGCGAACAGCGGTTGATTTACCAGAACCGGAAGGTCCGATGATAACCAGTTTCTCCCCTTCAGCCACTTCTAAGTTGACATCTTTCAGAACATGAAGATCTCCAAAAAATTTATTTACATTTTGCATTTTTATCATTGGGTCACCTCCCTTTTTAACCTTATCCCAGGTTTATTATTAAATAATGAATAATAATTCACTTTCTAAAACAAAATAAATTATCATAAAAATTACTTTCCATAAATAAAAAAAGGCGTTCGAACCCTATTGTTCAAACACCTTTGCTCTAGCGAAATTATATTAGATAAATGATATAATGTCAAGTGTAATATTATAGACTCGGGTTTTACCTAATAATTATTCCACATAAAACGAGATTTTATACTTATTTTGTAATTTATTCCATAAGTGTTACAAATTCTTTTATTCTTCCTCCCACACCATGGTGCAGATGCGCTTTTTCTCCTCATTGGTTGGTTCCATCAGATACCCCTCTTTCATTAAATGCCAAAGAATGGCATAATATGGGCTATAGCTAGTCAGGAGATGATTTCTTTCATTCGAATCAATAAAGGGTGGGATGTATTTCTTCATATGCTCTACGTACCCATAGAAGGTTTTTTCGACGTCTTTCATCGTCTCTATGTGGCTTTTTAAGATATTTCTTAGCATATTTATTTGCTCTGCAGTAAAATATGGTATTAGTATTTCTATCCTCTCACCTCTCGTTAATACATATCCCTTTTTCACTAGTTCTGCAATAATCTCTTTATCATAGGAATTTGGCTCTTCTCCACTGCTTATAATATTCTTTACTCTTTTTAGTTGTAGTAATTCTTTCGAGTCAAACTCTCGAAATCCCCCTACTAATTTAATATCAAATTGTATCGAACTTATCTTACCTCTTCCTCGTGTCTTAATACCACAACCGTCCCCATTCACACAAAATTTATATAGATTTGGGTCAATCTCTGTTAATGAATTAAATACTTCCTCCGGTGGCAATTGAGCTCTGACCCAATGCTTTGTACCATCCTTTCGGATCGGAGCTCCATGCTCCAGTTTACAATCCCTTATTACTTTGTTATCAATTTCTCCGATTTTCATCATCAACAAGAATGGGAGGAGATTCCACAAAAGTGAATTTTCTTCCATATCAGAACCAAGAAAGGAAAGCTTTCGTATGTCTGGTAAAGCTTCTTTCATCACGCGGTAAAATTCTAATGCCAATGGCAAAGTGTTTAGATATACATATTTCTTCCGGGCAAGCAAATATACAGAATCCTCTATAAAGAAATTCGTTTGATACTTATTACTTCCTACCTCTTTCATATACTCCATGTAGAGCAGTTTTTCTATTTTATCTTCCAGGTAAACTGCTGCAACGCCTAGAGTACGGGAGATTTCTTCCATAGTCAAAGCTTTACCGTAACAGACATAACAGATATTCTGCATCAGGACATCGGTTTCTAATTCTCGCATGATGTCGTTTTCATACCATCCATAATGGCCTATCCATAATCTTACCGGCCGATATATTTGATCATTTTCTGTAATCATAATTCTCTCCTTCAATTCATTTTTTGTTCGAAACAAGTGCCATCTTACGGTTGCAGCCGGAATTCCAAGATTATGAGCAATTTCTTCACCGCTTTTATTATCATAATAAAAAAGGATCGTAATTTCTCTCCTAGTCTTATTAAGATACATGATTTCCTGGCGCAATTTTCGATACATTTCCTGCTTGATGTAATCGCCTTCAATATCCTTCTCACTTTCGATGGTATCAAATACCGTGTTGTTATTCAGAGCATCCCATTGCCGCTTGTTTCTTCTCAGGAACTTGGACCAGGTATATTCACAGATTCGATATATGTATGCATCCATATTCTCAATCTGCCTATCCGGCCATTTGTTTACGCACAGAGCCAGGATAATATCCGAGGATAGATCCTGTGCATCATGATATTGATTTGTTTTAGCATAAGCAAAGCCGTATATCTTCTTGGCATATTCCTGGATCAATGTTTCCGTAATTTTCATGTTTTCACCTGCTTCTTTTGAGTACTCACTATATAAGTACCGGTTGAGTTAAAAATGTTTGTCTGAGAAATTATTTTTTTAGTATATTTCATACATTAAGTCATGGATGGTCATATCGAAATACAACCATCAGAAAGGTCGGTTAAGCGAACTACTACTTAACCGACCTTCGTTTATTAATCCTGTAACATAATCTTCTCCCCGTCTTCTGACATTACTATTGTCTGACGTTTCATTGCCTCCGCAAGTCCTCGTTCCACCGAGGTTTCGATGACATTACCTAGACGTGTAAAGCCAAATAATTTCGCTGTTTCCCTAACAAGATCAGTTTTTGATAAGCTGATTTGTGTCTCCACAACCACTTTAATTGCATTAGCAATCTCTTCAGAGGAGATATCATCCATGCTTCTTTTTTCCTCATCATTTTTTGCTACTCTGTACTCGGTATATTCCTCCGGTTTTTGATCACTTCTCCAATAGAAGGTGATACCACCCTTTGACGTTGCAGTAATATTCATAGACCGAAGACTTTGATCCAGTACAGCTTCTACTCTGCTTCCTGTTCTGGTAATCATCCAGGAAGACAATACCTTTTTAAATAATAGCTTTCTGCTAATCGGCGCTTCTTTCGCTATAATTTCCTGAAGGCATTCCATGATTTTATTTTGATTCGCCGGGTCATAAAACCCTTCCTGGTTACCCCTCACTTGTACCGAAGCGAATCGATAATCCTTTGCCTTACCTGCCTCTACTTCCTTCTCCGGGATTTTTTCAAAATGGTAATCGATTGCTTTCATCCTATTTTTATCTGCTTGTTTATCTGCTTGTTCATGAGAGCCAACAACCGCTTGTTCAATAGCGGATTGTATTTTTCGAAGTACCTTTTCCGGACTATCGAGCCAATCCAGAACCCATATACGAAGAATATTCCATCCAAGACCGGTTAATACGCTAGGCTGCAACACATTCCTATCCCTTGCAGTACTAGCTTTCTTATAGTTTTCACCATCACACATAATACCCAGAAGGTAGGTTTCCGGATTTTTCGGATTAACTATACCAATATCAATCTTATATTCCGAGCAGCCTATGTTGCACTTTACTTCATATCCTAAGGCCTGAATACGTTTTGCTATGATAGTTTCGATTCCACGAGGATTTTCATTCTGCATACCGTTTTTCAGAGCCAATGTATTCTTTCCTCTGGCAGCAAATTCAAGGAAACCCTTTAAACCGGCAACTCCTTCTGATCTGGTCCGTGTAACATCAATTTGCTCCGGTTTTAGGGTAGAGTAAACTAACATTTGTTTTCTCGCTCTGGAGATCGCTACATTAAGTCTTCTCCATCCGCCGTCACGGTTGAGGGGGCCAAAGTTCATGGATACCTTTCCGTCTTTATCGGGTCCGTAGCCAATGGAGAATAAAATCACATCCCGTTCATCCCCTTGCACATTTTCCAAGTTCTTGATAAAGATTGGTTCTGCGCTTTCATTATTCATTTTCTCAAGTTCAGGATCCTTACGAAATTCCTCCATTAAAAGATCATCAATTAAGATCTGTTGTACGGAACTAAAGGTTACGACCCCAATGCTATTGTGATTTAATTGGTCATTCTTCATCCTGGATGCAATTTCCTTCACCACAGCTTCTGCTTCTGCTCTATTGTGTTTTGTGTTACCCTTATCATAATAACCTTCGACCTCAATTAATCTAACTTCCGAGACTAAATCATTGGGGGATGGGAAAGTATATAATTTATTATCATAGTATTTCATATTACTATAGGCAATCAAACTTTCATGTTTGGATCGATAATGCCACAGCAGATGTTCCTGGGGCATAGATAAAGCCAGGCAATCGTCTAATAAACTCTCTAAATCTTCTTTGTCATAATTCTCTTCATCCACTTGGTTCGAAGCAAAAAAACTCGTTGGTGGTAATTGCTTTGGATCACCGACAACTACTACATTTTCTCCCCGTGCGATAGACCCTACTGCTTCACTGGTCGGCAGCTGTGATGCTTCATCAAAGATGACAAGATCAAACTTAGGAAAGGCAGGATCGATAAACTGTGCCACCGAGATCGGACTCATCAACATACAAGGGCATAATCTTCTTAAAAGTGAAGGTATACTGTCAAATAGTTTTCGTATGGACATCATACGTCCACCACTTTTAATTGCTTTCTGTAATATACCAATCTCTGAGGAATTTGCCATACTTGCCGCGGTCCGAGGGATCTTTGCCGATAATTTTGAAACCAACTCTTTGATTGTGAGTAGTTCAAATTCTTTCAATACTTCTTTGTATTTTTCAATGGTTTGCTCAAACTGAGCTCCCTGGAATTTGGATAGTACTTGATTCCCATTCATGATCTCATGGATAATTCCATAGGATAGATTACATTCATAACTCGGTAATAATTCTTCTTCTGTGATCATTCCCTCCAGATGAGCTTTTACAATATCAGTAAGTCCGACATTTTTTACCTCATCCTGAATCTGCAGGTATGTTGTCCAAGCCTTAAGACCTTCCATATTGGCGAGCATATTTTCCACTTGTGGAATTATTTCCGTTAACCATAGGTTATCCCTATGTGGTTCGGATACGCGAACCTTATATATCTCTTGTAATTGTTTTTCTACGGAATTCAACTGCTCTACCGTCTCCAGATAGGAGTTATAAATCTCAGCCTGATTGTTTTTGTAAAGGGTAAGGTTCGCTGCCACTTCTGATAGTCTCGTAAGAAGTGCTGTCCGTTGTTCCTTTTCTTTTGACAGTTTAGAGACGGATTTATTTAGTGTAAAGCTGCTTATATAAGATCGTTCAAATAACTCCCAATTGGGATTTCCATTACTCCAAACTGCACCAAACAGTGCGGTAGTATTATTACTCACAGAATTAATTACCTTCGTATTTTCAGCATGGGTCTGAAGATACTGATACACCTCCATGATTCCTGTTTTTTTAAGGAGTTTCGGATTTTTTGCATATAGTCTTATTTCTTTTAGCAGCTTATTTTGTCCTAGTATTTTTGGTAAGAACCATTTATTTTCTGCTTGCTTCCATTTTAGTATTGCTGTATGTACATCATAATTAAAGATTGTGATATCAAAGTCATTCAGCATATGATTTTCTATACTTACCTTCGACTTGCCGTTGCTGATCACATCACGGATATAGGGGTCGATCATAAGTAAATCATTGTGGCCTACGATTTCAGTTGAGATATATTCTGCACCTGCTAAAGTTTTGGCAATCCTATAGAGTTCTATATAATCTTCATAAGAGGATTTTCCAGACAAGTTGAAGAAACGATATAAATTCTCTCCTTGTGTCCGTAATTTCTCCAGAATTTCTTTGTACCCAGCTAATACCTCTTTGATCGAATTACGCAGATCCATGGTATATTCTCTGCTTTCAAACAATCGGAACGGACTATTCTTAACTCCTCCGCATTCCAGTGCTGCCACTTTATATCTGCTCACTAAATCCTTCCATTTTGTAAATGTATTCCCTGTGACCTTCTGGATCGTAGCCGTAGAAAACTTTGCTTTGCCAACATAATCGATTGTATTTTCATATTTTGTAATCGCTTCATAAAGGGAAATGCCATAGGAACGATTTTTGTGAACCTCGTTCATAACATCATTTAATGTTAATCTTAATTCATGTAACCTTTTTGCTGTCTCTTCATACTCCTCCGGCTTTTTAATCTGTCCAACCTGCAAGGTACGATCCAATTGATCCAGTACATTTCTTTTCTGAACTTTATTGGAGTGCAATTCCAAACAGAACGGTGCAAGTCCAATGGCTTCCAATCTCTTCTGAACAACCGTAAGTGCAGCCATTTTCTCCGCCACAAATAATACACTTTTTCCTTGATAAAGCGCATTGGCTATCATGTTTGTAATTGTTTGTGATTTACCGGTTCCCGGTGGTCCGTGAAGGACAAAGCTTTGCCCCTTCGCCGCCGCGCATATCGCAACCAGCTGAGATGAGTCTGCACTCGTTGGGATAGCCATATCGGAGGGAATTAATTTCATATCAAGCTCATCAGCAGGAATGGAATTCTCAATGGGGGTCCACTCCATTTTCCCTGAGATCAAACTGGATACCACTTTATTCTTAACTAAATCCTCTGCACGATTTCGAAGATCATTCCACATGATAAATTGACTAAAAGAGAACAATCCAAGAAAGGAAATCTCCAATATATCCCAACGGCTTTTTGACATGACCCCTTGCCGTATGGTATTAAAAATCAGGGGCAAATCTATCCCGTTCTCATCCATGGGTAATGGATCAAGTCCCATGATATTGATACCAAAGTCCTGGCGTAACATCTCCAGTAAGGTAATATTCATCTGGGGTTCTTCATCCCGTAATCGAATAATATAGGATTTATCCTGGACTTTTCGTACAATATCAACCGGAATTAGAACCAGTGGAGCATAACGGCATTTTTCACTCAAATCCGATTCAAACCAACGCAAGAACCCCAAAGCAAGATAGAGTGTATTGGCACCATTCTCCTCCAGGCTTAATTTTGCTTGCCGGTGCAGATTTTTCATACAACGGTCTAGTTCAAAATCATCCAGAAATGTCCGGATTCGCTTACTTTTAAATTCTGCCTTTGCTATCGCTTCTATTAAATCCTTATCATTCTCTATTTCATAAATCTTAGAATCCTTTAAGGTGTTCACCCAATCCGTTGGCCTTGGCAGAATTTTAAAGTCCTCACCCTTAGCGAGTTCATCCTCCAGGGTCGATAAATTGGCGGACATGAGTTGTACCGCATTTTTAGTGATACGAAAACTTAATAGGGTATTACGAAGGCTAAAATCCAGAAGCTTTCGCTCCCAAATTTTCTGTTTGGTTACTTCCTTCTCTGTGGCAGTTAAGCCATGATATCTTAAATCCATCTGTTTTGGTTCAGCAGTAATTTCACTGGATTTTCGTTTTTCATACTCAGCTAATGTATAATGTCCATCCTCCATAACTCTGATTGGAATGGGGCGGATTCCGCTTCCTCGGCTCCGCAGGACATCAACCGCCATGAGAAAATTGTTCGGATTTTGAAAATGATCCTTTGCATGTTTTTCTGCTCTATCAAAGTCCACTCCTTTCCCCGCAACATAATCCGTACACTCCACAACAGATAACTCCTCGATACCGTTTGCGAGCCGTTTTGTAAGTGCAGAAACATCCTCCTGTACACACTCAGGAAAAGTCTGCTCTTCTAACCAACATCCAGCAAATGCATGACCTTTGATAAAAATAAGTAACCCAGAAAGCCCCACCGCTTCCATACATGCCACATAAAGAAGGGATAAATCTAAACAGGTTCCAAGCTTTTGTTCCAGTACAGCATGGGGAAGTCTTAGCCTTTGACCCTGAGCTTCATAGCTTGCCGGAGGTATATTATATACAATATTCTCTGTTTGTAAGGCTGCATAGATCGCTGCCATCTGCTTCTTAACAACATTGGGGTTCTTGGTCTGGTACCCGGTGAATGCCGGATCCCCGGTCCATTTCTTTAGGTAGGCACTGGCTTTTCTTACGGTTTCCGTAATCTTTGGATGATTTGGTGTAACAAACGCTGATATGATTTCGGGCATAATCAATAACCCGGTCCACTCATCGTAAGCCAGTAATTCTATTGTATCATCCTTTGAATAAATACTTTTTTCTCCTTCGAACAGCTCCACATGAATGTTCCCAACAATTTTTTCAGTAAGAGTCAGTAAGTAATCCGGTGAAAGTATGATCTTAACCGGTGTTATTTCCACCGGTTCGTTCGGCCGCAGTCGTTCAATTCTTGACTCGAACTCTTTTGCAAACTGAGGTTCAAAAGATAGTTTCAGCTTGATATTATGTAATTCACTGCTTGTTATGTTCGTTACCACAAAGTTTCTAACGATTGGAACATAATTTTGCTGCATCGCAAAATTAATGGATCGACTAAACTGACCCCCGACGGTTACCTTCTCCACCATGATACACCTACACTTTCTTCGCTTTGTCTTTTTTATCCTATATGTAACAGCTCTCTAACTACTTTCCTTAATTATATTAATAATCTTAATCGATGCTATACCTAATACATAACTAATCTTGTTTCAAACTATATCAGTAATTATAAATCCCAATTCTTTTCTAACTATCATATTAATCATTAATTTACATTATAAACCATAAGCATATTGCTTTCAAACGTTTATTACGCATTCAAAAAAAGGTCTAGTTGAAATTTATCAATAAACTTATCACTGTTGTTACATTCAAGAGAAAAAATATTTAATATCTGACTCTAAATCGAAATAACCAATCCTTACAGCATAAAAAAGCATGAAAGATACCTTGATTTTGGTATTCAATCATGCTCATAAATCACTGTAGTTATATAATTCACCATAGTTATAACTCTTGCGGTATTTTATAATCCTTACATCCTTCCGTATCATTAATGGCTTAGAATATTATTTCATAAGAGGTTCCACTTCACAGACCGTCAATACATTCTCCTTCACTGTAAACCTTGTATCATATCCTGCAAATTCAACCCCGTAGATTCGATTAGGATCCTGCTGATAGGATGGTCTTGGATCTTGGGCGAGAACTCCGATTAGCGCTTCTCTTTTATCATCCGGTATCATACTAAGCCATTGTTCTGGAAATACTACCTCTAGTTCATAATCCTTCACAGGATCAGCGAAGCCACCTATCGCTTCGGGATGACTGTCCGTATAAGGTAGGTAGGGCTTGATATCATAGATCGGCGTACCATCCATAAGATCAGCTCCTGTTATATAGAGAACCGGTCCCAGTTCACTTTCTAATTCAATCTTATCCAGTTTTACGGAGGAAAGACCAATGGAATTGGGACGGAAGGGGGATCTGGTCGCAAAGACACCCATCCGTTTATTGCCCCCAAGGCGTGGAGGTTTTACCATAGGTGACCATGTATCCCTTAAAGCCTCCGAGAACCCCCAGATCAGCCATAGATGAGAGAAGCCCTCCAATCCGCGAAAAGCATCAGGATTACGATATTCCGGTTCAAATACTAACTTCCCTTTCAATGTCTCCACTAATCCGCTCTGACGGGGAATTCCAAACTTCGTTGGAAAGTCCGTATGAATACGAGCTATCATTTTAAGTGGTTGTTCTGTTCGTAGATCTTCTCTATTACTTGGACGAAGTTCTTTTCTAGTTTGTTGTCTATCAAGATTAAATTCCATTCCAGTGCTCCAGACTTTCCTTTTGAGTGATCGCATTAATAAGATAATTTTAATATAAATTATTGATAACACTTATTCTAATATAATATATCATACTGTTCGTCTCCAAGGATTGTCAACAACTTCGTTTGATGTATGGATGGAATTTATGAATACATCTCGCCTCCTTAAGACTGTCTAGGAGATTTTTATAAGTCGAAATATTGATATAAACAGACGATCATAGGTTATTCATTCAAATATGTACTGACTTTATTCTGCAAATTTTCCGCGGTTTGCTCGGCTGTTTGAAATCCCAGCAAAAAGCTCTTGATCTCGTCTTCAAACATTTTACCAATTACCGCATCAGCTAAATTGGCGGTAAATTCAGAATCGTTCCATTCCTTTATTTCATTGTACAACTCTTCTTCCATATAAGCATCCTTGGCAAACACTGCCTCAAACACTGATTTTTTTACAGGAAAAGCACCAAACCCATTAACTAGAGGCACTTTAGCTATCTCTTGCTGAATTTGATCGCTAAGGCAAAACTTGATAAACTCCCATGAGAGTTCTTTCTCCTTGGAATTATTATTGATTGCCAGCCTCTCATATGCGGACAGTACTATTTTACCATCCGAATTAAGAAGCGGTTGTACATTAGTAAATTCCTTCTCATAGAAATCCTTATATTGGTATATTTGTGCTGGAAATAATAATGCGATAAATAACTTATCTGACATGTCTATTTTTTCGCTGGAGCCTATCATTACCGCGTCAGGGTCAAAGCCAGCAGGCAAACATTCAGCGGCTCTTATAAGCATTTGAATAAATCGGTCGGAATTAATATTACAGGTTTTATCCTGTACATTAAACAAGGTATTATACTCTCTTATAAAGAGTCCTGGCAGTGTATAATTAAGATATAGACCGTTATAATGGTCATCGGCTTGATCATACAAGTCAAACATCATATTATAATCCCAATAATTTTTCTCTTGCATAATATCTTCCGTGCTATATGTATTACTTATACCAAAATTAATATAACTAAAACCAAGCGGTATTTGGTAAAGCTTTTCCTTGTATTCATAAGCTTTGAATACATTTGTATAATATTCGTCAAGGGACATAGCAGAATCGTTATCAAATAGTTCATATAGATCAACTAAATAATTACTATCTGCATATTTTGCCGAGGGTAATCCGGATAAGTCCAATATATCGCCTCCTTGGCCACTCATCAAATCAGTACTCATTTTTAATACATATTTATCTGGTTGAAGGTCTTCATCTGGATTAGAACGACCTACGCTTCTGCTTATAGTCTCGCTTTCGTCAGCGCTATCGCTTATTGTTTCCTCTGAAATAAGCTCTTGTATACTTTCATTGAAAACATCAAACTTTATTAATACCTCCGGATGCTGCTCTTGAAATGCAGCAGCGTATTGTTCCAAAAAATAATTATCGCTGAAAGAAGACACCGTTAACACTTTTGAATATTCCTCACCGGAAGGTTCCGTTATTTCAGTACCATCTTGATTTTGGGTTATTTCTGTATCTTTATGATTTGAACATGAAACCATACTGCATAATAATACCAAACACAGAATAAAAAGTACCACCTTCTTTAAATTCATTATAACACCCCTTGAGTTTAGTAAATACCTTGTATAGGCTTGATATATTCACCTTATATAACCTTATATACCTTTATATACCTTTATAGAATAATTATGTTATAAATCACGAGCTTCGTAATTTGACCATTCATCGTTTATGCGAAACAGATAGATTAAAATCTATCTGTTTCGCAAGCTATAAAATTAAATTAAGTACATCTTACCATCTTACAATCCAGATCAAATGAATTAACTCTTACTCATCCCAATAAGGATATTTTTATCGAACTACGAATTATGCATACATTGAAGTCGCATTATGAACATTATTAAACGTTGAACTCGCTGAAGCGTCATTCGTTGGATATTGTGTATTTGCCTTCAGATTGCTAGGTCCCGCACAAATGCAACCACATCCACAGGTACATGTGCAATAGCATGCTCCATATGTCTGAACGCTATTATCATTTGATATATGCTTTTTAAAAAGCTTCATACTAAACACCTCACGTTTCATAATTATTGATATCTACCAATTCATTAAAAGAAATATACTCGCTGTTGAGTAAACAAACATAAGTTCAAGCTGTTCAACTAACATGATCTTAGGTTTTTTATAACTATTAATTTCTGTATAATGCATCCGTATTGCGACTAGTTAAACCAGAAGTTGCGTAATTGGAACTCTGTCCCAGCGATTGATTCAAATAATGTACCGGTGCGCTTGTACCTTCACAGGTACATGAACAAGAACACATACACTGGCAGGAGCATAGCCCATACGCCTCGATCGTGTTATCCACCCCGGTAATTTTTTTATTCAATTTTAACATGCTTTTCACCTCCCTTAACTTGAATTTTCTGCTGATAAAATAAATGTTGCACTACTAACCATTTATCACCAGCAATATAAACCCTATTGAATGTTTGTATCACAACCTTGATATTAAGCAGTTGTACATTGTTCAATATAATTTACAATATTTTTCACAGTAGTATTGCTAATCGCCTCTACAAACTCATTCGTGATTTCTAAACCAAATTCAGCTTTTATTTCCTGCAATATGTAAACCATATCCAGAGGACTTATATTCACACTGGTACTAAAAAGGTTAACCTCGTCGCTCCTTATTTCCATATGGTTTATTTTTTTTATTATTTCGAGTACCTTATCCCTGGTATCGCTCATATGCCCTCCAAATATTGATTTTCTTACGATTAAGTAAGTTACTGATTTGTCTTTTTTTTAACCCAGCTAAATCAACTCTACATTACTTGCAAGCTTCCTCTCAATATCAGAACATAATTGTTCAGAACTAGTTCCCTGTAATATATTAGCAACTTTTAACGTGATGTCTTCTACTACACTACTTAATATGTTGTTCATGACATAATTCGAATCAAGGTATATGTATCTAAGATCTTTTGTTTCCTCGTCATAAGAAGCTTTGCAATTTGCTATGTTGAAATAGTCTATCTCGCAATTCATACTATATTTGCAATAATTATTTAACATATGAAAATATTCAGGTGTAAATTGCTCATAAAGAATACTTAATATTGCGATATCGGGTATTACGGCATTATTTATGATATGTGCAGGTTCAGCAAAATCATTTAACACCATATCATTGTATTTCATTATGCTTCCTGGCACACCTAAAATTATCAAGTCCGGTTTTTGCTCATTTACGACATTGCATAAATATTGGTTCAGCTTCAAAATTCGCTGCTTTACCGAAATATCCTCATATATAAATGGTATTTCGTCAAATCCAAATAATTCACTGTATTCTTTTGTTCCAAATTGGCTTACTTTATAGCCCTTACTTAAAAAATATCTCCGTAACGCTAGTTGCAACTCAAATTTGTTGCTATTTTCACCAGTGCCCATGATAGTTATGACTGGAACATCAATTTTATATAGCCTCTCTGGACCAATAAAATTGCTTGCGTAATTGCCCTTAATTAAGTTATCCTTAGCAAGATACTTTTGGAGTGTTTTTGAAACAATGACTTCCTTACCATGGTCTATTCCTTTTTGAATCAATGCTTCATAAACAGCTTTTTTAGTTATTCTTTTATCAAAGTCAATATATAAACTATCACATTGGTCTATGATTTTATCGCAATCACTGCTTACCTTGATTCCGTGAAAATCTCCCCCATCAATACTTGATATGTCAAGCCCATCGCATGAGAAGGTGTTAGGAACGAGTGGGTAACAACGATCATACTCCGGTAGCAAGTCAATATATCTTGCTATCGGACTTAATTCTCTGTTAAACGGATATAGAGCTAACTTTTTCATCATTTAGTGCCTCCTCCGGTTGAATTCCAAATTCTCTCAGCATACAAAGTGTACTCATTTTAAAAATAGTATCCTCTTTCATTGCATTACAATATGATAACTTTTGAGATTTTTCCAACTTCCCATTCATGTCAGCAAAAGCAGCACACATTCCGCAATACAGTAAATTCCAACAGCTTAGACACTCATCCTTTGTAAGATTACCAATGTTAATCAGCTCACTCGCTTTATCAGTATCGATACCCGTATCTATATGCCCAATTTTCATTGCATCTGACGTTTCACTGACTCTTTCACATGGATACATATCACCTTCGACATTAATAAACAACCTTCGAGCCCCGGGCACACATGGTCCGCCGTGATGCGCAACCTCTGGGAGTTCAGATCTTGTGCTTAATCTTTCATAAAATGTTTTATATTGTGAAATTTCATTGCTAAATAATGGTGAAATTAAGCTATTATCTATTTCTCCTATCAGATTCAGGAGCACCTTCATGAATTCGTAACGATATGTAATATAGTAGTAGTCATTATATACAATTGGAGTCGTAGAACCTAAATTACTGACTGTGTTTTTTCGTATAATTCTATCCTCAAGCACAGTTTCAGCCTTAAAAAAGTCCTTGACACACTTTAAATCACTTGTTGGACTTATCACTGTATTAAAAGTAACCTTTTTATAGAATTCTGGATGATTTTCTTTTATGTTTTGAAGATTCTTAAATATAAGCTGAAAGGACCCTCTGCCATCGGCAAATTTTCTCTGTTTGTCGTGAATGTCCTGCGGGCCGTCCAGACTTATATTTACATTAAAGTCAATACTCTCAAAATAATTGACGATATCTTCCGTCAACAATGTCCCGTTGGTTGTCGTCGTATACATTATCTCTTTTTCAGGATAATTTGCATTAATATATTCAATGCACTTTTTGATTAATTCAATCTGTAATAAAGGCTCACCACCGTAAAAAGCGATACTGATCATGTCTGTATTGGCCGAATGCTTCATCCCGTAATCAATACACTTCTTTGCTGTTTCGAAATCCATTGTTTTATTGTTATGTACTCTTTGCTCGTAATTACCTGAATATGCACAATAGCCACATCTCAGATTGCAGTTTTGTGTCACCTGCAATGTAATCTGCTGTATATTAGAATCAAGATGATATTTTAAATATTTCAAATCCGGATGTTCAATTTTTTCTAACCGCCCTTCTTTACAGAACCCTTTTTCTTGTAAATCTTTGATTATTGCATCACGTATATGTATGTCCTTACCATTGATACCATCATATTCATACTTCGATATTCTCAGTAAAGAATTCATATTACGGTCATATAAATAAAAACCTTTTGGAGTAGTAAATGTAACAAAAACAATTTTTCCCATTAATACACCTGCCTCTAAATCATATTTTTCATTTATAAATGGTAGTTATTCAGTAAAGATATCCCCTCCGATTAAAAGGCTTACTATCCGGATTCCCGTTTCATTCTTCCTATCTCCACCATCCATCATTTTGCCGTTCTTCATGTAAACAACCTTGTCCAAATCCCTAAGAGATGCAATCAACATAAATGCCTGTTAGTCATCAAACTGAACATACTTCTATATTCTTCGATATCAATATACTTTTATCAACACCGTCAGAAGTCAAATCCGCTTGTCTTTGTTAAATTTAGACTAAATTTACACCATTTAATATATTTTACAATATTAGCACATTATTGTCAAATATTACTAATTATCTATATAAAATCTTTGATGATATGTAATTATTCCATAAGTAAACGGTAAGTCATCACTATATTACTATGGAGGTCCTTTCTCATTATGGTATCTACTGTAGGAGGGCTGTATCCTGTTTATCACTTATAAATAGTCTAGCTGTTTCCCTCATTCTATCGAAGACTTGGTATAAACATCCTACAAGTGTATAAAAATACGGAGAAGGATATCTTCCTTCTCCGTAAATGTAACTAATCTATTAAGTTATGACGAAACGTTACGCTCTTCCATATAGATCTTATTCCACCGTCACCGACTTTGCAAGATTTCTCGGTTTATCCACATCCAAACCCTTACCGATCGATACATAATAAGCCAACAGCTGTAACGGTATGATTGCGAGCGAGGTAGTAAAATACATAGCAATGTTCGGAATTGATACGGTAAAGTCAGCTAAGTCTTTTAACTTATCATTTCCTTCCTTGGTTATGGCACAGATATAGGCACCTCTTGATTTCACCTCTACAATATTACTTACAATCTTTTCATAAAGTTCTTGCTGAGTAGCCATACCAATAACTAAAATATCCTTTTCAATCAAGGAAATTGTCCCATGCTTTAATTCTCCTGCTGCATATGCCTCAGAATGGATATACGAAACTTCTTTTAACTTTAAAGAACCTTCTAGGGATGTACCATAATCCAGACCTCTTCCGATAAAAAATACATCTTTACTGGATTCGTATTTTGTTGCAAACCACTGGATTTTCTCTTTATCGTCAAGCATGCTCTGTATTTTGCTTGGTAGCGTTCTTAAGTCCCTGATTAATTCCTTATATTCTTCTTGTGCAATTGCTTGACGTATGTAAGCAAAATGTAAACTAATTAAGTAGAATGCCGCTAATTGAGCACTATAACCTTTGGTTGTCGCTACCGATATCTCCGGACCAGCCCATGTATACATGACACTATCAGCTTCTCGTGCAATGGTACTTCCCACTACATTAACGATTCCCAGTACTTTTGCTCCTTTTTCTCTTGCTTCCTTCATAGCAGCGATAGAATCTGCGGTTTCTCCGGATTGACTCACGACGATTGCCAAGGAATTCTTTTCGATAATAGGATCACGATAACGAAATTCGGAGGCTACATCTACTTCCACCGGAATCCGGGTCATCTTTTCTAAGACATACCTGGCGGACATCCCCACATGATAGGCAGATCCACAACCAATGATGTAAATTCTGCTGATCGCTTTTATTTCCTCTTCCGATAATCCTAATTCCTTTAGTATAATTTGATCCTCTTTGATTCGAGGGGAAATGGTATCTTCGATTGCTTTCGGCTGTTCATATATTTCTTTCAGCATAAAATGCTCAAAACCATTTTTTTCTGCCGCTTGTTCATCCCAAGTAATTGTGGTGAGTTCTTTTTGCACCGGTTCCAAATCTATATTAAAGAACTGTACTTCCTCTTTTGTGATATGAGCTATTTCCATATCATCGATATAGTACACCTGCTTCGTATACTTTAAGATGGCTGGAACATCGGATGCTACAAAGTGACCATCCTTGGCATATCCGATAATCATGGGACTGTTTTTCTTAACAACAAAGATTTGTCCCGGATGCTTTTCAAAAAGTATCTCCAGGGCAAAGGAACCTTTCAAACGAACCATCACCTTAGCAATTGTCTCTAAGGGATTTCCATCGTAATAATAGTCCAGAAGATGAGGAACCACTTCGGTATCGGTTTCAGACTCAAAGAAATATCCCTTACTCATTAATTTTTCACGTAAGGCTTGATAATTTTCAATGATACCATTATGAACGACAACGATACTCTTATCTTGATTATAATGAGGATGTGCATTCACTTCTGATGGTTCACCATGGGTGGCCCAACGGGTATGCCCAATACCGCAAAAACCTTCCAGGGAACTTCCTTGATTGGTCATCTCTTCAAGAACCTGCAACCTTCCCTTTGCTTTAACTACTTCTATTTTGTTCTCGTGTTCGATTGCAATTCCGGCAGAATCATAACCTCGATATTCCAGTTTCGATAGTCCCTGCAATAGAATCGGCGCTGCCTGCATCGTACCAATATACCCAATAATTCCACACATAATTGACTCCTTATTCCCTAAAGATCCCTAATTACGAATAATTCCTATTTCTAACGATTCTCTTTCCGGAAAATCCATAATATCTCAGCTATTACTTAGTTCTTTAAACTGAAATGTCAAATGTTACTATTATTTACGTTCGTATCACGAAGATAACACATTCCCCAATCATTACCTACGCTCTCAGTATTTATATTTATGATTATGTTTATGGATCACACACTTTGCAATTCTGATTTTTTGTATTTATTTTTCTTATCTTTTACTCGTCCTTATTTATAAATCTTTTGTATCCTTTTATCTTTCTATCATATTCCTATTTCCAGTTGCATTAACCATTCCAGTAATTATTCATGAAACGTCATATTCTGTATCTCATATTTCACTCTTGACGCACAGGACGCCGCAACGCTAAATTCATCTAAGCCCATTCTTAGAAGAAGCTCCACTGCTCGTTCGTCACTGGCCATCTCTCCGCACATACCAACCGGAATACCCTCTTTGTGGCCTGCTTCAATCACTTTTTTGATACTTGCCAGTACTGCAGGATGAAAGGAATCATATCTTGCAGCAATTTTAGTATTGCCTCGGTCTACTGCAAGGATATACTGAGTTAAATCATTGGTTCCGATGCTAAAGAAATCCGCCACTTTTGCAAAGTCCTCTGCTAATATGACCGAAGCCGGTGTCTCGATCATCATACCTACTGAGATCTCTTCATCAAAGGAAATTCCTTCGTTCGTTAATTCCTTCTTACATTCTTCCACCAGACGCTTTGCTTCGATCAGTTCTTCCATGGATATGATCATCGGAAGCATGATTCGAACATTGCCAGAAGCACTTGCTCTTAAGATAGCTCGCAACTGTACTTTAAAGATATCAGGACGGTCTAAACAGATACGAATTGCTCTCCAACCTAGGAATGGATTTTCTTCCTGATCAAAACTAAAATAGGATAATTCCTTATCTCCGCCAATATCTAAGGTACGGATCGTGAGTTCTTCCGTACATAACTCTGCGGCTTCTTTATATACTTTAAGTTGCTCTTCCTCCGTCGGAAAATGACTATTTAGCATATACAGGAACTCGCTGCGGAATAATCCTACCCCTTTGAGACCTTTCGAAACAGCGTACTTCACTTCTTCGATACTACCCACATTCACACATACAGAAACTGTATGACCGTCTTTTGTAGAAGCAGGCTGAATTTGTGCTTCCTCATATCTTGATTTTATCCGCTCTTGTTCTAATTTTTTCTCTTTATATTCCAGTATCATTTCTTCACTTGGATTGAGGATGATCTCACCGGATTTCGCATCCATGATGAGATCATCACCCATTTTTACTTTATTCATAATCTCTGATACACCCACCAATGCCGGTAGACCAATGTTTTTTGCCATAATCGAAACATGACTGGTAATACCGCCATCGTGGGTGATTATTCCAAGTACATAATCCAAATTTAACTTAGCCGTATCGGAAGGAGTTAAATCCTGTGCCACCACGATTACTTCCTCGTTAATACCATCAAAAGGATTGAATTTGATGTCTTTTAGCTGGCACATCAAACGATTTCTGACATCTTTAATGTCAGCAGCCCGTTCCCGCATATATTCGTCATCCATTGCATCGAAGAGATCGATAAATTCCTGTGCACTTTCCCATAATGCGATTTGCACATTCTGGAGGTTTCCTTCGATTTTATCCTTCACCGCATCATACAGGGCCTGGTCGTTAACCACTTCCAAATGTGCGGAAAAGATATCATTGTGTTTCGCTAATTCTTCTAATTCCACACTGGCATTTTTTACTGCTTTTTGAAACTTTTCTACTTCCAAAGCAGTGTTTTCTACTGTATATGTGTCACGTTCGAAGGACAATTTCGGAACAAGGAATGCTTTTCCGATTGCAATTCCTTCAGATACCGTTCGTGCTACATAAATTTTATCCATAATTCACCTTCTATTCACCTAAACCACTATTGATGGCATCGATAATTTTCTTTAAATCCTCTTCTTCACCTTCCCCATCACACTGAATGGTAACTTCAGTTCCTTGACGGATGGCTGCAGCCATAAGATTTAGAATACTTTTTATATTAATAATCTTGGTATCAATTAATAAGAGTGTATCTGACTTACAATCCTTTGCAACTTTCGCTAATTCTCCTGCCGGTCTTGCATGAATACCGGATTTATTTGTGATTGTTACTTTTTGACTTACCATAACTTATACCTCCTTTTACTAGGACACGTGAAAATGTTCAAATAAGATCTTCTCTGCTTCTGTGTTCCATAAGCCCTTATGCGCCTTGCAGCTGGCATCTAATTTTGCAAATAACGGATCTGTTTCTCCTAACTTAGCAAAATCTTCAATCGCTGTCAGTGGCATGTCAAACTGTGTATAGGTTAATTTCTTCCCGCCCGGGATCTTTGGTAAATTGTTTGTAGTATCTGCTACACAATCCAGTCCTCCGACATGAGTTACCATAACCGCCGGATTGATGAGACCTTTCGCTGCCAGATCGATAGCTTCAACCAAATCATCTGTATTTCCACCAGTGGTTCCCAAGACATGGGCACTGGTATAATGCACATTATATAGATTAATATTTGCAGAAAATTGATTATCGGAAGGTCCTGCAAAGAAATTCATACAACCATCAAAGGCAAGTAATTGATCTCCCATTTCAGCCACTTGCTTATTGGGAATATAAACAAATACGTCATCATAGCCATGACCATCGGTTAAATTCATCAGATGTTCCACAGGATCTCCAACGTTTGCCGTATTTACATAGATGAGCTCTACTCCTGCTTCCTTTGCTTCTGCTTCGGATATAACTTCTTTTGCTCTTGCTATTCTCTCATCACTGATATCGGTTACTACAATTCGTTTTGGCTTATTCTCAAAGCAAAGTCCATAACTCACTGCTCCAAGACCCATCGGTCCGCAACCACCAAGGATTATGATATTGCCATCTTTTTTCGTTCCCATGGCATGATCATAATTTACTTTATTGGTGTGATAATTGGCATGATAGCCACCAATAATGCAGCTCATGGGTTCACCGAGGGAAGCTTCAAAGTAAGATTCTCCATTGTAGTTAAGAAGGCAGCCCAGTTCCATAACTTCCTGAGGGATAATGCAATAAGTACTTGCACCACCGCAGAATTCATAGGAATAACCGGGTGAGTCAAGCTTGCCTTTGTAGTTGAGTGCCGGTTGAAGTGCAAATTTCTGTCCCGGTTTGAATTGGTCCTTCCATTTATCACCGACCTCTACGATATAACCGGAAAATTCATGTCCTACGATAATTGGATTTGTAGCGATATTTTTCGGTGCTCTCTTATGTTTGACACCTTGTTCTGATAATTTATACGTTGACATACAGATACTATCACTCATAACTTTAACTAGTATTTCATCCTCTTTTATCTGTGGTAATTCAAATTCCTCACATCTTAAATCGAAAGCTCCGTACATTCTGACTGCTCTTGTTTTCATATTTATTCTCCTTCTTTCCTTTGTCCTATAACCGAATTAGTGTTACCTGCTTCTTTAATGTATCTACCAAATCCTTTGTTGGTGGCTTTGTGCCTATGGTAGTAACCGCTCCTGCCGAGGTAGCTACGCCCAGTTGAATACATTCTTCCATAGGAAGTTTCTGATCAATTCCATAGCATAATGCAGCAACCATTGCATCTCCTGCTCCTACGGTAGAATGCGCTTCCACCTTTAATCCTGGAGCTTTGATTGCAGCTTCCGGTAATACAAATAATGCTCCTTCGCTTCCGAGAGAAATAGCTACTGTTCCAATTCCTTTTTCCTGCAATTTTCTTCCCATTACAATAAGATCTTCATCGGTAGCAGTTCCATCAAAGGAAAAATATTGTTCTAACTCAAACCGATTCGGCTTAATATAATCCGGTTTCGCTTCCAGTGCATTTTTAAACAATTCTCCGTCTGCATCTAAGAAAACCTTGGCACCTTTTGCTTTTACTATCTCTATAATAGTACGATATATTCCTTTATCCACCCCTGCCGGAATACTTCCAGCCAGAACAAATAACGTATCCACACTTGCTAAATTCTCTAATTTATTTAATAACTGATCAATTTCCTGTGGCAAAATAGAAGGACCCGGTTCATTAAACTCCGTGACTTTTCCCCCCGCATCTACCACTTTCATATTAGTTCTGGTTTCCCCTAAGGCAGGGACAAAGTCAGTTTCTATTTCTAATTTACTTAATACCTGTTTAATGATGGTTCCTCCGTTACCACCTAAAAAACCTGTGGCAATGGTCTTTCCCCCTAAGTTCTGAATGGTTTTTGATACATTAATTCCTTTTCCGCCGGCATCGGATACCGCTGTTTTGATACGATTGAGTCCTCCGTATAAAAACTCACCAATATCCACTGTCTTATCGATTGCCGGGTTCATCGTTACTGTGATAATCATGGTATCATTCCCCTTCCGTTAAGAAATCATATACTTCATCGACACTCATGGAAAGAAGTGCTTCCACGGATTTCTCCTCCGATAATTTTGTTGCGATATTACCTAAGATGGTTAAATGCTCATCGCCTTTACCGGCGATTCCAATGACAACCTTCGCTTTTTCACCATCCCAGTCTGTTCCTTTCGGAAAAATCATCACTGCAATACCGGAAGAAAGAATTCCTTCCTTTGCACTTTCTACTCCATGGGGCAATGCAATTCCATTTCCCATGTAAGTTGCAAAGGTATTTTCTCTTTCAAACATTGCATCTATATAACTTGGAATAACATAACCGCTCTCTACTAGCATGGTTCCAACTTTTTTAATCACTTGCTCTTTCTCTGTTTCTACACAATTTACGATTATATTTTTTTTCTGTAGTAATTGTAATGTTTCATTCTGTTCGCTTTTTTTGAATATCATTTTCATTCCTCTATTTCTTCAAATAATATTTACTAGCTTCTATGTTATCATTATAAGGCTTTATCCTATAAAGTTTCAATTCAAACAAAAGGTTCTTTGGCATCATTCAATAGCGCCAAATATAGAAAACCCCTTTTCATATGATCCCATATAAAAAGGGGATATTCCTTACACAACATCTAAATATTTATTAAAATACTGTTTTAATAGCCTTGAAAGAGTATCTTTTATCCTAATTTCATCTCCGGATTTTATGTCGACTAAAAATTTCTCATCTTCAATCAAACTCTCACTCAAATAACCCATAAGACGGCTATTCTCTTGTTTGTTTTCATCCTCCGGTATTAACATAATTACCACTGCTTCGACCGACTGCATATAAGCATTTTGAAAGTTAATATGGTTGCCAGGAACACACACATAAAAACCATTTTGATACGTATCTTTTAATCTTGTATGCAACAATCCAATACCCAGCTCGGGAATGATTTGTGTAGCAATTTCCTCCCGATCCATAATGCTTTCAATAAAACGTGTTTGGTTCTCCTTAAAAGGTGTAATTTTTTTAGCTGCCAGTTCTAATAACTGTTGAAAGCTAACCTCACTTTCAACTTCCATGCAGAAAAAGTTCCGTAGGATCTCTTTGATCTTTCCAGCTAAATCATTAATTTTTTCCATTTGCTTAACAAAATCAGAGTTATACTCCAATTTCTTAGAAACCCCTGCATATTGCTGTACCTTTTCATCAATGCGTAGTAAATCATCTTCCGGAAGTAACGGACTCACCTGAACCACTTCCGTGTCAATCTCTCCGAGTTCCATACTGGATACAAAAAAATCATTACGTTCAATGACAAAGGGGGTTAAATCTGTTTTCCCGTACGTTGTAATATTAGCTCTTGCTTTTAAATATTTTTGAAGCCTTGAGGCCATTAACCTTGAAATACCTATACCGCTGGCACATACCAGACCTATACTAACCGTTCTCTTTTTTTCTTTTTCACTTTCTAACCGTACGAGAGCTGCTCCAAAATGAATTGCTATAAATCCGATTTCTGTCTCCGGTATTTCGCAGCCTAAATTTGCTTCCAGGAATTTTCCTACTTTCAAACAATGTTCATAGACATCCGTATAGGATTCTTTGATCTCATTCAGATGTGGATTTTCTATTGGCATGTGATTTTTGAGCCTAACTAAGGTTGGACGTAAGTGAGCAGCAAGTCCGGTTGTAAATTCTTCATCCGCTGCTAACACAGACGCTAGTTGCTCATCATAAGCAACGATCATTCCCTGTACCAGAACTCTTATTTCCTCATGATGGATCGGTAAGTTTTTATCGTTCTTATAATCCTCACTGGCTCTTTGTAGTTTAGAGGCTTTAATGTGCAAACAGATGAAGGCGATTTCAATATCCGGGATTTCAATTCCAAATTCCTGCTCGAGAGAATTTACAATTAATAATGCCAAATTATACTCATCATCTTGTTTGAGGTTTTTCAATAGCTCATCGTTGGATTCTATGAATTCTCCACCCAATACCCGTTCAATTGCAATGGTAACATGGAGAATTAAGCCAATATAAGATTCTTCGGTCAGTCTCCTTATCCGATCATCCGGAATACTGGCAAAGCAAATACCTACCTGCTTTAATATATCTTCATCTAGCAGTTGGTATTGATTCTTAATATTTTTTATTCCCACGGCTTTCGGTGTTGAGATATCACTTGCTTCATATAATTGGTTCAATACTGGAGTATGAATATATCGCTTAATAAACTCTCGAATGGCAACTCGCAAATTTTTCTCACTGCCCTGTAAGTAGACCCCATACCCTTGCTTACGTATAATCTGCAGCTCAAACTTCTGAAACCAAGGTTCCACATGCTCCATATCTTTACTAATGGTAGCTTCACTTACTGAAAATAAATTTGCATAGTAGTATAATTTTTTCGGAGTCTGATCCTTTAACATCTCTAGGATTAACCCCTTACGACGTTCTGATTTATCGGCAAAATCCCTATCATCCTGATTTTCTAGTTGCTTAAGAAGCATCTGTTTACCAGCTTCCTCTCCCTCTAACCAAATGCCTGCACCAGTTTTTGAACATAAATTAATGTTATAGTTTTTTAATATATAACTAATGTAATCCAATTCTCTTTGCACCGTTCTCTTGCTGACATTTATTTTTTGAGCAAGATTTTTTACCGGGAGCGCTTCCTTTTGTGTTAAAAGCGCTATTAAGATTTGTCTATCTCGCGGTGTAAACTCCATTCAAATCACCTGCCATCCAGAACATATTTTCAATAAATTGCAAAATGGGTTTAACACGGTTTTATACAAAACCGTGTTAAACCAGATTAATAAGTTACTTATCCTTTATTCTGTTCAAATTATCTTTGAGTTTGTTTTAAGTTATTCACTAATTCGTCATATTGTGGAGCTGCCATAAAGTTAGTGATTAGTACCATCTGTGCAGTAGGGCAACTGCGAACTGCTCTCTCTTTTAAGGATTCGTGTGTTACTACGATTTGAGCATCCTCAGGGATGGAGGAAACAGAAGCATGTTCCACTGTAATTGTATCCAGTCCTGCTGCTTTTAATTTATTACGAAGTACCGTTGCTCCCATTGCGGAAGAGCCCATACCAGCATCACAAGCGAATACGATCTTTTTCACCTTGGTACCTTCGGTTGCAATTCCTTGTACTACAGGCTTTGATGCAATGCCTTTTGCTTCTGCTTTCATTGCATCTTTCTTTGCTTTTGCTGCTTCAATATCAGTATCTTCTTTACCAAAGATCTTGATAAGCGGAACTGCAATGGCAAAGGATACAATTGCTGCTACTAATACACCGGCAATAATACCAACGTAATTTCCCTTTGGCGTCATACCTAATACTGCGATAATACTTCCTGGTGATGATGGAGCATATAAACCAACTTTAAATAAGTTAAAGGTAAAGATACCACTTGCACCGCCACCGATTGCTGCTAGAATTAAGGAAGGGTTCATCAATACATAAGGGAAATAGATTTCATGAATACCACCGATGAAGTGAATTACAATTGCTCCCGGTGCTGAACTTCTGGAATTTCCTTTACCAGCAAGGCAGTAAGCTAACAGAATTCCAAGTCCCGGACCCGGATTTGCTTCCATCAGGAAGAATACGGATTTACCGATCTCATCTACCTGATTTAATCCCATTGGTGATAAAATACCATGATTAATTGCGTTATTTAAGAACATTACTTTTGCAGGTTCAATAAATAATGATGCTAACGGTAATAATCCACGATCTACGAAGAATTGAACACCGGATGCCATAATATCAGTTGCTGCTGTCATCACAGGAGCAAATCCTAAATATGCAACGATTGTAAATAAACCACCAATAATACCGATAGCAAAGTTATTCACAAGCATTTCAAATCCTGCTTTAATACGACCTTCTACTGCTTTGTCAAACTGCTTAATAACCCATCCTGCCGAAGGACCGATAATCATAGCTCCAAGGAACATAGGAACACTTGTTGCAACTATAACACCCATGGTTGCGATTGCACCCATGACACCACCTCTAGGGCCTCCTACCATCTTACCACCGGTATAGGCAATCAATAAAGGAAGTAAAAATTTAGCCATCGGATCAACCAGCTTTGCCAGGTTTTCATTTGGCCACCAGCCGGTTCCAATAAATAATGCTGTAATGATTCCCCATGCAATAAATGCACCAATGTTTGGCATTACCATACCACTTAGAAATCGTCCAAATCTTTGTACTTGTTCTTTCATTTTACTACCTCCCATAAAAACATACACCATACTCACTTTGCTACTTTACTTCCGCTTGGCCAACGCGTTTTCTTGTTACTCTTATTATAATCGCAAGGCATGGTAACATTCAATTTAAACAAAAAGTAGTTTGGCACTAAGTAATAGTGACATAACAGTATTTATGGATAGATAAATAGTATTAAAACAGACTTTTCTAGTATTCCTATCGATATAGCTTCGTATTCAGTTATTAGCTTAATTCTAACTCGTTTTACATAATATTACAACCATGTCCATCTTAATGATGCGTTTACTACATGGCTCATAATAATCACTTTTTACTGCACTGTCAGTATTTATAACATCTTTCACACATTAAAAAGTAGGACGTTTTTATATAAAACAAGTGAAGTATAATAGCAACAAAGCCTTTATAGCTCCTTATTCACTCGGCAACTATACGTATATCCCAAATATCGAACTATAAAAACGTTGGCATTCCATCACTTCGTCATATAATCATCATAATTTTAGTAGGCTGATTATAAAAATGATAATTATATCATGTATAACCCATATCAAATTAAGCATCAAGGTAAGGAGCTTGAATCTACTATAAAAAGCCAGCTTAGATAATCAATGGTCAATGATTTCTAAACTGGCTCCATGTTTTTATAGGTCTTTCCTATTATTCTGAAACTAATTCAACTTTTTTATCGGTATTATTGTATTTTACTAAGTCAAGTTCATTTTCGCTTTTTGCAACGAGTAATGCCCCGGTTGCTGCAGCACTTACGTTAGTAGCCGTACGAGCCATATCTACGATAGAACTGATTGGTGTTAATATAACGATTATTTCAATCGGAAGTCCAGCTGCGGCGAATACTGCAGTTGCAGTGATTGTAGCAGTTCCTGGAACTCCGGCAGTACCAAGGCTAACTAAAGTAGTAATCAAAATTAATACAATATACTGTCCGATAGAATACTCGATGCCTAACCCTTGAATTGCAAATACTGCTACTAAGGTAGGCCAAATTCCTGCACAACCAGGCATACCGACGTTAGCACCCAGTGGAACAACGAAAGAGGATATACTATCGGATACCCCTGCCTTTTTCACAGCTTTCTCTGTTACAGGAATGGTACCTACACTACTCTGGGTAGTGAACGCTACGACCTGAGCAGGCCAAATATGTCGAAAGAATTTAAACGGATTTAATTTACCGATTACAGCTATTAAGATACCATTTACTCCAAACGTCTGTATTGCGCATAACAGATAAGCAACTAATAGCACGGATACCAGTGGCAATAATTTATCTGGTCCATTATTGGATACTGCATTTGCAACCAATGCCAAAACAGCATAAGGGGTAAATTCTATAATAAATGATATGACTGTATTAATTATTTTTGAAGTTGCTTCAATAAAGTCTACAAACGGCTTTACTGCTTTTGAATCTTTAGATGAAATAGCTACTACGGCGATACCGATTAGCAAGGAAAATAAAATTACCGGTACAACGGTATTCGTTGAGGACTGAGCAAAAAAGTTCTTAGGGAATAAATCAATGATTACTTGTGAAATTTCCGGAACTTCCTTTGCTTCATAATCGGTAGGAAGTGTAATCTGTGCACCTTTTCCTATACCGAAAGCTAATGCTAATATAATTGTAATCGAGGATGCGATAAATGTTGTGGAGGTAAGTAAGCCAACACTTTTTAATCCAATGGTTTTTAATCTGTTAATGTTCTCCAGCTTTATCACGCTAGATATTACACCAAAGAATAGAAGTGGAACAACAAATGCTGATATTGCGTTTGCATAGATGGAACCGATCGGTTTCACATAATTTGTGTGACCTTCAAAAACAATTCCTATCATAAGACCAAATACTAATGCGATGATTGTTCTAAGTCCAAAATCTACGTTCTTCTTTTTTAAAAAAACTAATGCTCCAATGAATAGTATGGTTACCCCTAATGCTCCAAATGCTAAATAATCTATGCTCATATTTAATCTCCTTTAAAATCATAGTTTGAGTTGTTATAAATTCTTACTATTATACTGATCGTGACTTTCTCCCTTGTCGATCAGACAAATATTTTACTCATTTAGCAGCAACAGCAGCAACAACAGGAGCAACACATAGAATAAGCCTCTCTTCGTTTTTTATTATTGCGGTAATCACTTTTCATATCTGTTTTCTCCTTTCATATTATTCATATTGGTTTTGTATGAATTTATAATTGTATTATATGAAATCAGGTATCAATTGTCAATCATATTATCAAAATATTTAATAAAAATTTTACTATCTGATATTAAATTCTTTATCTTTTCATATCAAAAAACCTCTATCACCCAGGATAGAGGTTTTAACATCCTATTCTCTGATCATTCTGCAAGGAACAATTTTTCTAATCCGCAGAGATGTAAGTATTGATGTGATAACTGCAACTATAACAATCATAGCAAAGGTTCCTACCAGAGAAATTGCATAAATTTGTAGATTACATTTTATGATACCCATTGCACTCATAACCATTCGAAAGAAGGGATTCATGCCTATGATCGCAACTCCAATACCAAGGATACTTCCGATGGAAACTACCGGGACATAACTAAGTATGATTTGCAAGATCAGCTGCCAGGTTGTATATCCTATGGCTTTATAGATTCCGAGCATCCTCATTTCTTTTGATAATTTCATTTTGATTAATAAACATACGATTAATACGATTACCAGCATAGTCAAAATCATAAAGATATAGCTTAAACCTCCGGTTGCATTTGTAATAGTGCTCATCATACCTTCCAAAGTCTCAGTATAATTCATCACTACAATATTATAATCCTGATATTTTTCACTAATTGTAGCTATCATCGTATCGGTATCTGCATCATCCTCGAGATAAACATACAAATTACTTGGTAGCATCTCAGAATTCAATCTTACAATTCCCTCCTCTGTCGTCTCTACTACACGCCCCAGATTATTGGTGGACTGAACGATTCCCACGACCATATAACTCTGTCTGTTACCGCTTTCATTCAGATAAATAACGTCCCCTACGGTGGCATTGATACTATTACTTACTTTAGGAGATAGCATTATCTCGTTATCTTCTTCCGGATATCTTCCTTCTACCAGTGCATTCGCTTCTAAAACAGAATAATCATGAAATCCCGAGATATTAACAGGCATACTCTGCTCATTCTTTACTACCATTAGCGTACCAGCATATTCTCTTAATACCTTCTCCACTCCGTCCTGTTTTTCTAATTCATCCGTTAAACCATAGATATTTAATTCACCGGATGGGGTTCCCATAACATTTATTATAATTTCCGATGTCTCCATACCCATCATCTGAATTAGTTTATTCAAGTTTTGTGCAAAGTTGTAATACATGTTGAAACATACAGCGCTGGTGAATGTCAATAACGCAATGATTAAAACAATCGATATATTTCGTTTTCTGTCATTTAATATATTCTTAAGACTGATTGTGGCATGTAAATTAAGCCTACTTTTAACAAAAGGTAACCTATTCTTTCTAAAATGAAAATTCTGAATACCACCACGAAGTGCTGTAAGTGGTGTAAGCTTTAGATATCTTTTTGCAGTGCCCAGAATAATCATGAAGAGCATCAGTAAAATGATAACAACACTGATGATTCCTGCTATCATATTCATCTGATTGACCCAAAACAATCCTAATGAACTTGAAATCATAATACCTATGACACCTGATGCCATACCGGAGATCAAAAATCCTGTGAATATGCCGAAAAAGGCAATTAGAAAATACTCAATTAGAGTTGCTCTAATTAGTTGTTTCCCGGTGTATCCTTCTGCTTCCAGCATTCCAACATTGGGGAGACAATGAGTATTGCAAATACTGTGATAATCGTCATTGATATACTGATCGTAATCGACGCACCATAGGATAAGATATCATAGTTCATGCTATAATTTTTTGCTGTCTGGTAGTCCAAAACAACTGATTTGATCTCATCCATGATTTCTGCTTCATAATCTTCTGTTGGATATCCATCTTCTAAAATAACATTGTAATTTTTAGATAAATACCCCCCTGAAACATTTTCTTTTATTTCCCCAAACTTGGTCGGAGAGATAAATAACTTAAAATAATTTGTACACATAGGATTTGCAAACATTACATCTTCTGAAAATCCGTATACCTCAAACTGATATGTTTTATTATCAATTTTCATTTCGATAATATCCCCGGTCTGAAATCCATACGCTACTTTCATGTAACTAGGCAAAACAATGGAATTCTCCTCAAATTTATCCCCTTCATATGCAACTTCCAAATTAGAAATACTTCTCTCCTTGGAATAATCAAGATAGAAGAAGCCATAATTATCCCATTCACTATTTTGTGTTATGTTTCTATAATCAATGTTATCATACCATACACTATCTTCCTGCTCCATCTTTTGAAATCCATTGGAAGCGTTTAGAATAGATACGATATCATCTCCATAAGCACTGGATGTAAAAAAGCAGAAAT
Organism: Herbinix sp.; assembly: GCA_029238935.1. Lineage (GTDB taxonomy): Bacteria > Bacillota > Clostridia > Lachnospirales > Lachnospiraceae > Mobilitalea. The sequence continues at coordinate 164,680 of JAQZBN010000002.1, forward strand.
CTGCTCCATTTTGTGCCTCACTCTTTTGGTCCAAAGTGGAAGAAATTCCGGTCAGTACGTTAATACCCACATATAAAAGCAACGTTGCAATTGTTATAAGTAAAAACAAGATGATCATATTGCTTTTTCTTCTTTTCATGTTGCTTTTTGCAATGATCCACAAATTCATCTTTACCACCCCATCTTTTTCAAGAATACATTTAATTTTTCATGACGTTCTACATCTCCTGGCTTATATTTACCGAGTTGCAGACTATCTACAATCACACCATCCTGTAGATATAAAATTCGACTGCCGCGTCTTGCTGACTTGATATCATGGGTTACCATAACAATACTTTGACCTTCTTCATTGATTTTTGTGAAGATATCCAAAACATCATTGGCATTCTGTGAATTCAAAGCACCCGTTGGTTCATCCGCAAAAACGATTTCCGGTGAATTAATCAAAGCTCTTACAACCGCAACTCTCTGTGCTTCACCACCGGATAATTGTGCCGGGTATTTATGATAGCAATCCGGACCTAAATTCAATTTACCAAGTAATTCCTTCCCCTTTCGATCAATGGCTTTGCGGTCTTTGTTTACCAGTAAACCGCTTACCATGATATTATCCATTACCGTCATGGTATCATTGAGATAATTTTGCTGAAAGATAAATCCGCATTTTTTTCTCCGAAATTTTGCTAGTTTATCATTGCTATAACCGGATATTTCTTCGCCTGAATATTGAATACTTCCCAGTGTCGGTCTATCCATACCGGATAAAGAATAAAGAAGAGTACTTTTTCCTGA
>JAQZBN010000152.1 GCA_029238935.1 Herbinix sp.
GATGATTATTCATCAATTAATCGATAGCCTACACCTATCTCAGTAATAATATATTGCGGCTGCGATGGATCCTCTCCCAGTTTACGCCTAAGATTTCCCATACACACTCGTAAGGATTGTGTATCATTTGATAACATTCCTCCGTAGACGTTATCTACGATGTATTTATGAGTAAGTACCTTCCCCTGGTTCTTCGCTAATAATACAAGAACTTTATATTCATTGGGTGTTAGCCGTATTTCCTGGTTACCGAGCCAAACTCTATGTTTTTCTGTATCTATAAACAAGTCTTTAATCCGATATCCTGTATTTTCTTCTTCTAATGTATTACCATTAAATTTTTTATGCCTTAGGATTACTCGTATACGTGCAAGTAGTTCCGGAACACTGAATGGTTTCACCAAGTAGTCATCAGCACCAGCATCAAGTGCTTCAATTTTTTCCTTGTCATGCCCTCGTGCAGATATGATGATGATTGGAATTTGAGATACTGTCCTCAATTTTTTAATCACTTCAACTCCATCCATGTCCGGAAGTCCCAGATCTAAAACTAAGATATCCGGGCTTCTTGACATCGCCAGCATTAAAGCACTCGTGCCATCAGATGCATCAATACATTTATAACCTTGCATCTCAATGGAAAGCTGAAGGAATTTTCTTATTGACTTTTCATCATCTACAACTAAGATTAAGGGTTCCATTAAACTACTCCTTCTATGATTTGACATAAAAATCAACTATTGTTCCATGTGGTTCATAATTATGAATATAAATCCTTCCGCCATGAGCTTCAATGATCGATTTACAAAGACTTAAACCTAGTCCCATACCTTTTCTATTTGATGTATTTCTCGAATTGCTTTTATGATAACGTTCAAATACATGCTCTAATTCTTCTGGTAAAATCCCTGGACCATTATCCTTTACTTCAAATACAACCTTATTCTCCTCCCGATATAAAGATACTGTGATATCACTTCCATTTGGCGAATAATTGATGGCGTTATTTAATAAAGTAACTATTACCTGACGTATCAGAATACCATCTACGTTAATCAATATGATTTCATCGGGTATATTAACATAAATATTGTGTCTTCTGGCGTGTTTTTTAACATGCGTTACTGCATCTGTTATTATCTCTTCCGCTGCTTCTTCTTCGATATCCAGCCTTGTTTTTCCCTCTTCAAAACGTGTGGTTTGCAATATATTTTCAACTAATTCATTTAGCCAATCAGCATCATCATAGATACTCTGTAAAAAGTTCTTCCTTACTTCATCATTTATTTTATTATAATTTTCTATAGCAGTACTTGCCAAACCCATAATTCCTGCTAAAGGAGTTCGAAAATCATGGGAAATTGATCGCAGCATATCGGCACGCAAACGTTCTTTCTGCATTTCCATCTGAACTCTTTTCTGGTTTTCAGAGATTTTCAGACGATCAAGCACAACAGAAATCTGTGGCATTACTACATCAATAAAAGTATTCTGATCGTCCGTTATATTATGATCCTTCTTTAATGATATACCTATTACTCCTAATACACCATTTCGACTGATAATTGATTTATAATATGCCTTAGCCTCTGGAAATAAATTTGTCCCATGGCCACAAGGGCTACTTGACTGATAAGTCTCTAAACATGCCGCCAGATCATCCTTTCCTTGAAACATGTCTTCTCCATTTATACTATTACATAGCACTTCGCCTGAGGTATCATAAAATCTTACCATCACATTAGCTCTTAATTGATGAGCGAGTTCTTCCGATGATATTCTGGCTAAATCCTCAACATCTTTTACATCAAGCAACTTTTTTCCAATATAGTATAGAGATGAAATATATTTCTCCCTATCTTCTACCTGCTGCCTCTCTGTTTTTACTCTTATTGTCAACATACTTGTTATAAATCCGACAATAAACATAACAAAAAAAGTAATTATATAATCCGGATTATCGACTTTAAAGTTATAATAAGGTTCTGTAAAGAAAAAGTTATATAAAAGGACAGCGCAAATAGATGAGAACAAACTGTATATATAGCCTTCTGCTAAATATGAGAACAAAAGTATTCCAAGTAAATAAACCATAACTATATTGGATTCAAACATTTTTGTTTGATGAAACTCATTAGATATTAATGTACAAACCAACATAATCAGTAATAATATAAGAAGGATTTTTAATTTTTGCAGAGTATTCTTTTTAAAATTAAGAATGCTGTGATATAATCTATTACTAACACCATTAGGTAAGAAATATTCGGTAGAGGGTTGATTATTGTTTGATTGCTAATTATATAACATTGTATTATAATTTATCACAATAAAGTTTCATACCAAATTTATGAAAGAAGGAAACTAGTATGGGAAATAAAAATAAGAATTATGATCAAAAACCGGAAATTAAAACCATGGAGCTCCTTTATATGACCCCCTCAGAAATTCGTGCCAAAGATATTGCCGACCTATTACAGGATGCAAAAGGTATAACGGTTGAATTATGGGAGGAGATGAATGTTCTTGAGCTGGAGCTTTCCAATCAGAATTCGGTGGACTTCGAACCCCTGGATACTCATTTTTCAAACCCCTCCGATGCAGCCTTTATCAAGAACCGGGGTATTATGACAATCTTTGCTGTTAGTGTGAG
>JAQZBN010000032.1 GCA_029238935.1 Herbinix sp.
AATTACCTGAAAAAGTAACTGGGAACCTTCCGAATCAAACGGAAGGTAGCCCCATTCATCACATATCAATAAATCAAGCTTACTGATATTTCTTAAATACCTGGTTAATGAACCGTTTGATTTTGCATCTGTCAGTTCATTGACCAGTGCTGCTGTTTTGTAGAACTTGACTTTTTTACCCTGCATGCAGGCTTCTACTCCAAGAGCTGTTGCCATATGGCTTTTACCGGCACCATTCCGGCCGTAAAGAATCAGGTTCTCCTGCCGATGCATGAAATCTAGGGTTTTTAATTCATCGATTGTCAGTGTATTAGGAATAATGATTTTATCAAACTGGTAGTTATCAAAGGTCTTGATATTATCAAATCCAGCCTGCTTTAAATGTAAGTTCCGGCGCTTATTGCTGCGGTAATCTATTTCCGCCTGCAGTACTTTTAGTAAATAATCCTGATTGGTTTCACCGGAAAATCCGACTGCATTCTCTGCAAAGGTTACACTTAGACGAAGCTCTTTGCAGTATTCATATATTTTATCTTTCATCGGGAGAGAACCTCCTTCTGGAAGAGATTATCGTATTTATTGTTATCCGTATGGAATACCGGCATTGGTATGACAGTCCCTTTCAACTGCATCGGTTGCATCTGCTGCACGTCTGCCGTAATCGTACGATAACCGGCTAAGATACTATCTGCATCCTGTACTCCGTTATTAAGTGCAAAAGAAAGGGCTTCGGTAGCGGTGCGCATGTCATGTTTCTGAAGCATGGTATGTAACGACGTAAGTCCTTTTCGCCTTCCTTCCGGGTCTTGTTTGTCAAGATATTTTGCGCCAGTTATCCGGCAGTTCTTCGTAAAAAGATGTATACTTCAATGCTGTAGGACGTTTTGCCATCAATTCGAGATAAGGCAGCCACTTCATGGATTCAAGGCCCTTACCATAAAGCCTTGTATGCTCCGAAATCACTTCATAAGACTGGTTCAGAATATATACCTTATCACTGGTTGCTTTAACATAGACAGTATCCCTTGCATATTTGGGTGAGGATGAATATAGGTTGTTATCATAGGATACTTTTGCATACTTATCAGCAATGCGGGACTCAAAGGCATACACTTCAAATGGTGTTTTATTGAGAGGTAACATAGCATTCCTGTCATCTTCAAACAGCTGCTCAATGGGAACATTCTTTACGTAATGATTACGCTTGGCATCCTTCTCACAGACTTCAAACAGACCTTGGTTGAACTGGTTAAAGTCAAGGATTGTAGGCACTGGAACGAACATGTTTCTCCGCTCGTAGCCAACCTTATTTTCAACGTTGCCTTTTTCCCAACCGGCAGCACCATTGCAGAAAAAGGGTTCAAAGCCATAATGCACAGCAAACCGTTTAAATCTATCCGTTAAAATCCTGCTATGACCGGTACCCATATGCGCTACGGCAGTTGATAGATTATCAAAAACAATTCGATAAGGAACCTTGCCGATATGTTCAAAAATGTTTTTCATTCCTTGCAAAAGGCATTCCTGGTTTTCACCACCAAATATCTGGCAGTAGGCATCATTACTATAAGGGAACGACATCGTAAGTTTTAGAGCATCAACTAGTTCTCCGGCATTATTCTTATATGAGAAGTGCCCGAAATCAACCTGGGCTTCTCCCGGCGGATGATAGAGCGGTAAATAAGCCTTTTGCTGTGATTGGAATATTTCTTTTTTCTTCTGTGAGACATAATACTGAACGGTACGCATTTTTACTTCCAGCTTATCAGGATATTCATCTTGTAATCTCGCATAAACACGCTTAGCAGTATGACGCTGCTTACGTGGAACATTTAAATCTTCTATAAGCCACTGGTCAATGATTGGCTTAAGTGGATCTAGCAGAGAGGGTAACTCCTTTGGTGGATGAAGAGGCTCATTAAAGTCCTCCATATCCAGGTATTTACGGACAGTTTCATAATGATAACCTGTCCGGCGCATGATTTCCCTAACAGAAATATCTTCACATTCATGCATGCGTCTGATATACTTGATATCGTCCATTGATAACATCCTTTCTGTACCTCCTTAAGTTCTTGTCAAACTCAAGGATAACGGTTCTTTAGGGGTGTTACAATGGATTTTTTGTCATCACAGGTGTTACACTTTTCGATTGCACTTTGTTACAGTTTAATTATGCATTAAACAATCTGTTTACGAAAAGATGGCAGATGGCAAGCTAAGATACAGATTGATGGAGTTCCAAAACAGCTATATGGTAAGACAGAAGCAGAAGTAAAACGCAAATTAAAGGAGTATAAGAAGTTTAGAGCACAGGGTCATATAGATGCTAAGAAGATTAAGTTTAATGAGTATATGGAACATTGGTTATATAGATATACATTAGGCAATGTGGAAGATACTACATTTGACAGATATGAAAACACTTATATTCACCATATCAAAGATACCATTGGAAATAAACAATTAGGCAGTATTAAAGCCAATGATATCCAAATTTTACTAGATGCTAAAATGGGTAAAAGAGATGAATTGGGTTATTGTAAGGGGCAAAAAGCACTCTCATATTCAAGTACTATTAAAATAAAAGAACTACTTAACCAATGTTTCAAACACGCTGTCAAACATAAAGAAATGGATTTTAATCCAGCTGAATTAGTTGTAATGCCGAAGCGTAAGTTATACCCAGTAAAAACCAAAGAAGCATATTCATTGACCGATGATGAAATGATAGCTATTAAAGATATTGCTGATAAATTAAGAAAGAATGGTCAACCTTTCTATCGATATGCATGGGTTTATATGGTTATGATGAATACTGGCTTAAGAGTTGGTGAAATCATTGCATTAGAATGGGATGATGTAGATTTCGATAGAAATATTATAAAAGTTTATGAAGCTGTTCAAAGTAATGTAAAAGTGAGGGATGAAAATGGTAAGAGTATAAATAAACGACATTCTCCTGTCACTGACACCAAAACAGAAGAAGGTATGCGACCAGTTTCACTTAATGACACCGCCATCACTTATTTAACACTTCTTAAAGAGTATGCAGAAAAACATAACATCAAAACAAAACATGTAGCCTATACTGATAAAGGTACAAGAGTATCAGCAAGAAATCTACAAAGAACATTAGATATAGTTGCGGATAAAGCAAATATTCCACATCTAGGATTGCATATACTAAGACATACTTTTGGTTCAACATTGCTTAGAAAAGGTGTAGATATATCTGTTGTAAGTGAATTAATGGGTCATGCTAATATATCAATAACGTATAAAACTTATATTCATATTATCAAAGAACAGAAAGCAGAAGCAGTAAAACTTTTAGATTTGATTTAACCTAAAATGGTTCAAAATAAAATTAAAAACCTTATTTGGTTCATATTTGGTTCAAATTAAAAAAATTAACTCTGGAACACGCATAAACAGGGCGGTTGCACAAAAAAGACTGTGTATCGATTCCCCTCAGCTCCATCATAGTTGGTAACATTTAAAAGTGCTTAAAGCCTTGTATTTCAGGGCTTTAGGCATTTTTTATTGTGTAAGATTTTCGTTTCATACCGATTAGGATTGTTGGTTTTTATTGAAATGGAATGTTTAAAACTATAGATAATATATAAAACATAACAGAAATTACTCTGAAAGTAAACAAATTGACAAACATATTATATGATAGTATATCTAGATGATTTACTTGAAATATCGAATACTTAACAAATCTACTGAGTTAACAAAGAGTAGTATTTTAATTTATAATATGACAATAATTTACTTGACTTTAAAATACAAATATAGTAAAATACCAAAATAAGTTACGAATTACCATATTATGGAATGCATGGAGGTGTTTATTATTAAATTATTAGAGTTGTGCAGTTGTAATTGGTTAACAGTAAATTTTAATCCGATTTGTACCAAAAATATATTTACTGATTTAGATGAGTTGATTATAATTTGGTGTAAATTTTCAGATGTATCAAAGGATAGTTGCATTAATATGATCTGGAAAAATCCTAAAAGGCAAAATGTTATTACAATTCCAGTCAAAATTAATAAATCAACAACTGAAGAACCTGTTAGACGCGCATGGACGGTTATGGAAACTAAGGCCGCTAATATTCTAAATAATTGCTATGGAAATTGGAATGTTGAAATAAGCGAAGATGATAATATTCTGGGTGAAATAAATTTTGATTTTAGAAATATTAAAAGTAAGACCTTATCAACAAATAGTAATAGTATTATGATGAATATAACAATCTAGTAATTGGTATACGTTTTAAAAGGAGTTTAATATTATTTCAAGGAGGAAGTCGAATGAGTAGTTTACAAAGTACGATGAGCAGTGCAGATATGAAAAAATATGGAATACCTACAACTCAGGAATCATTACAAAAGGTAGGTAAAGATTTAAATAAAATAGTGGACAATGTTGCAAAAAGCTTAAAAGAGAACACATTAACATACGCAGCTACTATAGCAACAACTGTTAAAGGTGGAGTACAGGGGGTATCTAGTAAAGAAGGAATATCAAATCTCAATTTTAGCTCACAAGCAGCATTAAAATCTAATAAAGAGGCTATAATGAGTGGTGTAAAAAATGCGAGCCAAGGTTTTGTGGCAGGAGGTACTGCAAATACATTTTTTAATATTGAATCTGCTTTCGATAAGACGCCAGTTGGTAAGGCAATAGACAAAGCTATTGACAAAGGTGCAACTGCTATTAAAAAAGGCATTGATTATTTGTTTGGTGGTGGGTCAAAATAAAACATCGTGTTATTGCTATTATTTCATCAATCATTTTTTTGACAATTTTATTAAATGTAGCATCTGTTATCCCTAAATGGATTGCTATACTAATTGTATTAATTGTATTAGTTTTATTAGAAATTGGTAAAAAAAGAAATAAAAAATTATAATATTAATTTGGACTGAGGTTAATCACTAGGTAACCACCATTAAATAAAATGTATGTAAGCAAAAGAGTTAGTACTTATCTATAGGTACGAAATCATTACTTATAATTTAAATTTAGAAAAATCTCCGATGGTTGGTCCATCGGAGATTTAATTTGTATAGCAATAAAAATAAACCATCTCCTATGGAGGTGAGCCCAATCGGCTTTAGCTTCTATAAAAAAATAATAGAAGCAGAGTGTTGCAAAGATCATATTCACATGCTTATCAGAATACCACCAAAGTATAATGTATCAGAAATAATGGTATACTATCGACTATTTTTCTCATTACAGAAAATGATGCATTAAGCTTTGATTCAAATTCAACTGATGATGGTTCTTCCTTATTTGGTTATTTATATTCGATTTAATAATTGGTATTTGATCATGTCTGCTTTATTTTCTATCTGTTTTTCATTGAATTTAAAAATATTTAAGATTGCTATAAATCTTTATTTGACAAAGATTGTAGCATATCACTTACCTTACACCGAAACAATTAATTCTTTGATGTGAGTTGCTTTCATTAAGTGGAATATGTGGCATGGCAATATTCAATAATCTAGATAAATTTGCTGCACCAAAGAAATTCATACGAAGATTGTCATACAATAGTGCTGATATGTACAGATAAACTATTTTTTCAGGGGTATGAATTGTGTTGTAATTGTATAGTGTAATTTCATCCTCGGAAGTATAAGAACCCTCTCCGGCTGATATCAGAATATCAAGTTCCTCTAAGGAATTAACAGAACATAATGCGGTTGTAATGAAAGGATTTTGTTTAATAAATTTTATGGCTTTTGCAGCCGCATCCTCAGAAGGAGAAAAACCAAGGTGTTGTTCAAAATTTTCTAACCGGTTAACAGCACAAAATGGAATCCCATATTCTGCCCAGACAAGTGGCTTCATTGCTATAAATGAAGCATCTCTTTGATATCCTTGGAAGGCTTCTTCAAATCTTCTATTCTTATAATTGTAAGGAATCATGATAATCTTAAACTCAGGGAATGTATCCGCAACCTTTCTGGCATGAAAAGGATCATGACAGGAAAATCCATAGATTTTAAAATCACCTTCTGCTTTCCTTTTTTCCAGTAATTTAATTAAGCGTTCACATTTCTTCTCTGAATAGTTCTCTTCGATCGCATTAATCATAATTGAGTCAAAACGATTACCGGAAAAAGTAGCAAGCCTTTTATCTAGCCACCGATCAAAATATTCCTCTACCTCAAGCCCGGTAGCTTCGGAACCACGAAAGGCTCCTAGAACCATACCATTTACATGCACCTTGTCTCTGAAATGGAGTGAATCAAGTGCCTTACCTAGCAAATCTGCTTCATTTCTCCAAGTAGTATCAAAGTAAGTAATTCCATGATCAACCGCTTTTTTGGTAAGAATGGTTCGATGCTCGATTTCTTGATCGACATAAGCATAGCGATTCTCAAACTCTCCTTCTTCCATTGCGCGGTAATGACCACCAATACCGATTCTTGATACCTCATAATCAGTTCCTGCCATTATCCTCTTTTCCATATCATACTCCTTACAAAGTTTATTTATTGGTAATTATGGATGAATCACTGAATAATAAAAGTATAATACAAAAATTTTCCAAAGACAAGGTGTTTGCGTTATCAGTTGATATATTATAAATGTAAGATAGCAAAATGCTAGAGTGAGAAGCTGGTCTAGGACTAACTTTTTATTCTGGAATTTTAAATGATTTTACTACAAGATTGATATGAGAGAGATGTGATGCCGTATGAGATTTGGGGTGGAACCAGGGGAATATACACTGGAGATAATTAACGTACAGTAATAAGTACTTAATGAAAATCAATTAATATATAAAGGATGTAAAAGAATGTTAAAAGCTTTGTTACCTTTCAAGTAGCAAAGCTTTTTTGTGGTCTTAATTATCAATATATGGTAAAATATTATTATCATGTTTGCTCGGAGAGGGGAAATACCATGCCTATCATAGGGATTGATTTAGGTACGACAAATAGTCTTGTAGCATATTGGAGTGAAGTTGGAGCAAAGATTATACCCAATATTCTAGGGTCAAATCTTACGCCTTCCGTTGTCAGTATCGACGATAATAATGAAATACTTGTTGGGGAAATAGCAAAGGAGAGATTAATTACACACCCTGAATTAACAGCATCCTGCTTTAAACGGTATATGGGAACGGATAAACGTTATAAAATGGGGAAGTATATATTTACTCCGGAAGAACTATCTTCTTTTGTTTTAAAATCCTTAAAAGCAGATGCTGAAGTCTTTTTCGGTCAGGAAGTGGATGAGGCGGTAATTAGTGTTCCGGCATATTTTAATGATAAGCAAAGAAAAGCAACAAAAAGAGCAGCAGAGCTTGCTGGTTTAAAAGTAGAACGTCTTATTAGTGAGCCCACTGCAGCAGCGATTGCCTATGGACTGCATCAAGAGGAATCCGAGACTAAATTTATGATTTTTGACTTGGGTGGAGGAACCTTTGATGTATCTATTCTTGAATTGTTTGAAGGTGTTATGGAAGTAAGATCAATTGCCGGTGATAATTTCTTGGGAGGAGAAGACTTTACCAACCTGCTTATGACTTATTTGGCTGAACTAGAGAAGATACAAGTGGAAACACTTAGTTCGAAGGAAAGGTCTGCATTATACAAGCAAGCGGAGATTTGCAAACGAACATTAGGGGAGAATAACACAGGATCTATGGTATTTCGTTACAATGGGACTGTCCTTGAACGAAATATTACAAGAAATGACTATGAAAAGTTGGTTAGTCCTCTTTTATTAAGATTAAGACATCCAATTGAACGGACCATGAGAGATGCATCCATAAGACCAAAGGATTTAGATGCAGTAATATTAATCGGTGGTGCTACTCGAATGCCAGTAATCAAATCAGTAGTAAGTAAAATGTTTGGAAAACTTCCCTATTGTAATATCAATCCGGATGAAGCGGTAGCAATAGGTGCCGCAATTCAGGTTGCACTAAAAGAAAGAAATGAATTTTTAAATGAAATCATCTTAACCGATGTTTGTCCATATACACTTGGTACAGGAATCGCAAAAGAGATTGCACCAGATAAATATGAAGCTGGCTATTTTTTGCCTATCATCGAACGGAATACACCAATTCCAGTTAGTAGAGTAGAAACCTTAAGTACCATTAGAGATAATCAAACCCATATACATATCGAAGTATATCAAGGTGAAAACCGTAGAGTCGAGGAAAATATAAAACTTGGTGAGATTAATATCAGTGTTCCACCAAGAATTGTTGGAAAAGAAAGGATTGAAGTTCGTTATACCTATGATATAAATGGAATTCTAGAGGTCGAAGTGACCACCATAAGTACAGGAGAAGTAAACAGGGTTGTTATTGAGCAAAGTGAAGGAACCATGTCAAAAAAAGAAATTGATAATAGGTTAAAACAGCTTAAAGATATTAAAATACATCCCCGCGATAAAACAGAGAATAAATTACTTATGGCTCGTGGTGAACGCCTATATCAGGAAGCTTTGGGTGACCGAAGAGAGTTTATTGGAGGACTGCTTCAGAAGTTTGATATTATTCTTTCTCGACAAAATGAGCTGGAAATAAAAAAAGCTGCACACGAATTAAAAAAAGAGTTAGAAAGCCTGGAGGGATGGTTTGATTATTGATGGATAAATGGGTTATTCTTGAGATACAACCAACAGCAGATATTTCTACTATCAAAAAAGCATATGCAAAACAACTAAGACTTCACCATCCGGAGGATGATCCGAAAGGTTATCAGCAATTAAGAGAAGCTTATGACCAAGCGTTACAATATGCAAAACATCAGGCTAAGACTGTAGTGAAAGAGGAATCTTATGAAACTAGGAAAGCAGATGTGGAATTAAAAGAGAGTAAGCTTGAGTTATCCAGGGAAGCAGATATTACATTAATTGGGAAGAAATTTGAGGTAACCAGAGATGAAGTAGATAACAAACCAAATGAATATAAGCTATTAGAAAAACAAGAATCCAAAGATAACACAACGAATACGGAGAAGTATGATGATAATAGGAATGTTGATGGGAACATTCCCAATGATGGTTATGACAATAAAAAGTCATTTGAATTAGATTATAATGATAAATCAATCGATAAAACAAGTCTTAAGGATGGTATTGATGAAAGGATACGTAAAGAACAATTAATCCATGATTTTTTACGAAAAGTAGAACAACTTTATTTTAATTTTTTTGATCGTATTGAGATCAAGAATTGGGAACAGTTACTAAACGACGAGGTTATGTGGCAGCTGGATACGAAAGAATATCTAAATAAAAGAATTATGGATTATCTTTCGAGGAATCCATATCTATCCCGTCCTGTATGGAGATATCTAAATAAGATATTTCAATGGGATGAGCAGGAGGATTTCTTAAAAAAATACTATCCTGAGCAATTCTTAAAATATCTATTCCTTCAATTAAATGAAGAGAGTATTGTTCCTAGGTTTCGTCATTTTAATAAATATGAGAGTATTCATTATGAAGAATATTTAAGATTCAGAGAGCAAGCATACATAGCATTGGTGGAACATCAGTATCAAAAAGCGGAGCAATTTATAATGAAGGCTTTTCATCTTTACTCCAATGACCCAGATTTATATTGCTTGAAAGGTGAGTATTACTATAAAACCGGTAAACCTGAACGGGGAAAATCCGAATTTAACACAGCATCAAGATTAAAGCCCGAAGATTTCTATATCATATATTATCATGCCAAAGTCCTGTATGAGATAGGCTTCTACAAGGACGCTTTCGATCTCTGCAAATCAGCTTGTCATGATCATAAAGATATCCATGAGTTGAATATACTGAGAGGAGAATGTTACTATCAATTAGGCAAATGGAGACAAGCCAGCAGATTATTTATTGATAATGTCAGGAGCAATCCGTTGGATAGTCAATCTAGAAAAAATCTTAAAAAGATACAAAGCAACATACGAAAATTCCTTATACATCATCCACTTAATCTATTTCAAAGATATTATTATTATCTTATAAATCGCGGATTAGGTGAAAAAAATGGTATGAAGGGGTTCAAAATAACTTACACTCATATTGGAGCTCTATTGCTAACAATTATAAAATTAATAATGATGGTAATATTAATACTTATCCTAATCGCTTTCACCATAGTCAGTGGAGGAATCGCATTATATGTCTTAATAAAAATTTATCAATATATAAAAAATGCGAATGAAAGGGAAAGGATAGTATAAAATGTGGAACTACAAGAGTAAAATGATCTCTTGGATTTACTCTTTACTAAGCTTCTTTTTGTTATTACAAAATATTATTTGATAGGTTTTATCCAAGGTTTCATGTTGTACACTAGTTGCATCAAACCGAAGAACTTTAAAGGTTGATTGCACACAAAACCCTATAAAAATAGCAGATAAAATTGTACCGATTCCTATCATACCGCCAAGTCTCCAACCGGCAACTACAGCTAATAATTCAATTGTTCCTCGACACAAACCAACCGGTAATCCTGTCTTACGGGTGAGTGCAACCATCAGACTATCTCTCGGCCCTGCTCCAAAAGCTGAGCCAATATAAAAGTATGACCCCAGCGAAATGATAAATAAACCGATTATAACCATAAGGATGCCAACGAAGATATTATTTGCTACAGGTATGATATGTAATTTAAGAAGTAAATCCAGAATCACCCCAATAAGCACCATATTTAATATGGTACCAATTCCAAGTTTTTCTCCAAATAAAACTACTATAATTCCTATAATAATACCGATACCAATGGATGCTGTTCCAATAGTAATGCCTGTAATTTTTGCTAACCCAGCATGGAATACATCCCATGGTGCGAAACCAATCTGCGCATTCATTGTTACAACAATACCTAGAGAATATAAGAAAAGCCCCCAAAATAAACGCATTAGACGAATTAGATACAATTTCAAAAATTTCTCCTTTCTAAGCCGATACATTTTTTATTTGATTATTAGTACTGCAAATGAATACCTAGATTATATTGTAATAACACAAGGACATGAGTCGTAACAATGATATCTATTATAGATGGTTTCGGAGTGAAGTCAATAGTAATTGAGAGTTTATATTTTGCGGTATCATGATGCCTATTCTTTGAATTAAAGTTAGTGTTTAGTATACTATTGCTGTAAAAACACATAATACTTTTATAACATCATGGAGGATTCCTAAATGCCAGATAGAGAGAATAGTCAAGATCCAAATCAAACGTTACAGAACAATAATGGAGTTGCAGAAAGAAATATAACTGCAGAGGATATGAAAGAATATAAGAATGCTTTAGATAGTACTCGAAATTATGTAAGTGGGGATCGTGAATGGTCTTCATCCAGTCATCAGTTTTCAAGATCTGAAGCTGAAAAAAAGAAATATCTTGAAGAAAACAAATCTATGAAATATTAATAGATTACCAGCAAAAGGATAGATATACACATTTAAACAATAATAAAGCAAGCCCATAAAAAAACAAGAAAACTGTGTTTATATGGGCTTGCTTTATTGTATCAAGGTAGTTTCATAATAATTGATAGATATAAATTTCTTCCCAACTTTTCTTTTATAAGTATTGACTATGGCGATAGCATAAGATACATTTAACATATGTTATTGATAAGGAGAATGAAAATGTCAATCAAATATGCAATTCTAGGAATCTTAAGTTATCAAGCTTACAGTGGTTATGATATTAAAAAAGTAATGCAAGACTCGTCGTTTATGCATTGGTCAGGTAATAATAATCAGATATATAAGGCTTTACTAGAACTTTTGGAAGAAGGTTATGTGACAAGCGAAACGAAGCATCAGGATAGTTTACCATCAAAGAAGATATATTCTATTACAGAAGATGGGTTAGTTGAACTTAAAAAATGGGTATGTTCGGAACCTGATCTTCCGGATATCAAAAAAACTTTTTTGGTACAATTAGCTTGGGCAGATCAATTGAATAAAGATGAGTTGAAGTTATTGTTATTTCAATACGAAAATGAACTGCGGAATCAAATTACGTTGAGAAAGGCCAATCGAGAAAGAGGCTATTTTTTTCCTGCAAGATCAAAAAGAGAAGAAGCTCTATGGAATTTAATTTTTGATAATGCATTGGATACCTATGAAAGTGAACTGAACTGGATTAATAAAGTCCGGGAGGTCATTGACCTGGAAGCTTCCGATACAGTTACAACAGCGCATACTGAGGATGATAATGAGCAAGGAACAGATGAGTTTCATTATGATGTAAGCATAAAAGATGATAAGAGATTTATTATTATAACTTCCAAGATAAAAGAGGAACAAAATGTTTTAGATATGGTTGCATCTTGTATGGATGAGAAAACGAATTTGGTAATCATAACGGATCAATTGTTACCGGAGGAATTTTTTGATCTGAAATCAGGTATGGCTGCCGGTATGCTTCAGAAAATTACGAATTATCACGTAAGAGTTGCTATTGTTTTGACGCAACAGATGAGAAAACCTAAAGATTTAAAGTTATTAAAGAGTATAGAGAACACAAATGTTAAAATATTTAATTACCAAGAAGAGGCAGGTCAATGGCTTATTCATTTTAGTTAATTATAATCTATATAAGCAAACAATTTCTTGTAAATTAAAAATTTACATGATAAACTTATAACTGCTTAGGAAAGGGCAATCTATATATCTGTGATCAGCCACCACCTGGGAGTAGGAGATGGAATGGATAACATTAAGTTAGATATTTATGATGGTTTTTGCTGTATTGCAGATCGCTGTGAGTTTACATGTTGTGCCGGCTGGGATATTAGTATAGATGAAGATACTTGTAAGAACTGGAGGGATATGGAACAGCAATCCCGTTACTTTAGTAGTAACATTAAAACTCAAAAAAACAAAAGAGAAAAAGTCTACTATATAAAAATGGGGCAACAGAAACGATGCCCTTTTTTAAATGAAAAAGAACTATGTAATGTTGTAATTCATTATGGTGATGATAAATTACCGTTTACGTGCAGAACTTATCCAAGACAAGTGAATCTATTTAGCGATCATCAGGAATTTTCTCTTTCATGTGGTTGTCCTTCTGTTGTAGATTTGATTTATCATAACCCTAGAAATGTTCAATTAGTACATGAGAAGTATATCAATGCGGAAGATATAAAAGAGAATGAAACTTTTATGAGACAAGCTATGATTCTACTTATAAAAGAAAGATCATTGTCCTTCAAAGATAGGATTCTTTTGATTTTTCATATGTTGTTTAGCATGAAAGAGCAACAGGGAAATCCAAAGGATATTATTTATAAATATCAGGATGAAGAATACGTAGTATCCCTTATTCGTTTATGGAGTGGTATAAAGATTAATTATGAGGATACGGCTACTGAAAAGAGTGAATTATTTCTAGATATCGTTCAGAATTATAGGAATGAAATAAGTTATAGCAGATATTTAACAGACATTGTAGATATAGCCGAGAAGCTAGATGAGAATGAAAGTAAGAAAGCATGGGATGAATTTCAAACAGAGTTCAATCGATATGATATGCTGATGGAAAATTGTATTATTACGAAAATTTTTGCCAATTGCATCAGTGAAGACATGGATGAACTAATTATGTCATATCAGATGATAATTACAGAATTAGTGATGGTAAAGTATTCTGTTTTTCTGACGTCCAAGATAAGACCGTTTCATTATAGTGATGTCAGGGATTACGTTGCTCTTTATTCAAGAATTATTGGTTACAATACAGAAGGCATGATCGAGTTTTGGGAAGAGAGTTTTGAAGAGCCTCTATGGCAATTTGGATATATGTTATTACTGATTAGTTAAATAACATAAGTTGTAAATGTAAGTATAAGTAATGAAAATCTAATTATATAAAGGAGTGTAACTAAAAGTATGATTAATAGTGAGATATTAGAGATAAGAAAACAATTTAACCATGAAAACTGTTCCATCACAAAAGTGAGTGGCTGCTATGTGGATGGGGAAAAAGAAATTAAAACAAAATTTACAGAATCATTCTTGTGTATGCCGGAAGAAGAAACTTTTAAATACTTTGAGATATTTAAAAAAACTTTATCAGGAACCATCGGTAAGAATTTGCTTAACATGGAATTCCCTACCCAATCAGAATTTGTAGGAGGTACTCAGGAATTTCTCTTAAAACTACGGGATAGTGAGTTAAAAGATGATGGTATACTGGAAGAATTTTATGAGAAAATAATTAAGATGTATGATTATGTGGGGAATTATTTAATATTACTTATCTATGCAGCTTATGATGTTCCGGGTAAAACCAATGATAAAATAATGATGGATGATGCTTCTGATGAGGTATATAGTTTCATTCTATGTTCCATCTGTCCGGTTAAACTATCTAAGCCTGGATTAAGCTATAATACGGATACGAATCAGATACAAAAAAGGATTCAGGACTGGGTTGTAGGAGCTCCGAATAATGGATTTTTATTTCCAGCTTTTAACGATCGTAGCACTGATATACATAATATATTATATTATTCCAAAGATTCCGAAGAGCTTCATAGTGATTTTGTTAACCAATTACTTGGCTGTGAGGTTCCTTTATCAGCGGGTGGTCAGCGGGAAACGTTTCAGTCATTAATTCAAGAAACCTTAGGGGAAGAATGTGATTATGAGATAGTTCGAAATATTCATGATAAGTTGAATGAGATCATCGAAGAACATAAGGATATACCAGAACCGCTTACACTCGACAAAAAAGAGGTTAAAAATCTTCTCACAGAATGTGGGGTAAAGGAAGAGAAACTTAAGGATTTTGAAACCAATTATGAGAAAGTAACCGGTGAGAATGTATCTTTGCTGGCTGCCAATGTTGCAAGTACGCGCGTCTTTGAAGTAAAGACACCGGATATTATTATTAAAGTTAATCCGGAACGCTCAGATTTAGTTGAAACAAAAATCGTGGATGGGCGCAAATGTCTGGTAATAGAAATCAACGACCAGGTTGAGGTAAACGGTATTATTGTTAAGACATCTCAAAAAGAAGATCGTGATATCAGTACATACGAAGATATATAGGTTTTGTCAAACTTGGATATAGTTACAAAAAATAATATTTATTAATTTGGGTTAGCTTTTGTATCTATTCACAGGAATGACAATTGACATATTATTCCAAACGTATTAGTATATTGAAAGAAGTTATATTCTAAAAATATTCATGTCGGGGGTAAAGTGATTATGTTAAAAAACTGGATGAGGAAAATAAGTATTGTATTAGTTTTATCACTAGCATTTTCATTGGTAATTCCAAGCTCTCTTCCATTGATACAAACGGATAAAACAGCAGAAGCTGCTACTATAAAACTAAATAAGAAAACAGCAACCATGAAGGAAGGCGAGACATTATCGTTAAAGGTTTTAGGTACAAAGCAATCGGTAACGTGGAAATCCAGTGATGAAGATATTGCAACCGTTAGTAGAACCGGTACCGTTGAAGCAATTAGTGCTGGAAAAGTAACTATCACTGCAACGGTAAATAAGAAAAAATACAGTTGTACAATTACAGTTGAAGCGAGTGTAGTACCTGATTTTACAGCCTCATTATATCTCGATTCAAATGAAACAAATTATGTAGCCATCAAGGTAACAAATTATGGAGAGGAAACATTAACGTTTGATTTTGATGGTTATGTTTTAAATGAAGGTTATTCTGATTTATGTTCCTTTGTAAACTTATATAATACTGAAGATGAGATCGATTATGAATTAGTGGAATCGATTGATGTTGAAAGCGGAGAAGAAGCTTATATTTGCTATAGAAATGAGGATTTCGATTATTTTTGGATCGATTCAGAGACGATTTTCTATTTTGATTTTTCCTACGGTGGAGAAGAGTTTACTGGATATACCGATACCAGTGGTAACGCTTATTATGTAGAAGGCCATATGGATATTGAATAATATAATACAGGAGGTGTTTCTCTACTTATTGTTTCATGAGTGGAGAAACACCTACTTTTTCTTTCCATAGAATATCGATAAATTAATTTACAGGGAAATTACCAATATAATTTATATATTTCATTTATTACCTATGTTTACTCCTTAATTCATTGGATACCCCATTTAATCAGATGTTTGTCCATATCAATACATCCGTCTGATTGAAACGTTACTCCCTCCTTCATCAATAGCTGTCGTTGGTGATCTTCTCCTCCGAAGATAGTTCCGGGTGCCATTTGACCTTTTTGATTAACAACTCGATGACAGGGCAAATGTTCGACGGAAGGTGCACAACTCATGGCATAACCGACAATTCGGGAAGCTCTTGGATTTCCAAGAATCGTAGCTATCATACCATAGGTCATGACAGAACCCTCTGGTATCATAGCAACAATACGATATACCTCATCAAAAAATCCTTTGTTTTTATTTATCATTTTAAATTTCCTCATAAAAAATGTTATAATCTAAGTAGCTGTTTAGATTATAACATTTTTTATTCTATAAGGAAATGAAAGTTAGTGTAGCATGAATGTTAATTCCGTAACCTATCCGACTGGTTGCTAGTTATTTTCTGCTTTTATGACCTTTTTGTCTGAAGAATGGAAAGTCTCCGCTTTCACGCATCTGTGTAAATTTTTCGACCAAATTTGTTTTGTAGTTTTCTACATCTTCTTTCGGCATAACACCTAATGAGACTAATTTATCCATTAGCTTAAGTTCTGCCTTCATTTCAGTTTCAAGAATCACATAAACTTCTTCTTTTTGTTTCGCTGAAAGCGTATTCCATTTCTCTAACGCTTTATTCATTTTATCATAAAAATCAGATTTTATTTCGTCCTGTTTCCCTTTATCTGACAGTGTTACTGATTCAGTATTAGTTTCAGCTGCAACGGCAGTAACAGGATTTACTCCCAAGTAACCCACCATACATGCAATCGCAAAACCGCATAATTTCGCTCTGTACATCCTGCTTCCTCACTTCCTAATCAACAATCAGTACACTAGCTTTCGAAATTAGTATTGCCAGTAGTTGTGAAGAAAGTGTGAACATATCAAAATTAATTGCTGGGAATAACTAGTAAGATTGGAGGTTTTTTATAAAACATTTATTTGTTAATAAATATCTTTCCCCGCCAATTTATATTCTGCGATTGATAATTTTCGGATAATATCAATGTCATATGGACATTTTGTCATACAGACACCGCATTGATTACATACATTAGCTTTAACAGCTAAATCGTTATACCTGCTTTTTGCCAATTCTTTATTTCCGAACCAAAAACGTAATCTTTCTTTTAAGGCATAATCGGAGGCATTTGTAATTATTCCATCTGCCATTTGGCGATCAAAATAGCCTTCCAATTTGAATATCTTTGAGATTTGGATGTTCTCGGGACAAGGTAAGCATGCATCACATTGTCTACAAACATAAGATCCAAGTTCAGAAGCTTCTTTGTATAATTGATTGATTTCTTCTTCCGACATTGGTGTAAAGTCTTCTGCATAGGATAAATCGGTTGATAACATTTCTTGATTATTTATCCCAGCCACTACAATGGATACTGGCTGGCTAAAAGCATAACGAAAGGCCTGCTTTGCAGATCTCCATAAAAGTCCATCTGCAACTGGTTTCATCAGTATTACAGCGGTACCTTTTTCTTTGGCTAAGGGCAGCAGTTCATCTTGTATTTCAGGAAAATTAAAATGGTCATAATAATTTATCGTGGTCATTACTGCATCAAAGGGATATTCTTTCAATGCGTGGATGAGAACATCAGGCTGTCCATGCATTGAGATACCGATGTGATTAATCTTTCCCGCTTTCTTAGCTTCTAATGCGCCTTCAACCGCTCCATTGGGTCCCAGTATTTGATCAAGTTCTGCCATCGTACCAACAGCATGCATGATAAATAAGTCAATATGATCTGTCTTTAAATTAATAAGACTTTGATCAAGAGAAGCAAGGCATTTCTCCTTTGTTCTTTCCCCGGATTTTGTTGCCAGTATGTATTCATCGCGTCGATGGGATACGCATTGCCCAATCTTTCGTTCGGATTCACCATTACCATAACTGGCTGCAGTTTCAATGTAATTTCCGCCAGCATCCAAATATTGATTTAATAAAGAATTAGCTTGAGCTACTGGTATTTCTAAAAGATGAAAACCTCCAAAGCCTAATATAGAAGTTTCCAACCCGGTACTACCAAATAATCGTTTTTCCATAGGTACCTCCTTATATAATTATTTTAGATACAATACATTAAGAAAAAAACTTAAGTCTTTAGAATAGTATAGTCACCCTACCTAAAAATTTCCATAGAATTAGGTCATAACATAGGATAATAAATTGCTCTAAGATAAGGTATTTTCATCTATGTGATATTATTCCATTGAATAGGACAATTCATAAGGTAGTAATAAATTTCTTTTTGCTATATCTAATCTGGCTTTCATTCTGATAGAAAATCAGTTGCTATATTGATTTTCTATTTTTCCTATGCTAAGATAATCCATGAAAATCGTCAGGGGAAGGACTTAACATCATGAGTAAGCAAAATATTGATTCAAAGGATGTAATAATTACGTTGAATAACGACGAAGACAGCTTTTTAAAGGAATTTAGATTAAACAAAAACAGCAGATTTAAGACTCTATTTGGACTTTACAAAGGACATTACGGTAAATTACTCTTATCGTCCCTGTTTTTTGTTATCAAAGCGTCACCGGTATGGGTGTTACCAATCATAACTTCAAATATTCTAAATGCCGTATCCTCACCGGATAAGACGAGCGCTCATACGATACTTATTAATGTAATTGTTATTTCAATTCTGATTCTTCAAAATGTGCCAACACATTATCTACATATCAAATATTATTTTCGTGCGATCCGTTCTGTTGAAGCTGGACTAAGAGGTTCTCTGGTTCGAAAACTGCAGCAACTATCGATCACCTATTATACCCAGATGCAGTCAGGTCGTCTACAATCTAAGATTATGCGTGATGTAGAGACAATTGAAACTTTATCCTCTCAGCTATTTACAACCCTGCTGAATATTTTCTTCAGCATCGTAATTTCGTTGAGTGTAACTATTGTTAAAAGTCGTATCGTATTCATTTTTTTCCTATTAACAATACCCATAGCAGTACTCATCATCACCTATTTCAGAAAAAAGATACGAAATCATAATAGAGAATTCCGTAAGGAAATTGAAGAAACTTCATCCAGAGTAATGGAAATGGTAGAGATGGTGCCTGTTACGAGAGCTCATGGATTAGAACAATTTGAAATTCTTCAGATGGAAAAGCAGCTCAATAAAGTAGCTGAAAAAGGCTATAAATTAGATTTAGTACAAAATTTATTCGGTTCAATCAGCTGGGTTGCTTTTCAAATATTCCAGATCATATGTCTTGGTTTCACGGGATTTATGGCATATAAAGGAAAAATATCTGCTGGTGAGGTCATTCTTTATCAAAGTTATTTTGCAACTATTATTAACCAGGTATCTTCAATTATAGCTTTACTACCCACTTTGTCAAAAGGATTGGAATCCGTTGATTCAATAGGTGAGGTTCTTCTAGCATATGATGTGGAAGATTATAGAAACAAACCGAAGATTAATAAGATAGATGGTAATTTTGAGTTTAAACAAGTGCATTTTCATTACAAAGACAGCGATAATGAGATATTAAATGAATTAAATTTATCAGTGAAGGCCGGTGAAACCATAGCATTTGTCGGTAAATCCGGGGCAGGTAAGTCTACGATTTTAAATCTTATCATAGGATTTATTCACCCAACGGAAGGAACCGTATTGTTAGACGGAAAAGATCTAAATAAAATAGATTTGAAAAGTTATCGGACGAATCTTGCAGTCGTTCCACAAAATTCCATCCTTTTCTCTGGCACTATTCGGGAGAATATCACCTATGGATTGCCTTCTGTCACAGAAAAACAGCTTGAGAAAGCGGTAGAAGATGCAAATCTGGTGGAACTAATTGATTCACTTCCGGAAGGTCTGGATACAAAGATATCTGAACATGGTAGTAATTTGTCCGGAGGGCAAAGGCAACGGATATCGATTGCAAGAGCATTAATCCGTAATCCTAAGATCATTATCTTAGATGAAGCAACATCAGCTCTTGATAGTATCTCAGAACAGAAGATTCAAATTGCAATTAATAATCTGGTGAAAAATAGAACAACTTTTATCGTTACACACCGATTATCTACTATTCGCAATGCTGATCGAATTGCTTTCATCAAAGATGGAAAGTGTACTGAAATCGGTTCGTATGATGAATTAATAGAAAAACAAGGAGATTTTTATCAATTACGAAATCTTCAGGAACTATAACTACTATAGGCCAAATCGCGCTTTTCTTATCATACTATAAATCAAGATTACTTCATAAATTAATATATATGGATCTAAGCGATTGTGATAGTATGAAAGGAGACAATTTAAAACATGGACGAATATGTAAAGATCAGAGATGTAATAGAGCTGTTTAGATACTGTAGACTACCTTATTTTGAACAATGTAATGTAGAACATTATCTACGATTTAAAGAAAGAAATGAATTATTCGATTGGGAACAAATTATTACTTTTGTGAATATTGGTCTACACAATGAATTTTATACGAATATTAGAAAAGTGTATGATCCCGGTAGTCTTACCGCATTAGTAAACAAATATAATCAACTCCCTGGGGATTATATCCCGGGTGACTTAGAAGAAATCACCCAGAGGTACAGCTCAAAGTGCTTGTTATTAAGGCGTGATGCAAGAAAAGCTTACGAAGAAATGAGCAGAGAGGCAGAAGAGGATGGTATATTACTAGATGCAATCTCGACTTTTCGAAGTTATCCTTATCAAAAGCAGGTTTACTTTAAAAATTTAACTCCAGATATTAGCCTAGAGGAATATCAGAAGATACGGGATAAAGTATCAGCAAGACCGGGACATAGTGAACATCAGACTGGTTATGCTGTCGATATCAATGACTTAGAACAAACCTTTGAAGATACACCGGAGAGCCGATGGCTCATGAATAATGCTTATCGATATGGATTTATCCTTCGGTATCCAAAAGGAAAAGAGCACATCACCGGTTATGATTATGAACCGTGGCATTATCGTTATGTTGGAATAAATATCTCCAAAGATCTTCATTGCAGTGATTTGACTTATGATGAGTATTATGTAAGATTTATAAAACCCTACAAATAAGAAGGGCATAATTATATAATAGGGAATATCAATCCATACTGAAAGGATAGATATTCCCTTATCTTATGATCTGGTTAAAATGTTTTAGCAATACCCTCAGCCTTCTGGATGGCTTGTGTTACAATCGCTTCAACATCATTTCCGATCACATCCAAAGACTCTGCAGAAACTGTAGTAAAATCAGTAATACCAAGAAATCCGAGGATTGTCCTCAAATAACGATCACCCATTTCATAATCAGCACCGGGTCCTTGCGAGTAAACACCGCCACGAGCGGTAATATTGATTGCTTTCTTTCCTTGGCATAAACCAACAGGGCCATCTGCGGTATACTTAAATGTGATACCGGTTACACAGATATAATCAATATAACCTTTTAATATAGCAGGGATACTTAAATTCCACAATGGTTCAGCAATCACATATTTATCCGCTTCAATAAATTGATAAGCATACTTTAGTATGGGGTGATTTTTGCTTTCCTCCGACTTCGGACCAAATACATCAGCAATATCACTTTCCTTAAGAAAAGCGATTCCTTCTTTTGATAAATCCAAGGTTATAATCTCATCCTCTGGATGTGACTGTTGATAAGTCTTGATAAATTGATCTGAAATTCGAAATGTCCTGGATGCACCTTCTGGTTTTGCATTTGCTTTTATATATAGTACTTTGCTCATGAGAATTCCTCCAATTATGTTTTGATATTAGTATGTTTCTTTTTTGCATTTTATATTTCAGTAAAGATGGAGTAAGAGATCAGGAATATGAGAGGAAATTGGCATTAACGTTGTAATTTATACCAATAAAGGTTATAATTAGAAAAATATATTATAGTTTTAATTAAAAAAACGGTGTATAAATAATGAAAGTTGATCGATAAGGTAAACAAACATCGAATAATTTATTGAAAGGTTAGAGTGATGAACATCGAAAAAGTTTTTACAAAAAATGCTACCTATCAGAAGTTTGAAGTTTTAAAGACAAATAGAAATAAACGCTTTAAATATCAGGAATTTTTTGTGGAAGGAGTCAGGAGTATTAATGAAGCTATACAGAAGGGTTGGAAGATAAAAGCTTTTCTGTATACAAAGGAAAAACCACTATCTGATTGGGCGAAAGGAATTTTACAAACAGTTCAAACAGAGATAAATTACGAGTTATCAGTGGAACTCATGGAAACCTTAAGCGGAAAAGAAGATACATCGGAACTCATGGCCATTGTAGGTATGCGTAAGGACGATTTGGATGAGTTGAAGTTGTCTAGAAATCCGGTCATTGCGCTTTTTGATCGACCTTCCAACAAAGGAAACCTGGGGACAATCATACGATCCTGTGATGCTTTGGGTGTAGAGGCACTCATTTTAACCGGCCATTCGGTGGATTTGTATGACCCGGATGTTGTAGTGTCCTCCATGGGATCTTTTTTTAATCTTCCGGTGATTCGTGTTCCGGAAACAGAAAAACTGTTGGAGTATATCCGCCAGTTGAAAAAAAGATATCCGACGTTTCAAATGATTGGAACGACTGCTCATAAAGAACACCCCATCTATGAACTGGATCTGACAACTCCAGTTCTGTTCATGATTGGTAATGAAACAGATGGCTTATGCAAAGCGTTTAAAGAGAACTGCGATATATTAACAACCATACCTATGGCGGAGACTTCCTATGCTTCCTCCTTCAATGTTGGATGCGCCGCAACGGTTATGTTTTATGAAGCTTCAAGACAGCGGAAGCAATATCTTCAAATTTAATACGATTCAGTAAAGTTAATAATCAAGTATCAAATAACATCCATTTACAAAACCGGACAAAATTCTGGCATAACACAAACTTCTGGGTAATTGCGCAAGAATGACTAGGATTTAATACTATATATGTGTTTTTTTATTACAGAAATAATGTATGAAAGGTAGGGTAAAATTAATGTTAGAGTTAACAGAGGCAGTAGTTTTAGCAAAACAACTAAATGAATCGATTCGAGGAAAGAAAGTTAAAAATGTTATAGCAGCAGGCTCACAGCACAAATTTGCATGGTTTTACAAAGATCCACAGAGCTATCCAGGTATGCTGACAGGAAAGATCGTAGGTGATTCCAAAAATTATGGTGGTCATTTGGAAATTACTGTGGAGGATACGGTATTATTATTTAGCGATGGGGCAACACTTAGATACTTTGAAACAAATGAAAAACGTCCACTGAAGCATCAGCTATTCATAGAATTTGAGGATTTATCCTCCCTTTGTGTTACCATACAGATGTATGGAGGCATATGGTGCTTTCCGGCAGGAGAATTTGATAACCCGTATTATCTGATAGCAAAAGAAAAACCTTCGCCTTTATCGGATCGGTTTGATGAAGCATATTTTTATCAGATGATCAATGCTACCGGCATGGACAAGCTTAGTGCGAAGGCTTTCCTTGCTACAGAGCAACGAATTCCTGGATTAGGGAACGGTGTACTGCAAGATATTCTCTATTATGCAGGGATTCATCCTAAAAAGAAGGTGAAAGAGTTCGAGGAAGATGAGAAAAGACGATTGTACCATACGTTAAGAACAACATTGCAGGAAATGATTCGCCTGGGGGGAAGGGATACAGAGAAAGATTTATTTGGTAATCCAGGGGGATACAAAACAAATGCCAGCAAAAATACGGTTGACCAACCTTGTCCATCCTGTGGATCGTTGATTAAAAAAGAAGCATATTTGGGTGGAAGCATCTATTATTGTGGTGGATGCCAGAGTATGTAAATCTAGTAAGCAAATATTATAACAGAATAGAATAACAAAAAATTACAGAAAACCTACAAATAAGTGATGTAATATCCTTATGTTTGTAGGTTTTCATATTAATTCAATGTTTTACTTAAGCCTATAATTGAAATTTGTCAACAAGCTCTTTTAACCCTCGGGCATAGTTAATACTTTCTGTCACCATGGACTGGGTATTAGTGGTTAGGGAGACAATATCTGTATTTTTCTCAGCGACTTCTGTGATACCACTAGAAGCATCACCTACCATACGATTGATTTCCGAAATGGAATCAGCTATATAAAGGACATTTTGACTTAAGGTATCAATCTGAGTATGGATATCTGTCATTGTCAGGTTCATAGTGGATGCATCGGTATTGTACCTTTCACTGTTTCGTTTAAAGTTTAGATAATCCGCTAATACATTGTTCTCTAAGAAAGAGAGGGTCTGTTCTAAACTATTTGCCATATGCTTCACAGCTTCATGAACTTCGTTAACGATATCTGTTATGCCGGATACCGTCTTGGAAGATTGGTCCGCCAATGTACTGATTTCACTTGCAACTACAGCAAAGCCTCTACCCGCATCTCCAGCTCTTGCGGCTTCAATGGATGCATTTAATGCTAATAAGCTAGTTTGGCTTGCAATATCCTTAATTGTTTTAGTTAAAACATTTATTTTTTCTACCGATTTTGATTGTTCAATAGCACCTTTGGTTTTTTCTTTTACTTCCTCATATATTCGATTTGTATTATCCGTTGCTTGCTGAGTTGAAGCTTTGAGTTGTTCTGCTCGTTCCATTAATTCTTGAGATAGAGTTGCACCCATCAAAGCTTTTTCTCTAATATCCTTGGAACTTTTGCTTATTTGCTCGATATTATCATTCATGTGTTCCGTAGTCGCAGCTGTTTCTTCCATACTCGCGGAAAGCTCTTCTGTAGTAGCCGAGTTATCAGAAGCATGATCATTTACTGAATATGATATTTGACTTAAATCATGATAGGATTCGGTAATATTATTAGACGCATCTGTTATTTGCTGAAGGATGGACTTGAATTTGTTTCGCATTTGTTCAATCGCTCTGCTCATTTCACCTGTTTCATCCTTTTTCAAAACCAAACTGGAATTACTGGGATCATTGGTGAAATCAAGTTCTGCGGTCTTATTGATGAGCTTCGTGATTTCCTTAATGGATTTTGTAATGGTACCGGTAAATAAGTAGGCAAGGAAGGTTAAGATAATAATAAGTATAATACTGATGGTTAAAGAATCAGCGGATACATCATTGATTAAAGAAAGAACTTCTTTCTTTTCAGTGGTAATGAAAAGAATCCAATGATTATCTTCATCTACATGAAAGCTACCAATTTTTTTAACACCCTGGTAGGAGTAGTTAATTACATTGTCTTCCGGTATCGTACCAGCCTGTACCTGGGTAACTACCTCATTAATTTCGTCAATATCAACCTTAGTGCCAACTTTGGCTGTCTCCGGATGGTAGATAAAGGTACCAGTAGAGTCCAGCACAAAGGAATAGCTGGATTGATAATCGCCTACGGTGATATTTGATATGGATGAACTGATTTCTGCTGCATTAACTGAAGCTATGATGGCACCAGTAAATTCTGTTACTGCGGTCTCCTCCGGAAGTATCATTGGCCGAACTTCTTCGTTATTCGGTGAAACAACATCAGTGCCTTCTACAGTTACAGTTTCTTCCTGATACGTACCAAACATTCCACCACGAAGAGGTAATGCAAAGACAATACATGCATTATTAGTACGATCTGAGATAGTTACCTTGCTCTGGGTGCTTAATCCTGTAGATACCATATTCATAAAATAGTCCTGATCAGAAACATTAATACCTAAAAGCTTTTCGTTCGAACTATACAATATAGTTCCGTTAGCATCTACAATACTAATCTCTTCGGTTGAACTGTTAGAATTTAGGTACATTGAGATAAATTGATCAACTTCCTCGGAATTTTCTTTACCGGCTGAATTTACATAATTTTGTATCGATTGATTACCAATTAAAAAATTTGCTGACTGACTAATCTTTTTAATCGATTCCGATATATTGGTACTGTAAGCTTGAGCGAGAGTGGATAAGGTAGCTTCGGTATTATCTGTAATTGCAGTTTTACTTACATTCACTAGGAAGGAATAATTAAATATTACAGCTATAAGAATAAATGTAGTACAAAGTAATGTCACTTTTGCTTTAATAGAGAAGAAGGAGATCTCTTTTTTTCTTTTCTTTGTCATGGTGTTTCCTTTCTTTATCCGCAGTATTTTGTGATGAAATTTATGATTTATCATACCGAGCAACTATGTATATTCTGTGATTGGATTGTGAAAGCACAGTGAAATATCATTTTAAATATATTATATTTTATACGTTGTTTTACGAAGAGGATTGAATTATAATAATGGAAAAGCAAGGAATTTATCTTACATTTATCATCATAGAAAGAGAGAGGAGTAAGGGTATAAGAAGCTAAAAGCATTTGCTTTAAGTTTATGCCTGAGTTGAATAATGAATACAATGGAATACATCATTCAAGCGATTGAAAGACTGGTAAATATACCAAGTCCATCGGGGTTTACTAAGGATGTGATTGATTTTGTCAAAACAGAAGCAGAAGGATTTGGATTTCCTTGTGAGGTCAGTTTAAAAGGAGGATTAATTATCTCCGTCAAAGGACAGGTTGAGGAAACCTTAGGATTATCTGCACATGTAGACACTTTAGGTGCTATGGTACGTTCTATCTCGGGAGAAGGTACATTGCGATTTACATTAATTGGTGGCTATACTATGCAAAGCATAGAGGGTAGTTATTGTAAGATACTTACCAGGGATGGAAGAGTTTATACCGGTACAATCTTAGCAAAAAGCCCCTCCGTTCATACGTATGATGATGCGAGAACCTTAGACCGTAATGAACGAAATATGGAAATTCGGATTGATGAAATTGTAAAGAGTAAAGATGATGTATTGGCTTTGGGAATTGACAATGGCGACTATATCAGTTTTGATCCAAAATTTGAATATACAAAGCAAGGTTTTATTAAATCCAGACATTTGGATGATAAAGCATCTGTAGCAGTCTTGTTAGGATTATGTAAGGAATTTTATGATAATAAATTCCTCCCTAAGAGAAGCTTAAAAATATTAATCAGTAACTATGAAGAAGTTGGTTATGGAGCAAGCTGGCTACCGGAAGACATAGAAGAATTTATCGCAGTGGATATGGGAGCGATTGGAGATGATCTAAATGGCTCTGAATTTGCTGTTACAATCTGTGCCAAGGATTCTTCAGGTCCTTATGATTATGAATTAACGAATCGCATTATTAATATAGCAAAAGAGAATAAGATTGATTATGTAGTAGATATTTTTCCTCATTATGGTTCTGATGTATCAGCAGCATTACGAGGAGGAAATAATATCCGAGGGGCATTAATCGGTCAGGGTATCCACGCTTCCCATGGTATGGAACGTACCCACAGACTTTCTTTAGAAAATACTTTACAGCTGATTAAGGCGATAACTTTAAATTAATAAATAATATTCAATCATATTGATATAAAAAAACAGATTCTTTATCCCCAAGACAGTGACATTGTATCGTAACTGCGAGAGATAAGGAATCTGTTTATAAGTTTAAGTTTCAATTCTTGGTTTGGCAGGGTTACAGTTCGGTTGCCGTATGTAATCTGTAGTTTGAGATAACTTCCATAAGTAATAACATTCCTCCCTTGCCATATGATCCGCCATTAAAGGCAATATCGTTCCCAGTGTTCTCCCTTCCATTCGGGTATCCCGAATATAATCCAAATAATTCATAAAAGGTACCATGACATCGACAACCTGTATATTCAATCGTTTCAAAGATGGAAAATCCATAAGTTCTGTTCGTAAGTATCCGCTTAACATCATCGCTTTCATATGTAAGTCTGCAAAAACTATTTCATAATTTCTTCCTTGTTCAATAAGATCTTTTTCTACCAAATCAAGATTAGCTGCGACGCTAAATGCATGACCTACCGCATCTGTTAACCATAACGTATGATAATGAAGTGGGTGAAATAATACCTGTTCTGTCTTTAGCTGGTGTAAAGTCAGCATATACTCGTCAAGTTCATTCAACATATCATTAAAAAAAGTGGAGGGAAGATGAACTTTTATTTTTGATACCAGTGTTAACGACAATAAATGTAATTTAAAGGATCGAAATTGATAAGTAACTTCAAGTACCTGCTTCGTTAAATTTTCTAAATCCTGGGCAGATAATTGTTTTCGTGCGCTTTCCAACAGCTGATCGTACATTTGCATAAAATATTGTGCTATCTGAATGTGCTCTGACTCTGTTGGAGCGAGAGAATAAAAAATAAATCTCGCATGATCACCTAATACTTGCAGCCAAAATCGGTGCTCAGACAGAGTTGCATCGATGATTGGTAAAATATCCAATGCAAAACCTCCATTTACGAAATTCTTAATATTAAATATATGTAATTATGGATTACAGTGTGAATGGATTTACTGCAGAAAATAAAAAAATATAGATAATTAAATAATCATAAAAAATCAATTGCTATAAACCACGAAAATCAATAAATACATGGAAAAGGTAGTTTTATAACATTGACTTTGATATAGTGAGATTATATACTTTATCTCGGTTTATCTAATTAGCATAGATGATCTAATGACTATGAAAAAATACAGCAGAAGTGATATGAGATGAAGAATAGGAGTACATATGGAACAACTAACAATACATACATTTTTAATTGTTTGTCCTTTGGTGTTTTTAGCGGGTTTTGTAGATTCAATCGGAGGAGGTGGAGGCTTAATATCATTACCTGCCTATATGATTTCCGGTTTACCGCCACATTTTGCAATAGCAACGAATAAATTATCATCAAGCGTAGGGACTGCGGTATCAACAATTAGGTATTGTAAGAATAAATTCGTAAATTGGCCTATTGCGATCCCTTCGATTATTATGGCATTGTTAGGCTCTACCATTGGAGCAAATCTTGCTCTCATGGTAGAAGAGAAAGTAATGAAGTATATCTTATTACTTGTTTTACCTATTGTTGCATTTTATGTACTGAAAGGAAAATCATTTGCAGTGCAAACTGATCCAAATAAAAGACTTTGTAAGAAAGAAGTAGTGATTGCGATTATTGCATCCTTTATCATCGGAACCTATGATGGATTTTATGGACCAGGAACGGGAACCTTTCTCATCCTAATTTATACCGGGCTCTCGAAGATGGATATACGTATTGCATCAGGTAATACAAAATTGGTGAATTTATCTTCTAACGTAGCTGCACTAGTTACTTTTCTCTTAAACGGTAAGATATTATTTCTCCTTGGAGCAACAGCTGCCATATTCAGTATTGCAGGAAACTATCTTGGTTCCGGGTTGGTGCTTAAGAATGGATCTAAGATTATCCGACCGATTATTTTAGTTGTTTTAGTTTTATTGTTTCTAAAAATGATCACTGATTAAAGATATCCATGGATATTCTTCGTTAAGTTATCTTGTATATCATCATTAATAGGCATTACATACATAAAAAAAGTCATTTCCATGAATAAGAAGATTTTCTTCTGCGGAAATGACTTTTAGATTTTTAAGAACGAAACCCTCGACCGATAATTTCACTGGTATTTGTAATTAGAAGAAATGCATCGGGATCAGTATCTTTGATAAACTTTCTCAGATGAACAGCTTGGCCGCGGTTCATAACGGTTAGAATGATCTTTTTATTCTTATCGGAGAAAGCTCCTTTTGCTTCCGTAATCGTAGCACTTCGATGTAAGGAATTTAAGATATAATCACAGATTGGTTTTGGATTTTCACATATAATCGTAAAATATTTGTTTAGATTTAAATTTTCAATAACGGTATCAATAAATGTAGATTTTAAGAATAGACCCAATAAAGATAGCAGACCTGTTTGTACATTGAATACCAAGAATACAGATAGTGTTAAAAGTAAATCGGTACATAATAAAGCACGTCCAATATCAATGCTTGTATATTTTTTTAACATCATCGCGATGATATCGGTTCCTCCGGAAGAAGCTCCGATGTTAAATAGTATAGCAGCACCGACAGCCGGCAAACCCACTGCAAAAGCCAATTCCAACATAGGTTCGTTTGTAAGCGGTTTATCCATAGGAACTAAGATTTCTAGAATACGCAATGATACAGATAACAACAAGCTTCCATAAGCAGTTCGATTACCAAAGCTTTTGCCTAGGAAAATATATCCGATTATCAGTAAGATGATATTAATAACTAAAACTATCGTTCCTGAACTGATAGAATGACCAAATATACTGCTTAATAATATGGCAATACCGGTAACTCCTCCGATAGAGAAATTATTTGGAAATTTAAAAAAGTATACACCTACAACAACGAGCATAATACCTAAGGTAATTAATAAATATTCTTTCAATTTTGTCTTTAGAATTTGTGTCTTCACAGCATCCTCCTTTGAATTTGATCTATCTAAATATTATTATATCCAACTACAATAAAAGTCAAGAGGCTTTCTAAGAATATCCAGACATCAGTAAATTTCATTAAATCTTCGGTTATAGATCGATATTACAATCGATAATTTATTTAATATCTAACAAGAATAAGTATTACTATACTTTCTTCGTATTATATTGTTAAGCTTTTCTTAGGTTTAATAATGCTAAAAGAGGCTGCTTATCAATCGAAGATAAAGTTGTAAAATTTGCTGATATGGAAGGACATTTGGTATTCATTGAGCCTATGAATAAAATCAATTCTCTATCAATTTATGGTAGCAATTATGCTTTACCCACAGTCTATTTGTTACTTATTAATCAACGTATTAATCAGAGTACCACATAACAGTTTAGAGGTTACAATCGCGAGAGTACCAGTAGATCAACAGCATCAAATATTGATAGAATAGAAATGTAAAATTTTACTTGCATTATGGAAAAATATACTATATAATTAAATTTGCAACTGTGTGTACGTATATAATATATGTAGATGCATAACCTATAACTTAAATATAATTGCATTGCGAAAGGAGTTGTTTTCATGTTGGCATTGTTGGTGATTGTGAATTAAACTGAATAAGGGGCAGAACTAGGAATAATATTTTAGTGATGCCGTCGAATGAAACCTTTCGTGAATACTATCGTTGATGGATGCACACTTTAGGGTGTGTTTTTTTGTGCCTAA
Organism: Herbinix sp.; assembly: GCA_029238935.1. Classification (GTDB taxonomy): domain Bacteria; phylum Bacillota; class Clostridia; order Lachnospirales; family Lachnospiraceae; genus Mobilitalea. Next base: position 31,267 of record JAQZBN010000032.1, read on the forward strand.
ATTTCACCGCAGACGTAGCAATAGCAAAGGCTACTTACTGCGGTATTTTTATGTCTTAAAATAGCCTTTGGGTCTTGGCAGATCAGGTTTTGCTCCTAAACCGACATCTATATAGAAAGGAGATTAGCGTTTTGAAAGACGAAACAATGAGTTTCAAGAGAAGAAAATTTTTGGAGGAAAAGAATGATTAATTTAAAAGAATATGGCTTTACACAAGAGATACAAGAAGAAAAGAAAGCTTTCCCGGATAGCATCCCAGCACGTATCACAGAAGTTCACCGGGAATTATATAAGATTATATCACAGCATGGTGAAAGCAACGCAAAATTAAAAGGGTCGTTTTATAACCAGGTTACAATGGCAGAGGACTTTCCGGCAGTGGGGGATTTTGTACTGATTAATTATAATACTCAAGGGGATTCTGTCATTGTTAAAGTGCTACCAAGAAAATCGAAGTTCTCACGACCAGATTATTCTGGCCACAATGCAGGCTATGTAAAAACGATCTTAGAACAGGTAGTGGCAGCTAACTTTGATTATGTATTTATTATGGCATCATTAAATTATGACTTTAATATTAACCGTATCCAAAGATATGTTGCGGTTGCATGGGAGAGTGGCGGAATACCTGTGGTTATTCTTACAAAAGCCGATCTGGTTCCAGATTATATTGAACAAGTCAAAGAGGTACAAAATCAAATCATGGGAGTCGATATTATTGCAGTAAGCTCGGTAAATAGTGTGGGAATAGAGAAGCTTTCTCAGTATCTAACACCAGGGAAGACCCTCGTTTTTCTTGGCTCTTCAGGTGTTGGTAAATCCTCTCTGGTAAATACCCTGGCAGGAGAAACAATTATGTTAGTTAATACGATCCGTGAAGATGACAGCAAAGGTAGACATACTACAACCCATCGACAGCTGATTTTGTTACAAAATGGTGTTATGATTATTGATACACCTGGTATGAGAGAGCTAGGAATGTGGGATGTCAAAGAAGGATTGGGAGAGACATTTTCCGATATTGAGGATTTGTTTGATAAATGTAAATTCAGTGATTGCTCCCATAAAAAAGAACCGGGGTGTGCTGTTACAAAAGCGATTGAGAATGGTAGTTTACAGATATCCAGATGGAAAAATTATTTACGGTTAAAAGGGGAAGCGAAATTTACAGAAGATAAGTCTGGTTATTTAAAAACGAAAAAGGATTGGGGAAAAAAGATTAGTAAAGATCTAAAAAAGATGAATACCATAGGGGGAAAGAGATGATGAAATTGAGCAATACAATTAAGATGATACCATTTACACATGATCATGTAGAACAGGCTCGTAGGATAGCTTTCACAGAATATGAAGCAGAAAGAAGCTATGTAAAAAGTCTTCTACAGATTATGGATATTCCGGATCTCTCATCATTTGCTGATTTTAAGAGAGGGGTAGCAGCAGTCGAAGGGGATCAGCTTGTTGGATATATGTGCTTTTATCCTCCGGTAAAGGATGCTTTTGGAACTACAAATACCAAAGGAACTTTCTCGCCAATTCACGCCCATGGTGTCATTGGAGAAAATAGAGAGTTGATCTACTCATTATTATATCAAGAAGCAGCGAAAGTTTTAGTAGATGAAGGGATTATCAGCCACGCGATTGCTCTATATGCCCATGATCAAGAAGCTATTAAAAGCTTCTATCAATATGGATTTGGACTGCGCTGTATGGATGCCATCAGACTTTTAGATGAGTTACCAATGAATGATATAACTTCCTATACTTATGAGGAACTACCGAAAGTTAACTGGGGGAAACTGACTAATTTTACTAATATGTTGATTTCACATCTTGGTGACAGCCCAACTTTTATGAACTTTCCTTCTATGAGTGAAGAAGAGTTTCTAGAGATATTATCAGAGGATCATCGTTTCTTTGTTGCGAAAGATGAGGAAAAGGTGATTGCCTACATGAAAATAGGAAATGAAGGGGAAACTTTTATCACGGGTAATCAAACCATGCGAAATATTGTTGGAGCTTTTTGCCTGCCGGAATATCGTGGAACAGGAGTATATCAGAACTTATTAGCCCATGTGATAGCTACCTTAAAAAAAGAGGGATTTTTATATCTTGGAGTGGACTTTGAGAGTTTTAATCCAACAGCGCGGGGATTTTGGCTGAAGCATTTTGAAGCATATACCAATGGAGTAGTTAGAAGAATTGATGAAAAGTCGGTGAAAGGAAACAATTAATATGGAAGAACGTATCATATCCATAAGGGAAAATCCAGATTTCCTAACGAGAGGGATTGATTATTTTGCAACCAAGTGGGGGATTGAACGAAGAATATATGAGGATTGTATCACCAACAGCCTTACAACAGAAAGTAAACTGCCCAGATGGTACCTAATGCTTAAAAATGATGAAATCATTGGTTGCTTCGGACTCATTGTCAACGATTTTGTAAGTCGGCAGGATTTGTATCCATACCTTTGTGCTTTATATATAGAAGAAAGCGAGAGGGGGAGAGAACTTGGCAGTGTGCTTTTAGACCATGGAAGAAACGAAGCAAATATACTCGGGTATTCCAAAGTATATCTTTGTACTGATCACAGGAGCTATTATGAAAAGTACGGTTGGAAGCACATTGCTACTGGTTACCATCCTTGGGGAACTGAATCAAGAATCTATGAAATTGATAGTGTAAATTCATAGAGTATCTATAATATAGAGGAGAAGACCTACCGAACTCGCTATGAAAGCAGTTTTGGTAGGTCTTTGCGATTCGTAGATGTTTCATAAAAGGTGGAATAATTTGGAGAAGTGCATTTATTTAAAAATGCGGAACCGTTTCTCGTTCACTTCCGTCTAATAGTTGTAAAGAAGTTAATAAAGGAGGTTGCAAAGACGAGTATCCCTTATGGATCCAAGGGATGAAAAAGAGAAATAAATAATGAACTAAGTTAATTAGAATAATGACAAATGTAACTGCCTCATCGATAAAATAGGAAATCGAGTATGGTAAATTAAAATAGGATGAATGAGAAAATGGAGGAAAAAATATGATAAGATCAAAATATGTGAAAGCTATGGTTATGGGTATGTGTTTATCAACATTATCTACGGGAATTGCATTTGCACAATACAAGGGTGAAACACCGGTGGGTCAAGGAGAGATGTCCATTCAGATCGTAGAACCATCCTCAGAGTTGGATGCATTATATCAAAAACAAAGTGAAATCGATCAATACTTATTTACAGATCATGCGAATGATATAGCAGAAAAGGGATTTAAGGTAACATATACCGGTGTAGTAGAAAACTACATTGAAATAGGAATAACACCATATAGCGATGCTAATGCGGATTATTTATATGAAGTATTCGGTAAGGATGAGATCGAAATTGTAGATGGTGATTTGGCTCAGACTTATACCTCAACATTAGTCGATCCTGCAGCTACTGTTGTAGCAAGTCCAGATATGGGTGTGGAAATTAGTGCCGATGTACTCGCGAAATTAGATGAAATAAATAAAATTATCTATGAAGATTTCGGAAAAGAAATCTCGGACAAAGAAATTATGATTACTCATACCAGTACGACAGTGGATGCAGTTGAAATCGGTATTTCACCTTATAATCAAGAAAATATAGATTATATCTACGGATTAACCGGTAAGGATTTAGTTGCTGTAGTAGAAGGAGATCCTGCCATCATTTATTATACAACAATGGATGCGGGTGCAGAGACTCCGGTATCGGATACTGATTCAGTTGGCGAGGATAAGGTATACAAAAATCAGGATGATGATTTTGAAATCCAAATTGAATCTACAGATGCAACCGATGGAGAAGTTAGTACAACAGCTGTTGAGGATAAAGAAGAAAGTACTGGTCCAAATACTCTACTGTATGCAGCAGGTGCTGGTGTTCTTTTAGCCGGAGGTGTTATATTAGCTCGCAAAAAACAATCGACACAAAAATAATAGCTGCAAAACAATCATAGTGTTTGCTATTATAAGCTATACATGCGTAGAAGGAAAGCTTCATGGATAGGATGAGTTTCCAGATATGCAGATAGAATAATGGCTACATTGATGTACAAAAGTTATTATAATAAAAAATACAATACTGACGAATAAAATGCGATCAAAAAATTGATCGCATTTTTTGTATGTTTTTTTAAAGAAGCATTCATAATAATAAAATATAGCATTTTTTCTATGTATCACAATTTCCTGCTATAGAATCAAATTGAAATTTGCTTTTCTATAGTATATAATGGGGGCAGTTATGTTAAAAAGTTATATGAATAAATCTCCTATTTTGGAAAATTAGTTTAAAATTATACATATAGGGAAAATTAATACTAATAAGGATAACCGACCGAGTTTATTAGAAAGAAGGAACAGTATGGTAGTAAAGGAATATGAAAATGCAGAAGCATTTTTACATGATTATGAAGAAACAATGTTAGAGCGAGAAGCAGTAAGTCAATTGATTCTTTATAATGCCTATAAGAATAGAAACACGAAAGCATGTGAATCATGTATGTTTGGTGCTATTTTAGATGAGGAGAAGCCGATACTATTATTTTGCAATGTAGCACCACATAACTTGGTTGCCTATATTACTGATGTAAAGTTTGATAAAGATAAAATAAACGGTGCTGCTTCACTATTAGCAGAGTATATTCATGATCAGAAATATTATATTAGAGGTATTAACGCTAGAAATGATGTTTGCCATAGCTTTATTGAACGATATAAAACAAGTGTTAAATGCACTTTTCAAGAAAATTTAGCAATGGATATAATGGAAATAAGATCCATAAATGATATTAAACCAATTGAAGGGAAACAACGTTTAGCAACCATGGATGAAGCAAAGCTTCTGACTGAATGGATGATTGAATTTAAGATTGAAGCATTGGCTAGTGAATTGGATTATGAAGCGGCACTTCAAAAGACAAAAAGATATATAGAAGAGGAAAAGGTTTATATTTATCAAAATACCGAACAACAAATAGTAACCATGGCTATGGTTACCAGACAGTTAGTTCATGGTTGTGCTATCAGTTATGTTTTCACACCAGAGGAGTTTAGAGGAAAGGGTTATGCAGCAGCGAACATTTTTTACCTTAGTAAATTATTGTTAGAAGCAGGTAACCATTTTTGTACCTTATTTGTAGATAAGAAAAATCCTATCTCAAACCGTGCTTATGAGAAGGTGGGATATCATATATTAGAAGATAATTATGAATATAGAGTGATACCGGTAGAGGTTTAATTATTTTTCTTTTCAAAGATCTCCGGTGTCCAATACATAGAGGATAGGACAATAAAATCATATAAAAAAAGCATCTTGCAGACGGTAAGATGCTTTTTTGACTTCTTGCTTTTCCTTATATAAAATAGTAAAATATAGATATTAGTTTTTTATATGAATAAATCCGTTTAATAGAAATATAAGTGAAGACAATAAGAAACACTACAACAATATTGTGCCTGCCGCCCATAGTTAGCAGGTTGTTTAGAAAGGGATGGTTATTATTATGGACAAAACAATACATTGGGGTATTATAGGAGCTGGAAATATCTCGTCAAAATTTGCAGAAGCGATTGGCTCTATAAAGAATGCTAAGCTTATTGGTGTAGCTGCAAGAGATCTTCAACGTGCAGAACAATTTGCAGATCGATTTCATATCGAAAGAGCGTATGGTAGTTACGAAGAATTAGCACAGGATCCTGATATAGATGCTATCTATATTGGAACATTACATACAGAACACAAAGATAATGCGGCTCTTTGTATAAGAAATCATAAATCTGTCTTATGCGAAAAACCATTTACAATCAATCAGAGGGAAGCAGAAGAATTAATCAATCTTGCGAAGGAGTATAATGTATTTTTAATGGAAGCAATGTGGACAAAATTCCTTCCTGTGATTAAAATGGCGAAACAATGGGTGAAAGAGAAAAAGATTGGAGAAGTAACTCATATTAAAGCATCATTTGGTTTTCAAGGAGGATTTGATATCAACAGCCGGCTCTTCAATCCAGATAATGCTGGTGGTGCATTGCTGGATGTCGGAGTATATGTTATTTCGTTTGCCACCTACATGTTGGGACGAATGCCTGACCATATCTTCAGCACGGCAGTGTTGGGAAAGAGCAATGTGGATGAGCAAAATGTACTATTGCTGCAATATAATGATGGCATAATTGCGGATGTCAGTTCTGCCATTCGCGCTAATCTTGGAGATGATGCATGTATCATAGGAGAAAAGGGAAAGATCGTTATTCCAACTTTCTGGTCGGCTCAAAAAGCTCTTTTATACGACCAGCATGGAAACTTAATGGAAACATATTCTGAACCATTTATTAAAAATGGATTTGAATATGAAATAATGGAAGTGAATAGTTGCATTGGACAGAACCAAAAGGAAAGCAATCTACTTCCCCTTCAGGATACCCTAAGTATCATGAAGATAATGGATAAGGCCAGAGCTCAATGGGGTTTGACCTATCCAAAGGAACGTTGCCAGGACTAAATAAAAGACAGGGGGATAAGCTATGAAGGAAAATGAAACTATAGTATCCGGCTATAGCTTTATAGATGCCGCAGAGTCTAAAAGTGCTAAGAAAGAGGCTGAATCCATAGAATACATTCGTGCCAATACAGATTTGAATGATTTGAATAAAGTGATGAAGTTGTATCATAAATTAACTGAGAAACAAGCTTTTCAAACAATAGTCGGTTATGAATTTTTAAAAGAACTTCAGGTTAAGCTTATTGCGAGTAATACTGTAACCTTAGAAAATCTTCCAAGCATCTCTATTGTGAACGGAAAGCATCCAAATTCTGCAAAAGAATTTGCCCAGTTGAGTGCTGAACAGAGAGAAAATAAGCTGAAAGATCGAGCAGATGAATATCGAATTAAACATAGAAATTCTCGTATTATTAATATTTTTTTGGTAATCATTATTGCTGCTATGATAATCATTACATTATTAAATGTTTCACATATAACTGGAGATTATGAAGAAGCAATCCTGAATAAATATTCCTCTTGGGAAGAAGAATTGGATGCCAAAGAGAAAGAATTAGATGAAAAAGAGAATATACTAAATGAAAAAGAAAAGGAATTAGATGCAAAAAAAGCTAATATGGGTGACTAATTTCACAAATCCTTCATAGTCAGGTGTTATAATAGCCAATAGATAAATAACTTTCATTTGGAGGTACCTATGGATAAACTTAAAGTGTTAGTAGTTGACGATGAAAGCAGAATGAGAAAATTGGTTAGGGATTTCTTGATACGTGAAAATTACGATGTAGTAGAAGCCGAGAATGGTGAACAGGCAATTGACGTTTTCTTTTCGATCAAGGATATCGCACTCATTATATTGGATGTCATGATGCCGAAATTAGATGGTTGGCAGGTTTGTAAAGAAATAAGACAATACTCTAAGGTACCAATTATCATGCTGACGGCAAAAAGTGATGAGAAGGATGAACTCTTAGGCTTTGATTTAGGTGTGGATGAGTATATATCGAAGCCATTTAGCCCTAAGATATTGGTAGCCAGAGTCGAAGCGGTATTAAGAAGAACACAGCCTTCAGACGAGGAAGCTATTGAAATTGGTGGTATTGTATTAGATAAAGCAGCTCACCAGGTTAAAATAGATGATGTTAATATCGACCTTAGTTATAAAGAATTTGAATTACTCACATATTTTCTTGCGAATCAGGGAGTTGCTCTTTCGAGAGAAAGAATTCTGAATAATGTTTGGAATTACGACTATTTTGGAGATGCAAGAACGATCGATACCCATGTTAAGAAATTAAGAAGCAAGATGGGTTCCAAGGGAGATTATATTAAGACTATTTGGGGTATGGGTTATAAATTTGAGGTGGATGCATGAAGCATTCCCTGCGATTTAAATTTACATTACTATTAATGATCTTACTTATTTTTACCATCTTTTTAACTTGGGTTTTAAATCGCTTCTTTCTTGATGATTATTATCTTCATAGCAAGATGAAGACTTTAGGTGAAACGTATTCTGAAATTCAATTTATTTACAATCAGAATGATAATAATGAGGATTTGTCAGAAGAAGCTACCTTAAAGATGGACCGATTAGAAACAAAACAGAATGTACAAATATACATTGTTACCAAGTTTTTTGAATCAAGTTACCCATCCTATTATGATTATAGTGTTAGAGAAAAAGAACAGATTAACCTGATAATAAAAGAATATATTTTTCGTAATCCAGGCGTTCCGGTTGATAATCTCAAACTACTGACAAAAACAGATTTATATTACATTTTCAAAACCTATGATAAACAGATGGATTCGTTTTATATAGATTTAGTTGGTTACCTTGAGGATGGAAAAAGAGTATTAATGCGTACAAATTTTGAAAATATGCAAGACAATGTTGCTGTTTCGAATACATTTTTGGCTTATATCGGAATCTTAGTAACTATTGTTGGTACATTAATAATGTTAGTCATAACAAATAGGTTTACAAAACCAATTAAAGATTTGTCTAATATTGCCAAAAAGATGTCTGATTTGGATTTTGATGTTAAGTATATTGTAAACTCCAAAGATGAAATTGGAGAGTTGGGCAATAGTATAAATGTTCTCTCAGAGCGATTGGAGACGACAATATCCGAATTAAAGAGTGCGAACAATGAACTTTTATCCGATATCCAACAAAAGACGGAAATTGATGAGATGAGAAAAGATTTCTTGTCAAACGTATCCCATGAACTTAAAACACCACTCTCCTTAATTCAAGGTTATGCAGAGGGTCTTAAGGAAAATATTCATGATGATGAGGAAAGCCGTAATTTCTACTGCGAAGTTATCATGGATGAAGCCAATAAAATGAACAAGATGGTGAAGAAACTTTTGACTTTAAATCAAATTGAGTTTGGTACGAACCAAGTTAATATAGAACGGTTTGATATTGTAGCACTTATCCAATCAGTTCTAAATGCTACAGATATCTTATTTAAGCAAAAGGAAGTTTCTGTTTATTTTAATGAAACTCAACCAATCTATGTATGGTCAGATGAATATTTGATCGAAGAAGTGATAACCAATTATATCAGCAATGCACTTAATCACGTTAGTGGGAATAAGATTATCGAAATAAAATTAATACGACATGATAATGTTATTCGAGTTGCCGTATTTAATACTGGTGATAACATACCAGAAGAAGACCTGGATAAAATTTGGATCAAGTTCTATAAGGTTGATAAAGCAAGAACCAGAGAATATGGTGGTAATGGAATTGGTTTATCTATCGTGAAAGCAATTATGAATTCATTAAATAAGGAATGTGGAGTGATTAACCGTCCTATCGGAGTAGAATTCTGGTTTGAAGTGGACACAAAGACGGATATTTAAAAGAACGAATAGCTCTTTGTAAGTGGAAGAATGGGGTAATTATAATCCTTCGTTCACTTAGCAAAGAGCTATTATGGTTTATGTCATAAACAACAGTATACTATTATTTTACGCATATGGGGTAATTTACTATTGATGTACCTAGATATCATTAATCGGTTATTTAAAGTTACTTGGTTTTTCCACATACCACTCAATTAAGCCACATTTAGAACATACATATGGAATCATACGGCTACTATTTTCTGTGAATGATTTAGCAGTTGCTTTTACAGCTATAAAGGTATCACCGGTTGAGTAGGTGGTGCATTTTGTTAATCTTTCGTTACATTTCAAACATTGAGGTTCCATAGAATAGTTTCCTTTCTTAAATGTTAATATCTTATAGCTTGATATAGATTATACTGCAAGAGTATTAATTTTACAATTATCGCTAACTAGGAACTTTCGCTTAGAAGTTTAATTAGCTATAGTTATAGAATTAGGATGGAAAGATGTCAATTTCTTAGGGCCTATGATTTTTTGTTGCCGAATACAACAAAAGGTGATAATATGATATATGTATAACTTCCGATTAATTAAAGTACATATAGAGTAGGGGGAACTTTCATTGAGAAAACGGATCATAGTTATTGCTTTAACTTGCATGTTTACGATGACCGGATGTATACAAAGCTATACCTTATCCGATAATGATATCGATATGGCAACAGAATACATGGCAGGTATGTTACTGCATAAGGATAAATTTTATACTGATAGATTATTGCCGCAAGACATTATAACTGGAACCGAAGCGGATGATCAACAGATAAATAACGGATCTAACGTAGACGAAAGCGTAGATAATAATGTACCTTCTTCTGACGATGATGAGTCATCTGATACATCAACTGAGGATGTGATTTCAGAAGCAGATGGTGAGGATGTTGAACAAGCTAGTAATTCGAATTTGACAGAGATTATAGGAAATAGTAATTTTACATTAGAATATGTTGATTATAAATTTTACGATGTCTATCCAGAGGACAATAATAAGTATTTTTCATTATCTCCTCGTGAAGGGTATAATTTGATGGTAATATCTTTTGCTTTAGATAATAAGGTGAAGGAGCAGCAAACATTAGATTTAAGTTCTGCAGATATTAATTACCAATTAGATGTAAATAAAGGAACGATTTATAAACCTTTATTTACCGTCCTAGAGAATGACTTAAGATACATTAATGTAACTTTAGAAGGTGGAGAAACTAAAAATCTGATACTTGTATTTGAGATTTCAAAGAAGAATGAGTTATCCGATGCAAACCTAGTGGTAACACAAGGTCAAAAAACAGAGATCATTAAAATGAAATAGTATATAAAGGATGATATCCTGGAAAGGCTAGGTTTTATAATTATGAATTATGTTGAAAGAAAACGTATCAAATTTTTAGGATTACCATTTAGCTTCACAAAGTACTCCTTTACCGAGGAGAAGATAACGATTACCAGTGGGTTTTTAAGCATAACCGAAGATGATGCTTATATGTACAAGATACAAGATGTAAGACTTACACGAAGTTTAATGGAGAGAATGTTCAAATTAGGAACAATCATTTGTTACACAGGGGATACTACACATCCAGAGCTGATACTATATCATATTAAAAATTCTGGAATTATCAAAGATTTTATTATGCAATCATCGGAAGATGCTAGAAGAAAGAGAAGAGCATTACATACAATAGATATCGATGCAGAGGATCTCGACGAGGAAGAACTGGAAAAAATAAACTAGCAGAATAGTATGATTTATTACTTGACATTTTGTACTACAGCATGTAAAATAAAAATCCACCGTTGAGGAACGGAAACGACAAAATATTATGAAATTCAAAATAATAAAAAAGTAGTTGACATAATACCTCGGCTGTGATATACTAAAAAAGTTCGGTTGAGCACATGACAAGCAGTGCGAGACTGATAAAAAAGAACCTTGATAATTGAACAGTGAAACAACCCTGAAAATTCTAATAAATTAGAGCTTCACATGGGCTCTAAAAAAGATTTTTCATTATGTGTTGTTGATAACACATTCATGTTAACAATAATGCAACGAACCGTATTTAGTATTGAGCAATCGATATTAGATACACCACAAAAACAGTAAAGATAACAGGATTGCTTATGATTAGAAA